>QXWX01000138.1 GCA_009911175.1 Lachnospiraceae bacterium | reverse complement strand
CTCTTGTTACAAATATGCTTTCAGATTGTCCAACACTACTTGATAGCCATTGGCATACATGTGTATTCCTTCTATCTGTATACTCTTTTTTCAATTTTCCCTGTTCATCTGTCAATCTCTTATTTACTCATATTCTTCGATCGTCCACTCATCCCGCCATTCGATCCGGATCTGGTCCCCGTCGAATTTCAGCGGGAGCCATACATAATCGGACACCGACGAATTGATCTTCATATCCTCCGCGTCCTCTGCCGTGAATACAAATTCCACCTTTGGGTCAAAGATCCGTCTGAATTTTTCCTGGATCCTGTCGGAATACGCTCCTGTCTCATATCCTTCCATCCGGCAGATCTCCGGCTTCCAGCGGTCCGCCAGCGCGATATACAGGTCCTTCTTTCCCGGATGGCGGAACACGGATGTGATCTGGGAATTGAAGGAGGTCTTTGAGCTGTCATTTACATGGGGATCGCCCAAAATCTCATAAGGACCGTTCCAATCTGCCGCCATTGCGGCCTCCGACGGGTTAGAGTAGTATCCGGTTGTACCTGAGGTAATGAGATAATGCAGGCCGTTGCGGGTAAAATGTGCGGGTGCTTCCCGTGCCTGGGGCGGCGCCGTGTGCGGGAAATGTTCCGTATAGGTTCCCGCCGCGTCCGTATAGTCTTCATTGAGTTCTGCCACATAAATGCAGGTATGCGGTTTCTGGCTGATCAGATATCCCTTTTCCGTGTCCGGATCCACCTGCAGGTCGAAGTCCCCGACCTCCAGTCCGCAGGGATTTACTTTCGGGTTCACCATTTCACACGGCCCCAGGATCGAATCTGCCGTCAGCACCGCGAAGCACGGCGGTTCCCCCATGATCTTCAGCCATGCCGCATATTTTTTTGTCCTTTCATTATAAATGATGTGGGGACGATCCATCATGGCCGAAGGATGCAACGGGGACGACTCATCCCTGGTATCCGGCGGGATGATGATCCCCTCGCTTTTCCAGTTATACAGATCCTTTGAGGAATAGCAGCGCACGCCCCAGTGCCAGATGCTGTCCTTTCCGGTTGTCTTTTCCTTATTTTCTCCATACCAGTAAAATGTGTCCCCTACCGTTATGATACTGCCCCCGTGTGCCTGGATCCGGTTTCCGTCGGTGTCAAGCCAGACCCGGCCGGGTGTGATCGAATGATACGTCATAATTCTACCTCCCTATATAATCGGCTGCGCACATTTTATTTCAATTTAAATTCCATATGGAGCCCTTCACTGCTGTTCGAACCAATATAGAGGTCAAATGTCCCCGGCTCCACCACATAATTACAGCTTCGGTCGTAATAGCCAAGCTCTGCTGCCGGCAGTGAAAATTCACATTCCTTCTGTTCCCCCCGGCTGCAGCGCGATCTTCATAAACCGTTTCAATTCCTTTACCGGACGCACGCAGCCCGCTACTTTATCATGGATATACAACTGTACGATTTCTTCCCCAAAACAGTCCCCGGTATTCTTTACTTTTACTCTGCAATTCAGTTCACTATCCAAGCGGATTTCTGGTGTGAGTACCTCCAACTCCGAATATTGGAAGGTCGTATAGCTCAGCCCATATCCAAATGGATACAGCGGCTCTATCGGCACATCAATTCCGGCAAGCTTCAGCAGGAATTCTTCCTGCGCGCCTGACAGATGAAGATCTGCCCGGGACGCGGCCTCACCGCTCATAAAAGCTGTTTCCCCGGCAACTGCCACGATAAAATCCGCATTTTCCGCCTTCTCAAGAGCCTCTGCAAATCCTTCCCTGCTGTCATGAACCCCAAAGCCTTTTACATAAGAAATCTCCGTTCCTTCCGGAGCGTTTTTTTGCAGCCCTTCCACAATTGTGACCGTTTTTCCGCTATCCCCGGTAAATGCCCAGGGGCCGGTCAGCGCTTCTTTATCATCGGCCAGTTCCCCAATGACCAAAATCCGCTTCTTCTCCCTGACAGGCAGGACATCCTCGTTTTTCAGCAGTACGATCGTCTGCCTTGCCACCTCTCTCGCAATCGCTCTGTGTTCCTCTGACAAAACAATTTTCCTGATTTTCTCTGGATCATAGACATACTCTTTGTCAAACAGCCCATATTCCAGCCTTTTCTCCAAAACCCGTCTCGCTGCCGTATGGATGACTTCTTCCTCTAACTGCCCGTCTTCCACAAGCTTTTTGAGATAGTTCCGATAATCATAAGAAGTCATGTCCACGTCATTTCCTGCCAGCAGAGACATTTTCGCCGCCTCAGCCTCATCCCCCGAAATACCGTGGGACACACATTGTTTCACCGCTTCCGTGTCGCTTACTACAAACCCTTGAAATCCCATCTCATCCCGGAGCAGGTCTGTCAAAAGTTCTTTGTCACACACACAGGGGATGCCGTTTAAATCGTGGAACGCTGACATAACACAATCCACTCCTGCGTCAACCGCGGCCCGGAACGGCGGAAGGTATGTCTCATACAATTGCCGCGTCGAAATGCTGACTGTATTGTAATCCTGTCCTCCGCTTGCCGCCCCGTAAGCCGCAAAATGCTTTGCTGTACAGATCATAGGTCCATCCCCGTCATCCGCATGATATTCTTCCACCATTTCTTTCGCGATAACAGATGCCAGATACGGGTCTTCCCCGGGGCTTTCTACGATCCTCCCCCAACGGCCGTCCCTTGCTACATCCAGCATAGGTCCTAATACCCAGTTTACCCCTGAGACAATCGCTTCCTTTTTGGCAGTCTTTACCAATTTCCTGTGAAGCTTTGGATTCCATGCAGATGCCATTGCCAGCGGCGTCGGGAAGATTGTCCTGTACCCTCGGATCACATCCACTCCGACCAGCAGCGGGATCTGAAGCCTGCTCTTTTTGGATGCCGCAATGACCTGAGCCAACTTCGCGTCGTCATATAAATTTACAAAACAACCGATTTCTCCTGCTTCCAGTTCGTCCAAACGCAGATTTTCTTCACACATTGCCAGGCGCTCCTGCAATTTCTGTTCGGATATTTTTCCTTCCATCATTTCCGTTACCCAGGAATCAATATCCGCCTCCACCCCCGGCAGCGTACAGACGGTCGCCGGGCTGGCCTGATTGATCTGCCCGATCTTTTCCTCCAGAGTCATTTGTTCCATCAACGCATCCACGCATTGTTCTATTTCTTTGTGAGTCATACTGTACCTCCTGCTGGTCTTTCTATTCCTTTAATCTTTCTATTCCTTTGCCGCCTGTTCTCTTCTTCTTGTCAATTCCGCCACAACTTCCGGTTCTTCCTTATCATAATGGTAAATAAGCTTGTAAGCCAGTATGATCACAATATAAATAACTGCCGGAAGAATTGTGAATACCGCGGTAATCCCAAACCTTGTAGAAGAGGTCTGCACGGCATTTGCCACATATCCTGTCAGCGCAAGTGTCCATCCCGTAATCGCGGACGCGAGTCCCGCGCTGATTTTTCCCGCAAATGTTCCGATGGAAGATGCCGTTCCTTCAATTCGTATTCCGGTCTTGTAATCGCCATAGTCGATCGCGTCCGCGGTAATGATATTGATCGGAATGGAAACCGGACCTGTCATCAGTCCGCCAAAAACGGTTCCCGCGATCAACAAAGGTACATTTGCGGTCATTCCTGCTACAACTCGCATCGCGAAGGAGATCAACTGTCCGCCGCATCCGAAATACACACTTTTCTTTTTTCCGAGATATTTTAAACAGGGGCCCGCAAAAAACAGGACGCTAACCACCATCGGAATCAGGCCTACCATACTCAGTGAGGTCATCAGCATTTCATCTTCCATTACATATTTGTAAAAATACGTCTGTGAACCGGAATTGATATTCAGCGCAAGCTGCATCAGGGTCGTGATCGCCAAACCAAAGATACAATATTTATTTGAAAAGAATAGTTTTACGCCCTCGATAAAGGATAACCTCTTTGTCCCTTCATTCAAGATTCCGTCTTCATTGTGCTCAACTGCAGCGACATGCTCTCTGGTCAGGAAAAATGCTGACATCAGACCCGCCGCAAGGATAAATCCATATATAGCAAATACAATTCTCCATGCCGTTGTATCTCCACCCATCTTTGCGATAAACGGAAATGTTACGGAACTTGCCAGCATCGTACCGCCCAGCCCGAATAACATCGAATATCTTGCAAGCCCTCCCCTTTCGATTCCGTCCATGGTCATAAGCGCAAGCAGGGATGTCTGCGCCACACCGACCATCGTATAGATAACGGAGCTAAACAGGTTATATGTAAGAAACGCATAGACCAGCTGGCTCATCGGACTTGCGTTCTGCGGCACCATAAAGATCAGCGCGAATGCCAGGCCTGCGGGAACCGACAGCCACAGGATCCAGGGACGCGCCTTTCCCCACTTTGTTTTCGTCTTATCTACAATATTTCCCGCGATCAGATCCGTAATTCCGTCAAACAGCTTTGAGATCATAAACATCGTTCCCACCGCGCCGACCGCCATTCCGATATTATCCGTATAAAACATCGTCAAAAACGCACCAAGCAGCGAATTGGATGCTCCGGATAACGCTGCCAGTCCATATCCAAGTTTTTCAGTAAACTTTAATTTACCATTCATTTTTCTCTCTTCCTTTCTTCTGCATTTTCACTGTTTACGATTTCTGACGTCAGTATACCAATAAATCCACTCAAAGCGTAGTGCCATAGGTGACACAGGACGGCGTGTTTCGCGACATACCGCCGTGTCGTGATTGACAACCTTCTATGTCGTATTTTATACTTGCTTTATCATTACACAATACTGTACCAGGCTTTTATACAGACTGAAAGTCTTTCTAAAAGAGCTATTGTAAACATACCCGTGAAAGGAGAACAGACATGATTTTTCGAGACGCGTTTCCTCAACAGAATCAGCTGAACAGCCTGGAGCATACCTTTAAGCTGCTTCACACACAGTTTCCGGAACGCAACCTGCAGCTTCCTCATTCCAGTGAATATCTGAGCGACATTTTGAAGCTGGCCGCGCAGCGGTCCGGACGTTCATTTCCGAATCAGCTTCTGGAAAGCCGGCTGGAAGAAGATTCTTTTTTTCGGAGCGGATTCGATACGGAGCTGTACCGCCATCTGCGCTATCTTCCCGCCTGTCTGCATTCCCATTCCTTCCTGGAGGTTGTCTGCGTCGTTGAAGGAAATTGTATGA
Organism: Lachnospiraceae bacterium; assembly: GCA_009911175.1. The sequence goes on along the minus strand of QXWX01000138.1, from coordinate 8,470 downwards.
ATTACATTCAAGAACAGGAATTGCACATGCACAAGGGAGACATCTGCATCATTGCTCCGGAAACGACACATGCCATCAGCGCGTTTTCTGATGACTGCGTCATCATCAATATTGTTTTGAGAACCAGTACCTTTGAAAAGGTATTTTTCGGGGTTTTGTCGGAAAATGACGTGCTGTCAGATTTTTTTACGCGCACTCTTTATCATTCGAAAACGCATCCTTATCTTTTCTTCCGTACAGGAGAAGATCAGGAGCTGTTCGACTATGCGCTTTATGCATACAGGGAATTTTTAAGAAACCGTCAGTATAAAGAACGGTTTTTGAACAATATTGTAGGAGCTTTTTTCATTATTCTTCTCCGCAATCATGGTTCCAATGTGATCGTACCAGAGGCTGATTCCCATGGACACGATGAAAATGTTGTCTTCATTTTGAAATACTTACAGGAGAATTATACGTCCGTTACCTTGAAGGAGCTGGCAGAATTTTTCAATTACAGTGAACGGCAGATTCAACGAATTATCAAGAACTGTACCGGGATGAGTTTCAGCCAGAATATCCAGAAGCTGAAAATGCGGCAGGCCGCGCGGCTGCTGATCAATCCGGACATGCCGATTTCGGCTATCGCGGAGGAACTGGGATATATTGATCCGGGAAATTTCCGGCATATCTTTAAGAAATATTATGGGATGACTCCGGCGGAATACCGGGAGCAGAATTAATGCAATGCTGTACTAATACAGCATTGCGCGTCATATGGTACTGCACGGCAGATTGATCTGGCGTACAGTATCAATCCGCTCCCTCTTGTTTCCGTCAGATTCCGACATTCCCACTGTTTACGCCTGCTTCCGCATTCTCTTCCAACGGAAGCCAGTCAATAAATTTTTTGATATACCGATTCCAGAAGTCCCACTCATGTCCGCCCGGTCCTTCTTCGCAGGTCACCTCCGCGCCGGATGCCCTCAAAAAATTCCAGAGCTTTCGGTTTGCTTCCAGCAGGGAATCTTCCGTACCGCATGCCAGATACATTTTCGGCAGTTCCGCATGTTCGTCTGTCAGTTTTTTTACAAGCCATTCCGGATTTTTATCGCTTTCCTTCACTTCTGCCAGATCTCCGAAAATGCTTTCCGCAAAGTCCCTCCTTCCTTTCTTATCTGGATAAGCCTGAAACTTGTTATGAAGATGTTTTGTTTTTTGCCGTCTCCTTTTTTAAATCAGTATAACATCCGGCATGGGAAAAAAACAGTGGAAAATATGACATAACACAGCGTAAAATCGGACATTTATCGTGAACTGTAACCAGTAACATACTTGCGCGGAAGGCAAAAAACGGATATACTGATAGATATTGGTAACGGTTCAAAACGACAAGCGATATTTGAAGTAACCGTGTAGCTTTATAAGTTATGATGGAGGTGTGATCATGAAGAAACCATTGCCGATCGGTGTTGATAATTTTGAAAAAATAATAAAGAATGGTTATTACTACGTGGATAAGACCATGCTCATTAAGGAACTGATGGATTTAAAGGGAGAAGTCAATCTGTTTACCCGTCCAAGACGTTTTGGCAAAACCTTAAATCTCAGTATGCTCAGATACTTTTATGAGGATACGGGAGACGTGAAGAAAAATGAGGCGAACCAATCCCTTTTCCAGGGCTTAAAGATTATGGAGCAGGGCGGAGAATATACGGAACATATGGGAAAGTATCCTGTCATCAACCTGACGCTGAAATCAGCGAAGCAGCCAACCTTTGAATCAGCTTACGGCAAGATAAAAAAAGCAATCGCGGACGAATTTCAAAGGCACCAGTATATATTAGCAGCTGATAAAATCGGTGAAGAGGATAAGGAACTGTTCCGGAAAATTGCAGATCGAAAAGCGGAATATGATGATTATTCCGGAGCACTGGAATTTTTAAGCAAATGCCTTCATCAGGCAACGGGTAAAAATACGGTGATTTTGATCGATGAATATGATGTGCCGTTGGAAAATGCGTATTTTCGGGGATTTTATGAGGAAATGGTGGATTTCATCCGCTCTTTATTTGAGTCTGCGCTGAAGACGAATGATTTTCTGCAATTTGCAGTCATTACCGGGTGTCTGAGGATTTCGAAGGAAAGTATATTTACCGGGCTGAATCATCTGAGGATGATATCTGTGCTTGACCGGAGATATAGTGAACATTTTGGTTTTACAGAACCGGAAACACGGCAGATGATGACATACTATGGAGTCGAGAGCCGCTTTCCGATCCTGAAAGAATGGTATGATGGATATTCATTTGGCAATACGGAGGTTTATAATCCGTGGAGTGTAATCAACTTTATGTATGATTTGTATGCGGATGTCAACGCTTTCCCGCATCCCTACTGGGTCAATACCAGTTCCAATGATATCATTAAGGACATGATCGCCAGGGCTGACCGGGAGATGAAAAGACAGATTGAAACTCTTTTAAAAGGAGGAACCTTAGATATACAGGTTCATGAAGAGGTCACCTACGGGGATATGCACGGTAATGGGGAAAATTTGTGGAATTTCCTTTATTTTACTGGATATCTGACGAAAGAAAGCGAGTACTTTAAGGAGTCTTCTGTCTTTTTGCGGGTGCGGATTCCCAATATAGAAGTAAAGACTATTTATCAGAATACGATTATGAACTGGCTGAAAGCTATGATACAAAAAGAAGATTTTCATGATCTCTACCGTGCGATGGAAGATGGAAACGCCCAGAGGATGACAGATATATTAAACGGACAGCTTTTGCGTACGATCAGCTTCTACGATAGTGCCGAGAACTTTTATCACGGATTTCTTACCGGAATCCTTAGCCAAAGCGAAAATTACCTGGTGAAGTCCAACCGCGAATCAGGCAACGGACGTTCTGATATCATGGTGAGGAGTCCTTCCTTGCGGGGCAGGTCCTTTATTCTGGAAGTCAAGGTATCGAATGAGATTGATGATTTGGAAATGGATGCCCAGAAGGCTCTTGATCAGATCTATGATAAAAAATATATGGAGGAGCTGCGCGCGGAAGGTTATAAAAAAATTGATTGTTATGGAATCTCTTTTTTCCGGAAGGATTGCGAGGTCCGGTTTGGAAAGGTGCAAAACGAAACACCATAAATACAAAAAGATGCCGGTTATATACCGGTTATGATTCTCATTTCACCCAAATGAGAGAGGAAGCCTCTTCCCCGAACAGGCAGGAGGCTTCTTTCTCTTATTTTCAAAGTGTATTATACGATGATCAGACGTCTCTTATTTACGTGATGCCCGAACTCCGGCATAAATACAAATGGTTCTTCATCCGGGTCCAGATGGTCCTGGATGATCGGAGGCATATAGGAGGAAGTAAAGCAAAAGCCATATGTGATATCATGGAAGCCCTGCGCCAGCCCTCCTTCTTTCTTCACCTTCAGCACTGCCGGCTCGGTGACTGCCCAGTGTGTCTGAAAATCTGTTTTCATTTCTTCCAGAGTGTAGTCTTCACCCTTAATATTCCAGACGATCTCCTCTTTTTCAAATTTTTCCCCGTCAATATACAGTGTTCCCGGCCGAAGCTGGCTCAGGAAGATCCCGCGGTAATAGGGGAGCCGGACCTTAAACTGAAATCCTGTGATTTTTCCGTTCTCTTTTATATTTCTAAATCCAACTGACTGAATAACTTCTTTTTCCATGCCGTTCCCCTCCTCAATCTCCGATCTCATTTTTCAGCATGATGTGCTGTTTTCTCAAAGTCTGTCCTACCTCATACCCGAAATCATATTTATCCGCGCCTTCGTATTCACTCAGCAGATATCCGTCCCAGTCATGCTCCTTCAATATCCGGATGATCTCTTTATAAGGTATCGTTGTCTCCTCAAAGTCATCGCTCATATTAATAAATTTTGCGTGACAGCAGTAAATATACGGCAGAAGCGGTATGATATCCTCCGGAGCATTCGGCGTGTAAAGCGGATCCCTGAACTCGTTTTCTCCAAATTTGAGCCTGAAAACACTGAAATCAATATTCAGGCCAAAATGCTTTGTTCCCGTTTCTTTGATAAAATCTACGAAATCTGTTACCATCTGGCCTTTCAGATTGGTCGGCGTATGGATCTCCGGGCACATCATAATATCCAGCTCTTCTGCCAGCGGAAGCGCCATTTTGATGATCTCTCTCCAGTTTTTTACCGGGGCAAGCTCATTGGAGATCACAGGCATCTTCGTCCGCATCACCTTGAATCCCAGCCTGTGGGCAAGCCGTATATCTCTTGCCAGCATCTCATAGGATTCCTCGGTCGTAAGGTCCCTGTCGCCCAATACATGGGAGTCGATCCAGTTTCCGTATTCTACCGGGACGATCTCACACTTATCACACAGGCGGAACCATTTGTCCACCCATTCGTCGGTGGGATAGGGATAGTTTTCAATATGCGTATTCGCCAGGATCTCGATCCCGTGCGCCCCCATATCGTGTACATCTTCAAAACAATCTTCCAGTGTCTTTGATAAACCAAATTCCGCTGAATAGCTGTAAAAAGCAACTCCGCGCTTTGGTCCTTTGCGGTCATACTGGGGTCGCAGCCGTCGTTGTCGATAATGATTCCCCGATAGGTAAATGGTCCCAGCGGAGACTTGCCTGTGGAATAGCCGAGGGACGTAGGTTTCCCCCGCTCCATGTCGGCGTATACATAATAATAGGTGTCTCCGATCTTTCTCATGGAGGATCCTTCATGGAAAAAATGCGTTTCCTCCGTGACCAGATCATCCCGAATCCCTTCCGGGTTAAACGACACCATATCCGGATTCAGTCTCACGCCGTGGGAAAAGAGCTGCCCCCAGTAATAGTAAGCCTGTCCGTCATCGTCGATGAATACGGCCGGATCGATCCCGCCGCAGGGAAGCTGTACCGGATCGGCAAAGGGCCCTTCCGGGCGGTCGGAAACAGCCACTCCCTCGCTATCATCGGGCATACAGAAATAGAGATAATATTTTCCGTCACGTTCCAGGCAGTCCGGCGCAAATAATAACGCAGGCTTATCTTTTTCGCCTTCCTGTTCAAATTTTTCCTTCATGTCATCGCCGTTTTCCCGCGCTGCCTCGAGCATTTTCCGGATAAACGGCGTAGGTCTGGACCAATCGATCCCGGGGTACTTGGGCGCGTCCGGATCGTTGTACCAAGGAACCTGCTGCCCGGTAAACGAGATATCATGGATCGTCCAGTGTTCCATGTCCGGCGTGGATACGACGTGGTATTTTTCACTGCAGAATACATCCTCCCGGTCGTCGAAGCTTCCGTAGATATAGAGCGTTCCGTCGGGCATCACATGCGCCTCGCTGTCCGGTACGTGATATTCTAATAGGAGTACGGGGTTTCTCTTGTTCTGGAAATGTTTCATTTTTTGCGGCCTCCTTTTTTTGAAGCACCTGTTCTATGGAATGACAGAAGAAAGGCGAGAAGCCATATGTCCAGCAGTATCGGCTTATGGTTCTGGTTCTAAAACGGCCTCGGCAAAAACAGCAGGTGCTTATTTGCTGATAGATTATAGAATCAGTATAGCATTCAGAATAGGAAAGCCATAGTGCGAAATATGACATGATGCAATGCAAAATCGGACATGAATGGCCAAGAAATAAATTGCTCTTCTTTTATCTGGTCAAGCTCATAGTCTCCCTTAAGAATCCTTCAGCGTGAAAAAGACTGCCTCTTTCGCAAAGCAGCCTTTTTCACGATTTCTATCTTGAATTCTGATCCTTCCATCACAGCTTCAGATCTACAAACCCGATCTCCAACCCTTCGTCGGTAAATACAGTTTCTCCTCTCAGGTTCAGATACAGCTTGTCAAGCTCGTCTTCATTAACTAACCAGGCAAAGCGGATCGTGACGCTTTCTCCCGGCTTGATCTCCGGAATATAATTTTTCGGTCCGCTTCCGCCTCCGGAAACATCCGCATAGCACATAATATTCCGCACGCCGGTATTTTCATTTTCTACGTAATCGCAGGTTTCATTCGCACGGTCGAATACCTGACAGGTATTGCCGTTCTTTACGATTGGAATCAGGTCCGCGAAGTACCACGCGTCATGATATGTCTGGCTGCTGGTGTTCTTGTACTCCACCTCGGCGTAAACAAGCTTCACCTGCCTCCTGTCTGGCTGATATAAACGGGAATATTGAAAAAAAAGAAGCTTATTGAATGGACGGACCGGATGCTCTAAAGCGTATCCAGCCCCGCCGTCCGGATAAATTCGAGAAATTGATCGCAGTTTCTCTTTTCCTGCTCCGTGCCGCCCATGACAGTATTCCGGCATATCCTTTCCGTGGCTTCATACTCATCTATAAACTTATCCTTAAGCGACTCCCTGCTGAAATCACAGTCTTTACAATCACAATCTTCCAGATAAAACTTTTGAAACAACTCATTTTCAACCGAATCAATGCTGATACAATGATTGACCGTATATTTCAAGATAAACTTACAATATTTTTCAAAATTCTTATGATATACTCCTTCTTCCAGAAAAAGTTGATTCAGCAATGAGGATTTTCTATAGTCCCCTTTATTCAAACACAAATCCACATCTTCACGGCTCCGGAAGAGTTTACGTTCCTTGAATGCCTTGATAAATCGATATTCTGCACAAACATTTGGAATAATGATATATCGCCTTTGAAATTCAGGATGCAGTTACCTATCATCTTCAAATGGTTGTATATTGTTACAATATCACTGTTCTCAGGAACCATATCCAAAACTGCAATTATAAAAACCTCCGGATTATCGTATAACAGCCGTTCCATTTCTGGTGCTAATTTCCCATTTCCGCCTGAAAATCTTATGGATGCATTTTCTTCTTCATAAGCAGATGTATATAGCTTACTCAGCACATCCTTCTGATAATCTTCAAAGTATATTACACATTCCATACGGTGATCCTGTCGCTTTCCATATTGATATAGCATTCCTGGGAATCTTCCAGCGCCGCGCAGTCCGTCTTACAATCGACCATAAAAATCACATCCGGCCAGTGATCAAATTGCGGAGCGAACTGCTCTTTCAATAAATCATATCGATCGATAAAAACGAGCCGTATATCTTCCTGAACGGAAAATGGCACATGATTTAAAAAGTCATTGTAGGTATAACCATATACCGGGAATCCCGCAATCCCGTACTCCTTACACAGATTCAGCAATTTCGTCTTTCCATTTGCAGATATATTTCCGCACGTATAGATTCCAGGCTCCAGCATGATCCTGATCGGGATTCTCACATCATCAATTGAAAACATTTATACTTCCTCCAAATATCGTGACAGCAACCGCATGGATGTAAATTGCTTTCCATATACAGAAACGTCCACCAGATCATCCTCTGAGTAATCACTGATCCTGCATTCTGGCCTTGAAATAAGAATGCTGCCGTTTTTACAATTTGAAATAATGCAGTCCCTTGCGTTCATTCCACATTCTATTAAGTCTATGATTTCTTTTTCACCGCATCGTACGGTTTCCAGGGCGGCCTTACAGCCTGTACTCAAAAAGCCGGAATCCAGCTTAAATCCCAAATCGGTCGATAAACGCGTTGCGGCCTGCGACAGCTGCCTTTTCAATCTGTGAAAGGATTCTTTCATCTTCTTCATGCTCTCCCAGTATGACTTTGGACAGCCGGGCACGATCAGGTCGATGGAGCCGTGGCCGCTGGTGGCAGGCTCTATCTTTCCTTTCAGTCTTTCCAGGAACAGATCATAGTAATCATATGTTTTTTCCTCCGGGACTGTGGGCGCGAATTTCAGGATCTGATCCTGTACCTTTTTGAAATCGTCCACCTAGGCCAGACGGTGGTAATAAATCTTTGTAAGCTCAAAAAACTCCTGGCTCACCTTTTCCCAGAACGATAAGTTCGTATGGTTTCATAGTTTCCGGGAATCCGCCCTGCGGAACGGCCATCATCCGATCACACGGGTGCTTTTATTTACCGAGTGTACGGTCAGCGAAAAGCAGGCCCGATCCATGGGATTTCCTGCCGGAGCGGAGGTTTATTATATTCAGCGTCTGCATTATCTGGACGAGCTGCCGCTGATCCTGAACCATAATTATTTTCTAAAGGAAGCGGTTCCCGGACTTACAAAGGAAATCGCGGAAAATTCCATTTATCAGTATCTGGAACAGACACTGCACATGACGATCGTAAACAGCAAACGGATCATGACGGTGGAAAAGCTGACGGAGATCGACGAAAAATATCTGAAAATCGATGCCGGGGATTATAATTGCATGGCAGTGGTCAGCAGCCAGACTTACAACAGCGACGGGGTGATGTTTGAATATACCCAGTCCAGGCACCGGCCGGATTATTTTCGGTTTTATGACAATGCGGTGAGAAAGCCTGTCTGAAAGCAGCTCTGACGCTTAAAAAATTTTGAATAAAATCTTGCATTATTTGGGGCTATTGCAACGTTTCAATAAAAGGCCAG
>QXWX01000137.1 GCA_009911175.1 Lachnospiraceae bacterium | reverse complement strand
TAAACTTGAGGTTATGGGGTTGACCTAAAGGTTTCGCCTTAAGGCGAGGGTTTTAACCCCATTATACAGACAATAAAGAAGCGGATACCTTTGGCTGTCTATAAATCCATATGTTTTCGTATATATTCAAAGGCATACATTGGTTAGGTAACAGAACCTTTTTACCGTTCTCCGTCTGGCCGGTCATACCTCAAATGCCCCTGCGACACTTTTGCATGATTCAGAATCCGGATGAAAGACCTGCCCTGATTCTCCAACGCTTTTTTATATCCGGCTTCTGTCAGAAACAGCCGCATCCGTTCACCTTTATCTCCTATGGGAGATTCCCTCGAAAGCACATCAAACACAATCATATGCGTCACTTCCGGGTCAAAGCGTTCCAGTGCCATGATGTCATGCCCTTCCAGTTTCTGGACACCGGATTCCTGTCTTGCCACAGCAATCATCTCTCCAACGGTCCTTGCTTTCCAGGGCAGGTGATAGTTTCTTTGAATATCACAGATCAACTTCTTGCAGTCATCCTCTGAAAGCTCACGGAGTTTCTTTAGCAGATTTTCTGCAGTGGCCTTTTTATTGTGGTCACGAGTATACCGACAGAGCACAGTGATCTCCTGTATCGCATAAAAAAGGCCAACAACATCCTGCGGGATATTCGGAAGAAAATCGCCGGCCTGACAGATTGGATTAAGGCCATAAAAGAAGAATTGAGCCAGCCCCAGGCCCCGACACTTGCCGCCCTGTTGACCGACTACTATGAGGGCCGGAACGCCGGAGCATGGAGCCGCAACGCCAGGATTGGGAACCTCAAAGATTTTGCCGAGGCCGTCAATTTTCTGACCGAGAGAGGCATCGTCACTCTGGAAGATTTGGAGGCCCATATCGCCGCCCAGGGTGAGCGGGCCGAGGCCATCAACACGTCCATGAAAGCAAAGCATGAACGTCTGAACGAGTTGAAGGAACTGCTTCATCTTGTTGACCTCTACCGGGATACCAAGCCCATCTATGACGAGTGGAAGGGTATCAACAGAAACGGAAAGCCTATTCTTCTTACAAGCAGGCCAGGGCTGATATGAAGGAGCTCCATAATGTCCGGGCGAATGTGGAGCATTTGCTGGACATTCCCACCGGGCGGGAACCGCAGAGGGAATCGCAAAAATCACGACAATAGGTTCTCTCCGCTTTTGTTTTTCAGCGTTCCAACGGAACGCGCAGCCATTGCCAACGGCAATGATCTCAGGGGTTTGGGGATATGTCACCAACAAGCATTTAGCAGAAATTCCGGGTACGGGATTTCTGCTAAATACGCAATCTTACGGAAGATTGCATTGCTTGCCGGTAGTTGAATCTGTTTACAGTTGCCGCATTGATAAACCTTTGATAACTGCCTATAATAGAGTTATTATTTTGAACTGCTATAACAGAGAAATGCAAAAATTAAATTTTTTGTCCGCTGTAACATTTCGCGGACATTTGCCTGTTATACTATCTGCAAAAAGCAAAGGAAGTGAGGATATGAAACAGATTTTAATTGTCGAGGACGACAGTTTTTTGAATAAGATGTTGGCCTATAACCTGACCGCAGACGGGTACGGCTTGACTTCTGCCCTAAATGCCAGGACCGCAGCCGATGTCCTACGCCAGCGGGAATTTGATTTAGTGCTGCTGGACATCAACCTGCCGGATGGGAATGGTTTTGAACTGTGCAAGCTGATAAAGCCCCAGCACCCGGACACCATTGTAATCTTCCTGACCGCCAACGATCAGGAGAGCGACCAGATACGGGGCTATGAAGTGGGCGCGGTGGATTACATCACAAAGCCCTTTGTGATCGGGGCCTTGCAGCGGAAAATCAAAGCCATGTTCGCCATGCTGGAACACCACAAACCGGCCAAGGATATTTACAACGACGGGCGGCTGTTTCTGGACTTCTCGGAGCAGACAGCTTCCTTAAACGGCAAGCCCCTGACCCTATCCCCGATGGAATACAAAATGCTGAACCTGTTCCGTAAAAATCCCCGGCAAGTGCTGCCCCGTGGGCAGCTTCTGGAAAAGCTGTGGGATATAGACGAGAAGTTTGTGGATGAACACACCCTGACAACCTCCATCAGCCGGATTCGCAGCAAGATCGAATCCGACGGCGGCACGCCCTACATCAAGACCGTTTACGGCATGGGCTATCAGTGGACGGGAGGCGAGGCGAAATGAAGTTTCAAAACCTATCTGTAAAGCGGCTGTTTGGCCGGGTGGCAATAGGGCTTGTCCTCTCTATGTCCGGGATTACCATAGCCCTGTTTTTTGTGACAAAACAAACGGCGGCGCTGCTGACTGGCGGGGCGCTAGTGCTGTGCGCCCTTGTGGGGATTTTTGTACTGACGCAGGTGTTTGGAAAGCGGCTGTCGCAGTTTACCGCTGACCTGTGCCAGACATTAGACCACATGATCGCCGGAAATGAAGCGCCCCAGCGCCCGGAGGACAGCGAAACCCAGCTTGCCAGAATCGGACACCGGCTGGCAAGGCTTTATCAGATCATGCAGGAGAACCGCCGTCTTGTGGACGAGGAACGGCAGGAGTTACAGACCCTTGTATCGGATATTTCCCATCAGGTGAAAACGCCGGTAAGCAATCTGAAAATGGCGACGGACACCCTGCTGGAAAAGCCTATGACCGAGGCGGAGCGCACCGACTTTATCCGGGGAATCCGCAGCCAGACGGATAAACTGGACTTTCTCTTTCAGGCCCTTGTGAAAACCTCCCGGCTGGAAACGGGCGTGATCCAGTTGGATAAGAAATCGGGCCGCCTCTTTGATACCGTGGCGCAGGCCATGAGTGGGATCGTGTATGCAGCGGAGAAAAAGGAAATCGCCGTGTCCGTGGACTGCCCGGAGGATTTGACCGTTTCCCATGACAGCAAGTGGACATCCGAAGCCCTCTTTAACCTGCTGGACAATGCAGTGAAGTACACCCCGGCAGGCGGGAAAATCACGGTGTCTGTGGTGCTGTGGGAAATGTATGTGGAGATCAAAGTGACCGACACCGGCAAGGGCATTTCCGAAAGCAATCAGGCCGCCATCTTCCGGCGCTTTTATCGTGAGGAAGAAGTACACGAACAGCAGGGCGTGGGCATTGGCCTGTATCTGGCCCGCGAGATCGTAACGCGGCAGGGCGGCTATATCAAAGTGTTTTCGGAGCCGGGCAAGGGTTCGGAATTTTCCATTATGCTGCCTACAAAATAGAACGCGGCGGACGGCCATTTCCGGCTGCCCGCCGTAAATTTTTTTGAAATGTCCGAGCATTGTAACATTTCACCCCGATTTTCAATGAATTTTTTGGGCCGCTGTAACATTTCGCGGACATTTGGGTTTTACAATAGCCTTATCAACAGGCAGAAAGCCTTGAAAGGAGCTTTGAATATGAGCGTTTTACAGACGATTGACCTGAAAAAGCATTACGGCGCAGAGCCGAACATTACCCGCGCCCTTGACAGCGTGAACTTTTCCGTAGACGAGGGCGAATTTGTGGCCGTTGTGGGAACCTCCGGCAGCGGCAAGTCTACCTTGCTTCACATGATGGGCGGGCTGGACACTCCCACCAGCGGAACCGTGATTGTCCGTGGCGAAGAACTGGCAAAGAAGAACGACGAACAGCTCACCATCTTCCGCCGCCGCAACATCGGCTTTATCTTCCAGAACTATAACCTTGTTCCGATCCTGAATGTGTATGAGAACATCGTCCTGCCGGTGGAGCTGGACGGGGACACGGTGGATCAGAAGTTTTTGGACGAGATTGTTCACCTGCTGGGGCTGGAAGATAAACTGAAAAATATGCCGAACAATCTCTCAGGCGGCCAGCAGCAACGTGTGGCGATTGCCCGCGCCCTGATTACCAAACCGGCTATCGTGCTGGCCGATGAGCCGACCGGCAACCTTGACAGCAAGACCAGCGCCGAAGTGCTGGGGCTTATCAAGCGCACCAGTGCGGAGTTCCGGCAAACTGTTGTGATGATTACCCACAATAACGACATAGCCCGTCTTGCAGATCGGATTGTCCGCATTGAGGATGGCAAGATTGTGGAATAAGGAGGTGGCAGGCTATGACATGGCCTTTTGAAAATGATACCAGCGCCATTACAAAGAAGCTGGCAAACAGAAGCATTAAAGCAGATAAGCGAAGAAACATCTTTATTATTGTAACGATTGCTTTTGCTGCCTGCCTTATGACCGTTCTTGCGCTCTATACATTCGGAAAATCACATGAATTGAAAACATTCTTACAGGGGCGCTACCAAGCGGCAGTTATTGATGTGGATTTGGAAACAATCAATGATTTAAGGCAAGATTCCAACATTGAAATGGTAGGAACAGAGGCTTTAGTTGATAGTTTCCGTGTTGATGATTATACATTGAATGTTAATTTTCGGGACAGCAATAATCTGTATTTGTATTCCACAGAATTTGTTGGGAACTTACCTGATAAGGAAAATGAAGTTGCAGTTTCGGAAGCCTATTTGAAACATATTGGCCGCCCTGTTGAATTGAACCAAGAAATCGAATTACCGTTGCAAAATGGGAAAAATGCAAATTTCACTGTATGCGGTCTTTTACATGACGATGGTGCAAATAGGCGGTATCAAGTATTGGTATCTGATTCTTTTCTGCAATCGTATTTTCAAGATCACATCCCTTATAATGCTACACTACGGATAATGGGAAGCGGATCATTCAAAGAGGACGAATTGAAAAATTTGATTAAATCTTGTTTGACCCCTTATGGAATCAGAGAAGAACAGATCGCTTATAGTTCGTCTTACTTTGATAGTGTTGACAACTCAAGCCGAGATATGCTGGGTGTAGCGGCAATTAGTATTCTAATTGTGATTGCCTGTTCCACCGTTATATACAGCCTATTTTATATTTCAGTCGTTGGGAAAGTCAAAGAATATGGCCGTTTAAGGGTAATTGGCATGACCCAAAAACAGATTAAACGCATGGTAAAAAGAGAAAGCTGGCAATTATCCCGCACTTCAATTCCATTAGGGATTGTAGTTGGCTGCTTAATAGGATATGTGCTTGTACCCAAAGGCTGGAATTGGCTTAATACATTGGCAATTATCGTTGTTATCTCCATATTGACTGAATTATCGGTTGTTCTATCAATTCGCAAGCCGATTAAAATTGCAGCAAGCATTTCTCCCATTGAAGCTGTACGCATATCAACGACAACTGAAAACGAAAAGTTAAACACCAAAAAATTAAGGAGAAAACTAACTCCTGAAAATTTAGCTAAAATCGGTTTTATGCGAAACCACAAAAAAGTGATTTTGACTTTAATATCATTGGGATTTTCAGGAATTTTACTGATGAGTGCAGCAACATTTCTGGCTTCTATTGATGAAGAAGATATGGCCCGGCAGTCATTTGGTGATAAGGAATTTTTGATTACACTTTCCGATGAATATAGCGACAATTCCTTGAAAGATAATCCGCTGGACGATAGCATGATAAATCTTTTGACAGATTCTCCATATATCACAGATGTTAAATCTATAAAGGGATGTTCCGCAGACATTTTACTTCCAGATAAAAAAGAACCGTCCTCGTTCCGTGAAATTATAGGATTGTCGGACGATGAATTTTCCAGCTTATCGAATAACCTACTATCAGAGGAAATAAGCTACCAAGAACTTGTCGAGAAAAATGGTATCTTAATTGACGACACAGCCGGTATGCTAAAGTCATGGGAAGATTATAGTGTTGCTTTAGGAGATGTGGTAACAATAGTATCTTCTTCTGGAAAGAAAATCGAATTATCTGTCGTCGGAACTATTGACATGAGCGATACGGACTACAACGGAACATATTTCTTTGTCCCGGAAAATATACTATCCGAGATATATCAAGAGAAGAAGAATTTTAATACTGAATTTGTCATAAATGCAGATGTGAACCAACTTCCTGCGGCAGAAAATGTCGTCTTAAATGCAATCGGTGACAATCCTGATATTCAATTTAATAGCTTTGATGACGCACTATCTTCCATAAAAATGCACATGACAGGGTATCAGATTCCGATCTACGGGTTAATTGTTTTTATTGCAATTTTCGGTATTATCAACCTTTGCAATACCTTGATGACGAACCTTGTATCCAGACAACAAGAATTTGGCGTATTGCAATCTATTGGTCTATCAAATAAGCAATTATATAAGATGTTGAGAATGGAATGTTTGTATTATGTGTTTGGGACAATGGCAATAACATTTATTTTCGGCACAGCAGCAGGTTATATTCTATGCCAGATATTTAATCAAGTTGGAGTGTTCGGAAAATTGCATTATACTTTCCCATTCTTGCAAGTGCTTCTATTTTTTGCAGTCCTCGTAGTAATTGCATTGATATATTCGACTTTAGCCATTCGCTATTGCCATAAGCAATCTCTTGTAGACCGCATTAAGACAATGGAATAACCTTTTGGGATCGGCGGGGCGGCGTGTGCTGCCCCGCTTTTTTCGCCATTTCTCAAAAAATTTTTGAAATGTCCGAGCTTTGTAACAATTCAGCCTGTTTTTCTGTCGAAATCAAAGTCACCTCGGACATTTGTGTAACATTTGTAGTTTATGCTTGTGGTAAATCAATATTGGGGGTGAGGACACAT
The DNA here is from genome assembly GCA_009911175.1 of Lachnospiraceae bacterium. The sequence goes on along the minus strand of QXWX01000137.1, from coordinate 8,032 downwards.
GAAAAAGATACTGCTGATCGACGACAGCGACACCTATACATGGTGTCTGCAAAAATACTTACAGCACCGGGGCTACCCGGTGAAAACGGCTTGTACACTGAAAGAAGCGCGGGCCGCCATCCAAGAGGAAATGCCGCTGGTGGTCTGCTGTAATCTCGACCTGCCGGACGGTTCCGGCATGGACTTTCTGGACGAGGTGCGGGCCGCAGACAAGGAGCTGCCTTTTATTCTGGCGTCCTGCCATGACAAGGACGACTACGAACAAGAGGCTATGCGCCGGGGCGCAATGCTGTGCATGGACAAAATGAAAGGGCTGCTGCTGCAAGATAAGCTGGTGGAATACGCTTACCGGCAGTTATCCGGCGAACCAGATTCAACTTTTCATAAGCTGCTCTTTGTCCATGCGGAAGATACCAGCGCCGGGGCGTTGCAGGCGGCTATGCTGCAAAAGGGCCTTGACCTGATTCTGGTTTCCTCGATAGCAGACGCCAAGTGTCGGATTTTTGAGGATGAAGAAATAGAACTGATCTTGTGCGATCTGGAACTGCCGGACGGCACAGCAATGGAGCTGTTTCATACGCTGCGACGGGTGGCGGGGATGTTCCAAATGAAGAATCCCCCTGTCCGGCTTCTGCCGTTCTTTATCCTCACCGAGAACAACGACCTTGCCACGGAATATGAATACCGGCATGAGGGTATCAATGACTATTTCATGTCCCCGGTCAATATTCCGGAGCTGATACGGAGAATTATGTATTTTGTTGAAGATTCAAAATAATGGTAAAAATCTTGAAATAAAGTTGATTTGAAGGAGGTGGTGACATGGGAAATTAGCCGTATTGGATATATCTGAATCCGGCAGACAAATTGGAGAAAAATTGTTTGCTTTGCTTGATACAGAGCAGCAGAAAGATTTATTGCAGTATATTCTTAATAGAGAAAATCTGAGTGATTTTCCCGATATTTTCCTATGTACTGTTTCTAAATGTCACGGTTTCCAGAATGGTTCAGTTCAACCATTATTGGAAATCCGGGAAGGTGATCTGTATTTTTGCCTGGAAGAAAGAACGGTGTGTGTCGGCAGTCAGGAGATAGAATTAACAGCTAAAGAATTCGATGCACTCCACTTACTGATTGTCAACAAGAAACGGGTATTGACCTTTGAGACCATAGCTTACCATGTTTGGGGCGAAGAATATATTGACGTTACACCGAAAACAATCCATAATCTGTTGAGCCGCCTTCGCCAGAAACTTCAAATTGCACCTGAAGCACCTGAATATGTTATCAGTGTGCGGGGCGTCGGTTATAAATTTGATGCTGGAATATGACAGATAAATTTAGGGCATTTTTAGGACATTACCGGGAAAGGCTGGCGATAAAAAGCGAATATGCCCCTGTATAATATCCCCCATGTAACAGGTTTGGGGATATATCAAAGGATAGTGACAAATCCATTTATACTCCCCCAGATATGGGGGCAGACATGCACATTAGAAAAGTCCTATATTTTCACAGGAAACGACAAAAAAATAGCCAAATATATTTTAGTGCCGCAGTTCAAAAAGCTGCGGCACTTTTTGTATCGACATATTTTTATTTTTTCTCCCAGCAATCAGCAAAATGTTCCATTAAGCGCGCGCCTGTAACAAAACGGGTACGCGCTCTTTTCTTATCTACAAAACAGACAAACTTTCCTGCTGCCTCTGTTGCAGGTGATAGTCCGGGGTGTCGCTCCCCACCCTCTGATTTCGATTTTGCCTATCAACTAAAAAAATCGAAATCGGAGGAATTACACATGAAAGAAATCAATCTGCGGGACTATTACCCGTTCTATACGAAAGATAATATTGTTGAAGTGCCGGACGAGGTGGCCGACCTGCTCCGGGAATATAAATTAAGCGAGGCAGCCCATTTCCTGCGTACATACCGGCATAAGGCATATTTTTCTCTGGACTATGACAAGAATGTTGAACGTGATGCCCTTGTGGTCGTGCTTGCGCCGGAAGATATTCTGATCCATGAGGAAGAACATGGGCGGCTGTACCGGGCCATTACCCTGTTGCCTGAAAAGCAGCGGAACCGGATATGCTCGCACTATCTGTTGGGAATGAGCCTTTCCGAAATTGCCAAAAGCGAACACTCGGCGGTAAGCTCCGTGCATGAAGGAATCCAGCGCGGACTCCGACGCCTGAAAAAAATTCTGGAAGAAATTTAATCCTGCCCCCGAAAATAACCCTCAAAAATGAAATGAATAATAGAGGGACATATTTATCCGGCAGGACAAGCCTGGCGGGTGTGGCCGTACAGCACATGCTCCGGCCCGCCCCAACTGAAAAACTGTCATAACTGCCACGCCCCTCGCTTGCTCCTTGACAACCGAATACACGCTGTTACAGGTACTTCATTCTGTGTTCCGAGCGGCAGATGGGGCGGCGCGGTGACAGGCGGCCTAAGGAGGTGATGAATCCAGGCTGTCCGAGCGGTAAACGCAACCCACGAAACCGGCTGTGGCAGGCCGGACGCGACAACGGCACAGATCATAATGGTACTTCCTCACGGCTCCCTAAAGACTTGGGGAGAGTTCCTGCGGCGTGCGCCTGCTCTGGCAAAGCGGCGGCGTATGCGGGGCTATGATGCGGCAACGCTATCCGCAGCCTGTAACAGCCCTGCCCTGTTCGTTCAGGGCCTGCCGGGGGGCGTGGCAAATACGGCAGCTGATCGAAATCAGATACAATGGGCCGGGTCTGTGAGTGTATGAGCGCAGGCCCGACTTATTCATGTGGTTTCGATAGCCAGAAATTTTCAGGAAGGAGTTGGTATTATGGAGAATACGGTTGTTGCCGGCAGAACCGGCGCACTGGTGGACATCCGGGAGGTTGCCGTTGATAAGGAGCTTTCCCGTGAGGAACGGATCGCCGAATTTGTACGGCAGATCAAAGACCCTTACCGCTTCAAATGCGGGCGGTTCACCGTACAGGCCAGCTTTGCCGCAGGCGGCGCCACCCTGGAGGAATGTATCAAGGGAATCTTACGGTGAGCCGGATTATTTTAGGAAAAGGGCTGACTTTCCCGCAGGGGCGTGGTACAATAAGAACTGGAAAAGGAATTGAATACGGCACAGCCACACTTCTTGGATTGCGGGGATTTTTCTGCGCAACGAAAGGAGTGTTTTTTTATGCAGGTTTATAAAGCCATTAAGTACATCCGTCTTTCTTATACCGATGATAAGACGGTGGAAAGCGACAGCGTTGCCAACCAGCGGCGGCTGATCGATGATTACATTGCCCGGCACCCGGAGATTGAAGTCGTGGCGGAAAAGATTGACGACGGTTACAGCGGGGTTCTCTTTGACCGCCCGGCATTCCAGGAAATGATGCGGATGATCGAGCAGGGTGAGGCCAACTGTGTGATCGTCAAGGACCTCTCCCGCCTGGGGCGTGAGTACATAGAGACCGGACGCTATATGCGCCGGGTATTTCCCGCCTACGGCGTCCGCTTTATCGCCATCAATGATAACGTGGACACAGAGAATGACGCTGCCGACGATCTCACGGTTTCGGTAAAAAACATTATGAACGAGGCATACAGCCGGGACATTTCCGTCAAGACCCGGAGCGCCCTGGATGTGAAACGGCGCAGCGGTGATTTTGTGGGTGCGTTTCCCATCTACGGATATATAAAAGCCGGTGATAAGCACAAGAGCCTGGAAATTGACGAATACGCCGCTAACGTGGTACGGGATATTTTCAGAAAGCGGCTGGAGGGGTTCAGCGCTTCCCATATTGCGGACGAGCTGAACCGCATGGGCATTCTCTCGCCGTTGGCTTATAAGCGCAACAATGGGATGCCCCACGCCAAAGGCGGCTATACGGACCGCAAGGACTGTAAATGGTCTGCCACAACGATCATCCGCATTTTGCAGGATGAAACCTATACCGGAACGCTGGTGCAGGGAAAACAGACCACGCCCCACTTCAAGCTGAAAGAGCGTGAGGACAGACCTTCCTCTGAATGGGTCCGTGTAGAGGGTACCCATGAGGCGATCATCCAGAAACATGATTTTGACCTGGTACAGCGCCTCCGCAGGATTGATACCAGAACCTCCCCAAAATCGGATAAAGTCTACCTGTTCTCCGGCATTTTGATCTGCGGCTGCTGCGGCTGCCGTATGACACGCAAGACCAACCGCTATAAGGATAAGGGATACCACTATTATTATTGTCCTACCGGCAAAAAGAACGGGTGTAAATCTTCCGTCATGCTGAAAGAGTCCGACCTGATCGAGTGTGTGCAAGGTAGCCTGAAAGGGCATATTGAAAATGTGGCTTCCCTTGATGCGCTGCTGTCCAGTATCAGCCAGGAGCGGATCAACCGGGAACTGGCCCTGGAATACGCCGGGCAGATCAAAGCAAATGAGAAACGTATGGCGCAGGTTGAGGGTTTCAAGGCAAAACTCTATGAAAACCTGGTGAGCGGGATTCTCACCAAAGAAGAATTCCTCTCCTATAAGCGGAAATACAATGCGGATATTGAACTGCTGCAGAAAGCGGTTGCCGAGTGGAACGAAAAGCTGACGGACGTACTGGAGAACCGCAGCGAGCGGAACCGCTGGATCAACCACTTTATGCAATTCTCCACGATGGAGGAAATTGACCGGAGAGCGGTCATGCAGCTTATCCGCAGCATACGGGTAATGGGGAAAGACGAGCTGCACATTGAATTTAATTACCAGGATGAATACCAGAAAGCGGTTTCCCTGGCGGAACAGATTGCCGTACAGGGCAAAGAAAGGAAGGTGGGCTAAATGGCAAGAAAGAGCAGGAAACAGAGGTTGGCTCCCATGCCGGCCCCGTCCTTATATGTGTATGTGGCGCTCTATATCCGTCTTTCTGTGTGGAGGATAATAAAAGGCGGGGCTGTTCGGTGGAAAACCAAAAGCTGGTGTTGAATGATTTCCTTGCGGACAAACCGGATTTCGTTGTCTATGATACCTATATCGACAATGGGGCGACGGGCACGAACTTCCACCGCCCCGGTTTCCAGCAGATGCTTTCTGATATCGAGGCGGGCCATATTGACTGTGTGATTGTCAAGGATCTCTCCCGGTTGGGACGGAATTCCATTGATACCGGTTATTATATCGAACAGTATTTCCATACCCACAACGTCCGTTTTATTGCGGTCACGGACCAGTTTGACACGGCAGACCCCGGCAGCCTCCACAGCGGTATTATGCTTCCCCTGAAAAATATGATAAACGAGGCTTACGCATTGGACATTGGCAGGAAGATCAAGGCCCAGGCAAGGCAGGCCATGAAAGACGGCGATTATATCGGCGCACGGGCGCCCTACGGCTACCGCAAAGACCCGGACAACTGCCATAAACTGCTGATCGATGAAGATACCGCCCCTGTCGTAAGGCAGATTTTTGAGTGGGCGCATGGGCATGTGGCGCTGAACCGTATCGTCCGCAACCTGAATGAAATGGGGATCACAGCGCCCAGCCATTACAAAAAATCCACCGGGGAGATCACCAGCCCTGGCCTGATCGGGAGCGGGAAATGGCAGACACGCACCGTAATGAAGATTCTGGAAAGCGAGGTCTACACCGGCGATCTGGTGCAGGGAGAGACAAAGATCGTGGACCATCAGCAGGTTAAGGCCGGGAAGGACAACCTGATTATTGCAAGACGCACCCATGAACCAATCATCAGTTATGAGCTCTTTACAGCGGTGCAGGAATACCGGAAACAAATCTGTGAGGAAAGCCGGGCGGTCCCAAAGCGGCCCTACACCCCAAACATTTTCAAGGGGAAGGTGTTCTGTGCCGATTGCGGCAGGAGCCTCCACCGGCAGCGCGCCGAGCGCAAGAAAGGGCCGGATGTTTACTGGTTCCACTGCCTCACCAACAGCCGTGTGGCAAAGGATAGCTGTAAAGGCGTGATGATGCAGGAAACGGAGCTTATCGCCACGGTCACAGCTATTCTGGAAAAAGAGCTGTCTGTTGCCCTGGGAATGTCCCTCCCCCTCTTTCAGCTGGAGGCAAAACAGAAAAAGGACAAAGACAGGCTGAAAACCCAGATGTCGGCCAGGCGGCAGGAAACCGAAAGGAAACGCCGGCTGATCCGCGGACTGTATGAGAACTTCGTCCAGGGTATCTTAACAAACGAGGAATACTTTGAGCTGAAAGCGGATTATGAGGAATCCATCCGTACACTGTCCGGCGAGATTGAGGCGCTTGAAAAAGATATGGACGCCCTGGACAGCCGGCTTGTGCGCTACCGGGCAATGGAAAAGGATGCGAAATCGCTGACACAAGACCATGCGCTTACGGCAGAACTGATTGACCGGCTGATTGAGCGGATCGAAATCGACCATGAGCGGAATATCCATGTAACTTTCCGCTTCAAGAGTGAATTCCAGGGAAAGGCGGTGGAACCATGCACAAAAAATATGTGATCGCCCTTTATATCCGTCTGTCCGTGGAGGACTTTAAGACCGAGAGTTTGAGTATTCCCAACCAAAAGCTGATCCTCCGGGAAAAGGCCATGTCGCTGCCGGAATGGGATAACGGCGAAGTGCTGGAATTTGTTGATAACGGTCATACGGGTACGAATTTTGAGCGCCCTGCGGTACAGGAGCTTTTGACGATGGTCCAGGCCGGGAAGATCGACTGTATCATCGTAAAAGACCTCTCCCGGTTTGGCCGTAACAGCATTGAGACCGGCTATTTCATTGAGCGGGTGTTTCCGCTCTACCATACCCGGTTTATCTCGGTCAGTGATGATTTTGACACCGCCAATTTCAAAGGAGATACCGGAGGGATTGACGTTGCCTTTAAGTATCTTATCAGCGAATGTTACAGCCGGGATATGTCCATGAAAACGAAAAGCGCCAAATACGCAAAGATGCGCCGGGGCGAATACCAGAGCGTCATCTGTCCCTATGGCTACCGCAAGAGCGCAGACGGGCGCATGGAGCCGGACGGGGATGTCGCAGGGATTGTCCGGCAGATATTTGAATGGGCGGCTGACGGCAATACGGCCGCCGGGATCACGCGGAAACTGTATGCCATGAATATCCCCACCCCTGGGGAATACCGGAGGGATAAAGGGAAAGACCACTATAATGTGTCCAGTACACACGGCGTCTGGAGTAGCTCAACAGTCCTGCGGATGCTGGAGGATCAGCGGTATATCGGCACTTATGTGATCGGCAAGCGTAAGGTACAGGAAATCGGCAGCCGCCGCATGAAGCTAAAGGATGAAAGCGAATGGTTCAAAATACCGGACCACCACCCGGCAATCGTAAGCATGGAGCTGTTTGAGAAAGCCAACGCTTCGATCAGGCGTTTCTCCCTTCCGAATAAAAAACGGCGCAACTACCTTCTCCGCGGGAAAGTATTCTGCGGCTGTTGCGACCATGCTATGTCACTTAGAAATGGAACGTGGTTTTACTGCCGTCACTCCGAAGTGGCAGAAACCCTTCCCTGCCATGGGGTAAGGGTGAAAATGGCTGATCTGGAGCAGGCGGTCCTTGAAACAATCCGGGCACAGATGTGTCCGGCGCTGGGGATTGACAGCAGCAAGGATAAGCTGAATTTGCAGACGGTCCAGCAGGCCGAGCATGAAGATAAGCTGCGCTCTATCCAGGACAGCAAACGGCAGCTTTATGAACAGTATGCACTTGGAGAGGTTGACCTGGAAACCTACCAGGAGCGCAAGGCGGTATATGATGCGGATCTGGTGCAGGCAAGGAATGTCCATGCCGCCATTACCGCACAGACCAGGCAGATACAGAGCGATTATGAAGCAAAGCTGAAACAGCGTGAGATCGTTCAGGAAGTAGGCAGCGCCGACACACTGACGCAAGCCCTGATTGACAGGCTTATCAGTAAGGTCTATATCTTTCCGGGAGACCGGATCGAGATTGAATATGTGACACAGGATTTCTTAGGCCACTTATAAATATTTTTTGACGCAAAATGGCAAAATTTCTGCATAAGAAAAACACTTATGCCAATGCTGGT
>QXWX01000136.1 GCA_009911175.1 Lachnospiraceae bacterium | reverse complement strand
GGAAATCATCAGATTCAAAGCAGGTTTTCCCCTGCTTTTTTTGTTCGATGAATCAGATGCTTTCCTTATTAATTGTATCAAAAATAATGGGGAATTCATAGATATGGATTATTTCGTGCTTACAAAATTTCAAAGAATGAAAAACAAGATTCCTGGCAGGAACGTCAATTTTTTGGCAGATTCGAATTTGAACCGAAATGTTATTATTTTTAGTGAAAAAATTGACAGTCAGATTCGTCAGGCACTTTCTTGCCGTAAGTCAATTTTAAATAGGACAGATTCGTTTTGGGGCGTGGACAATTATAGATGGGAATGGTATCATAAAAAAGAGTATTGAAGTAGAACCTAAAGGAGACTGATGATGTGACGCGGGAAGTGACAGGTGTAGATATGGACTCTGTGTTTAAAATTATGGATCGTATCACTAATGCAGTTTCCGATTCCTGTACACCCCAGATTGTGCCGGATATTACATTTCAGACAATTGAGGGAAAAACCATTGTTGTGGTTTACGTAGCACCTGGAGCAAACAGACCATATTATATGAAGTCCAGAGGCAAGGAAGGCGGTACTTATATTCGTGTTGCCGGTACATCCAGACAGGCGGATGCGGATAAGATTAAGGAACTGGAATTGGAAGGAGCGCGGATTTCCTGGGATGAACTGATTTGTGTTGGCTATGAAGTCAAGGAAAATGCGATTAAAAAGCTTTGTCGTGATATGAATCGGTATCGCAATGAAATGCAGCAGAGAAAGGGAAATGCTGAGAAACTGCAGCAGGTTACGAGGGCACAACTATTGAACTGGAATGTGATTAAGAAAACGGAAGACGGTTATCTGGCATCGAATGCATTTGCATTGTTAACCGGAAAACATTTCTATTATTCCAGAACCCAATGTGCCGTGTTTGCAGGTACAGATCGTGGAGAATTTATTGATAAGAAGGAATACGACGGCCCGCTTTATGGGCAGATTGAAGAAGCATATGCCTTTGTTTTGCGCAATATTCGGAGGAGCGCAAAAGTGGAAGGACTGATTCGAAGGGAAGGTCATGAATTACCTCCAGACGCGATTCGTGAGATGATCATCAATGCCCATTGTCATCGCAACTTTTTGGACAATTCCTGTGTGCAGGTAGCCTTGTATGATGACCGTCTGGAAGTGACTTCACCCGGAGGATTGTGCTATGGACTGACGCTGGAGGAAGCGATCAGCGGTCGTTCCAAGCAGCGAAACCGTATTGTAGCAGAGGTATTTAACCAAATGGGACTTATTGAAGCCTGGGGAACCGGACTTCGAAATATTCGAAAAGCGGCGAAGGAATACAGTCTGCCGGAACCGCAGTTTATTGAGATGACAGGAACCTTCCGTGTGAATCTGTTTCGCGGTTTATCACCGATGGAAGATCGGCAGAAGATCGGTAAAACATCGGCGAAAAATTTGAAAAGCATCGGTGAAACATCGGTGAAAGCCCGGAAAAGCATCGGTGTTGAATTGAATGCTACGCAGAAGAGTATTATTGATCTGCTGTCGGAGAATGTACAGATGAGCGGAACTGAATTAGCGGAGCGAATTGGAATTTCAAAAAGAAATATTGAGACAAATATCAAAAAACTCAAGGAAAAAGGTATTTTAGTCCGCCATGGCTCTGCCAGAGCCGGATATTGGGAAATTTGTATCTGACATTCTGAATAGTTATGCGTATTTTTTGAAAGGCAGTTTCGCTTTTAAGCGGTATTGTCAGAGCAAGAAACGGCATTTTATTGTTGGATGAATTGGGAGACAGAGCAATGGAATTTTATAATTCACAAAAATAAATTTCTGAAACACTTTTCCATACATGGTTGTCTATCTTATAGAAAAACAAGGGAGGTAGACACAACATGAATCAAAAGCTGACAAAATTCATCTGTTTCCTGACCACGGCAATCCTGCTGTGCTCCTGCTCTCCGAAGGGAGGCGGGGACGCGGAAAAAGCGGACAGCCCGGCACAAGCCGGAACGCAGACCGGAACACAGACCGAAGCCGCATCTGACGGACAATCCCCGGCAGGGGAAGGAACCGCTTCCTGGCGGAAGACAGAGATCCAAAAGCCGGAGGGAGCCGTCTATATCAATTCCATGAACTATCTGGCGGACGGCACCCTTCGGATCAATTCCTCAGACGCGGACGGACAGAATCCGGCGGTATGGGACAGCCGGGACAATGGAGGAACCTGGGAGAACGCGGATGCGGACACGAGCCTGGCATCCGACTACGGATATCATTATTCCGCCGATGGAAGCCTGTTTATCTATGACAGCACGAAGCTGACCATATCGGCGGGAGACGGGACGGAATCCAGATCCGTCAGTGTGAACGAAGAGGAAACAATCAGCGAAGCGGCCATGGCGGGAAATACCCTGGCAGTTCTGGTTTATGACCAGAATTCACAGCTCCGGCTGGACGTCTATGATCTCAGCTCTATGTCCTGCAGAACCCTGGAGAACGGGGAACTTTCCGAATATCTGAACTCTCAGTCTATGGGAGGCATTGCCCTGGACAGTTCGGGAGGGATCCTGTATCTGACGATGGGAGGAACCGGAGAGCTTAAGATTGCGCGGTATGACCTGAATCAGGACCGGTTCAGTTATCTGGCGGAATCGGAAGAGATGGCCCGGCTGCTCAACCCGGAGGAAAAAAACGGCCTGGTCAATCCGAATGAGAAGATTCTTCTGTCCATCGCGGTAAACGGCGCGGAGGATAAAATGGTTCTGCGCATGCTGAGTCCGGAAGACAGCCAGACAACACTCTATCTGTGTGAAAAGGGCATTTGGGAGGAGGAAAAAACTGCTTCGGAGGGAACGCTGCGGATCTACAGCTTATACGGAGGATATGAGATCCGGCAGGCGGCTTCCCTGTTCCAGGGGATGCACCCGGAGCTGGAGGTCAGCTTTGAGACGGGATACACCGGGGAGGACGGCGTGACCCTGTCGGACGCGATCCGGACACTGAACACAGAGCTGATGGCCGGGGAAGGCCCGGATCTTCTGGTACTGGACGGACTTCCCGCAGACAGCTATGCCGGGAAAGGGCTTCTGGAGGATGTGACGGACATAGTGGAACCGTCGAAGGAAAAATATTTTTACAATATGATCTCCGCTTACAACGACGGGGGAAAGATATTCAAGCTGCCGACGGCATTCAGCGTGCCGGTGCTTCTGGGCGATGAGGAGACCCTGGCCGCGGAAAACCGGGATGAGCTGATGAAGGTATTTGAAAAAAAGGAGGATGCCGGAATCCCGTTCATCACTCCGGAAAATCTGGCCGGAACGGCAGGCAGCCTGTTTATTACCTCCGATATTCTTGGGGAGACTGTGGACGAAGGGAAGCTGGCGGATTTTTATAAGGATCTGGAGAAGATTGCCTCCCAGAGTATGTCGGATGACGAACGGCAGGAAATGGAAGCGTATCACAAGATGACCTATTGGGCGGAAACACTGTATCCGTCAGGAGGATTTTCTCCGGACCTGGAATTATATTTCGGAGAGGCACAGGCAGGGGTCGGCAGAATATCCATATATGAAAATTTTATTCAGATCCTTGCCGTACGCAGAGAAAAAGGATTGTCATACCAGTACCTGAACAGGGAAAATGGGAATTACTTTGTAGCAGAATCCGTGCTCGGGATCAACAGCACCGGGAAACATCCGGAAGCGGCCAGACAATTTCTCGAATATTATCTGTCAGGGGAAGCACAGGAGACCATGCATTTCGGACACTTTTCTATAATCCGGAGTGTGATGGAAAGTACGGATCGTGAGAAGTACATTTCAGAAAACGGGGAATTTATAGGGCAGATCTCAAGGAAGTATACCCCGGAGAAGGTCATGAACCTCTATAAGATCACGCCTGACGAGCTGCAGGAGCTGATCACATTTTTCGAGGGCTGCAGCCGTCCGGTGAGGGACGACGCGTTGGTGCTGCGGAAGGTGATGGAGCAGGCGGATGCCTGCCTGTTCGGGGGGAAAGATCCGGAGAGCGCGGCAAAGGATGTGTGCAGTGAAGTGAATCTGTATTTGAGTGAATGAGTGCAAGAAAGAGTGCTGCCATTTGCGGCAGCGCTCTTTTTTTGCGCCGCCGCATAAAAAAATAGAATTAATTTGAAACACTTTTGGCCGCCGGGTTGTCTATCATATATAATAATGAAAAAGAGGACAGGGGAAGGTACCAAGGATGGAAAAAAACCTGATCAAGCGTGCGAAGCAGGGGGATAAGGATGCGTTTTTAAAGCTGATGAATACCCAGATGCAGACCATGTACAAGCTTGCGTGGACATATCTGAAAAATGAGGATGATGTGGCGGACATTGTTCAGGATACGATTCTGACATGCTTTGAAAAGCTGCCAACTTTGCGGAAGGAGAAGTATTTTAAAACATGGATGATGAAGATTGTGATTAACCACTGCAAGAATTTTCTGAGGAAAGAGAAGAGGATCATACATATGGAAACATTGCCGGAGGAGACATTTGTGGAGCGGGAGTACAGCAACAGTGAGTGGAACGAGATGCTGGGGCTGCTGGACGAAAAGTACAGGACGGTCCTGCTGCTCTATTATCTGGAGAATTTTAATACGCGGGAGATCAGCCAGATTCTGGACATGAATGAAAGCACGGTGCGGATCCGGCTGAAACGGGGACGGGACAAGCTGATCAGGGAATGCGATACATAAAAAGGGAGAAATCAAAGAATGTCTGATTTTCAGAGGAATGAATTTGGGAAGAGAAGAAGGATCGAGAGGCAGCTTCGGCCGCAGCTCCGGAAGGATGCGGAGATCCCGGATCAGGTGTACAGAAGCGCCGGGAAGGCATATAAGATGATCCTGGACGGCACGGTGCGTCAGGAAGCCGTACAAGAGGATTTTGAGAAGAAGCCGAAGCGCGGCGCAGGCCCCATCCTGTTTAAGATGGCCTGCAGCGCGGCGGCTGTCCTGCTGGTGTGCGTGCTGGCCAATGCGGTATTTCCGGCGCAGGTGAGGGCACTGCCCATCGTAGGCAGCATATTTGAACAGATCCAGGATGCGGTGGGATATGAAAATCTGTCGGAGTATGCCAAACCGCTGACAGAAAAGGAAGACGGCAGCGCTGATCCGGATGAGGACATGCAGGATTATACGGACACAAACGGCGGGCTGGCCGTGTCCGTTTCCGAGGTTTACGCGGATTCGGAGATTATTTATCTGTCCATGAAGCTGAAGAGTGAGGAGCCGTTTCCAAAGAGCTTCTATTATCTGGATGAAAATGATACGGAAAAGATCGACGGAATTGTGGCGATGTTTTTATATGCGCGCAGGAATTACAGCTTCATGGACCAGGAAGCGTGGGAAAACGCAAATGAATACAGCAGCCAGATCATCGTAGAAGGCCTGATGGTCAATGAAAATACGTATGAATTTTTGTGGAGGATGGATGTGGCAAGTGAACTGGCATGGTATCGGAGACAGGTGGATCAGGAAGCAGTCCTGCCGGATGAATTTACACTGGATATCGAGATCACCCAGATCGATTCCTTAATTTCTATGGAAAAATGGTACAGAGGACCATGGAAGCTCAGCATCCCCATCCAGGTGGACGAAAGCCACAGGGAGGTCGTGGAGGTGAACGAGACCGGCGGAACCGGCGCAGGGCTGTTCTCCGTGGAAAAAACGCCCTTCGAGATCACCACGCGGGCCATCACCCCGGGGCTGGCAGGCTATAAGGTGGTGGTGCTGGACGCAAAGGGGAATAAGCTGCCCAACGTACTGCAGAATGAAACTTTCTACGATGAAGATACGGATGTCAGGTATCAAAAATGGCGGATCGAAGGGCATGACGCTTCCTCGGTGGAGGTATTTGTCCTGGGAAAGGACTTTTATGAAAATATCTACGCAACAGGAATCTGGAGAAGTACCGACTGGGAGGGCAACGAGAATAAGCCGGCGGAGGAAAAGCTGGGAACACTGCTGAAGGCGTATGCGGAATACCATAAAGTGATCCGGTTTGATTCATAAATATTTCCGGCTGTACAGGCGGAAAAAGTTCCGGCAGAGGTTCAGAAAGGAAGAGATTAATTTGACGAGAAAAACATCAGGAATATACCGCGCTGCCGCAGATATGTTCCATAAGATTTCTAAGATTTTTCCGAAAGGAAGGAACAGATATGCAGGATTTATGGTTCTTCTGGGTATTGCCGTGGCCATGTGCTCCTGCACTCCAAGGGGAGGAGACGGAGCGCAGGGTAAGGAAATACAGGAAGGAAAGAATTCCGGGGATTCGGATCATGCGCCGTCAGGGGAACATGTCTGGAATCTGACAGAGCTTCCAAAACCGGAGAGCGCGGTGCGGGTCACCTCATTAAAATATCTGTCGGACGGTGCGGTGCGGATCAGCACCGGGGATGCGCATTTTGAACATGCGGCAGTCATGGACAGCAGGGACGGAGGAAGAAGCTGGGAGGCCGCGGATGCGGCCACGAGTCCGGAATTAGAGGATGAGGTGATCGGAAAATATTATTCCGCAAAGGGAGTTCCGTTCGCTTACAGCAGTATGGAGCTGATACTCTCCGCAGACAGCGGGACAGAAGAGAAAGCAGTCCGCATGGAGGAAGGCGAAACCATTTTTTCCGCGGATGTCTCGGCAGATACATTGGCAGTCCTGGTTCTGGAAGAAATGCAGTTCCATCTAAAGATTTACGACCTGCAGACCATGGAGTGCAGATATCTGGAGGATCCGGAGCTTTCGGAATTTTTGGCGCGGGCGGCCGATCATGCAGGCGGACAGATTTCGCTGGACAGTCAGGGGAATTTCCTTTATATAGAGGGAACCGGAATCGGACGTTATGATCTGACGCAGGACAGGTTCGGCTATCTGATCGGGGAAGAATTGTACGATGAACTGATAAATCCGAATCAGGAAAACGGCCTGATCCATGATCTCGGGATTCGGGACCATTTTGCGGTAAAGGACGGGGAGGATCAGGTCTTACTTTCGGTGAGCAGCCCGGTATCGGAGCAGTCGAAGCTGTATCTGCTCGAAAGGGGAGCTCCAAAAGAGGAGAAGCAGGTCCAAAAGGAGAAGCTGCGGATTTATAGCCTGAAGGAGAGCGCGATCCGTCAGGCGGCCACTCTATTTCAGGAAAAGTACCCGGAGCTGGAGGTTACATTTGAAATCGGATGTACCGGTGGGAACGGTGTGACCCTGCAGGACGCGATCCGGACCCTGAATACGGAGCTGATGGCCGGGGAAGGCCCGGATATACTGATACTGGACGGGCTGCCTGCGGACAGCTATGCAAAAAAGGGCATGCTGGAGGATCTGACAGACCTTGTGGAGCCGGACAAAGAAAATTATTTTTACAATATTATTTCAGCTTATAACGGCGGAGAAAGGATTTACCAGATGCCGCTGGAATTTTGCGTGCCGGTCATTCTAGGCGATGCGGACACCGTGGCCGTAAAAAACAGAAGGGAGCTGATGGAGGTCCTGAGAAAAAAGGCAGGCACCGGGATCCCGTTTATGGTTTCAAAAAATATTTCCGAAGCCGCGCTGGAGCTGTTCATTACCTCGGATATTGCGGGGGAAACGATCAATGAGGTAAAGCTCGCGGATTATTACCGTGATCTGGATACGATCGCGGACCTGTGTTTTTCAGACGGGGAACGGGATCTGTTTCCGGTGGGAGATAAGATGGCATATTGGGCCGAACAGTATCCCGGCGTGGGTTTCTGCCCGGAGCTTGATCTCTATTTTGGGGAAGCGCAGGCTGGGATTACCAGGATTGAAGCGCTCTGGGACTATATGAAGATCCTTCCCCTGTGCAGGGAAAAAGGTCTGTCGTATCAGTATTTGAACAGAGAGAACGGAAATTATTTTATTGCGGTCAGTGTGCTGGGGATCAGCAGCGGCGGAAAGAATCCGGATGCGGCAAAGCAGTTTTTACGCTTTTATTTGTCCGGAGAGACGTATGGGGATGGGGCTTACCCATATTTTCCGGTCATCCGGGAGCTGGCTGCAGGATCCAGGTATGTTTCGGAAGAGGGAGAATCTGTGGGAGGCACATCCAGAAAACATACCCCGGATCAAACGATGGACATGTATAAGCTGACTCCTGCGGAGCTGAAGGATTTTACCGCGTTTTTGGATGGGCTGGATACTCCGGTGAAGGACGACGCAGTGGTGATGCAGAAGGTGATGGAGCAGGCGGAAGCCTGCCTGTTCAAAGGAAAAGATCCGGAGAGCGCGGCGGCGGACGCATGTAGAGAGGTGAATCTGTATTTGAGTGAGTAAATGAAAAAATATACTCACGAGTATGATTTGTCTTTTTGCGCAGTTCGGAAGTGTGTGAGAAAAATGATCATGAAGTATGAAATGGAGATCAAGAAAATGGTTTCGCTGTATTATTTTCGTTTATCTGCGGCAAGGGGAGGGCGGAGCAGGGACCGATGGGGACTGGCTTTCGTCCTGCCCAGCCTGGCGGGGGTACTGGCGTTTTATGTGCTCCCGTATCTGGATGTGATCCGCAGGGCGTTTGTCAGAACCATGACTGGAGAATTTGCGGGGCTGTCTAACTTCCGGCAGGTGCTGGGCAATCCGGCATTTTGCCTTGCGGCGGCGAATACGGCCAGGATGATGGGAGTCAGCGTGCCGATCTTGGTGGTATGCTCGCTGATGCTGGCGGTGCCCCTGCAGAAAGGGATCCAGGGGGGAACGTGGTATAAGAGCGGACTGCTGATCCCTATGGCCATTCCGGCGGCGTCCGTGGTGCTGCTCTGGCAGTGTATCTTTGCCAGGCAGGGATTTTTGAACGGTCTGCTGCATCTGTTCGGGATTCCGGGGACGGACTGGATGAATACGGGCTATGCGTTTGCGATCCTGGTATTCAGCTATGTCTGGAAAAATCTGGGGTACAGCGTGATATTGTGGATCGCCGCGCTGGAGGGGATTCCGGCGGAGATCCACGAGGCGGCCCGGATCGACGGGGCCGGGGAATGGGTGATATTCTTTCGGATTACGGTCCCCAACCTGTTTTCTGCATTTTTTACAATTACGGTGCTGTCGCTGATCAATTCCTTTAAGGTATTCCGGGAGGCGTATCTGGTGGCGGGGGATTATCCGGATGAGAGCATCTATATGCTGCAGCATTTGTTCAATAACTGGTACAGGAACCTGGATGTGGATAAGATGGCGGCAGGCGCGGTGCTCAGCGGGGCCGTGCTGCTTGCGCTGGTGAGTCTGTTCTGGAAGAGGTGGGAAGGAAAGTGAGATTCAAAAAGGGACATGTGATTCTGCGGGTTTTCCTTGGGGTACTGGCTTTTGTCTGCTGCTACCCGATTATTTTTTTGCTTACGGGGGCTTTCATGGGGCAGGGGGAAGCTGCGGAAAATCTGAGACCGGTATTTGCGGGAGGGGAAGGGTTTGCAGCCTGGTCTTTGATCCCATTTCAGCCGACGTTCCGTTCCTGTGTGGAGCTGATCTTTGATACACCAGATTTTTTTGTGATGTTCTGGAATTCCATGAAGATCACAGGCGGGATTCTGGCGGGACAGGCGCTGTTCGGCATTCCGGCGGCCTGGGGCTTTGCCAGATATCGATTTCGGTTTCACAGGGGGCTGTTCTTTTTATATATCGCCATGATGATGATGCCGTTCCAGGTGATGATGCTTTCGGACTATCTGGTGATCAAACAGATGAACCTGATGGATACGATGGGGGCGATCCTCCTTCCGGGGATTTTTTCGACCCTTCCGGTATTTATCATCTGCCAGTTTTTTAAAGAGATTCCGGAGGAACTGCTGGAGGCGGCGCGGATCGACGGTGCCGGGGAAGGGGATATTTTTTTCCGGGTCGGACTGCCCCTCGGAAAGGCCGGGATCATTTCGGCAATGGTGCTGCAGTTTCTGGAATGCTGGAATATGCTGGAGCAGCCAATGGCATTTTTCAAGACGCCGTCCCTGTGGCCGCTGTCCATGTTTCAGCCCCAGATCACAGCGGAGACGGCGGGGACTGCTTTTGCGGCATCGGTTTTTGCGCTGCTTCCTGCAATCTGGGTATTCCTGGCCGGACATGAATTTCTGGAGCAGGGGATCCAGGGGTACTATTCACGGGGAAGTGCATCTGCGGGGCGGCATACGGGATGATGAAGCACGGAGCTTTTTACTGCCTGCGGTGCGGAGGGGCATCCGGACCGGCCAGGTACCGGAGCAGGCATATTTCGGAATAAAGGCACGCTCGGATACGTGAGAGTGTGCAATCAATGTGCGAGGTGAAATATGAAACAGAGGATTAGAAAGGCGGGAATCCTGCTTCTTGGATTGATGATCTTATTTACCATCATTTCCAGGACTGCTTACAATATGAGTACGGCTGAGGTGTCCACGGAACGGGCGGAGCGTCAGACATTTACCCCGGATGTATCGGCCCGGGGGACGGTGACCGGAAGCCGGGAGATTGCCGTTTCTACGGTGGAAAATCTGCGGGTAGGGACGGTGCGTGTGATGGAGGGACAGGCTGTGGACGCGGGGGAAATCCTGTTTGAAGTAGATTTGCAGGATCTGACGGAGAAAATGAAGGAAAAACGGCAGGAATTGGAGGTTCTGGATTTGCAGATCCGGGGAACCGCAGAGTCGGAAGCAGTGGAGGAAGCGTCCCGGCAGTTAAGCAGGTTCCAGGCGCAGGAGGACTATAACCGTACTGCGGGCCGGGAAAATGCCGCGGTGGATGCGGCTTTGGCGGAGCTGCAGAAGGCACAGGAGGAATATCAGAACTTTACGGCAGAATCGGCGGGGAATGCAGGGCAGGCGGAAGAAGGTCAGCCAAGCCCAGGCCAGCCAGGCTCAGATCAGTCGAGCCCGGGTCAGTCGGGTTCAGGTCAACCAAGCTCAGGTCAGTCGAGCCCGGGTCAGTCAGATCCAGGTCAGCCAAGCCCGGGTCAGCTAAGCCCAAGTCAGTCGAGCCCGGATCAGACAGGGGAGCAGCTCCTTGCCGCAGTGCAGGAGAAGCAGGCGGCTTATGATCAGGCGCTGCAGAATCGGGAGGATTCCTTATATAATGCGCAAAAATCTCTGGATTCGGCGAATCTGGGAACCGCAAAAAGTTATTCCCTGGAGCAGAGCCGGATCACCCGCGGGCAAAAAGAGGAGGAGGCTGCGAAGCTGCAGGCGCTTCTCGATGTCCAGGGCAGGGTAGCGGCTCCGGTAAAGGGAATGGTGACAGGTGTTTCTGTCAGGGCGGGCACAACAACCACCGGCGGGGGCGATATTCTGCTGTCGGATCTCTCGGGCGGGGCCAGCCTGACTGTAACATTTCCGGAAGAGCTGCGGAAATATATCCGGGAAGGGGCTCAGGCAGTGGTGACGGCAGAGAACGGTCGGAATGATCTGCAGGGAATGCCGGGAACGGGAGGCAATGGGGCCCAATCCGGGGAAGCAGAAGCGGGAAGTCAGGAGATCATGCCGGGAGCTTCGCAGACAATGGGGCAGAATGGGCAGCAGAGGTTCTCAGATCGTGTGACGATCCGGACCGTTGCGGATAGCACCCTGCCCGGCAATGGAGCATCAGATACAGGAATGTCCGGATCCGGAGCAGCGGGTTCTTCCACCGGGGATACAGCAGGAGGCAGTTTTACAGTGACTGTAGATCTGCCGCCGGAGCATTTTACGGCAGGGGAAACGGCAATCCTGAAGGTGGAGGTCCGGTCAGGCGATTATGATACCTGTATTCCGGCAGCGGCGCTCCATTTGAGGGAAAAGGACCAGTACTATGTAAATGTGGCGGAAAAGAGGTCCGTGATCCTGGGAGAGGAATGGGCAGTCCGGCAGGTGGATGTGGAATTGCTGGAGAAAAATGAAAAATATGCCGCAGTGGAGGGGATTTCTCCGGAGCAGGAGATTGTGACGGAGGCGTCCCGCACATTAGAGGACGGAAGCAGGGTGAAAATGAAGAATGAAACGTAGTTGTTTGGCGCGGGATCTCCCAGAGATACGGATGAAAAGCAAAAGTGAGATGTTATGCGGCAAGAAGTGGATTTCGTGGTGCCGGCTTTTTTTGCTGGGAATCGTGACGCTGCTGTGTTTTATGGAAGCAGTCCGGCATGCGGAAAATCTGAAGGATCGGCTTTGGGTATTTCATTTTACGGCAGACGGGCAGCAGGGAGGGATGGACCCGTCCGGCGCCAGGCTGGCCCAGGAGCAGAATCTGAAACAGGAAATGCCGCTGGAATTTGTGAACTGGACGCAGGCGGATGGAATCCAGATAACGGCCCCCGCCCTGGGAACCATGGAGGAATGCGCGGCCCTGCTCCTCTGCGGCCGGTCGGATCTGCTGTTTCCGGGGTATGCCGTGCTGGATATGGAAATCCAGGACAGCTGCCTCATCAGCAGTACATTATCGGCAAAGCTGTTTGGCGGGGCGGATACCCGGGGACTTACGGTGGAGGTACAGGGCTGGCCGCTGGAGGTGCTGGATGTGATTGACAGTGAGGAAGCATTTCTGGCATATGAAGCCGGGGAAAATGATGTGTGTCTGCTGGACCGCGCTACAGTGAGAAGCGTTCCGGAAGGGCCTGGAAACGTGGCGGAACGCTATCAGCAGCTTTGCGGAGAGTGGGAACGGATGGAGGATCGGGCGTTGGTCTGGATCACACAGGGGATGTGCTTTTTGATTCCGTTCATATTGTGGATATTTTTGATCCGGTATTTTCGGGAAGCGGCGAGACAGGCGGATATGGCGGTAGCATCGACGAATGAAGCCTGCGGCGTAGATGGAAATTTAGACAGGCCCAATGTCCGATTTATGAGTTTGGGTGATACCAGGTATCACAGGATGGAAAAAATAATCTGGAGAATATTCTCGTATCTTCTGCTGGCAGGCGGGATCCTTCTGCTGATTCAATGGATACGGATCCCGGAAGATATGATTCCCGCAAAATGGTCCGACTTTGAGTTCTGGTCGGAATATGGGAAAAGGCTGGGGACGGCGTGTCAGGCTTTGATCCGGTCAGAGAAAAAGATCCCGGATCTCCC
This sequence comes from Lachnospiraceae bacterium, assembly GCA_009911175.1. The sequence continues at coordinate 1,673 of QXWX01000136.1, read as the reverse complement.
GGTCATGGGAGAATTTGTACGGGCACTGCTTTGGGCGGCGGGGGCTGTTGCGGGGGAAGCGGTATTTTTGCGTGGGTTTTGGAGGATGTAGGAAAAATGGAAGGAACTGCTGTGAAATAATAGGTACGGGGCGGTATACCTATTATTTTAAGGCGGTTCCTTATGGTTTCTGCTGTAAATATTTAAAACGATGATATACCGGCTTATTTTTGTTATAATTGATATTCCTGATACAAGCTTTCACGTAAAGCATCGTCAGTTGCAATCTTAACAATCAGGTCGCTTTTTCCTTCGTTGGTCAGATGAAGGATTAAACGTCCGTATCTTCGCGCTTCCTTTTTCTCGCCAATAGTCCGTTCTTCTTCCCGGATATAATCCAGCACTTCTTTTTCGTCATATTCAAAGATACTCATGGCCATCACCTCCGCTTTGTTCATTCTCAAAAAATCCGCTAAGATCCCTTCTTTGATACACTCGTCCACTGCCCGCTGCACAGCGTCTTTCAAATCCATATCGCTGCAGTACCTGCGAACCCGCTCTACATATTCCATGTACTCCCGCAGCGTCGGACACTGATCCAGAAAATCCTTATTATTACCCGGATTGATATTGATCACCAGTACCTTTAATTCCAAGAGCGGGGATTCCTGCTGCAGGATCCGGCTGATCTCACTGGGGGCTTTGCCGCTATCACTGTAGAGTTCGGTGTCTTTGTCGATCTTGACAACCGTATCAGATGTATGCTCCATGTTGTTTCCGGCAAAATCAATAAATGGAATGCCCGTAGCTTCCGCGATCTCCGCCGTGCTGTCAGCATCCATTTCACTCATTTTATACAGGTCCGACAATTTCAGGATAAGGCGTTCCGGATATTTTTTGGTGCCATTGTAAAATACTGTAAAATAAGGCGTCTGCAGCTTCACCGGTGTACTTCCGTATAGCTTCCTGCCCTCTACGAGGCCCTCATATTCTTTTGAAATATAATGCAGAAAACGTAGCGGCATATTCGGATTTATAGTTGACTGACCCTCATATAAATGGAGATCATCGGATACGATAAAAGCCAGGTCATTTTTCATACCCATATAGATCGCATGCTTCAAAGTGACGACCTCCAAATCCGCGTCCTCCGTATAATTCTTTCCGCTGACAGCATTATACAGCTCGATCTGCCGTGTCTTGTCATCGCGGTATAAAATACGGAAGACATTATCCTTGTGCTCCTTGTTCACAAATACCTGTTTTTCATTCATGTAAAACCCTCCTTTTCCGGGCTTCTGAAAAACAGACGTCATTCCCATTGTGATTCCATATACAAGGAAAAAACAATGCATTTTTACAATCCGTCAGCAATCCAGAAACCCTATGCTGTTATAAAAAGTATTGAAGTAAGCATAGATTTTCTGAAATGTTGAATGACGAGAAATCAACGGAAATAGAACTTTAGAATCCTTATGCTTTGCAATGATGATAACATAGAGAGGGGATATTTACAAGCATTTTCGCCCGTGCATGATAAGTGTTCAACATAATTGTTACAGGTCACACCTTGACCAGGCGTGCCCTGTAACTCAGGCCGTCATTTTAAATTGCCTCCGGCAATGGACGGCCTGAATACCAGCTCTTATGTGCATCCTCCCAACCAATCAGCGTGGTGATTGGTCGGGGTGTGA
>QXWX01000135.1 GCA_009911175.1 Lachnospiraceae bacterium | reverse complement strand
CTCTTGTTACAAATATGCTTTCAGATTGTCCAACACTACTTGATAGCCATTGGCATACATGTGTATTCCTTCTATCTTTGGGTCAAAGATCCGCCTGAATTTTTCCTGGATCCTGTCGGAATACGCTCCTGTTTCATATCCTTCCATCTGGCAGATTTACTTTCGGGTTCACCATTTCATAAGGCCCCAGGATCGAATCTGCCGTCAGCACCGCGAAGCACGGCGGTTCCCCCATGATCTTCAGCCATGCCGCATATTTTTTTTGTCCTTTCATTATAAATGATGTGGGGACGATCCATCATGGCCGAAGGGTGAAGCGGGGACGACTCATCCCTGGTATCCGGCGGGATGATGATCCCCTCGCTTTTCCAGTTATACAGATCCTTTGAGGAATAGCAACACACGCCCCAGTGCCAGATATTATCCTTTCCCGTTGTCTTTTCCTTATTCTCTCCGTACCAGTAAAATGTGTCCCCTACCGTTATGATACTGCCCCCGTGTGCCTGGATCCGGTTTCCGTCGGTGTCAAGCCAGATCCGGCCGGGTGTGATTGAATGGTACATAAGCTTCCTCCTCGTATAATGGCACCCGGCCGAAGCCAGATGCCTGATATAAAATTGACAGGTTCACAGTGATTGAGAACAGCAGACGATTCGCTGTTTACGCAGCTTTCTCATTTACTTTTCGCTGCTGCTTTCTTCTTTCCTTCTTGCCAGCTCTGCCAGGACTTCCTGTTCTTCCTCGTCATATTTGTACACAAGCTTAAAGCTGAGGATCACGATCACAAGCAGGATCACCAGAAGCCATGCGAACATGAAGGAAATCCCAAAGATCGTAGCGGAATTCTGTACTCCGTTTGCCACATAGCCGGTCAGGGCCAGGATCCAGCCTACCATGCCTGCCGCCAGACCGTTACTGATCTTCTGGGAAAAGGAAACGATGGCGGATCCCATTCCTTCAATCCGCTTGTTGGTCAGATACTCGCCGTAGTCTACCGCGTCCGCCGCCAGCGTATTGATGGGCACGGACAAAGGACCTGTTGCCAGCGCGCTGATCACAGTTCCCGCCGCGAGCACCGGTACATTCGCTGTCAGCGCCGCGATCCCCCGCAGGATATTTCCTATGATCTGCCCTGTTGCCCCAATGTAGATGCTTTTCTTCTTTCCAAAAAACTTCAGGGAAAGGCCGGACAGGAACATGATACCAAGGATCGTTGGAATCAGATTGACCATGTTCAGCGAGGTGGTCAGCATCACATCATTCATAACATAAGTGTAAAAATAGGTCTGTGAACCGGAATTGATCTGCACCGCAAAGTTGACAAACACTGTCATTGCAAGGGCGAAGATAAAATATTTATTCTGTACAAAGTTCTTAACACTTTCCGCAAACGTCATATTTTCATCTTTTTTTGTAACAGATTCCACGGATTGTACATGCCCTTTTGTCAGAGCAAAGGAGAGCAGAAGCCCAATCGTAGTAATGATACCGTAAACTCGGACCCATTTGCCGGAATCCAGAAGATCAATGCCAGGGTCAGCCCTGTTGGTACGCTCATCCATAACAGCCAGGGCCTTGCTTTCCCCCATTTTGTCCTGGTCCTGTCGATCAGGCTTCCCGCAAGCAGGTCGGAAATACCATCAAACAAATGTGAGCTAAAAAACATTGTCCCTACCATGCCTGCTGCCAGTCCTACGCTGTCTGTATAAAACATAGTCAGTACCGCCCCCAGGATGGAGTTTCTCGGCTAATGTCGCCTTGTGCATCTTTTTCATTTTTTTACCTCTCTTCCTGATTTTTCACGCAGACTATACGCCTTGTCCGAATGCTCATGTACGGTAAAGAAGCAAGTAACCGAAAACAAGAGATAGACCGCCAGAACCACACTATTCCGAACTATAAGACATTTAAGAAGTGATTGCATTTACTGAACAAAATTTTTCTATGCTTATGCAGTAACATATAGGAGTAGGATAGCCTACTCCCATTTTCTTTAAGATTACCATTGAGAACCATGTCAAAGTACAGTATAATATCGAATGGAATATAGGAAAATGGAGAAAAGTCGAATGATACATATAGCAATTTGCGATGATAACAAACAAAGCGTTTCCTGCGCTGAAACCATTACCGATAAATTTTTTAAGGAGCATTGCGTGGACTGTAAAATTCAGACATATCAATCCAGTGAGAATTTGCTGTACGACTTACAGGATGGAATCCATTATGACTTACTTCTTCTGGATATAGAGATGCCCGGAATGGACGGGATGGATTTAGCAAAAGTGATTTACGATACTATGCCCGCTGCGAAAATCATTTTTATCACATCTCATTTGGAGTATGCGATTACAGCTTATGAATTTTCGGTGTTTCGGTATATTCCCAAAACGGTCATAGACGAAAAATTACCGTTTGCGTTGGAGGATTATTATAAACTGTACCGTCTGGAAAGAAATGAATTTTACACAGTTGAGATTAAAAATCATGTTGAGCAGTTACCATATAGAGAAATACTGTATATTATAAAAGATGGAAAATATGCTGTATTTCATTTGGCGGGAGGAAAAACGCAATCGGTACGAAAAACACTGTCGCAGGTCTTTGAAGAAATAGGCAGGGAGTATTTCTGTTTTGCGGACAGAGGGTGTATTGTAAATCTGGTAAATGTAATTGGTATAGATGATGCTGGTATACTTTTTTCGGACAATCAATGTGTTATAATCAGTAAAGCGAACATTTCCGATTTCAAGATAAAGATGCTTCGCTTTTGGAGGAAGCAAATATGATTGGCATTCAAATATGTGTGGAATGGCTGGTAACATTCGTTGAATCGTTTTTTTATTTTTCAATTATTCATGTGTTAGCACCAACACAGTTCAAAAAGAAAAAGCAGATTATTATGTTTTTGGCAGTTGCAAACATTATTACTGTTGGAGTAATTTTGTTGAATTTTATAGATATTTCATTTAGTCTCGTAACGATTGTTTATGGTGCTTTTGCATATTCATTTGGTGCATGTATACTGTTTAAGGGAAATTATTTTAGTTTTCTTTTTGTGGCGGTGGTTTATCTTACAGGACTGAATTTTGTGGAAGGTTCCATTTTAAGATTCATAGAGGATATTACTGGCTATGCGGTTTCAGCACAACTTCAAGCTGGTTTCAGCACAATGCGCTTATATTTGGTTATCTTATTTAAACTGGTAGATGGGCTTATTATATGGATTGTCCATTTTATATTAAAAAGGGCAACAGTACAGTTGGGGAAAGTCCGAATTGCATTGGCGGGAGCTGTATTAGGATTTGTCAGCGCAACTTATTGGATGTCAACAAATATCGTAACAAATTTTAAGGCGGATTTGTTCCAGGCAATTTTAGCACTGGCGTTTGTCTTTATTATCTGTTCGGCTTATTTCTATTATCGTTTATGCCAGATACGGAAAGAACAGGAAAGTATTGCTCTGCAAAATGAGCTGCTAGCAAAGAATTATCAAGTTGCGAAAGAATCTTATGAATCAAATGCCCGCTTGTATCATGATATGGAAAATCATTTTTCCATGATTCAAAGCTATCTGGCAGACGGTAAGGTTGAGGAAGCAAGGGCATATCTTGACAGGCTCGGCAAAGACAGGGCTGCTTATTCTGTAGAACGGTTTACAGGCATTGAGGCTGTTGATTATATTTTGAGCCAGAAAGCCGAACTTGCAAGACAGCAGAATATAGAAACAAGTATTCATGCGGAATATCCAAAAGACTGTAAGATAGACCCGGTTGATTTATGCACAATCTTGACAAATCTTCTGGATAATGCAATGGAAGCGTGTAGAAAGCTGCCGGAAGCATCCGCAAAAATACTTTCCGTAACAATCCGGCGTATTAACCAATTCATTATTATACAAATTGCGAATAGCTGTATAGAAGAACCGATAATCAGCAAAGGAAATTTTAAAACATCCAAGACAGATAAAAGGCATCATGGATGGGGAATGAAAAATGTCAGATTAGCAGTAGAAAAATATTACGGAACAATGGAGCATGAATATAACAAGAATATGTTTACTGTAAGCATCATGCTTTTTTATCAATAAATTCGAGGGCAGTTACCCGTTGTTTTAAGGACAGTTGCGGTAGCTGCTTTTTTGTATGTTAAAGTATACGTATAGAAAAGGAGGGAAACGAATGCCAAAACTAATTCTTGCAATTTTAATCTTGATTGTACTGGCTGTCATTGCCGTGCTGGTTTATTTCAAACAGAAATAGGAGGAATCACTGTATGAATGAAAATATTATTCTGGATGTCCGGCATCTTCGAAAGGGATACAAGAAATATCCTGTATTGAGAGACGTATCTTTTCAAATTAAGCAGGGGCATATCCTTGGCTTGATTGGAAAGAACGGTGCAGGGAAAACAACGTTGATGAAGTCCATTCTTGGATTGAATACCAATTATCAGGGAGAAATCATCTTTCACGGAAAGAAGATGAAACTTTCAGATGAAACGCTGAAAGCGGAAATTGGCTCTCTTGTGGATGTAAGTTTTTATGATGATATGACTGCATATCAGAATTTGAAAGTTATTATGATGTTGACAAAAGCCGTTCACGCTGTAGAGCAGGATAAACGCATCCATGAACTTCTTTCTTTTGTGGGACTGGAATCATCCAGCAAAAAAAGTGTCCGCTCATTTTCCTTTGGAATGAAGCAGCGGCTGGCACTTGCGCAGGCAATCATTACCAAACCTGCTTTGCTGATTTTGGATGAACCGTTCGTAGGGCTTGACCCTATCGGGATTGAAGATGTAAAAAAACTGTTGCGTAAACTTTGCCGGGAAAATGGAACATCTATCATCTTTTCCAGCCACCAGCTTACCGAGGTCTGCGACCTTGCTGATGATATCATTATTTTGAATGATGGCATCATTGCGTATTCCAACACATATATGGATATGAAAAACAGTGGCAAGTCTTTTGTAGAGTTGATGAGATAGGGAGGAAAACTAACATGAGTTTAGCACAGGTTATCAAAACAGAACTATATAAGAACAGCCGGAGGAAGAGCAGCTTGATGTTGTTTATCCCTATGCTGTTGGCAATCGTTGTTACATTGGGATATGCGCATGGGGTAATCGAACTAAATCTAATAACTGGCGACACAGGCATTTACTCCTGCATGGATTTTGTTTTTATCGTCTGGAATGTATTGTCTGGGCTGGGCATCATAGGAATATTGCTCATTCTGTTTGCGGCATTCCAATTCTCAGGGGAGATTGAAAGTGGTCAGATTAAATTGATGCTCTTACGGATTGGAAAAAGGTCAACCGTAGTCTGGGGAAAATATTTGGCTGTTATTATTGCGACAGTTGTTTTTATTGTGGGAACGATTCTGGTCTGTATTGGCTCTTATTATCTGTTTGTGTCTGGCTTGCCAATGGGAACAGGAACATTCGCATCTGCAATGGATGGTTTTTCCACTATAAATGTATTGAGTTCCATTGCTTTGCAGATGATGATGTATCTGCTCTTGATTAGTATTACTTTTTTTGTTGGACTGTTTGCCAATCCATTCGTTACTTTTATCTTAACGATAGTAATGATGTATGCTGGAAATTATCTGGCTGGTGCTGAAAATTTTGTTTCAAGGCTATTTCCGAATTATTGGAGTAATCAAATTATTCTGAATGGCACAGCTTCAACGATACCTGTATTAACATCTGTATTTGTTATAGTGGTTTTAACAGTGATTTTAATGTCGGTAACAACAATGTTTTTTGGAAAGCAAGATATAAAATGAGAAATGCTTATGGAAATAAAGTGGAACATTACAGTATGATTGAAAGATAGTAAAAACAAACTAAATACAATATTCCATTCAGCTTGACGGGCCGTCCGAGTATGAGGAAAGCGTATTGGAGCAGGTGGTCGAACTGACCGACGGCATCCCAGCCATATTCAGGACTTCAAAGGTTGAGCTGGCAAGATCGCTGGAGGAGGCGAAGAGCTCGCTGTCGAAGCTGTCCGCATTTCTTACGGTGGTGCTGTTCACGGTGGGGATCCTGAATTTTATCAATACCATGAGCGTAAGCATCCTGGACAGGCAGAGGGAATTTGCCGCAATGAAAGCGGTCGGGGCATCCGGAAGGCAGGTGCGGGATCTGATCACATGGGAGGGGATCTGGTATTTTGTATTTACGCTGGCACTGTCGGTTACGGCGGGGACCGGGGCTGATTATCTCATCTTCCGGGTGGTCCGGGAGCATCTGGGGTTCGGGAGGATTAAGGAAAATGAGGCCGCAGATGAATTTCATTTCCTTCGAGGTGTCCTTAGGTATACTCTTCCCTCTATCGGTGCAAACTGAAAAATAACATCCTTTTGCCTTATGGTTTCAAATTCCATTACCAACCATATTTAACCTTAATTTTCCTTCCAAAATAAGGGAAAATACACTTATCCATTGAACTTTCCCTTAAATTATGCTATATTTTAAGGGAAAGGAGTGTGAATAAGGGAATGAGGATGTTCAATTATTCATTGATCAAAGACCAAAAATGGGATTCTGACATACTTGGATATATCGCGGCCATCTACCGGGAAGCCGGAAAGCAGGAGCAATACCTGAAGCAACGGCCCAAGGAGCTTGAAAAGCTGGTGGAGGTCGCGAAGATTCAGAGCACCAAGGCTTCCAACGCGATTGAGGGCATTATTACTACCAATACGCGTATCCGGCAGCTTGTGGAGGAGCGGACCGCTCCGAAGAACCGTGATGAACAGGAGATCGCCGGCTACCGTGATGTCCTGAATATCATCCACGAAAGCTTCGATGCCATTCCGATCACGAAAAATTATATCCTCCAGCTGCATAAGATCATGTACAGCCACATGAATAATCCCCTGGCAGGACAGACGAAAAATGTCCAGAATTATATCAGCGCAAGCTATCCTGACGGGCATTCGGAGATCTTGTTCACGCCCCTTGCCCCATACGAGACTCCGGAGGCGCTGGATAAGATCTGCGAAGAGTACAACAAGGTAATCGGGAATTTTGAGCTGGAACCGTTGATCGCCATACCGGTATTCATCCATGATTTCCTGTGTATCCATCCCTTCAACGACGGCAACGGAAGGATGAGCCGGCTGCTGACTACGCTGCTCTTATACCGCAGCGGATTTTATGTAGGAAAGTATATCTCTCTGGAAGCAAAGATTGCGAAAGACAAGGATCTGTACTACGACGCGCTGAGCCGGTCGCAGGATGGCTGGCACGAAGGCACCGAGGATGTGATTCCTTTTATAAAATATATTCTCAGCACGATCCTTGCGGCTTATAAAGATTTTGGGGATCGTTTTTCGATCGTAGAGGAAAAGCTACCGGCCATTGATATGGTAAAAAAAGCGGCAGAGTATAAGATCGGAAGATTTACGAAGCAGGATATCCGGGAATTGTGCCCGTCTTTGAGCATAAGCTCCATTGAAGGCTCTCTGCGGAAATTGGTGGAAAACGGTGAGTTTAAGCGGGAAGGGGTTGGGAAGTCAACCTTCTATATCCGGTTGAAATAAGTTCTTCTGGAGTGAGTATTCCCTTAAACCGACCAGGATTCCCTTAAAATCGGCATGTTTTTAAGGGTATCTTGGTCAGTTTAAGGGATAGAAACAGTTTTTTGCAAGTCAGCCACATGCACAGGCTGTTTTTTTGTTATTGCTTCGGTCCCGTGCATTTATTCATACTCTTCAATCGTCCACTCATCCCGCCATTCGATCCTTACCTGGTCCCCGTCGAATTTCAGCGGGAGCCATACATAATCGGAGACCGACGAATTGATCTTCATATCCTTTGCATCCTCTTCCGTAAAAACAAATTCCACTTCCGGGTCAAAGATCCGACGGAATTTTTCCTGGATCCGGTCAGAATATTCCCCGGTCGCGTAGCCCTCCATCCGGCAGATCTCCGGCTTCCAACGGTCCGCCAGCGCGATATGCAGATCCTTCTTCCCCGGATGGCGGAACACAGAAGTGATCTGGGAATTGAAGGAGGTCTTCGAGCTGTCATCCACATGGGGATCTCCCAACATCTCATAAGGGCCGTTCCAGTCCGCCGCCTTTGCCGCCTCCGACGGGTTGGAGTAATATCCGGTCGTACCGGACGTAATGAGATAGTGCAGTCCGTTCCGGATAAAATGCACAGGCGCTTCCCGTGCCTCCGGCGGCGCCGTATGCGGAAAATGTTCCGTATAGGTTCCTGTCGTATCCGTATACTCCTCATTAAGCTCTGCCACGTAGATACAGGTATGAGATTTCTGGCTGATGAGATAGCCCTTCTTTGTCTCCGGGTCCACCTGCAGATCGAAGTCCCCGACCTCCAGCCCGCAGGGGTTCAGCCTCGGATTCACCATCATATAGGGGCCTAAAATAGAATCTACTGTCAGCACCGCAAAGCAGGGCGTCTCTCCCATAATTTTCAGCCATACCGTGTATTTTTTTGTTTTTTCATTGTAAATGATGTGGGGTCGGTCCATCATGGCTGCGGGATGGAGCGGCGACGATGTGTCCTCCGGATCCGGCGGAATGATGATCCCCTCATTTTTCCAATTGTACAGATCCTTGGAGGAATAACAGCGCACGCCCCAGTGCCAGATGTGATCCTTTCCGGTCGTCTTTTCCTTATTTTCTCCGTACCAGTAAAATGTGTCCCCTACCGTTATGATACTGCCCCCGTGTGCCTGAATCCGGTTTCCGTCGGTGTCAAGCCAGACCCGGCCGGGTGTGATGGAATGATACATAAGTGTCCTCCTCGTATAGCAGCATCTGGCCGAAACCAGATGCCTGATATAAAATTGACAGATTCCTCATTTACTTTTCACTGCGATTCTCTTCTTTCCTTCTTGCTAATTCCGCCAGCACCTCTGCTTCCTCTTCATCATATTTGTACACGACCTTAAAGCTGAGGATCACGATCACCAGCAGGATCACCGGAAGCCATGCGAACATGAAGGAAATCCCAAAAACGGTCGCGGAATTCTGCGCTTCATTTGCAACGTAGCCAGTCAGTGCGAGGATCCATCCCACCATGCCTGCCGCCAGTCCGTTGCTGATCTTCTGAGAAAAAGAAACGATTGCTGAGCCCATTCCCTCTATCCGCTTGTTGGTCAGATATTCGCCGTAATCCACCGCATCCGCCACCAGTGTGTTGATCGGTACGGACAGGGGGCCGGTTGCAAGCGCACTGATCACGGTTCCCACTGCAAGCACCGGTACATTCGCTGTCAGTGCGGCGATCCCGCGCAGGATATTTCCAAGGATCTGCCCTGTCGCTCCGATGTAAATGCTTTTCTTCTTTCCAAAGAATTTCAGAGAAAGGCCGGATAGGAACATGATGCCAAGGATCGTCGGGATCAGGTTCACCATATTCAGCGATGTGGTCAACATCACATCATTCATTACATAGGTGTAAAAATAGGTCTGCGAACCGGAATTGATCTGTACCGCAAAGTTTACGAAAACGGTCATTGCAAGTGCAAAGATAAAATATTTATTCTGTACAAAGTTCTTAACGCTTTCTACAAGCGACATGTTCTCCTCTTTTTTCGCAGCCGATTCAACAGACTGCACATGCTCTTTTGTCAGGGCAAAGGAGAGCAGAAGCCCAACCGTCGTAATGATACCGTAAACGATGAAGATCGTCCTCCATGCTTTCAGGTCTCCGCCCAATGCAAACAAAAACGGAAAGGTCACGGATATTCCAAGGATCGTACCGCCCAGACCAAAGATCAGGGAATATCTTGCCAGCGCGCCACGGCTTGGACCGTCCTGTGTCATCAGCGGCATCAGCGCATTTTTCGCCACGCCTACGATCGTATATAAGACGGATATAAACAGGTTGTATGTCACAAATGCATAGATCATCTTCATGGTGTCGGATCCATTTGCCGGAATCCAGAAGATCAGTGCCAGTGCCAGACCTGTTGGCACGCTCATCCATAGCAGCCAGGGTCTTGCCTTCCCCCACCTGGTCCTCGTCCGGTCGATCAGGCTTCCCGCAAGCAGGTCGGAGATCCCGTCAAATAAACGGGAGATAAAAAACATCGTTCCGACCATCCCCGCCGCCAGACCTACGCTGTCCGTGTAAAACATGGTCAGGACCGCTCCCAGGATGGCATTCATTGTCCCCGGCAGTTCCCCCAGTCCGTAACCCAGCTTTTCAGCAAATGTAGTCTTGTGCATCTTTTCCATTTTCTTACCTCTCTTCCTGATTTTTCACGCGGACTGTGCGATTTCCCCGGGTAGCTTCCCGCAGACAGGCTTTCTGCACTCGCCGCTGTTTTCCTGTGATGGGTCAAGTATAGCAGGGGAATCCTCTGAAAAACAGAGTCTCCGGCGACACGCATAGATGGGTTTTTCGACATCCTCTCGTGTCGTAATTGACAATCCATGATGTCGTATTTTATACTTGTAACACGATCCGTTAACTGTTCCCCCCACCGAAATCATAAGGAGCAAGAGCATGACATTCAAAGACGCATTTCCACAGCAGATAAAAATGATCCCCGTGGAAAATACCTTCAAGCAGCTTCACGAACAATTTCCGGAGCGGAACCTGCAGCTCCCCCATTCCGGTGAATATGTGAGTGATATCTTAAAGCTGGCCGCACAAAAATCCGGCAACTCCTTTCCGAATAAGCTTCTGGAAAACCGTCTGGAGGAGGAGCTGTTCTTCCGCAGCGGATTTGATACGGAGCTGTACCGGCACCTGCGCTACCTTCCCGCCAACTGGCATTCCCATTCCTTCCTGGAGGTGGTCTGCGTGGTGGAGGGACAGGCGGTCAACTACATCCAGGATCAGGAGCTGCATATGTGTAAGGGCGACATCTGCATCATAGCCCCGGAGACTGTACATGCCATCAGTGCATTTTCGGATGACTGCATCATCATCAATATCGTGCTGAGGACCAGCACCTTCGAAAAAGTATTTTTCGGGGTATTATCCGATAATGACGTGCTGTCGGATTTTTTTACACATACGCTGTATCATTCGAAAACTCACCCTTACCTGTTTTTCCGCACGGGCGGGGATCCGGAGGTCTTTGATTTTGTATTCTATGCTTACCGGGAATTTCTGAAAAATCATCAGTATAAGGAGCGTTTCCTGAATAACATCGTGGGTGCGTTTTTTATCGTCCTGCTCCGCAACCACGGCTCCAACGTGATCGTGCCGGAGGCGGACTCCCAGGGGCATGATGAAAATGTAGTATTCATTTTGAAATATATGCAGGAAAATTATACGACGATCTCTTTGAAAGAGCTGGCGGATTTCTTCAATTACAGCGAGCGGCAGATCCAGCGAATCATTAGGAGCTGCACCGGAATGAGCTTCAGCCAGAATATCCAGAAGCTGAAAATGAAGCAGGCCGCACGGCTGCTGATGAATCCGAAGCTTTCCGTCTCGGCCATTGCGGAGGAGCTGGGGTATATGGATTCCGGGAATTTCCGGCAGATTTTCAAGAAATATTATGGGATGACTCCGGCGGAATACCGGGAGCAAAAATAGGTCATATAGTGCTTGTCCATGCTAAAGACGGATGCCTTGCAGCAGGGCGCAAGGCACCGTGAATAGTAACCGGTAAAAATCGTTCTGTCAAAAAAGAAAACACTTCATTGATTTTTTTGCTGTATTGTTCTAAAATATTTCCAGCTGTGCCGCAGTATGTAAAAGAAGACATTCCGCGGATCGGAAAGGAATATAGGGATGAGCAATAAAAGAATGATACATAAAGCGAAAAAGGAACAGGCGAAAATTATCACGGATATTGTAAGTACTACGATTCGAGAGATCTATACGAACTATTATCCGGAAGAAGTAGTTTGCTTTTTTTTGGAACTGCATCAATTGGCTAATATTGAAAAAGATATTTCAGAAGAAAAGACCTATGTGATCACACATGGGGAAACGATCGCAGGTACAGGCACTATTGAGGGAAATCGTATTTCAAGAGTATATGTGCTTCCTGAACATCAGGGGGCAGGAATTGGTTCCGCACTTATGGACTACCTGGAAAATGAAATAATTAAAAGCCACGGAAGTGTTGAAATAGAGGCATCATTACCCGCAGGAGAATTCTACAGGAAAAGGCATTACGTACAAAAGACGCATGTAGATTATCCAGTGGCAAATGGAAAGATACTTTCTTATGAGGTTATGCAAAAAAGACATTTTGACATTGATCCAGAGGTTTATAACGCGCCTGTCCAACTTGTAAAAAAAGAGTGCGAATTGCAGGGTCTTAATTATGATGAGCTTAGAAGCAAGATACCGTCCCGCGTGTATCTCTTAGCGGATAGCTTATATGACACAACGCTTGCGAGAAATGTTGGTGCATTAAAATATCAAGTTGGCGGTGAACTTTATGTGATGACTCACAATACCCAAATTGGGTTTGTAAAAGGTGAAATGTGCTCTCCAGGGATAGCGACACAAGCAGAAGATTTATTTGCAGCCGGGGTGAAAGAATTAATCCATGTTGGTTTTGCCGGAGGAAGGATTGGTACAAGGATTGGAGAATATGTCATTTCCAATGGCGCTTTTCATGATACAGCCATTGCTGGATTGTATGGATTTCATGATGAGATTATAGAAACATCAAAAGAATTAACGGAAGCTTTATGCAAAGAGATGGATATGGCGGGGCTGAAATATCATAGAGGCTATCACTGGACCACTGATGCGGGATATGTGGAAACGGATTGGAGTATTCGGTATTATGAGGAAAAAGGTGCTAAATGTGTTGAAATGGAGGGAGCCGGATTGTTTACGACTGCTAAATTTCGTTCTTGCAAGGCAACAGGTATCTATATCATCTCTGATTCCGGCACAAACGAAGAATGGGAATTGGGCTGGGGAAATGAAAAATTAGAACAAAGTATTCAAAATCTGATTGATGCAATAATCAATTCCACAGCGGGGTAGTCAATCGTTGCAGGTCACACCTTCACCGGGCGTGACCTGTAACTCAGGCCGCATTTTGAATTGTCTGCGGCAATGGGCTGCTGTTTTCCTTATGCGGCTGTACGCATCCTGTGATACTGAGCGGCAGATTTATCTTGCCGGCGCTCAGTATAATACGATCTCCATGATCTCCAGTCCGTCGGTCTCTTCTGCTTTCAGTTTCAGCTCGCACTCTCCCGCCGGCGCCGAGATTCCGGCAGACACGGTCTGGATGCTTCCTGGCGCTCCTTCGGCCGCCACGGTTCCCGCCGCCACATCATCCAGAAACACCTGCAGCCTTCCGCTCCCGGCGCAGGTACATTCTATCCCAGACCATGGGGTGTCCTTTTTCACATAGCGGAAGATGATTTCATCCCCCGGTGAGACGCAGGTGAGTTTTTCCGGATATACACTGCCTGTTCCGGCTTCGGAGGCTGTCTCCGTTTCCGGTAAAACGTTGTTTTGTCTCGCCGCGTCCTCAGCTCCAATATATACCGTCCCTTTCAGCCCGCAGGCCTGATAGCCGTATATCCTTTCCCCTGGCGCAAACGGCGCTCCGGCCCCCTGGGAGGTCATCTTTACTTCATCAATGGTTCCGTCCGGATGGATCGTGACCGGCTCGACGCAGAGCCTCCGGTGCTGCCGCACGCCCCGGCTGCAGCGGTGGTAAAACACATACCACTGCCCGTTGACGCATTCGATGGAACCATGATTGTTCCAGCTTGCAGGGTCGCAGCCGTCGTTGTCGATGATGATCCCCCGGTAGGTAAACGGCCCAAGCGGCGACTTGCCTGTGGAATAGCCGAGGGACGTGGGTTTCCCCCGCTCCATATCGGCGTACACATAATAATAGGTATCCCCGATCTTCCGCATAGAGGAGCCCTCATGGAAGAAATGCTCCTCCTCCGTGACCAGATCGTCCCGGATTCCGTCCGGGTCAAATGATACCATGTCCGGATTCAGTCTGACGCCGTGAGAAAATAATTGTCCCCAGTAATAGTAAGCCTGCCCGTCATCGTCAATGAAAACGGCCGGGTCGATCCCGCCGCAGGGAAGCTGTACCGGGTTCGTAAACGGACCCTCCGGATGGTTGGAAACCGCCACGCCTTCGCTGTCATCGGGCATACAGAAGTAGAGATAATAGGTTCCGTCATGCT
Organism: Lachnospiraceae bacterium; assembly: GCA_009911175.1. Next base: position 720 of record QXWX01000135.1, on the reverse strand, counting down.
CCAAGCAATCCGGCGCGAACAGCAATGCAGGTTTCTCTTTTTCGCCGTCCTGTTCAAATTTTTCCTTCATGTCATCGCCGTTTTCCTGGGCAGCTTCCAGCATTTTCCGGATAAAGGGCGTGGGCCTCGACCAGTCGATCCCGGGGTACTTCGGCGCTTCGGGATTGTTGAACCAGGGAACCTGCTGCCCGGTGAACGAGACGTCATGGACCGTCCAGTGTTCCATATCCGGCGTGGATACAACGTGATATTTTTCACTGCAGAATACATCCTCCCGGTCGTCGAAGCTTCCGTAGATGTAGAGCTTCCCGTCCGGCATCACATGCGCCTCGCTGTCCGGCACATGGTATTCCAACGGTAGTACAGGGTTTCTCATATTCTTGAAATATTTCATTTTTTTGCGGCCTCCTTTTTTTAATCAGTATAGCATCTGGAATGGAAAATCCACAGTATAAAACATGACATGGCACAATGCAAAATCTGACAAAAGCAGTCGCAGGACATTGCGTTTCGCTTGCGAAGCCCGCGGCTGCTGCACGGCGTCCGGTCAGTAAAGTAACATTTGCCATAATATCCAGCCTCTCACCGAAGGCGACTTAAAATAGGCTGGATACTGGAGCGCCCAAAGGGTGTGAACAGTAACTGGTAAGTAGGTAAGTCCCTTGCGGGGCTTACCCCTCTCAGAACCGGACGTGCAGCTTTCCCGCATCCGGCTCCCTG
>QXWX01000013.1 GCA_009911175.1 Lachnospiraceae bacterium | reverse complement strand
TTAAAAGTATATAGGCAACACTACGGCTTATTCTATTCGCCCCAGCATAGCTGGGGGATTAGGTCATTTCATTTAAATCTGTTTCACAAAATCTTCTGTCACCTGCAATGCCGCCCCAAGTGCCGCCGCCCCCAGCTCATAGCTGCATGCCTTTACAAACGGACCGCTTTCCGCAAATGTATTTCTTTCCGATACCTTTTTCCAGATATCCTGAATGTGAGCTTCTGCGCAGCTTCCCACATATCCGCCCAGGATGATATCGCAGTCCAGGACCATATGGATATTGTTGACCGCGATTGCCAGATAGGACGTATATCGGTTCCAAAGCCGCACGGCCTCCTCTTCTTTTCGTTCCAGTGCCGCAAAAAATTTTTCCAGCTTTCCGCCCGCCGCATCGGATAAACGCGACGCTGAGCAGTAAGCGTCCAGGCATCCCTTTTTCCCGCAGTAACAGGGTTCTCCGTCCGCAACCACCGTCATATGCCCCACCTCTCCACATCGGAAATGATCCCCCTGCATGAGCTCATTGCGGTAGAATACGGCGCCTCCCACCGTGTTGCTCAATGACAGATAAAAGAATCTGTCCGGCCCATCCGGGCGGATCCCCTCCGCATAGGCCCCCGCATTCGCGTCATTCAGGAAAAAGCAGGGATAGGAGAAAAAACGGCTTACCAGATCAAATGACACAGATTCCACACCGAGTACATGCGATTCGGCAATCCTCTTGTCCAGGTCAATAATTCCCGGAAAAGCGATCCCAATCCCCAGTATCCGCTCCCGGACCGCGCCGCTTTCATCTAAAAAGCGTTCCAGCTTTTTATTGACCTCCCGATAATACAGATCCTCCGATGCATAGGGCTGGTAGATCCGTTCGTAATTTAAAATTTCACCGGCAAGGTTGGTCAGTACCAGGCTGATATGGTTCTTTGTGATGTCCAGCCCCACCGCCTGTTTGATATTCACAGCCGCAGACAGCGCCTTGGCCCGGCGGCCTCCGGTGGACTGCAGCTCGCCCTTTTCTTCTACCAGCCCTTTTTCGATCAGCTCCTTTGTGATCTGCGTCACCGTCGGCAGGCTCATGTTCATCTCATGGGCAATGTCCGGGTTAGAAACCGTGCCGTGTCTGTATATGTAGCGGAACACCCGGTTCCGATTCTGTTTTTTCACTTCCATGTTCGTTACTTTTTTCTTGTCCATATTGACTCCTATATCCAAAGGCCATCTCTTTACTGCCGTCCAATAGTATTTTACCCTTTTAAAAGGGAAAGCACTCTGGGGCGCGCGCCTTTCTCGTATCGGAAACCAAAAGCCGTTCTGATGATTTCCGGGAGATAATATTTTTTATCTAATGAAATCAAATACCCCTGGTTTTCCAATTTTGAAATCTCTTCCCCAGTCAGGTTAATCTTATCCAATAACAGCGGCAGTCTTTTCTCTTCTTCTGACATATTCATAAGCCTCTCCAAAATCTGATATATGGATTTCATCTCCGTTTTTATCTCTGCCAGCTTTTCTTTGGAACATTTCGGAATAGCTTGTCTTATTTCTGCTGGCACAATAAATCTGTCCAAATACTCTGATGCCGATCCCGGCAGATTTTCAGTAGAGAATTTTAAAAATCTAACAATGTCCCTGGCCTGTAAATGTCTGTTAAAGTCTGACAAAGCAGCAATGATCCAACGAGAAGATGCTGCCTCTCTTGAATGATTTTTTCCCAGCTTTTTGCCCCAAAGCAATTCCAGCCGTTCTTCTAATGCTTCTCTGCTAGCTTTTAAAATATCTATGTTTTCAGCAAATCTTGAATTTACCTGAGCGGCGATCCATACAGCCAGCCGCAACGCTTCCGTCGGCGACCAGTTCAATTCATATCTGAAATATTGATTCTTGAACTGTTCAAAATTCACTCCGATTGCTTCTGCCGCCATGTCACTTCTTATGAAAACGATCATGCCCACATTTCCATATTTCAGATTCCTTATCTCATTCATGACATTTTGGCACAGAGACCTCACCGCATACTTCCAGCTATCTCCTTCCTGAACCTGTGCGTCCATGAACAGATCTTCCAGACCGTCTGCCACAAACAGCAATCTTTTTTTCCTTTCCTCCAAATACTTATCTATCTGCATCAGAGTAGAAGACTCTTCCGCCATGCCGCAGAGCAGATCTGTCCACTTCCGTGTCCATTCAGCCAGGGTATGTTTTTCGTCTATATATGTCAGAATTTCATTATAATTTTTATTTACCGAATGTACGTCATAAAAATCTTCTCCGAATGCCTGATTTGCATTCTGTATACATTCAACAGCGAGAGGATGAATGTATTTCATATTAATAGTAGAAATCAATGGCAGTATGAAGGTTTCCCTGCTTTCTTCCACATCCTCCTTTTTTAGATTTCTCCGGAATCCGGCCCAGGTTTTTGCCGCAAGCATCTGTTTATATAAATAGGTCTTTCCGGAACCTTTCTCTCCCAGAACTGCAATCTGCGGAACCTCATCCTGATAATCCTTTACGATTTCCCTGATGGATGCCGTTGCCAGCATGTTCATGCTTTTTGTACCTTCTGCGGTGATTTCCGCTGCCGCCAGATTATGCAGGCGCTGCAGTGTTTCCCTGACTTCCCTCAATGGCAAGATTGCTCCATCGGTTTCCTGTCCATTGTCGAAAATACTTTCCGCATTTTCTTCCATAATATCTAAAAGTCTTTTCCCTTTCAGCATGGAACAGATCTGAGAGAACTCACCTAATGATATAAATGGAGAGTCAAATCGTACTCTGACCAGATAATCTTCTCTCAGTATGGTTGTATCTTTTGAGTCTATTTCTCTTTCTATGGCTTCCAATAATTCATCTTCAATCTGCCTGATCGTGTTTTCTTCCATTTCGGGAGGAATCATCGTCAGCAAAATCTTTGACTCCCACAGATTTCCTGATATTTTTTGCTGGATTTCCTCCAGCAGCATCTGCGTACCTTTTATCGACTGCATAGAGGTTGAAGTCACAAAATATTTCTGTACCCGCGGGTCAAAAAGAAACGGGGCTGAAAATTCTGTTACGCCTGCCCTCAGGTCTACCAGCACAATGTCCGCTTCTAATGCCGCACCTATCATGGATAAAAACTCGGAAATAATATATTTATTGTTTTGATTCGCTATTATTTTTTCCGGGCTAGAAAAAATATCCAGCAATTGTTCCTTTTCTCTGTAAACAGGGAGAAAATAATGCTCTGTCTCCAATTTTTCCGTACTGATCGTTAAACTCGATTTTCTTACCAGTCCGGCGATTTTCTCTGCCAATTCGGTATTTATATCGTGAAAATGCATGAGGGAGAGTACATCCAGATAACTGATCGCCGCATGTTCCTGACCTCCGTTTATCATCCAGGTCAATCCCGGAGCTTCCAAATCCGAGTCAATAATCAAAACCTTCTTTTTATCTCCGTAAAGTTCCGCAATTCCTTTGGCAAGCGCAATCAGGGATAAGGTTCTCCCAACGCCTCCCTTATAAGAATGAAATGCCATGACCGGCGCTCCCGGCAGCTTTGGAACCTTAGACTCTGCCTTATTTTCTAAACTAATATCCTTGAATAATGGAGCATCTGCTCTGCGAAATCGATCGGTCTGATCTCCTTCTTCATATAGGACCGTCAGTTTTGTATGGTCAAACTCATTCTCTATGCTTTCGCCGTCGAAAAATTTCTCAAATATATTTTCGAAGAGTTGTTTGTCTTCCTCCGGATCATGTATTTCCGGACAAATATTTATTACAACTTCATCATGATAAACATCCACTCTGTTCCAGCTTTTCGGCCATTTTGTTTTATTGATCTTCCTCTCTATATCATGACAGGTAAATATCTGCATCTGCGTTCCTCCTGCTACAGCCTTGTCTTAATCCAATCTGCTATTTTGACCAATACCTTTTCTGCTTTTTCTTCCTCTTCTATATCCGCAACTGCCGCGCCGTATCTCCATAGTTCATTAAATCTCATCGGCGGTACACTTCCTCCTCCTTTTTCCAGAGATATGTTTTTCAGAGCAAATTCATTCCGTGGATTCACTTCCTTTAACATAGCCTTGATGTCATGACCTGTTATGTTGTATTTACCGCTTATCTCACAATATGTTTCCAATTCCTTATATGTATCATTGCCAGTCTCTTTCATAATTAAACTTTTAAGCCCGCATTCCACCGAATAGAATAATACCAGCCTGCGTGACTTGTCACTCACATTCGTATTCTGATATAGCTTATAGTGCCTGCGATAACTATCCTGAAATTCTCGTCTTGAAACATTTAGTCTTTTGTTTGCCATATAAAATCACTCCGTTTACTCGCCGTATAGTTCATTATAACAGAAAAGATTGAAAATTGGGGATATTCTATCCGTTTTTTTCTTTTTATCCGCATACGTATTGTAATCCCCTTTTCCCCATGCTATAATAAATCTGGTCGTTCTGATTACTAAGGGCATCTTCACAGAAAGCTGCATCTGCGTAAAAAGGCGTACAAGATCAACTGATAATTTCCATGATACGTTCAGATATTCCGCATATCTTATCGGAGCTTCAGGTCATTTTGCAGCCTGCTGCCCTAAAGCGGTGTATTTTTTATCAGACAAATCTGCGCCCGGAGCGAGGGCGCTTTTTTATTTTGAAAAAATCATCACTTGAAGAAGGAGGCTTTTATGGAAACCAGGATCGCCTTGATCGGCATTGTACTGAACAGCACGGAATCCGTAGATGAGCTGAATCACCTGCTGAGTGAATACGGCAGCTTCATCATCGGACGTATGGGAATCCCCTACCGGGAAAAGAACCTGTCCATCATCAGCATCGCCATGGATGCCCCGGCAGACGCCATCAGCGCGCTGTCCGGAAAGCTGGGCATGCTTCCGGGCGTCAGCACCAAAACAATTTACGCAAAAAACAAATAATCTATGTAGTCTGGCTTAGATGTCAGACGCGCATTCAGCCATATCCATTTGGCTCACAAAAAATAAAAGCAGGGAGGAACACAAACCATGTATGACGCAGCATCAAAATGTGCGGATGATTTTATCAACCACGAGGAAATTCTTGACACACTTGCCTATGCGGACGAGAACAAGGAGAACGCAGAGCTGATCGACGCTCTGATCGAGAAGGCGAAGCTCAGAAAGGGCCTTTCGCACCGGGAAGCATCGGTGCTGCTTGCCTGTCAGATCCAGGAAAAAAATGAAGAGATCTTCAAGCTGGCGGAGCAGATCAAAAAGGATTTTTACGGCAACCGGATCGTCATGTTCGCTCCTCTGTATCTGTCCAACTACTGCATCAACAGCTGTACCTACTGCCCCTATCATATCAAAAATAAGCACATTGCCCGCAAAAAGCTGACCCAGGAGGAGATCCGCCGTGAAGTCATCGCGCTGCAGGATATGGGCCACAAGCGCCTTGCGCTGGAAGCAGGGGAGGATCCGGTACATAATACGATGGAATACTATCTGGAATGCATCAATACGATCTACGGCATCAAGCACAAGAACGGCGCCATCCGCCGCGTCAATATCAATATCGCCGCGACTACCGTAGACAATTACCGTCTGTTAAAGGAGGCAGGGATCGGTACGTATATCCTGTTCCAGGAAACCTATCACAAGGAGAGCTATCTTGAGCTCCACCCCGCGGGGCCGAAGCACGACTACAATTATCACACGGAAGCCATGGACCGCGCCATGGAGGGCGGTATTGATGATGTTGGTCTGGGCGTGCTCTTTGGACTGGATAAGTACCGCTACGAATTTGCCGGGCTCCTCATGCACGCGGAACATCTGGAAGCCGCCTTCGGCGTGGGACCCCATACGATCAGCGTACCTCGGCTGAAACGCGCGGACGATATCGATCCCGGCCAGTTCGACAACGGCATTGACGACGATATCTTTGCCAAGCTGGTTGCCTGCATTCGGATTTCCGTACCTTACACCGGAATGATCATTTCCACAAGGGAAAACCAGACCACCCGGGAACGTGTCCTGCACCTGGGCATCTCACAGATCAGCGGCGGTTCCCGCACCAGCGTGGGCGGTTATTATGAGCCGGAACCCGAGGATGAAAAATCCGAGCAGTTCGATGTCAGCGATACCCGTTCCCTGGATGAAGTGGTGCGCTGGCTGATGGAAATGGATTATATCCCCAGCTTCTGCACTGCCTGCTACCGAGAAGGCCGTACCGGAGACCGTTTTATGTCCCTGTGTAAGAGCGGTCAGATCCAGAACTGCTGCCATCCCAATGCACTGATGACGCTCAAGGAATATCTGATGGACTATGCTTCACCGGAAACAAAGGCCATCGGGGATAAGCTGATCGACCGCGAGGTGCTCAATGTGCCCAATGAAAAGGCACGGGCTGTTGTCATGGAAAACCTGCGTTATATCGAGCAGGATAACCGGAGAGATTTCCGTTTTTAATGCCAGCGCATTCGGAAAGGCCGTCAGTACAGCATTGTGTAATCAACAGTGAATGCTGTACTGGCGGCACGCTTTCTAAATTTTTTTAATGGAGGGAATATTCTATGAGTTTAAATGCCGCACCGTCCTCAGACCGCATTCACATCGGGATCTTCGGAAAACGAAATGCGGGGAAATCCAGCCTGATCAATGCCGTCACCAGCCAGAACCTTGCCATTGTTTCTGATATAAAGGGCACCACCACCGATCCGGTACAGAAGGCTATGGAGCTGCTGCCTCTTGGGCCGGTAGTGATGATCGATACCCCGGGGCTGGATGACGAAGGGGAGCTGGGTGCTCTGCGCATCCGAAAAGCGTACCAGGTTCTCAACAAGACGGATATTGCCGTTCTGGTCGTTGACAGCTCCGAGGGGATGACCCGGGAGGATGAACGGATTCTGGAAAAGGTCCGGGAAAAGAAAATCCCTTATGTTATCGCCTTCAACAAATCTGACCTGACAATCCGGCATTCACGCGGATCAGAAATCGCTGCCCCGATTGTTGATTCCATAGATGAATCACACTGTATCTCCGTCAGCGCCCTGACCGGAGAACATATCTGGGAATTGAAGGAACTGATCGCAAAGCAGGCTCCCACTGCCGAAACCCAAAAGCACATCACGGCGGATCTGATCCATCCGGGTGATTTTGTCGTTTTGGTCATCCCCATCGACAGCTCCGCTCCGAAGGGAAGGCTGATCCTGCCCCAGCAGCAGACCATCCGTGATATCCTGGAAGCAGGCGGCGCTGCCGTCGCGGTAAAGGATACCGAGCTGCAGGATACCCTTGCCCGGCTGGGTACGAAGCCAGCGCTGGTCATCACCGACAGCCAGGCATTCCAGAAGGTGTCCGTCCTTGTCCCCCCAGACATCCCGCTGACCTCCTTCTCCATCCTGTTTGCAAGGTACAAAGGAAATCTGGACACGGTGGTACAGGGAGCCAGAACACTGGATCTGCTACGGGACGGGGACACGGTCCTGATCTCCGAGGGCTGCACCCATCATCGCCAGTGCGAGGATATCGGAACCGTCAAGCTGCCCGGATGGATCCGGAAGCATACCGGAAAGGAGCTCCATTTTGAATTTACAAGCGGGATCGAATTTCCCGATGACCTGAGCAGATACAGGCTGATCATCCACTGCGGCGGCTGTACCTTAAACGAACGGGAAATGAAGTACCGCCTGCAGTGTGCCTGCGACCAGAACGTCCCCATCACCAATTACGGCACGGCGATCGCACATATGAACGGAATCCTCAGCCGAAGCATCGCTCCGCTGCAATAAAATCCATTTAAGACTAATTCAAGGGACATATTGCTCCATCACTTCCTGCAATACGTCCCTTTTCTATTTCAAATTACCGCTGTTTCTTATTCCTTCCCATTAAAGCAATACGTACACAGCTTGCAGGGTGACAGTCCGATGGATGCGATCAGATCATCCAGCCTGTGATACCGCAGTGTCGTGAAGTTCTGCTGCTTCCGGATCTCTTCCAGCATTTCCTCATATCTCGCGCTGCACGGATCCGAATACTCGGAGAGCACCTCCAGAGTGACTTCCTCCTCCCGTTCCTGGATCACCCGTCTTGTGATCAGATCCAGATCCGACTTGGAGCGTGAAAAATTCAGATACTTGCATCCGTACAGCAGCGGCGGGCACGCCGGGCGGACATGAACCTCCTTTGCCCCGCTCCGGTATAAAAATTCCGTGGTTTCCCGAAGCTGGGTTCCCCGCACGATAGAGTCGTCGATCAGAAGCAGCTTTTTCCCCTTGATCAGCTCCTGCACGGGGATCAGCTTCATCCGGGCGATCAGATCTCTCTGGCTCTGGTTCGCAGGCATAAAGGATCTGGGCCAGGTAGGTGTGTACTTGATAAATGGCCTTGCATACGGAATCCCGGATTCGTTGGCATACCCGATGGCATGCGCGATCCCCGAATCCGGCACACCGGCAACGATATCCGGGGATACGGAATCACTGTCCCGCTTTGCCAGCATGCTCCCGCAGGTATAACGCATCTCCTCCACATTCACTCCTTCGTAGGATGAGGTCGGATATCCGTAATACACCCACAGGAAGGAGCACATCTTCATCTCCGTACCCGGAGCGCCGACGGTCTCCACACTCTCCGGTGTCACGAAAACAATCTCTGCCGGCTGCAATTCCTTATAATGCTCAAAGCCCAGGTTGATATACGCAAAATTTTCAAATGAAATACAGTAGCCGTCTTCCCGTTTTCCAAGGACTACAGGGGTACGTCCATACCGGTCTCTCGCCGCATAGATCCCATCCTTTGTCATCAGCAGGATGGTCATGGATCCGTCCACAAGCTCCTGCACATAGCGGATCCCTTCTACAAGCGTATCGGACTTGCAGATCAGGGAAGCGATCAGCTCTGTCGCATTGATCTGTCCGCCGCTCATCTCCTGAAAATGAGAACGCCCCGCGTCATAGGTTTCTCTCAGCAGCTCTTCCAGATTGTTCACCTTGCCGACCGTTGTGATCGCAAAGCTGCCCAGATGGGACTGGATCAGAAGCGGCTGGGGCTCATAGTCAGAAATACACCCGATCCCCAGATGCCCGTCCAGCTCCTCCGCATCCTTTTCAAACTTTGTCCGAAACGGAGAATTTTCGATATTATGGATCGCTCTCTGAAATCCTTCCTTCCCATACATCGCCATTCCGCCGCGCCGTGTGCCAAGGTGAGAATGATAGTCTACCCCGTAAAACAATTCCAAAGTACAGTTTTTCTTTGAAGCAACACCAAAAAATCCACCCATATGTCTGTCTCCTTTTTTGTCAGTCGTTACAGATCACCGAATGACCAGTTCTCTGCAACTGTCAGCCGTGTGAAATTCATACACAGTTTAGCACGAAATGCTTCCAAAGTCAAAACCTGTCCAACTGTACGGTTGCAATCCGAAATCTCAGTTTTATGCAATTTATTGCAATAAAACTGAGATTTCGGATTAGCAACCTACTCATAAATGAGCAAAAAAGCGACTGCGTTAGCAGACGTTAGCGTGCGTAAGCACGGTTTTTGCGAATAGATGAGTAGGTTGGAGGCTCTTTAGAGCATCCAACCGTACAGTTGGAAACCTGTTACAGCATCAGTCCCCGATACCGGTTAAAGCAGGCAAAGATCTCCTGTCTTCTAGGCATGGCCAGACACGCCACATTGGACGGGCTCTCACACAGGCCGGCCAGCCCACTTTTGCGGATCTTTTCCTCCAGCTTGTCCACCACATCCTGCACCGGAGTCGTACCGCCGAAGAAGTTCTTCTCCGCATACCGCACACAGTATCCCAGAGCCGTCACCTGCTCGCTGTCCGTAATCTGCTCCACATAGCGCAGGTCAATGCTTTCCCGGTTGATCTGCACGCCCTCGCGCCCCATAGTCTTCATCTTAATCCGGTCATTTCCCCGGTAAGCCCTGTTCTGGCTCGGACACCTTCGGAATACCGGCTTTTGGGCAGGCTCCTCCAGTCCGCTCAATGCCGGAAAATTCTCCGCTTCTTTTTTGGCTTCCGCCGTAATCTCCCTGGGTACATACCGGTCCATCTGAACGATCGTATCCGCAATGTGGAAATACGCCCCCGAGCTGCCCGCTACGATTACAGTAGAGATCCCATAGCGTTCATACAGCTCCCGGATCCTGTAAATAAAAGGCGTGATCGGTTCCATATCCCGGTGGATCACCCGCTGCATCAGTTCATCCCGGATCATAAAATTAGTGGCGCTGGTGTCCTCATCAATCAGCAGAGCCTTTGCTCCCGCCTCCATCGCTTCCACCACATTGGCCGCTTGGGATGTACTTCCGCTGGCATCCTCGGTATAGAATCCGCAGGTGTCCTTTCCATTAGGCAGGTCATTGATAAACATGGAAATGTCCGTCTTTTTGATGCTCCGTCCGTCCTCCGCGCGGATTTTGACCGCGGATGCGTCGGTGATCACATACTCCCGGCCGTCCCCCGCAATGTGATCATAGACCCCCAGCTCCAGCGCCTTCAGAAGGGTCGATTTACCGTGATATCCGCCCCCCACGATCAAAGTGATCCCCTTGCGGATCCCCATTCCGGTGAGAGTTCCCTTATGCGGAAGCTCCATGGTCACTTCCAGCTCCTTCGGGGAACGAAACGACACCGCCCCTTTCATGGGACGCGGCGAGATACCGGATTCTCTGGGAAGGATAGAACCATTCGCTACAAAGGCGGTCAGTCCCTGTACCTCAAGCTGTCCCCGGATATACTCCTGATCCTCCGCCAGATCAATGGCCCCGCGCACCTTCTTCTTATCACAGGTTCTGTAGTACAGCGATCTCTCCACGCAGTCCGGCAGGAAATCAAACAGGATCTTTTCCAGTTCCCGCGCGTTAATGGTCCGCCCATTGGCTGGGAATCCGATCTCCAGGCGCACCACGATATCTCCTGTCTTTGCGTCCATATGGAAAGCCGTCCGCTCCAGAATCTCCTGTCCGCATCTGCTGATGGAGATCAGTCCGCTCTTTCCGGAGCCTTTGGCCTTAAATGCGTAGCTCTCCGCCGCACGGTGAAACTGTCGGGTCAGGTAATCCTGCAGCGCCGTCCTCTGGCAGTCTCCGCAATACAGTTCCTTCGGGAAGCCTGCGATCCCGCCCTTCATATGCACACTCACCTTTGACGGCGACGCGAAAGGATCTCCCTGTACATGGTCGATGGAAAGCACATACCCCTGAAACTGGTATGTGCCCTTCGTGTCCTTATACGCCGGATATCCCTTATGGTCAATCCTGTGCAGTAGATTTCTCAATTCTGTTGATGTTCCCACGTTTTATTTCCTCCTGAATCTGTGTATTGCAGGGCTCAGATGATCTCCTGCATTTTCTCCACTTCCTGCCGGTCCTCGGCACTGAAATTCTTCTCAAATTCCGCTTTCTGCCTCTTAGCCTCTTCCTGCGCCGGAACCCAGCCGGGAGCCTCCTCCGGGCAGATCCCATACTTCTCAAATACAGGCAGCAGTCTCTTCATTCTCGTTTCAAACGAAGGATACCCGGGTCTGTCCTGTCCCCGCCAGCCGACCTCCGCAGAAGCCGCAAACCTGGGCCAGCAGAGAGTTTCCAGTCTTTTTTCATCCCGGACATGCTCCGTCCAGATCAGACATTCTGTTCCCAGGATCCGATCTTTTGCCTTTGTCAGTCCTGCCGGACATTCTTCCAACTCATAGACATCCCGAAGCGATGTGATCCCATACGGATAGTCGCAGTAACAGTTCTTCACAATGGATATAACGGCCTTCCCGCCCCGTTCCATATGCTGTTCCAAGCGGTTCTCCTTATCCTCCGTCCAGAGCTGCACGATGGTATCCGGGTCAAGATTGCCCCCGTATGCGGCCTCATTCCATACGATCACGGTACGGCCCTTCGCTTTCAGATACGCAGTGATCCGGTTTTCCATATATCCCTGCAGCTGCTGCAGGTTCTCAAGCCCTTCCTCCTCCATCCGCTTCCGGCACAAGGGGCAGCTGCTCCAGTATTCCTTGGGCGCCTCATCCCCGCCGATATGAAAATATTTCCCCGGAAATAGTTCCAGAAGGTCATCAAGAAGCTGCTCGATAAACACAAAAGTCTCTTCCTTCCCCGCGCACAGGATATCTCGGAAAATCCCTGCCCGCGTCTCCACCAGAATCTGCTCCCCCCGGCAGCCGTACTGGGGATAGGCCGCCAGCACCGCAGTCACATGTCCGGGCATATCTACCTCCGGGATCACTTCCACGCCCAGCTCTCCGCAGTAAGCCACGATCTCCCTGACCTGTTCTCTTGTATAATACCGGTCCTCGGTCTCGTCCGAATCATAATTCCCCATATGGTCCCCCCTGCGCGCCGCGCCAATCTCATGCAACAGAGGAAACTTCCTGCATTCTATACGCCAGCCCTGGTCATCCGAAAAATGCCAGTGAAATTTGTTTAATTTAAAATGTGCCGACATCCGGATCATTTTCTTCAATTCGTCCGCCGGAATAAAATGTCGGGCGCAGTCGATATGAAATGCCCTCCACGAATATGCCGGGCAGTCCTCCACCGTCAGGCAGGGCAGGGTATCCCCGCACTGCAACCGGATCTGCTCCAGCGTTGACTTGGCATACAGGCATGCTTTTTCACTCCCGCCCGCAATCCATATGCCGTCCTTTTTCAGCTGCAGACAATATTCCTCTTCCCCCATATCAGGATCTGTTTTCTTTTCCCGGATCACAGGATCCGCATTGCCTTCCTCACCTGCCAGGATTTTCTTTGGTTCCGGTATGATTGCAATCCGCGCCATAATACCTCCTTCTGCTTTTACAGCAAAAGCCAGGTATCATCCTGGCTCTTGAATACCAACGTATGTGGAAAGACTGCCGATGGCAGGCCTTCTGTATTATTCTCTCTCCCGCCACTGTTCCTTGCCCCCGTCGGACCATACGACCATATTCCTGCCGGATTTTTTTGCGGTATACAGCATGGAATCCGCAATCTTCAGATATGTATCATATACATCCCCGTTCTTCGGGACAACGGTGACTCCGCCCACACTGACCGTAATCCATCGGAATACCGGGGAATTGTGCGGTATATGCAGGTTTTCGATAGCCTGCCGGATCATTTTCAGATATTCATAAGAAGACTGGGCGTCATTGCCTACCAGGATCGCGACAAACTCTTCCCCGCCGTAACGTCCCACAAAGTCCGTTGCACGATGCAGGAAGGAGGATGCGGTCTTTGCTACATTGGTCAAAACCTTATCGCCCGCCGGATGGCCGAAGCTGTCGTTATAAATCTTAAACTTATCTATATCGAAGATACAGACTGAAAACGGGATCTCGAGACGCAGAGCCTCCCGCCACTTCATACGCCATTCCTCCTCGTAGCGCCTTCTGTTCGCGATTCCGGTCAGTTCATCGACCATGGCCAGCTTTTTATAGTGCATCTGCCTGTCAAATGACCGAAGCTGCGCATTGATCCTTGCCTTCAGAATCGCGGGAACCACCGGTTTTGTGATATAGTCTACCGCTCCCAGAGTCAGCGCCTCTTCCTCATGCTGTATATCGGCAAGGCCTGTCACTACAATGATCGGAATATACCTGGTCAGTATCATGTCCTGAAGCTTTTTCAGCAGTGTAAATCCATCCATATCCGGCATAATGATATCCATAAGGATCAAGGAATACTTTCCGGACATGGCCTTTTCAAGTCCGCTTTCAGCATCATGGCATACAGTCACATCATAGTCCGTTTCCAGAATTGCTTTTAAAGAATCGCCCACTACAATACTATCATCTATTAACAATATCTTGTCCATGATTACTTCCTTTCTGAGGCGGGGTGAGGCATGGAACCTGCCCACAGTTATATGATACCGTCTCTCTCCACTCTCTGTAGCATATCACAAAATCGGACGAGAATCAATCAATTCCCGCCCTTTCCTTGTGGGAGTCTCCCCTAATCAAAGTCGAACTTTTCATACCTCTTATGCATTGCCTTATATCGGATCCGAACCGTCTCATTTCCCGCGAGTACGTCCTGCTCCGTCCCGGTAAACTGGCAGCGCAGGCAGTAATATTCCTCTTTTTCCTTATCATAAAACATATCGATATCCAGATCTCTCATGAAGCAGGACGGGCACCGGTAGTTTAATCTGCCTTTTCCAGATTGAGCCATGTCGCGTATACCTCCCTTTCTGAAATCTTTTTCTTATACCCCAGAGTAAACATCGGAGAAAATGCATAGCCCTCCCGGATATATCCCTCTCCGCCGCCGCTCTGCGTCATGGAAACCTTCGTCTCAATGGCAGGGATCACTGCGGATACCGCTTCCGCATTGTCCAGACTTTCCTCTCTGCACTTGTATTCATAGACAATGCTCTTCTCCTCGCTGCCCTCACATTTCAGAAGGATGCCGCTCATGTCCTCCGGATATTCCGTTGTTCCATAGCATGCTACCATGTATTCAATCAGCTCCGCTTCCGCGCCGGGATCGCTCATCTCCAGGATCGTTCTCTCAATCTTAACAGAGCCGGCCCCCTCCTCAAAATACTCCTTTGTCTGAAGCTTCACGGTCAGATCCGCAAACTCAATGGTCACCGGATCCAGCGTCAGGATCCGTGTCCTTCCCTCCTGTGAAAAACGCGCTTTCGTACGGCACAGGCACAGGTCCACCTCTTCCCCGTTATGGCAGAGCTTGGCGCTCCGGATGGTTCCTTCCCCTGCATAGTGTGTAAAATAACCTGCCCGATATTTTTCCTGGATCAAAAACGGATAGGACGCATCCTGCACATGCTTCGTACCGATGCCCACCTCCCATCTCAGCTTGGCGGCATAAGGACGCAGATCAAAGATCGCGCCGCCCTGGTCCATATTCACTCCGGCCCGCATATAAGGATCCGTATACCAGAACACCTGCTTGTCTGAACCGTAAAGGATATCGCGCCAGAGGGCGCATTCCGGCTCGGTGTACGTCTTCTTCCGCCGGTAATAATCCGCAAATTCCGACATGGTCATGTCTATGAGCTTTCCCTCTTTCTTAAGATCTCCATAATATCTGCATCCGTCGGAATAGGATTTGAGCAGCAGCTCGTAAGGTGCCTCCCAGCGGCCCATCTTGTTCATCCAGCCGGGACCTACAAACATCATATTGTACGCGTAGCCGTTGTTGTACTTTTCCTGGGCGCGGTACTGGTCGATCAGGTTATACAGGTACGGATACTCCCAGGTCTTGGAATCATAGATCATGCCCCGCAGTACATTCTGCGGATGCGTCCCGAAGTTGGAGCCGTTTCCGTCATAGCAGGCCAGCAAATCCCTTGACAAATGCGGAATCGCAACGATCCCGCTGTCCTCTGCCTCATCTGCCGCAGGAGCATGGGTATTCTGTTTGGAAGGGATCCAGGGTGCCCATGGGCCGCCGTCAAACAGCGTATACCAGGAATTGTTGCAGGTGTGATATGCCTTCGGCCCTTCCTCCCAGCAGGTGGCAACGGCACACTTCACAGAAGGGTAGGCTTCCTTGATGTAATTGGTCAGGTCCGCATCCATATAGTAAGAGCCTGTAGATTCCGGATAAAAACCAAAGGTTTCATAGAATTTGCCGAACACATCATTGACGATCTTCTTTTTGTCTTCCATGGAAAACATCCAGATACAGAAATCCTTTGTATGGTATTTCTCACGGAATTGCTCGCAGGGCAGTCCAAGAAGAGACAGAGCGATCTCATCCCCGTATTTCTCATGATCGTCCTTTGCGATCTGCACCGCCTCCGCATTGAACAGGGAAGCATAGGTCATATGGATCGTGACCTTCAAACCATTTTCGTGGGCCAGCCTCTGCTGTGTCCGGAAAATGTCCAGAGATTCCGTCAGAAGCTTCTTATTTCCGATGTCCTCCTCCTTGCCATGCCCGGTCACCGTGGCGGAATACTCCGGCACCATTTCCGGACGATGGATCACATTTAAAATAAAATCACTCATTTTTTACTCCTTTCTGCGTTGATAAAAAAGAGTCTCGCAAGCGAAACTCTTTTTTCCAAAATTTCTTCTAGCTGCGCGGCTGCGTTAGCAGACGTAAGAGTGCGTCAGCACGATTTTTGCGAATGGATACGTGGGTTGGAATTTCTTTTATTTCACCGCGCCGGTAATACCTTCTGCAAACTGCTTCTGCAGGATGAAGAATACAAGCATAGTCGGAATCGAGCAGAACAATACGCCCATCATGATCATACCGTAATCAATCTTGTATCCGCCGATGGTATTGGCGATCAACATAACCATGTTCAGGGACTTTCCGTCTGTCATGATTACCTTCGGCCACAGATATGCATTCCATGCATTCATGAATGTGATAACAGCCGCTGCCGCATAGGTCGACCTCATAGTCGGAAAGAACATACGGAAGAAGATCTGTACCTCATTCAGTCCGTCGATCCGGGCCGCTTCAATGATGTCGATCGGGAATGCTCTTGCATTCTGGCGGAACATCATGATCATAAACGGCGTCGAGATCATCGGAAGGAAGAAACCAGCCATTGTATTCAGCAATTTTGCCGAACTGAACATCTGGAACAATGGGATCATGGTCGCTACCTGAGGAACCATCATTGCCAGAAGCAGGATCGAGAACAGTTTGTCTTTCCATTTGTCATGATAAATCTCAAAACCATAGCCGGCCAGTGAACAGATAAACAGACAGATCACTGTCACCGAGATCGCGTACAGGAAGGAATTGCCCATTGCCCGGGCCAGCGGCTGCTGCGCAACCAGGTTCCGGAAATTCTCCGCCGCAAAGCTGCCGGGAAGGAGACGTCCCTTTGAGATATCAATATAGTTATTCGTTGCCGCAGAGATCATCCATAAAAACGGAAATACAGAGATGATCGAAAAAATCGTCAAAAATATGTAAGTAGGAATCAGCCTGCGCTGGATCATTGATCTGTTCTTTTTTTCAGTCACGTGTATCACCTACTTTCAGATTGATAAATGCAAGGATTGCAACAATGATAAATACAAAGAATGCCATAGCGCTTCCGTAGCCAAAGTTCGGAGCACGCAGGAAACATGTATTGTAAATATAGTGTGACATTGTGATCGTAGCATTTGCCGGTCCGCCGTTGGTCAGGTTGACCGACTCATCGAACAACTGCAGCGTACCGTTAATCGACATGATAAATGTCATGATAATCGTCGGTTTCAGCAGCGGTACGGTAATGCCCCAGAATGTCTTCCAGCCGTTGGCGCCGTCAATCTTTGCGGCCTCGTATACGGAATATTCAATATTCTGCAGTCCTGCCAGATAGAATACCATGTTGTACCCTGTCCATCTCCAGATCAGGGCCAGAATGATAACCATCTTTGCCGTCCCGGCATTTCCTAGGAAATTGTACCCCTCTTTAAAAATCCCAAGTGCCACCAGTGCATTATTCACAAGACCATCCTGTGCAAACAGAAATCTGAAAATAATTGCATAGGAAACCAGTGATGTTGCACAAGGCAAAAATACACAGGTACGGAAAAGCCCTTTAAATTTCAAGTCGCGGTTATTCAAGAGCTGTGCCAGAAGGATCGCAAGCACCAGCATGATCGGCACCTGAATTGCCAGATAGAAAAATGTGTTGGTTACAGAGCGAAGGAATACTCTGTCTTCAAACATACGCGCATAATTGGATATTCCTGTAAACGTGTAGTTCGTGCCTCTTCCTGTCTGTAAGGAAAGGAGAAATGCCCTGACCATCGGATAGAAGCTCATAACTACGATCATCAGCGTTGCCGGAGTCAAAAACGCCCAGCCGGCAGCTTTCTGCTTTGCAAGTAAGCTCATACCTTTTTTCTTAGAATCCACTAAAAGACCCCCTTTACTTGTCAATTTACTGCATTTTGAGACGCAAAAAGGGGAACCGCCAGGGCGGTCCCCCCGCATAGTAGCTTGACTTATCTGTTCGGTTTCCTTACAGATACAGCCTGACTTATGATTTATTGATAGTAGAATTCAGCGTCTGCCTGTGCCTGCTCTAAGACTGCATCCTTCTCTCCTCCGCCGGACATGATATCCTGAATTGCGGTAGAGACAACTTCACGTACGTCATAGTAGTAAGCACTTGTATTGTTGGAAGGTGTCTTCTCTGCGAATTCTACAACCGTTGCGAAGATCGGCTGATCACTCCAGAATTCCTGCGGAGCCTGATAAGCTTCGGAATCGCCTGCCGGTCCCCATGTACTGATTGCGCCTGTTGTCGGAAGAATGTTCTCATACAGTGTTACGCTTCCTGCAAATGTCTTTGCCATGAAGTCAAATGCAAGGTCTGTATTCTGGCAGTTAGAGCTGATATACCAAGAAGATCCGCCGTTGTTGGAGTAGTTTGTAGCGCCTTCTGTTTTCATCAGCTTCGGCATATTTGTGATCGCCCAGTTACCGGACGTATCTTCCATACCCATGATGGTTGCCATGATCCAGTTACCATTGATGGTGCCTGCGCACTGCTCGTTTGTAATGGAGGATACGTACTCATCCCACTCATTTACTTCGTAGAAGATGCCTTCTTTTACCATTTCCTGGTAGATGTCGATACATTCATTCAGCGCATCGTTGCCAACCAGGTTCGGAGTTCCGTCTTCGTTGAACAGAGAAGCGCCTGCTGACTGAAGCATCATCATGATGATATCCTGGCTGTTCGCCTGTCCGGAGAGCATGTACTTACCGGTCTTTTCCTTTACAGCCTTGCCGATCTCGATAAACTTATCCCAGTCGATATCTGTCAGATCATCAATCGTATATCCGGCTTCGTCAAGAATGTCTGTACGGTAGCAGGAAATCACGGCGCCGTTATCAAACGGAACTCCGTAGTTCTTGCCTTCTACAGTTGAATATGCAAGCTTACCTTCTGCAAACCCGGAAAAGTCGATTCCGCTGTCTGTCAGATCTGTAAATGCTTCCGGATAGAAGGATACAAACTTCTGGTAAGAATTGTCCTGCATCAGGATAATATCTGCCATCGTGCCGAAGTCGCCGGACTCCGCGCATGTCTGAAGCTTGGTCTCGCAGTCATCGGACAGAGTCTCAATTACTTCAAGCTCAAAATCCGGATCAACTTCTGCCTTATAGATCTCTCCAGCTTCTTTGATCGCAGGGATGTTGAACGCAGGATCCCAGGTCCATACGGTCAGCTTATGTCCGCCCTCGGAACCGCCGCCTGAACTCTCATCTGACTCTGCCGTGCTCTCGGAGCCGCTGCCGCTGTCACTGCCGCTTCCGCTGTCGCCGCCTCCGCATGCTGCCAGAGATACTACCATCACACCTGCGAGCAATACTGAAAGTAACTTTTTCTTCATATACATTGTCCTCCTTTTTTCACCATCTAAAAAGCTCTCACTCTTTGTCCGGTTTGTTATGATAAGATTGTACCAAATGCATTTTTCTCATAGTATGCAAATTCGCCCTAAAACTGTGCATTTTCAACTGCATTTGTTATTTATGCACTACTGCGAATTTTGTCAAGAGTCTTTTTTGTGGAATATCACAATATAGAAGGTTAAAAAGTGGAATCAAGCGGACATAAACTGGTTATATTTCCCTGAAATTCTCCGTTTTCTTCTGATTTCCATATATAAAGAACTTTGAATATATGCACAGAAATGCTGAAATAATCGTAGTCGCCCCCACCCGTAAAGCGGGTGGCTCGGACGCAGGCTATAAGCCCGCACTACTTGGCTGCGCCTCAAGACGCTGGCTTCTATTTTACTTGTGGGAATGGTTCCTCACATCCCATTCCCACCGTTCCATAACAGGCCGAGAACTGACGGTATCTGTTTTTACTGAAGCGCCATTGCCGCATAAAAGCCTTCCCTGATCGCATTGCCGGCTTTTGCCACCTTCTGGCAGTCCCCGATCAGAGTCGTTTTCAGCGGATATCTGTCCGCGATTGCTTCTGCTACAGCAGAATTTGGCTTCTGTCCAAAAGCGGTAATGATTGCTTCCGCAGGAATCACCTCCGTCGTTTTATCCGCTTTTTCCACTTTTACGCCGTCTGCTTCAATCCCCACTGCCTTCGTATTGGTCAGGATCTTCACCTTATATTCTGCCAACATCCGGTCGAGACTGATCTTATTGATCATCATCACGTCTCTCGCGCAGGCATCCATCATTTCCAGGATCGTCACTTCTTTTCCGTCCATCGCAAGCTCCAGAGCCGCGTCACAGCCGGATAGTCCGCCGCCGCATACTACCACCTTCTGCGCCTCTACCCCTTTCCTGTGCGCATCTGTCACGTCAGCGACCCGCGGATCATCCATTCCGCTGATATTTGGGACAAACGGCACCGAACCTGCTGCCACAAAGATTTCATCTGCCGCGGCAAGCTCCGGACTTTCCGGCGTGATCTTCGTATTAAGCCTGATCTCCACACCAAGCTTGTCAAGCTGGACACCATACCATGTGATCAGTTCACGGATCCTCTTCTTAAAAGGCGCAGTGGCAATCGCGCCGAAGGTTCCTCCGATCCGGTCAGCTGCTTCATATACAGTAACCTTACAACCGCGGAGCGCCGCTACCCTTGCCGCCTCCAGACCGCCCGGGCCGGCTCCGATAACGGCAATATTCTTGCTCTCCGGCAGTTTTTCAATCTGTGTCGTGCCTTCCTGGCATACCTGGATATTCACGGTACAGGACAGCTGGGTCAGCCTTCCGAAAATACGTCCGATACATTCCTCATTGCAGATCAGGCAGGGACGGATGTACTCGCGCCGTCCTTCTTTCAGCTTTTTCGGGAAAAACGGATCTGCGATCAGCTGACGTCCAAAGCTGATGATATCCGCATTTCCTGATTCCAGAAGAGCGGCTGCCGTCTCCATGGAATGATTCCCTGCATTGATGATCGGCACTTTCACATGCTTTCTGGCCTCTTCACAGACATATGCCATACAGCCCTCCCCCGTATATCTTGTCGGGAAAATATAGTCCATCGTCTCATAGCATCCGGAATCAATGTCAAATGCATCTACTCCTGCCTTTTCCAGCAGTTCCAGTATCGGCATGGAATCCTTCAGCGTGCGTCCGCCTTCGTACATATGGTCCAGGGAAATCCGGAACAGAATCGGGAAAAGCAAACTGCCGTCCCAAACCAGCCGATGCTCCTGTTACTACAGCTACATTTCCACTCAGATCAAACATATTCTTATCCTCCTTCTATCCGTCCGCTCCCGTAGATCTACTGTTCAACCACGAAAGCGCTTTTTCTTTGTTAAATGCATTATATGACAATATCACCCGTTTTTCATCGGGTACTATTCCGAAAAAAGCGCCCTCATTTTGTGCGTCTGCACAATTTACTGCCTTTTCCATTTTTGTAGATTACGATATTTTTTTAATGTTTCAAATCTATTTTTTATTCAATATGCATCATCCATGAAGCTCAGACAAAATAATTCTAAAAAATTCCCATAAAATAATAATGAATTATCATAAAGTTTATTATATAATAATTTTGCATTTATGTTATTTCTCACAACTTAGCTCATTGCTTCATGGGAATAAAAATCTGCAATTATGAAAACAGAGGGTTAAACGATGGAAAATACAGTTGATTTTTTACGGTTATATGAAGAAATGTTCAAGACGCTGCCATCCGGCGATATCCAGGAATTACTGGATATCTGCTGGGAGATCATAGGCGTTCCGATCCTGGCGGTGGATATTATGTATAATGTGCTGGGAATCTCCCCTCAGACAAAAACCGGGGATTATCAATGGGATTATCTTCTGGAAAACCGGGGGTATGAGACGGATATGATCGTACAGCTTTATGAGGAAGGGATCATGCAGTCCGTCAATGAAAATGAAGCCCCTTACATCGTAGACTGGGGCTCCTGCAAGGACGCCCCCAAGATCCAGGGTATCATCCGGGTCAATGATATCATTGAAGGCTATGTGACCATGAACTGCAAAGACGCGCCGATCACATCCGACAAAATGAAAGCCATGGAGATCATCCAGAACACCTGTGCTTTTTTCTTTAAGGACCGGGAGTCGGAAAGCAGCATGCGCTATACCTATCTGAAAACACTGACCGGGGAACTCTTTCATCATCGGATCCATTCCAAAAAGCAGCTGGAACTGTGGTTTAAAGACACCGGCATCCGTCTGGAGCCGCCCTATCAAGTCGTTGCGGTCAGCACGGATGAAACCAATGAAAAAAATGTGCTTTCCTACATCCGAAAGTCCATCCGGCAGTTTTTCCCCTGCCAGCTTGCTTTAATCCAGCACAATGTTCTGCTGATCCTGCGGTACAATATGAATATCGCAAAAAATACCGAAGCATCCGAAAAGCAGTTCCATACCATTTTGGAGAAATTCAACGCCCACTGCGGAGTGAGCAATACGTTTGACAATCTGCTGGAGCTGGCAAGCTTTCAGATGCAGGCCGAGGATGCGATGAGACTGGGAAGCCGGTTAAATCCCCGATATCGGATTGCCTACTACGAAGATTATTATCTGCCCGCGATCCTGCTTCCCCGCACGGAGCAGATGCCCCGGAGCAATTACCTGTCTCCGGTCATCGCAAACGTACAGGCATATGACAAAGCCCATTCCACGGACTTTCTGCCTACCCTGCAGGTCTATATCAACAGCCTGCGCAGCACGGCGGAAACCGCGGAAAGCCTTCATATCCACCGCAATACGCTTCTGTACCGGCTCAATAAGATTGAAGAGCTGACCGGTGTCTCCCTCGGAGATCCTCATACATTTATGCATCTGATGATCAGTTTTTACATGAGCGAATTGGAGGGCCGATGATAAAAAGCGGCAATCAAAGAAAAAACACAGATTTCCCAGGTAAGGAAACCTGTGTTTTTTTCTTTGATATCGTATATTCCGTCACACCAGAAACACCCGCTCCGGATACAGCCTTTTCAGCGTCTGGAGCATCTCCTCGTCCAGGTCCAGCAGAAGCTTGATCTTCGTCCGGTTTTCTATGGCGATCATCGTAAAATAAGGCGTATCCTCCTCATAGGACGTATAATCATACTTGGGAAGTTTCACCCCGCCTGCGTCCCTGCGGTACTTTGCCACAGCCTCGTGGCGGTTCGGCGCGGTCACCTCCATCTCCGACAGCTCCAGGATATGAGCGGTCTTGCGGTAGCGCTTCCCCAGAATGACATCAATGGTCAGCCTTCCGCTCTCCAGCCGGTATTCGTATTCCTTCTGGCTGTAGACATCATACCCGAAATACAGCGCCACCAGAAGAAATCCCGGAAGCATGAACCCCTGGGAGATCGTTACCCCCAGCAGCAGGATGACCACCGCAAAAATGATCATTACCTTCCGCAGGATTCCTGTCATCGCTTTTGGCTTTCTTTTTACCTGTTTCACAATCGCATAATCATACATCTCTTTTCATCCTCCCTGTCGTATCTTCCTATAACGCTCACACGGCGGAAGCCCCATTTGTCAGCCGCGCGCAGACAGACGTTTTTCCGCTGTCACAGTTTTTTCCCGCTCTCCGCCTTTCTGTACCGGCTCGGGGTCTGTCCCTTGCATTTCTTAAATGCCTTGGAAAAATACAGGTTGTCCTCGTATCCTACGGAATGCGCGATGGCCGTGATCGGCATATCCGTCTCCCGGAGAAGCCTGCACGCCTGCCGGATCCGGTATTCCTCCACATAATCCTTGGGCGATATCTTCAGGATCTTTTGGAACATCCGATACAAATAACTGCGGCAGACCCCGGTATATCCCGCAATATCCTCGATCGTAATGGGATAGGAATAGTGCTCTTCGATATAGCGGACCGCCTGCTCGACACGGCCTGTCTGCAGGTTCTTCTGTTTCGCCTCCGCCGAAGAATTTTCCATCAGCATGGCGATCATGGAATACAGCGCTCCGGTCATGGAAACCGCGTCATAAAAGGTATTGCCCTTTGCCTCATACACCTGCCGGATCTTCCGCTCGATCTCACCGCTGATTTCCGCCTGCTCGAGCACAGGGGACTCCTCCGAAAAATCCGTATGGTTCAGAAGGTAAAACGCGTCGGTCCCGGCAAAGCCTACCCAGGTATAGACCCAGGGTTCTTCCTCGTCGGCCCGGTAACATGCTTCCATATTTGGATAGATCAGAAATGTATCTCCTTTTTTCAGATCATAGGTCTTTCCCCTGATCTCAAAATGCCCTTTGCCGCTCAGCACATGGTGGAGCAGATAATGGTCGCGCACCCCCGGCCCCCACTGAAATCCGGGCGTACATTTCTGGCTTCCCACATTGTATACCGAAAGGGAGCTTAACAGTCTGTCCTCAGCATAATAAGATCGGACCTCATCTTCCGTTGGATTTGTCATCTGTCCTCTCCTCCTTTTGTCTGTTACAGTATAACTCTATCCGCTCTGTCAGGCAACATTTTTCCATGCATTTGCAATGATTTTATATTGTATTTCGGTTTACTTTCCAGCATAATGGAGAACATATCGTGTTACTATCATCGGCAGAGCAGCTGCAGGCCGGCAAAAGCTCGGAACCCCGCAGCGCGCAAAGAATGTAATCAGGAGGTATACATCATGTTTGACTACAGCAAAATCAAAGATCCCGAATTTTTTAAGGAAAACGCGATCCCCGCTCATTCGGACCATGTCTGCTATCCGGACAGGGACCACCTGGACAGGGGCGAGAATCCTTTTCGCTTTTCCCTGAACGGCATCTGGAAGTTTTCTTATGGAAGAAATCTGGACGACACGGTCCAGGGCTTTGAGGCGGATGACTATAACTGCAGAAACTGGGGAGAGATCCGGGTGCCTGCCCATATCCAGATGGAGGGCTACGATGTCCCCGCTTATCTGAACGTGCAGTATCCATGGGACGGCCGGGAGGAGATCCTGCCCGGGGAGATTCCCACCCGGTTCAACCCGACGGCAAGCTATGTAAAGTATTTTACCCTTCCGGAATCCATGAAGGGCATGCCCGTATACATTTCCTTCCAGGGTGTGGAGAGCGGCATGGCGCTCTGGCTGAACGGACAGTATGTGGGCTACAGCGAGGACAGCTTCACCCCTTCGGAATTTGACCTGACCCCCTATGTCCGGGACGGCGAAAACAAGCTGGCCGCACAGGTCTTCAAGTGGACAAGCAGCAGCTGGACCGAGGATCAGGATTTCTACCGGTTCTCCGGCATTTACCGGGATGTGTATCTCTTTACACGGCCAAAGACGCACATCTGGGATCTGAGCGTCCGTACCCTACTGGACGACAGCTATCAGGCAGGTCGGCTTGTGATCGACGCACTCAGCTGCGGAAACGGCCGGATTGAGGCAGAGCTCCGGAAGCTTCCGGCCGCGGACGCGCCGGCTTCCCTCTATGCAGCCAACGCGCCAGAAGAGGCACCATTATTCGCCTCCGCCGCATTTGACATGAGGGAGGGGGAAGCGCACCTTTCACTTCCGGTATCCGGCTTCGACCTGTGGAGCGCGGAGGAGCCCAATCTCTATGAGTTGTTCCTGCAGGTCTATGATGAGAACGGACAGCTTGCGGAGGTTCTTTCCGAATATGTGGGCTTCCGCCGATTTGAGATGATCGATCATATCATGTGCCTCAACGGAAAACGGATCGTATTTAAGGGCGTCAACCGCCACGAGTTCAGCTCCAAAGCCGGCCGAGTTCCCCAGGAGGATGAGATCCTGCAGGACATCACCACCATGAAGCTGCACAACATCAACGCCATCCGTACCTGCCACTATCCCGACGATTCCCGGATCTACCGGCTGTGCGACCGCTACGGCCTGTATCTGATCGATGAAAACAATCTGGAGTCCCACGGTTCCTGGGACAGCTACGCACGAGGCAGGGACAGGGATATGAGCCGGATCGTGCCCTGCGACCGGGAGGAATGGAAGGCCATGATGCTGGACCGGGTAAATTCCACTTACCAGAGGGACAAAAACCACCCGTCCATCCTGATCTGGTCCTGCGGAAATGAATCCTTCGGCGGCACCGTGATCCGGGATATGGCAGACAGATTCCGGGAGCTTGACAATACCCGGCTTGTACATTATGAAGGGATTTTCTGCGACCGCCGCTACAATGAGACGAGCGATATGGAGAGCCAGATGTACACATCGGCAGCCAAAATCCAGGAATTTCTGTCCGAGCACCGTGACAAGCCCTTTATCTGCTGCGAATATACCCATGCCATGGGCAATTCCTGCGGCGGAATGCACAAATACACGGACCTGACCGATACGGAACCCCTGTACCAAGGCGGCTTTATCTGGGATTATGTAGACCAGTCCATCTATAAAAAAGACCGTTACGGAAAGGAATTTCAGGCATACGGCGGAGATTTCGGAGAACGTCCCACCGATTATAATTTCAGCGGAAACGGGATCGTATACGGCGGAGACCGCACTCCTTCCCCGAAGATGCAGGAGATCAAATACAATTACCAGAACATTTCCGCGGAAGTATCAGCAGATAAAGTAATGATCCGCAATAAGCACCTGTTCACAAATACCAGCGCCTTTGACTGCGTGGTCACGCTTGCGAAAGACGGGGTCCCGGTCTATGAAGCTCCGATGGACACTGCCGTTGCGCCGCTGTCCGAACAGGAATATGCCCTTCCGGTCCGCCGGGCGGACCAGCCGGGTGAGTATACCGCCACCGTTTCGTTCCGTTTGAAGGAGGATACCCTCTGGGCAAAGGCAGGCCATGAGGTTGCGTTTGGACAGACCGTCTATACCGCAGACGCTTCCGCTGCCCGCAGAGCATGTACCAAACCGATCACCGTCGTAAGGGGAACCCACAACGTGGGCGTCCGGGGCGAGAATTTTGAAGTGCTGTTCTCCGAGTTATTCGGCGGACTGTCCTCCTACCGCTGGGGCGGCGTGGAAATGCTGGAGACCATTCCGAAGCCGAATTTCTGGCGGGCGCCGGTAGACAATGACGAGGGCAGCCAGCTGATGGCGCAGTACGGGCAATGGAAGCTGGCAAGTCTCTATGTCACTCACAAGAACCTGGAGACCAATCAGTTCGAGGATGTGGTTGTGGAAGAACACGAAGGCTCCGTGACTGTGACCTTCCTCTATCATCTCCCCACCAGGCCGGTAACCTCCTGTACGGTTGCCTATACGGTATTCGGGGACGGCACGGTCGAGACCACACTGTCCTATGATCCGGTGAAGGAGCTGGGCGATATGCCGGAATTCGGCATGATTCTGAAAATGAATGCCGACTATGACCATGTGGAATGGTATGGAATGGGTCCTGCCGAGACCTACACGGACCGCTGCGAAGGCGCGAAGCTGGGGATCTACAGGAATCAAGTGATGGACAATGTAGCCCGCTACATGGTTCCCCAGGAATGTGGAAACAAGGTCGGCGTCCGCTGGGCGAAGGTGACCGACAGGCGGGGCCGCGGACTCATGTTCGAGGGAGATTCCATGAGCTTCTCCGCACTTCCCTGGACGCCCCATGAGATGGAAAACGCGCGGCATCCCTACGAGCTGCCGGAGGCGCACTACACCGTCGTCCGGGCAGCCATGCAGCAGATCGGTATTGCCGGGGACGACAGCTGGGGAGCGCGTCCGCTTCCGGAATATCTGCTGGATATCAGCAAAAAGATGACCTTTACCTTCCGGTTTCGGGGAATCTGACCGATAGGAAGTAGTCCTTTCTTCCGGAAAACGCTGCTTTAAGACAGCTATAAATCAGGAGTCCTGAAAAAGGGGCTGCCGGGAAATAACCCGGCGGCCCCTTTTCTATTTTTTCATATTCCGCAATCTCCTCCGATACAGACTGATCTGTCAGCTTTACCAGCCAGCCTCCGAATGAATCTGGAACTTCAAAAGCTGCTGCTCGAAATTTTCCGGGCGCTTCCGCCACTCATAGGGCGCGGAACCCATGATCTGCTTAAAGTTCCGGTTAAACGTGGACAGGGTGTTAAAGCCGCATTTATGCGCGATATCGGATACCGGAACGTCTGTTTTTTTCAAATACTCGCAGGCCGTCCGCACCCGTACCAGATTGATATATTCCAGAGGGCTCATTTTCATATACGCAGAAAAAATTCTCCGGAAATGCGTCTCGCTCATATGGCTCCAGTCCGCCAGCTCTCCTATCTTAAGCGGCTCCATATAGTGGAGGGTGATGTAATCCAGGGCACGCGAGATGGGAATTGTCACATTCCCCTCCAATTCCTCATTTTCCTCATATTCCGGTTCTTCGATATGGTTTTCCCGTGCAATGTTGATCAGAAGCGCAGTCAGGATCCCTTTTGCCTCTTCCAGATAGTACTCCTTTGTCTCCCGCATAATCTCCAGGAGCTGCCGGATCAGCTTTGCAATCCCAGGAAATTCTTTTACGTTTACAAGAAAGGCACGGGAATTGATCTTCTGGATCATACGTTCTGTTCTCATGGGGGTGCCCCCCCCATTGTGTTCCCGCAGGAAACCTTCCACATCCACAAACAGATACTCCCACTGGCTGAACGTGCCCGGGTCACTGTTGGTCGTATGGGGATAATTCTTCGGTATCACGGTAAACTGGCTGGCCTTAAATCTCAGGTTCTGCTCCCCAAGCACCATATCTCCCTGCCCGCCGTAGCAGTACCCAATCTCCAGAAAATTATGAAAATGTAGAAAATCTACATCCCGGCCATAGGACTGCAGCCACTTCTCGCCCAGCAAGGCCAGAATCGGGCTCCCTTCCGGCATCTTATAGTACCGAAACTCCATTTTGGGTTTTTTCCTTTTGCTCATAGGATATCCCTTTCCTTTTTTCATCCGCAGCAGAACTTCATCTGCTTTTTCTGGTATCTGCCATCCCGTATGCCCGAAGCTCCTGGTGAAATGCGGTCCGTCTGGAATATTGGCTCCGATATTCTTCCATGACCTTTGCCTTTGCCCACAGCTCGCCCCTGGACTCCCGGACTTCCCCCAATGCGGCCGCAAAAGCCGCGCATTCGCCGTAATAGTTCCTGTGACTCTTCTCCATGATCCCTTCCACCCGCATCTGGGTCCATTTTTCCAGCCGCTCCAGGATGGCTTCAATCTCCTCCTCCGAAGCATGGATATTCGTCCGCCATTTCCGGAATCGCTCCCAGAAAAATGTCTGATCGTCCTCTTTTGTGCCGCGTCCTGTGCCATTCAGATATGCTTCCGCCCTGAATTCCACGGATGAAACATATTTGCGGAGCATTTCCCTGCAGCCCTCCGGCAGCTCCTCTCCGTCATAGAGGTACAGGAAGAACAGCGCCATGCCTTCCTTCATGAATGTCCCCGTCCATCCCAGCGCATATTTATCATCCATACAGGTTTCGATCACCTGCCGGAATTTCCCGTCAAAAAACAGCAGGGAACCGCAGGTCCTTCGTTCCGGCCGGTTCTCCTTTCTCTCCCCGGACTGGTACTGCCCGTCCTTTATTTTTGCCGGGTTGGAAAGCAGCTTTGTATAGATCTGTTCCGCCTCGTTCCTGTAACGATCGGCCTCCTCGCATTCCAGGACCAGCCGCAGATAATTTTCGATGCTGCTGTCCGAACGAAATGCCTCAAGCCAGCATTGCTCCGCACTCTCCCGGTCATTTTGCGTCAGGGCGGCTTCTGCTGTCAAAAGCGCCGCTCTGCTCCGGATCTGATAGCAGGGCCGGATCCGCTCCAAAGCCTCTTTTCCGATCGTCAGCCCTTCCTCCGGCTGTCCGGCCGCTTTATATTTTTCCAGAGCCTGCACGTATAAGCCCGGATGCAGATCCGTATATTTTCTGGCCGCGCACAGCAGCGCTCCCGGATCATCCGCCAGGGAAACCGCTTCCTCCAGGAACCGCTCTGCCACCCGGTCCCCCCTCTGTCCCAGATAGTCAATCCATAATTTCAAAAATTCCTGGAACTGATCCAGCTCCTTTTTGCTCTGCTGCATCAGCTTTTCCAGAGTCACTTCCCTCGAAGCGGCATTGACCAGCATCCAATAGAGCTCGTTGGGCCTCTCCTCCGGCGCGTTTCCCCAGTAGGCGGCCAGCAGCGCTTCTAAGACAAATTTTTCATAATCCAGCGTAATGATGCTGTGATATTCCAGATCCCGCAGCTTGAAGTCTTCCCCGCCGAACTCTCCGTTCACTTCTACATGCATCAGCAGCAGAAGGTCCGCCAACCCATACCCCTCCTCATACAGCTCGCTGTCCACACAGGCATGCAAAAGGCCGCAGGCTTTCTGAATCGCCTCCCCAATATAGTCCGGATCCTTATAAAAATATTCTTCGTCGGAGCTGTCATACCATTCATTGTACTGTTCATTCAGCACTTCGATCAGCATCAGCTCACCGCTGTCGATCATCTCCAGCTGCTTCCGGATCTTTTTCACTTCCTGCTTTAATTGCTCTTTGTTCAGGTTATCCTGCTTCTCTGCATAATCCGGATTCACATTCTCCCCTTTGAAAAAGGACAGCCGTTCGAGAAATTCATCCCTTTTGTACTCCGGGATACCGCGCGCATAATCGTGCAGGAATGCGGAAATATTCTCTGCCGGCATACTCCCGGATATCTGATCCACTTTCTTCATAAATTCCGTAAGGTTCATCTCTTTAGCTCCTTTTGTATCACATGGCGCAGTACCAATGTCATGTGATTTTTATCTGCCATGTATTCTCATAGAATCCATTTTATCATATGATCTGCGGGCTTTCAATTATAAGATCGCCGTAACAGCGTAATAGAAAAAAATTTCCACATGTAAAAAAGAGCTGTCGAAACACGCTGTTTGCCCGCCGCCTATTGCTGCGAGATTTTGTAAATCCCGGCAATAGACAGCAGGTATACAGTCATTTTCCGACAGCTCTCATCTATATCTGTATCTGCAGAACTGACTCCCGGCCGATTTTATGCATGGCTTCTTTTTTCAGTTCCTTACTTCTCAATCTGCTCTTCGATCCGCAGCAGCCGGTTATACTTGGCCACCCGCTCTGTCCGGCAGGGCGCCCCGGTCTTGATCTGTCCGGTATTGAATGCCACCGCGATATCTGCAATGGTGGTATCCTCGGTCTCACCGGAGCGGTGGGACACGATCGCGTTATAGCCGGATTTTTGCGCAAGCTGGATGGCCTCGATTGCTTCGGTCAGCGTCCCGATCTGGTTCACCTTTACCAGGATGGCATTTGCTGCCTTTTTTTCAATCCCTTTTTTCAGCCGTTCCACATTGGTCACAAACAGGTCGTCACCCACTAGCTGGATTTCCTTTCCCAGGCGTGCTGTCAGCTTTTCCCAGCCTTCCCAGTCCTCTTCATCCAGCGGGTCTTCAATGGAACAGATGGGAAATTCTCTCGTCAGCTCCGCATAATAGTCTATCAGCTCCTCCGCCGAGCGCACCACCTTCTGCCCGCGCATCCGGCTTTCTCCTGGGAATTCGTATTTTTTATAATCCCGGTTATATAATTCGGAGGATGCCACATCCATCGCAATCGCAATGTCCTGATCTCTTCCCATCCGGTATCCGGCTTTTTCCACCGCTTCCCTCAGACAGTTCAGTGCGGCTCTGGTATCCGGCAGATCCGGCGCGAAGCCGCCCTCGTCGCCGACTGCGGTGCTCAATCCTTTATCCTTCAGAAGGGATTTCAGAGACTGGTAGATCTCCGCGCACATCCGCAGGCCCTCCTTAAAATTTTCCGCGCCCACGGGCATGATCATAAATTCCTGGATATCCAGTGTATTGTCCGCATGAGCGCCTCCGTTTAAAATATTCATCATAGGTACAGGAAGTTTTTTCGCATTGACACCGCCCAGGTATTTGTATAAAGGAATGCGCAGCGCTCTTGCTGCCGCGTGGGCTGCTGCCAGAGATACGCCGAGAAGAGCATTTGCCCCCAGATTCGATTTGTTTGTGCTGCCGTCTGTCTTGATCAACGTCCGGTCGATCTCCGTCTGGTCAAATACATTGATCCCGATCACCGCGCCCGCAAGCTGGTCGTTGACATGCTCCACGGCACGCTGGACACCCTTGCCGCCGTAGCGCGCTTCTTTGTCCCGCAGCTCCACTGCTTCGTATTTTCCCGTGGAAGCACCGGACGGGACCGACGCGCGTCCTACCACGCTTTCTCCCGCAAGTACTTCCACCTCAATCGTCGGATTCCCCCGCGAATCCAGAATTTCTCTGGCGTAAACATCACGTATTGGTAAATATTGATACATATTCTGATTCCTCCTCACCTTCATGAGAAGTATTATGTGCCAAATGTGAGAAGAAAATGCAAAGAAATTAATTATGCGTTTTCTATTTGTTGTAGATGTCTTTATTCAGCACACCCTCTTTAAAGTTTACGATCACATTGGTCGCCGCGTCTCCGATCACGTTCAGGGTGATCACGGCCATACCGGGCAGATAATTCATCGCAAGCACAAGGGAATATCCGATCATACACAGCTCTGAGTTCATTCCCAGACCGGACATGACTACATACACCATGGTCGTTCCCGCTACCGGGATAGCCGGGGTTCCTACCGCCGTACAGATGGACAGGAAGGCAGCTGTCGCCAGGGTGGCTGGCGTCACATTAATCCCCGCGGCCGTAGCGATAAAGCTGACCGCAATCATGTGCATGGCTGTCGTTCCGTTCATGTTAATGGTCATACCGGTCGGCAGGACGAAGCTGCTGATCTCCTCCGAGCAGCCAAGCTCTTCCGTACATGTCCTGGTATTCAGCGGAAGTGTCGCTGCGGATGAGTTGGTCGCCGCCGCAAACAATCCGATCTTGAAGGACTTTTTTAAAAACGGAATCGGGTTCAGCCGTGTAGTAAGGAAGATACCGATCGGATAGATCGTAGCCACCAGCGCAAGGCTTACCACAATCGTCGTCACGATCCATACCAGGGTCGGTCCGATATATTCCACTCCGTATACGGCCAGAGTCCTTGTGATCATGCAGAAGATTGCCACCGGCGCGATCTTGTTAATAAGAAAGTTCAAAAACATCTGTACCACGTCATTCAGATTTTCAATCACCTTTTTCAGCGGATCTGCCTTTGCTCCCATTGCGGTCATGCATAATCCCAGGATGATCGCGATCACGACAACCGAAAGTATCGTGTTGTTGGTGGAGCATGCGGAAACGATATTGGAGGGCACCGCATTTACAACGGTTACAAGAGGATTGTAGCCGTCCATGGTAACCGCCTCCGTAGCCATCTCGCTGGGCAGGTTGACATCAAACCATCCCATGGATTTTACAAAATATGCCGCAGCTCCCGCAAGCGTCGCGGCAACCACATAAAAGCAGAGATATGTAATAAATGTCTTTCCCGCGATCCGCCCCAGCTTCTCCGGATTCGCAAGACTGCACAAAGCAAGGGTCAGGGATGTGATGACCAGCGGCACGATCGCCATCTGCAGCCCCCGCATGAACAGCTGTCCGATGATGAAAAAGAGTCCCAGGCCTTCAATTCCCTGAGTTGCGGTGATGTCCTGGAACAGGATCGCGTCGATCACCTTCCAGACACCGTCATTGCCGCTCCCATTCAATACTTCTCTCAAGAGCAGGCACAGAAATCCGGCAATAAAACCGCCTGCCACTGCAAGTATCATCTTCTTTACGATTGATGTTTCTTTCTTTTTATTTTCCATAGTGTTTCTATCCTCCTGGTTTTCTTAAGGCTGTGCCCCTCACATTTGTTTCGGCGTCTCATCATCGGAAGGCCGGAACATTGCTTCCCATCTGCCTTCCCCTTCTCAATTGCTGATTTTCTTTGTTTTTTTGTTTCTGCACCCAATCGCATACAGAACCCTTCTTGTAAACTCAAATAATTTGGGATTCGAATATTTTGTGCTCTTTCCCCCTTTCAACACTTATTTTTAGCTCTTTATTGTAAATAACGCACTAATTTTATGTATTTCATTTTACATTATCATTTGATAATTGTCAATCCGTTTTCTTTATTTCAAAGATTTTTGGTTGTTTTATCTAATTTTATACGCAGATTTTTATGTAATATTTTTTTGTTTTACTATTTATATCTTTGTTTTAAAGTATTTTGTAAAGACAAACAAAAATCAATTACAGATTTCACTTCGAAACAGAAAGAGCGGGTGTGTGATTTAAAAATGAAAAAGAAAAAAGGGGCCGCTGCTCACAGAATACTCTGTTTACAGCGGCCCCGTTCAGGAGCGATTCCATCTATCAGTAGATCAACCGGATTCCGTTTTCTTCGCAGTATCGGATCCATGTGTCGCCCGGACGTCTGTCCGTGATGATATAATTCACACTTTCCAGATCTGTCAGGCACACAAACGCGGTCTGGTCGAATTTGGAATGGTCGGCGAGGAGCGCAACCTCCTCCGCCTGCTCCAGCATCAGCTTTTTGATCTCCGCCTCGCTCTCATTGGAGTCCAGGACACCCTTTTCAATGTTCAGGCTCTTGCAGCTGATCAGAGCGATGCTCACGTTATACTTGGTTATATTTGTTTTTGCCAGCTGCCCCTGCAGCGACAAAGATTTTTTATTAAATTCTCCGCCTGTCGAAATAATATTAAAAGAAGACTGCTGAAATTCCCGGAATACCTCCGTGGAATTGGTCACGATCGTCACATCACGGTTATCCGGTATCAGCTTCAGCGCTTCCACGACAGTTGTACTGGAGTCTGCAATGATCGTATTCTTGCCTTCCAGCAATGCGGCGGTCTTGCGCGCAATGTTCTGCTTTTCCTTCAGATGCTTTGTCAAACGCTTATAAAAATGCACATTTTCCTTCTGAACATCCGCGTTCCAGATCGCGCCGCCGTGAATCCTGGTCACAACTCCTTCCAGCTCCAGCTTATCCAGATCCCGCCGTATCGTCTCCTCAGTCACGGCGCACTGCTTGCTCAGCTCCGCGACCGATACCTTCTTCATATTCTGGATACTCTGTCTGATCACCATCAGCCTTTCTTTACTCGACATGCTTTCTTCCCTTTCCTCGTCCTCAATACCCAAGGCCTCTCTATCTAATAATATACCAGCCTCTTTAGTATTTGCAAGGTTTTTTTCCTTTGAAAGCATTTTTACCTCCTTCAAAATTCACATCCCCTGCTCGAAAATGTGCATTTTTTCGTCTTTGAAAGACAGACAAGAAGCGGTGCGCCGCCTGTTTGCCTGTGTATCCAACACAACGGCCCGCTTTTTAAAATCGGCCTGGCCAGAAGGCCAGACCGTAAGTATCTCAACATTTATTTATCAATATCCTCTGCCAGCTTGCGCATGTATGCAACATCTTCCGGCTCTAATTCGAGCTCCGCGGATTTGATGTTTTCCGCAATCTGCTCTGTTGTCGTAGATCCGCTGAGCAGATTGATAAATTCTCCCTGCGCAAGAATCCATGCAAGCGCCAGGTTTGCGATGGCGCAGTCGTATTTCTCGCAGAGCGGTTTCCACTGATCCATCATATCCATTGCCTTCTGCATGTTGTCCGGCTGGAACCATTTCTTCGGGATCTGTGCCCCTACCGGCTTGTAATCTCTCGGAAGCGCGCCGCTTAAGAGTCCCATTTCCAGCGGAGAGTACGCCTGGATCGTAACATTGTTTTCCTTGCAGACCGGAAGCAGGTCTTCTTCAATTGCACGGTCCAGAATGCTGTATTTTGCCTGTACGATATCCAGCGAGCCATACTTTAAGTATTCTTTGATATGGTTTACATCTACATTGGCAGCGCCGATGGCCCGGATCTTACCCTGTGCTTTCAGCTCGTTGAGTACCTCCATGGTCTCTGAGATCGGTGTGAAATACGGCTCCACTGCCTGCCAGTGAGTCATATATACATCAATGTAGTCTGTGCCGAGACGCTCCAGGCTCTGGTCGATCTCTTCCAGGATGGACTCCCTGGAAAGGTTTTTGTAAAGCTGTGTGTCTCCTACTTTGTTGAACAGGCTTCCCTTCCTGTCGTTCCAGATGATCCCGCACTTCGTGATGATCACAACATCCTCGCGTTTCATCCCTTCCAGCGCTTTTCCTACGATCTTCTCGCTGTTTCCAAAGTTGTATCCAGGCGCGGTATCGATCAGATTGACGCCTAACTTCGGGCATTCCCGGATCAGATCCACAACCACCTTCAGATCATGGTCGCCGCCCCATGCCGGGCCGCCGCCGATGGACCATGTACCAAGGCCCATTCTTGAGATATCCGTACCTGTGCTGCCAAGTTTCATCTTTTTCATAATCTATATTTTCCTTTCTTTTTTCACGACTGTTGTGCATAGTACTCTTTCATTCTCTCGTCAACCTGCTCTCTCTTCTGCACTCCTGTGGTCGCCCCGATACTCTGTACACTGATGGAGGCGGTCACATTTGCAAATTCCGCACATTCCTTCAAAGACTTTCCTTCCAGGATCGCGGTGATGAAGCCCGATGCGAAGTTGTCGCCCGCACCGATGGTATCGATCGCAATGATGCCCTTCATAGCCGGAACCTCCAGTACGCTCCCATCCTGACTCTTGATATAGCAGCCTTTCTTTCCGGTCTTGATCACCACATGCTGTATCCCGCAATCCAGGAACCTGTCGGCAATCTTCTCCAGCTCCGTTTCCTCTGTCATGAGGCAGGCTTCGTCGTAATTGGGGAAGAAATAGTCTACATATCCAAGCGCCTCTTCGATATCGTCCAGAGTCTCACCCAGTCTTGCCTTGATCATATCCGCACAGATGATCATATCCCGCGCCTTTGCTTCTTTAAATATCTTCACCAGCGCCGGGCAGTCCAGAAGCGGATTGTTGAAAATGCTCGCCAGGGATAAAAGCCTTGCCTCTTTGAGCCTGGACAGATCCACATCGTCGATGGTCATTTTCCAGAGACTTCCGTTGCGGTTGGTAACGAAGGTCCGCTCCCCGTCCGCAGTAACAAGTCCCACGTTGATGGAAGTATCGATACCTTCCCTCACCCGGATGCCTGAATAGTCAATCCCGTTCTTTTCACAGTGTTCGATGATAAAATTGCCTACTGCATCCCTGCCGACCATACTCATCAGCCCGATCTTATGGCCCAGCCGGGACATGATCGTTGCCTCGTTGATGGCGTCCCCGCCGATGGTCATGGAAATCTGCTGCAGAGGAAAGGACTCAATTTCAAACATATCCCGGTTGACAGGCTGCAGAGGAATATCCACGATCGCAGCGCCGACACAGATTGCGTCTAATTTTTTCTCCACAATTATTCCGCCTTTCCGTCATCTCCGAATAAAACGATCTTTTCAATCGCACGCTGCTTTACTGCTGCCCTTACGGCTCTTTCCAGTTCCAGGAACGGCTTGTCCACATTTGCCGCAACTGCGGTCATTGCCGCCTGGCAAAGCTCTGTATGGATGTTGATCTTAGCAATTCCAAGAGAGATTGCCTTCTTAATATCCTCATCACCGATTCCGGATGCTCCGTGAAGTACCAGCGGTACGGTCACGGCGTCTCTGACCTTCTCTACCACTTCGAAGTTCAGCTTCGGCTCGGATGTGTAGACACCGTGCTGGTTTCCGATCGCAACTGCCAGAGAATCACAGCCTGTACGCTCTACGAACTCCGCTGCCTGAGACGGATCTGTGTACTGATAGCTTGCCAGCGCTTCCTCGTAAACGGTTTCATTTCCTACATGGCCAAGCTCTGCCTCTACCGGGATTCCCAATGGATGGAAATAATCTACCACTTCTTTTGTAAGGCGGATGTTCTCTTCTAATTCGAATGCGGAAGCATCTCTCATCACGGAGTTCATCCCATGGTTGTACGCATTCTGCACGATCTCCATGCTGCGACCGTGATCCCAATGTGTGATGACCGGTACGGCTGCCTTCTTTGCCATGGAAACCATCATATGGCAGAAATCTTCGAAAGAAGTATTTCCTACAAATCCGGTTCCGAAGGAAATGATCACCGGCGCTTTGGTCTCTTCCGCCGCGTCCATCACTCCCATGAGCATCTCCGCGTTCCACACGTTGAAGTGCGGGATGGCATATCTTCCTTCTGTTGCTTTCTTTTCCCAATATCTGATATCTGCTAACATTCTTATTCCTCCTGATCTTATCTGACTTTATGTCTGCCGTATCAGGGGCATGCCGTGAGCAAAACCCCTGATACGTTTCTTTTCAATCATTTTCCCGGCTTTGAAAATGATCCTTCCTATAAAATGTCAAACCTGTATTTTACTTCTGTGTTTTTACAGCACGTCCGGTCATTCTGCATCTTCAATCTTAATAACACCTTTGATGATGTCCTTCTTGCAGTGTACGGATTCTTCAAATGCCTTCTGCACGTCCTGGTAATCATAAACGTGTGTTACCATAGATTTCACATCGAATTTTCCGGATGCGATGGCGTCGATGGTCATCGGATAGTTGTTTGCGTAGCGGAATACAGTCTGAATCGTCACTTCACGGTTGATCTTTAAGAAATCAATCGGCACTTCGCCCGGAATCGTTCCTACGATCATGATCCTGCCGCCCCTTGCGACAATCTGCGGAGCCTGTTTTGCAGTGATCTGGGAACCTGCGGTCTCAAATACGATATCCGCGCCCAGTTCTCCAACCAGCTCTTTACATCTGTTGATGGTATCCTCTTCCATTCCGTTGATGACCGAGGAAGCGCCAAGCTCCTTTGCCATCTCCAGTCGCTTGGGCATCACGTCCACCACTACGATGTCCGTAGCGCCAAGGCTCTTGCAGCCCTGCAAGGTCATCAGGCCGATGCAGCCTGCGCCCAGGATAACGATCTTCTTGCCCAGTCTCGCGCCGCCTTCCATCGCCGCATGCATTCCGACCGCAGCCGGCTCTACCAGAGCGCCCTCCATAGTGCTCATGTTTTCCGGAAGCTTATAGGTAAAGTTCTCCGGGTGGCACAGATAGTTTGTCAACGCGCCTCTATAGTTTGGCTGGGTTGCCATAAAGTCTACGTCCGGGCAGATGTTGTAATGCCCTTCCAGACAATATTTGCATTTTCCGCAGGGTACGCCGGGCTCAATATTGACACGGTCGCCCGGTTTGAACTTTGTCACCTTGCTGCCTACCTGTACGACGGTTCCCGCACATTCATGGCCTAGACCGATCTTCTGGTTTGGGTCTTTCGGCGGAATGAAGGGGCCTGACTCAAATCCGTGGACATCGGAGCCGCAGATTCCTACGTACTCCACTTTCAGCATGATCTCATCGTCCTTCGGCACCGGCACGGGTGCGTCTTTGATTTCCATTGTTCCGGGAACAACCAGGATTGCCTCTGTATTTTTCATATCCGATACTTCCTTTCTATTTTTGATATTCGCAGTCAATGTCATCTCCTCACGATCTGTTCCTGACACATCTGACTGTTGATTTTTATGTGACTGCGAAACGCACTTTTTTATTCCACGTTTCCGATATCCTCAACGGACTCTCCTCTTGTCTCAACACCGAAGATGAATACGCATACCGCAATAATCACAGCTACGATGGTGATCAGGACGAACACTCCGCCGCTTCCCATGGAGCTTGCAACAGATGTTACAAGGAACGGGAAGAAGATATTGCTGACACGGCCCATCGCGTTACAGAATCCGGAACCGGAAAGCTTTGCCGATGTAGGCCACATCTCCGGAACATACACTGCGGACGCATAGCATACATACATGTAAATGATCGTATTCAGGCAGAAGGTGGAAACGATCAGCGGGGTCATCTCTGTCTGCTGACCTGTAATGATTCCCAGCACCGCCATGCCTGCCAGCAGGATCACGCCCATGACACGGCGCGGGATCTTATCCATGATCAGGGATGCAATGAAGATTCCGAAGGGTGCGCCGAACAGTCCGAACATGGTCATGAACTGTGACTGTGAGGTATCATATCCCAGTGATCTCAGCAGGGAAGGCATCCAGTTCATCAATGTATACTGGATCGTATTCATACCGATCAGTACCAGGGAGCCGACGATCGTTCTCTTTAACAGCTTTCCGCGGAACAGTGCGGAGTATGGAAGCTGCTTTACTTCCTTCGGAGCTTCTGTTACCGCCGGGAGCGGTTTGCCTGTGGAGGCTTCGATCTCTTTTTCAATCCTTGTCATGATCTCGTCTGCTTCGTCAAGTCTTCCCTGTGCTTCCAGCCATCTCGGAGATTCCGGGAATTTCTTCGCGATCAGGACGGATGCGACGATGGAAAGGATGGACGGGATCATATACTGAACTCTCCAGTTCATGTTATAGCTGATTCCGGTCAACGCGATCACAAATGCGATTCCGTTGCAGACCGGGTGTGCCCAGTTGCCGATGAAGGAGTTCCGGCTGGACCATACCCCGCGGTTCCGGCCCGGAACATATTCTGTAAATCCCGCGAACAGTACGACCAGAAGCGCGCCCAGCCCGAAGCCCTGTACAAGCCTGAATACATACAGTACGGTGACATTCGGTGAGACTGCGCCGCCGATCATGGCGATGATATGTATAATCTCATATAATAAGATACTTTTTTTCCGGCCGATCTTGTCGCCGATGGGCCCGCCTACCAGCGCGCCGAACAACTGTCCCGCTGTATAAGTCGTTCCCCACATTGCCAGAAGCGCGCTGCCTTCCTCCAGCCAGTGAAGCTCATTCAGAAGGATATTCTGTACCGCGCCGCCGATTCCGTTTGACTAGCATACCAGAAGCGCAAAAGCGGATACCAGCCACATTTTTATATGCCAGCCTGAATTTGGAAGTCGGTCAAGTCTTGCACCGATATTCACGCTCTTTGAATTTGTTTTAGATGCCATAATTCTTTTTTCCTTTCTTTCTCATCCTTTTTATAACTGTATTCTCAGATGGTATTTTTACAGCCTGCATACCCGAAGCCTGCTTCCCAAGCTTCCGCGTAAGCACTCTATTTTTCAGGATCTGGTACAGGAGGAAAGCTCCGCTTCCACTTCCTTTTCCATGATTTCCCACGCTTTCCGGATATCCTTGTCCTTGTTCCACAGCGCCGGCGGGCCTAACACGACCACGTCTGCCCCGGCCTCATACAGGGGGCGGTATACGCCTGCATTCATGGAGCCGTCCGCTTCAATCAGGAAATCCAGTCCCATTTCTTCTCTCCACTGCACCAGGGTACGGATCTTGTCGTACATCTGAGTGATCACTTTTTGTCCTGCATAACCAGCGTCCACGATCATGATCGTTACTTTGGACAGCAGCGGCAGGTAATGGCGTATCCCTTCCAGGGACGCAGCCGGATTCATGGCGATGCCTGCCTTACATCCAAGGGAAATGATCTTGTTCAGTGTGACAAAGGCATCGCTCTCGATGCAGTCCGTATGAGGTGTGATATACTCCGCGCCGGCCTCGGCACAGGCTTCGATGTATTCCTGGGGATGCCGGATCATCAGATGTGCATCCATAGGCGTTTTCACGACCTTTTTCAGGACTGTCATGAAGTCCGGGCCTACGCCGAAGGTTTTTACATAATTGCCGTCCTTGATGTCAATGTGGAGAAAATCCGCATGTTCATCAATGAACCGTACCTGGTTCTCAAAATCGTACAGGTCGCAGCATCCCATGGATGGCGCCAGCAATAGCTTTTTTTCCATTTTTGTATTCCTCTTTTGGCGGCCGCAGATAAAGTATTTGAGAGGAGGGAGCCAAATACCGGCTTACCTGCGGCCATGTCTATGTATATCGGTTCTCAGGGATCAGTCTTCAAAATCATAGTGGAAGATGACCTTGATCGCTTCTTTATTTGCCATCAGTTCAAATCCTTTTTCCCACTCTGACAGCCCGAGCCTGTGTGTGATCATCGGCTGTACCTTGATCTGGCCGGCTTCCAGAAGGCGGATCGCGTTTCTCCAGGAAGTGGAATCATATGCCATATGTCCGATGATGCTCTTGTTCCAGGAAGTAATGTCGTTGATGGAAAATTCCAGCGGCTTGAAGCCCATACCTACGCGGACCACTTCTCCGTTCGGACGGAGCATCTCAATGGCCTGCTTCAGGGCGATGTTTGCGCCGGAGCACTCTACAACCAGGCCAAGATTGTCTCTTCCGCAGATCTCGGTACATCTCTTTACCACATCTTCCTTGGAGCCGTTTACTACATGGGTAGCGCCCAGTTCCTTAGCCACACCGAAACGAACCTTTGTGTCTTCTTCCAGACCGACCATCACGATGTTCACAGCGCCCATGATCCTTGCCACCTGTACTGCGAAGAGTCCTAAGGGGCCTGTTCCAAATACGACTACGTCCTGTCCCGGAAGGAGATGCGCCTGCTGTGCGATTGCCTTGTAGGAGTTGCAGATCGGGTCAAGCACTGCGGCTTCCTCGTATTTTACATTTTCCGGG
This sequence comes from Lachnospiraceae bacterium, assembly GCA_009911175.1. Next base: position 61,302 of record QXWX01000013.1, on the reverse strand, counting down.
ATTTCCCAGATTGCGTGCTTGTGGATTCTCAGGATCTCGCCTGGAACCTTGCAGTATTTGGAAAAACCGCCGCCCCATGTGTTGTTGTCCAGTCCAAGGTTTACCTTGTTCTCGCAGCAGAGGAAATCTCCCTGTTCGCAGGCCGGGCAGACACCGCATACATGAGCACTGTTGTCCGATACGACACGTTGTCCTACCTTCCAGTCCTTCACCAGCTCGCCTACCTTTACGATCTCTCCGGCAAATTCATGGCCGCGGATGGAATTGAATTCGTCAGAGCCATTGTCCACCTTGTAGTGCTTCATATCGGCTCCGCAGATCGCTGCCGCCTTGATCTCAATGATAATGTCCTCGGGGCCGCATGTTGGTTCCGGTACGTCGATCATCCGATAGCCTCCAAATTCTTTTCCAAATCTTGCTAATGCTTTCATGTTCTTCTCCTTTTCTTTCCTGAAAAAATAAGTTCCACTTTCGCTTTTTATTTGCTTCTCGCATCTTCCGTTTTCCGGCCGGAAACGTTGTTACTTGATGTACCTATATAGTACTCCTAATCTTTGTTTTTGTCAATTTGTTTTCTGCGTTTCAAAGATTTTCAGCATATATTACAATTTCTTTTCTGTGTTTAATCGTGTATTCTTTACTTTCAAGATCTATTTTTGTTTATTTTTCACATATTTTCTGTGTTTCAAAATTTTTGACAGTTTTGGATAAGAATAAAAAAACGACGGGGAAATCTCCCAGCCGTTCGGATATGATTATTGCCCGTTTTTCGACCAGGGAGCGTCTCTGCTGGCCGATACAGCCATGGATTATCCTTTGGGGCAGGATATCATCGAACTGATTCCCCATGCGGCCGCAAAGACATTTTGCAGTTCTTTTGAAGAGCAATTGGATACTGCCGAAAAATTGTATGGGGAAGCCCTCTTTTTCTCCTTCGGTGAAAAAGAAATCCAGGACTTGCTGAATCAGGAGCAGATATATCCGGAGGATATCAGGCATAGAGTCTATGATATACTCTTACAGCAGTGCAGGAAATATCAATGGCTATTAAAGTAAAACAGAACGGACATATGGGAAATAGCTGTATACCCGCAATATACTGCGGACATACAGCATTTCCCAAAATCATAAAGGCAGTTTCCACATAAATTGCATATGGATCTGTAAATCTGCGAAACAAACAAATTCCCAGCAGTGCGGTTGGACAAATTTCACTCCCGGTATTCCTTCGCCGCCAGGAAGCCGCCGAATAAAATCCCATTCACCACAAGCATCGGTATCAGATCCGTCCAGTTCATGGTCTGTCCCTGGATGATGTCTGCGCTGTACGTCCCGGTTATGATCGGCACCAGGTTATTATTCAGGAAATGCAGAACCACCGGCACCCAGATATTTTCCGTTTTCATATAGGCGTAGGCGAAAAAAATCCCCAGCGTAATACAGGTGATCTGCTGTCCCACCGCACTGATCAGACCGGTTCCCGGGCTGTAGTAGAAGAAGTTCACCGGCAGATGCCAGAGCCCCCAAGCCACGCCCAGAAGGATCACGCCCCATCGCTTTCCAAAGCGGGACTGCAGCAGCGGCTGCAGATAATACCGCCATCCATATTCCTCCCCGAAAAAGGCGATAAATACCAGGAAGAAATTGATGATCAGAGATCCTGCCATAATCCAGGTCATGGGATTCCCCGCGATCTCTCCCACTGCGGATATCTGCCCGGATACCGCATAGGAAAGAATCGCCCGAAGCAGGTAGAGACCTATGAACAACAGTACACAGAATACAGATGCTTTTATATCCTTCCCCTTCAAGCCATAAGCGATCCGCTTTTCCTTCTTTTCCGTAAGCAGCATGATCCACGCCAGTACACTTCCGCCGACCAGGATCAGATTGCAGACTGCCATCCAGGCGATATCCGGCAGGAACACACTTCCGACAGCACTGGCCAGCATCAGTACCGTAACTGCAAGATATGTAACAAAAAACCGTTTCGGCAGCTCAGCTTTTCCTTTTTCCGTTATCAGATACGCCAGCATGACTCCTGCTGCCGGATACAGCATCTGTGCATTGGGGAATACACTGACATCCAGTCCCCGATCGCAGCCCAACCCCATCGGCAGCCCCATCAAAAATGTGATGCCGTATGCTATAAGCACATAAATACCTAACTGTTTCTTTTCAATCTGTGATAATTTCATTCTCATTTTCCTCCCGATTCTATCGAACTAAAAATTCCATCAGTTCCATGTTTTGATTGATCGTAATATTGAAGCAGATCCTTCCACCCTCATAATCCGCAACCAGTATGAACCCTGCGTATTCCGCTTCCCCCTCCTCATTCTTGCAGCCCATGGAAACGGTCTTTACGATCTCCCGGAACTCCCCTCGTTTGTCCAGCATCGGATCACATTGTTCCGCAAATTCCTCGGCCGTCAGAAACTCCTGAAATTCCGTACAGCCCATATCCAGGATGCTCTGATAATCCTTCTCGTTAAAGCAGCCAATGGCGCACAGCACTTTCTCCTCCATCCCTTCTTTATCAAAGGAATCCGGCAGCTCCGTTCCCAAAGACTGACAGCCTGTCAGCAAACAGATCACCATGAACAGACCCGTCAGCAGCCCTGCCAACCGCTCCAGCAGTCCTGCCAGATCTATCATTCTTTCTATGATACCGCTCATCATGTTTTGACCTCCCCGTATAAGCTAAAATACAGTGATCCATACATTCTGCATTCCGAAATATCGCACAATGTCAGCCCGGATATAAATGCAGCAATGCACTACTCCTCCTGCACCGCAAACAGAAGCGTCACCGAAAAAAAACCTTCTGCCTTCCGTATCTCCATATCCCCCTGGTATTTTTCCAGTGCCTGCCGGACATTCTGCAGCCCCAGCCCTTCATGTCCTGGTTTGGATGATCTTCCATTTGCCGGACATTCTGCATAGGGATTTTCCATTTTAACGAGGATAAAATCCTGAATCTGTTCTGCACGGATCCTAAGCCAGAACTCTGGTTTTCCTCTGCCTTCCTCCGCCGCATTATCCAGGAGATTGGCAAAGATCGTGGTGATATCCAGATCTGAGATAAAGTCCAGTCCCACGCCACCTAAGCTGCACTGTACCTGATCCTGGGAAAAGATTTTCAGCTTATCATTCAGCACAATATTGAGCATCCGATTTTCCGTATAAAATTTCATTCCCATAGAATTAAGCATTGCATGCACATCCTCGATATAAGGTCTGTCTTCGATCCTGCTGCTTTGCTCGATCACATGCAGATGGTTCCGGATATCGTGGATGATCTTCCTGGAACGGTTATAATTCTCCTCCAGTTCTTCATAATACTGCAGCGTCAGCTCCCTCTGCTGCTGCATCATCAAAAGCGAATGCTTCAATTCTCCGCTTTTTGCCACATCATACCAGAAATACAGGCAGTACAGATTAATGACCAGCAAAAGTGCGGCATAGATCACAATCCAGTAATATCCGTATCTGACAAGAAAGATATCGCTTGCCACCAGATACAGGAATAAAAGTACCATACTGGCCACGGGGACGATGACCATCCCGTGGATTTTGATATACTGTACGTCCGCCAGCCTTCTGTGTATGATCATACGCAGTATCAAAGTTCCCACAAGAAGCAGAAATACCCGTGACACCACCAGGACACTGTATACCACGATCCCTTCCAGCTGCATTACCAGCCAGACATAGCGTGCCGCAAAGGTGCCTGTAAGCTCGGTAGCCAGCAGAATAACGCAGAAGATGATCTGATATGCGATCCCCTGCCTGCCCCGAAAATACAGCAGCCTAGCCATCACAACATAGTAAAGGCAGACTGCTCCCATAGTCAGCGTGTCATTCCGCCAGAACATGGGGACAAAAACCGTGACTGCTGCATAGCCCATCCAGCCAAGAATCTTTTTCCAGCGGCTTTCTTCCCGGTCGGAGGGAATGGAACGTACTATGATCCAGGCACAGCCCACCAGTGACGCCAGATCGGCCAGTCCGAAAAATATCTGTATCATACTTGTCATGACGTCCCTCCCATTCTTCCTGAAAGATACACGATCAGCTCCTGTTTCCATGCTTTCTGCCGCTTCTGCGCCAGCGGGATCTCCATGCCGTTGTCCAGAAGGATCCTGCCGGCCAAAACATTTTGCACATGCAGCATATTCACCGCAAAGCTCTGATGAGGCATGGAAAAGCCATAGATTTCCATCCGTTTCGCCACCTTTCCTATTTTTTCTGTCATAGCGTACACTCCATCCGACGTCACGATCTCCACCCGTCGGTTCACATATTCAAAATAATAGATTTTCTCCGCCGGCAGGCATAAAAGTCCGTTCACAGTCTGGAAATCCAGGATGGGTTTGTTTTCGGGTGTGTGTATATAAGAAAATATCTCCTCCAGCACTTTGCAGATTTCAGCCTCCTTCACCGGCTTCAAGAGATATTGGAAGGCATGGACGCCGAACGCCCCGGATACATAATCCTGATATGCGGTCAGGTATACGATCTTCGTTTCCTTATCCCGCCCGCGAATCCATTTCCCGGTCTCAATGCCGTTCATCCCCTTCATGTCAATGTCGAGAAAGACGGCATGATAAGGCGTATATCCCTCTGCCAGGCTTTCGCCGGACTCAAAGCAGTCCACCCGAACCTCCGGTTTCCATTCTTTTATGATACGGCTGACTTCCTCCCTCACGCATGGATCGTCGTCGCAGACCGCGGCTCTGAACATTCGCTTCCCCTCCTTCTTCCGAGATCGCTCTCCCAAAATCATTATCCTAATTTTAGCACATAAAGGAAAATTGTAAATGCAGTTTACCTGATCGCCGAAAATGATGTATTAAATGACTGTTTACACATCTGCTGTCAAAATGCAGATTTGTATGTTAGAATATAGAAAAAATCAGTAGTAGGTGTCCTCTTTATCTGCTCTTTTTTTGGAAAAAGAGCAGAGATTCCAAAATCCGTACAAAACTCATGGTTTATCTGATCCTGGTCGCAGTCATCTGCAGCGGGGGCATCGGATACATGAGCTATATGACCATGCGCGAGTCACTGATACATATTGCGGAAGATTCCGCCCCCAGCCTGCTGAAACAAGTGAGTGTGCGGGTGGAAGAAAGTATCCAGGATTTTCAGGACAGCACCTATTCCTTTGTCAGCAGACCGGAAATCCAAAATCTGCTGACCAGAAAAAAGGAACCTGAAAAAAGTCCCTGGAAATATTCCCGCGATCAGTTAGACCTTTCCGGCAGTTTTCTGTCGATGACTGCCTTATATAAGTATGCGGACATAGTAATCCTGGAAACTGGAGAAAAAGAAATCTATTACTACGACCAGGCGCCGGCCGATCAAAAAATCACAGCCGGCCAGGTCAGAGATATCATGGCCGAACTCCGCAGTCAGGTGACATCCGCTGTTCCGATCAAATGGGTCAAAAAGGACGGACGGGTATATTTTGTGCGCCAGGTGGCTGATACCAAACAGAAGCCTGGTTCCCGGTCGGTCGGAACAGCAGTCTTTGTGATTGCCGATGCATTCTTTGATCTGCGTGAGGATAAAAATATTTATGTATCCAATCAAAATACCATGATTTGCGGAAAGGAAGGAGAGATTTATAAGAATAACCATCTGCAGATGACGGAACAGGCGCTCAAACCCTACCTGTCTTATAAAGACGGCAGATACTATATTTATTCAGCCATGCGTAAAATCAATAATGAGGAATATCTGACAGTCACTGTCCGAACGCACCGGTTAGGCTGGAACATTTTGTGCATGATTCCCTATTCCGTGATCTTAAAAGAGGCAGATCAGGTCATCCCCCGTATTGCTGCTGCCGCCCTCCTTCTTCTAGGTGCAGGCCTGCTGGTCGGCTGCTTTTTATATCATTTTCTGCAGAAAAATCTGAAGATCATTGAACAGGGAATGCTGCAATATGAGATCTTCCTGGATCCGAAAGCATTTATGCGCTATCATGCCGATTCCCGGCAATGGCAGCCGGAAAGCGGAGCATACGAGATCACGATCGGAAGCTCCATGCAGGATATCCGGCTTCGGGAGACTGCAGAATTGCAGGAAATCCTTTTAGATATTGGAAAAGAACATAATATCGGAGACCTGATCCGCATCGAAGGAATGTATGAAAAGCTGGAGAAAGCATTTAAAAATCATCCAGTCTCTCTCCGCTTTCTGGAAATGACAAAGGAGGCCGATCCTCTGAAAGCAATTTCGATGGGATCTTTGATGACACTTGAAACGCTGAAGCGGACTGATCCCACAATGACAGAACAGGAAATTGCACATCTTCTGCAGATGCTTGAATAATTTCAGGTAAGTATAAATGTGTAGGCAGCTTCACATAAATAATCTTTGGAAGAAAGATGAGGATATCTTATGGCAGCAAATTGAACCCTAGAACAGGCAAAAATGATCAAAAATGAAAACTATATCCGAAAAGCTCAGGCATTGATTCCAAGCCTGTATTATGTAAAAGAGACTCCTGTATCCTGCCTGGAATATGGCAAAAAATTATGTATGCTGATCCGCAATAAGAATCTGGAAGCAGTGTGTTCAGAAAGAAAAGAAAGAATGTTTTCTGCTGCGAAAAAAACATTTTGGGACAGCAGCCGGCAGGTCTTTACCAGCGGCCAGACACGTCAGGTATCCACCTCCAGCCAGATATGGATGATCCTGGCAGAGGTAATCCAGGGACAAGAGGCCGCAGAACTGCTGGACAGGGTATCCGATTGCCCTATCCTCATGGTAACTCCTTATATGCATCACTTTTATGTACAGGCTCTTCTTTTATCAGGTGAACTCCAAAAAGCAATGCAGCATTTGAAATGCTACTGGGGAGGAATGATCTGTGCAGGAGCAGATACCTTCTGGGAACTTTATAATCCGGAAAATGAAGAAGAAAGCCCTTACGGTTCTGCATGCATCAACAGTTACTGTCATGCCTGGAGCTGTACGCCTGCCTGGCTGCTCAGAGAGATGTACGGTCCAGAGGTGAACACCAACGAAACGTAATTTAATCTCATCATTCTTCTTTTTCTTGTGGAGATTTTCTTCATTTAATGATACAATCATTCTATCATGTATTTTTCGGGAATCTACGGCATTCAGCGCAGTAAGCTTCCCGTAGTACATTATCAGTTACTGTTCACACGGCGCCGTGCACCCTGCTGCACGGCGTCCGGCAAAATAAAGTAACATTTGCCATAAGATCCAGCCTCTCGCCGAAGGCGACTTAAAATAGGCTGGATACTGTTACTGAGGCACCCAAAGGGTGTGAACAGTAACCATTATCAAATCTTGGAGGAATGATCATGCAAAAAAGAAATGGAAAGGCATTGCTGCCTATCGGAGTATTTCTCGTACTTTATCTGGGATTGGGGATCTTATTTGAATATGTTTTGAAAATCCCTATGGGATTCTACAATATCCCGATCGTGGTATCGTTTCTGACTGCGCTTCTGGTGGCCTGTATCCAGAATCCGGAGTTAAAATTTGACGACAAGCTGGAGGTCATGGCAAAGGGCGTGGGGGACAAGAACATCATGACCATGATCCTGATCTTTCTGACTGCCGGTATCTTTGTAGGCGTAGTGGGTCGGAGCAGCGCGGAAAGTGTGGCTTATTTCCTGCTCTCCATCATCCCGGCACGGTTCTCCGTTCTGGTGCTTTTCGTGGTAAGCTGCTTTGTATCCCTCGCGATGGGAACCTCTGTGGGCACGATCACGCTGATCACCCCCATTGCGGTATCCGTGGCAAGCGGCTCCGGATTCGGGACCGCGCTCTGTATCGGCGTTGTCATGAGCGGAGCCATGTTCGGAGACAACCTTTCGTTTATTTCCGATACCACCATTGCCGCATGCAACGGACAGGGCTGCCAGATGAAGGACAAGTTCCGGCAGAACTTCGGGATCGCGCTGCCGGCGGCGCTTGTGACACTGGTCATCTTTTTCTTAAAGACATTGAATGCGGAAGTGGGGGATGCCATCGTAAAAGAATACAACCTGATCCAAATCATCCCCTATGTGCTTGTTCTGTTCGGCGGGATCCTTGGGATCAATGTATTTGTCGTCCTGCTGATCGGCATCGTCTCTGGTTCCTTTATCATGCTTGTGACCGGGGCGACACAGGCGACGGAACTGCTCGGCAATATGGGCTCCGGCGCGTCCGGCATGTTTGAGACGACCATGGTGGCCATCCTGGTATCCGCCATCTGCGCACTGATCCACGAATACGGCGGCTTTGCCGCGCTGCTGGCATTTATCAAGCAGATCTTCAAGGGAAAAAAAGGAGGACAGCTTGGGATCGGCCTTCTGGTCGGCGCCATGGATATTGCTACTGCCAACAATACGGTTGCCATCGTCATGGCCAATCCGATCGCAAAGGAAATGGCGGAAGAATATGAAATTTCCCCGCAGAAGACCGCTTCGATCCTGGATACCTTTTCCTGCGTCTTTCAGGGGGTGATCCCCTACGGCGCGCAGATGCTGGTAGCGATCTCGGCGGCAACGGAGCTTGGTTTTGAGGTGTCGGCCTTTGATATCATCCCGAACCTGCTCTATCCCTACATGCTCCTCATCAGCTCCCTGCTGTTTATTTTTGTGATACCGTCCAGGGAAGCACAGTAGCCGCTTAAAATCTCAGGCAGTACATGGCAAAAGAAAGCCAGGTCAGCTTTTCAGGCAGCCCCGGCTTTCTTTCTATTTTTTATCATCCCAGCTTTCGCACTTAGGATATTCCCATATTCAGCATTGCCTGACCGGCGCAAACGAGAGGCCGCATCCGATGGCCGCTTTTCTATCACATGAAATTACCGCGCTATCCACGCCTTGCCGCAAGCTCCGCACAGTTCTCCTCCACTCGCTTTTTGTTCAGCGGATAGATGAACAGCAGGAGCAGGATTGCCGCCGCGATAATACCGAGCAGCGTGCGGTTTGTTACAAGGCTCTTGATCAGTTTCCCCACTTCCAGCTTTTGGTTATTTGCCTCTACCGGGATACGTTCACGGACCAAATTGAAGCTTCCCCTTTTTTGCCGCCAGGATCAGACTTTATCGAATCTGGTCAGCTTGCCGTTCAGACTTTCCACAAACCCCTCCGGCATCATGGAGCCCGCCATTTCTCCAACCTTTTCCAGGCTCAAGGATTTGAACATGTCCCACATTCCCTCACCGGGAGTCACCTTCATATTCATAGCCAGCTTTACGGCCTCCTCCACAATTGCAAAGGCCTCCGGACATTTGGCTATCTCTTCCATCGTATCCTTGATGCTGTACTTTCCTTCCGGAAATTCCATAGGCGCTTTCAAATCCAGATCGCCGTTCAGCTTAAACCAGTTCGCCACGCCTTCCGCTCTCTCATTGACTTCCGGAAGCACATAGATTGCCGGCTCCTTCTCTACCTTTTCCAGCGTCATACTGTCCTTTAAGTCTCCGGAGACCGCTGTCACGGTATTCTGCCCCTCTTCCAGGGCTGCCCGGAATACAAATACCTTGTCCGCAGATTTCTCTTCCAAAAGCTTCCCGTTCAGATACAAGGCCACTGAGGGCTGGTTGGAGTACACCCGGATCTCCGTCGTGTCTCCGGCCCTCTGCGCGTAACGCCTGCCGCAGAGATGAAGCACAGGCTCCTTGCTCCAATATGCCTGGTAGATATAATAGCTGTCCTTTTTCGTCTTCCGGTCCATGGTCATCAGGCCTTTGTTGTTCCGTCCTGCCACACCGCCCTCGTCACGCGCCGCGCAGCCGAAGTCGAACATATTCCACACATGGCTGGACCAGATCCAGGGACGCTCGTCCAGCATCTTCGCCATATGCTCATGGTACAATGCCTGGTATTCCTCACTGTAATCCTTGCAGGCCGGATTCGGGCCGTGGTAGGTAATGATCCCTTCACAGCCGTATTCGGACAGGCCAAGACAGATCTTCGGATGTACTTCATGGAAATGATCCATCCAGGGGCCGTTATCCTCCATCCTTCCGCCGTACCAGCCGAAGTAGTGGTTATAGCTCTCTACATCGGTAATATCATGTATCGGGCTGTCCACAGGGGTCATAGTCACATGCGCGATCGTAGTCAGGCGGGTGGGATCCAGTTCCTTGCATAATGCATGCAATTCTTTATGGTTCTCTACCAGCTGATCCGAGATCCCGCCGATCAGGATCTCATTGGAAATTCCCCAGAAGCAGATCGACGGATGGTTGTAATTCTGGATGATCAGCTCCTTCATCTGGCTGATGCAGTTCTGATGCGCGTCCGGGTCCGGATTCATCACACTGATAAACGGGATCTCCGCCCATACGACAAATCCCATCTCATCACAGGCATCGTAAAAGTCCTGAGAATGCTGATAATGCGCAAGCCGGATGGTATTCGCGCCCAGCTCTTTGATAAGCCTGGCATCCTCATAATGGTCTTCCCTGGTCAGTGCGTTTCCTTTATAAAGCTGGTCCTGATGGCGGCTCACACCGCGTAATGGTATCTCTTTTCCGTTGATGATAAATCCCTTCTCCGGATCACAGGAAAAGCTTCTCACGCCCACTCTTGCAGAGATCTCGTCATATGCTTCATTGCGCCGCTGCAAAGTAGCTGTCACCGTATACAGGTAGGGATCGTCGATCTCCCACAGATGAGCTTCGGGAACATACAGCGTAAGCTTCGTATCATCCGCCGGCCGGACTCCCGCAGCCACTTCCTTTCCCCGGGCGTCCAGGACGAAATACATCACGGTAAAATTTTCATCCCCGCCTGCTATCCAGGACTCCATCTCAAACACTGCTCCGCCGTCCTCACACGGCTTTGGCGTGATCTGGATACCCGGCCCTCCGTAGTATTCCAGCTCAAAGTGTGTCTTCGGCACACTGATCAGGTTCACGCCCCTGTAAAGCCCGCCGTAAAATGTAAAGTCTGCTGACTGGGGATATACACTGCTTTTATTTTCATTGCTGCATGCGATCACCAGAAGATTGTCCTCATCCTCTCTGCACAGATCCGTAATATCCGCGCGGAATGTGGAATATCCGCCTTCATGATAGATCACGCTGGTTCCGTTTACAAAGACCTCGGCCTGCTGCCCCGCCGCCGGGATCTCTACATAGACCCTTCCTCCCTCCAGCGGCTGGACAGGCTTCCGGAAGCTCTTTGCATACCAGAATCTGCCGCGGGCATAACTCCCGTTCCCGTCATGGCCGTCCACCGCATTCCATGTGTGCGGCAGATCAATCTGCTTCCAGCGCGACGGAAACTCCTCCGGCAGTCCCGCGTCCTCCTGTATAAATCTCCAGTCCCTGTTCAAATTGACAATATTCCGCATATTGTTCCTCCTTATTTCCGCAATGTATATATCCAGTTATATTTGGGCATTTCATATAAAAACCCTTCTGTTTTTCTACATTGCTTTGTATTATTTTTCATTATATTTTTCTACATTATTCATTTATAGAGAGAATTTTTTGGATTCTTTGTATTATTTTTGGATATTGTTATACACGAATCTGCCCATTAAATCCATTGTCCAGAAGTGCGGTATTCCAGATATCTATTATTTTGCGCGACTGTTTAAGCGCATTATGGGTACAACGCCAAAGATATTCCGCCAGAATGTGCCCCATGAAGTACATTCTGACCTTCCGGCCCGCAAAAAGCAATAAGGTGCTGTAACCTCCCCAACAATGCGGACAGGCGCCTGAAAATCAGGCGCCTGTCCGCATATTTCATTTCATCCGGATCCCCTGATCCAGAATCTCTATTTTTCTTTCCTTCAAAAGTCTTCCGACCCCGCGCTTGAAGGCTGCCTTGCTTATGCCAAATTCCTGGCGGATCCTTTCCGGATCTGCCTTGTCGTTAAAGGGCAGCTCCCCGCCGTATCCCCGGATCACTTCCAGGATCATTTCCGCATCCTTGTCCATCTGCTCCGGGATCTTGTCCCGCAGATTTAAGTCCAGCTTGCCGTCCTCCTTTACTGCAGTGACCCTGGCTTCCACACGTTCGCCCACACGAAGAGCGCCCACCGCGTCCTTCCTGGGGATCAGGGCGGAATACCTGTCATCCACTGCCACAAAGATTCCAAAATTATCACTGGTATCGTAAATGATGCCTGTGACCTTATCATCCTTTTGATAAGGGGAATCTGTCTGGAGAAGGTGGTATACCTTCATCGTGGCGCACAGTCTTTCGCTCTTATCAATATACAGAGACACCAGGCACTGATCCCCTTTCTGCACCTTCGCGGTCTGCTGCTTAAAGGGCAGAAACAAGTCCTTATCCAGTCCCCAGTCCAGAAATGCCCCCATCCTGTTGGTATCCGCCACCCGAAGCACCGCCAGCTTCCCCAACGTCAACTTGGGTTCCCGGGTGGTGGCGATCAGCCTGTCATCTGAATCCTTATACAAAAATACTTCCACCGGGTCTCCCGGTTCGATCCCCGCCGGCACCTGCTTTTTCGGCAGAAGTACCCTCTGCTCATCATTTCCCAGATATACGCCGAAGGAGACTTTCTTTACCACGGTCAGTACCTGCTTTTCTCCTAATTTCATCTCTCGTTCCTTTCTATATTTATAACCGAACCGCACCTGCAAACGGCTGCTCTTCCTGTTTCCACTCGCAGTACGGCCCGGCTCTCTCCAATCCGGATGCCCACGGCATCAATCCGCAGAACACGCGCCACTCAGGATATGCCGCGCCACATGCACACCGCTGGCCGACGCATGGGACAGGGAATGGGTCACGCCGCTGCCGTCTCCGATCACATACAGCCCCTTATACGGTGTTTCCAGGTTCTCGTCTATATTAACTTCCATATTATAAAATTTGACCTCTACGCCGTACAGAAGCGTATCATCATTGGCTGTCCCCTGCGCGATCTTATCCAGGGCATAGATCATCTCGACCAGGCCGTCCAAGATCCGCTTGGGCAGGACAAGGCTTAAGTCTCCCGGTGTCGCTGCCAGCGTCGGGCGCACCAGCCCTTCCTCAATTCGCTTCCAGTTGCTTCTGCGCCCCCGGATCAGATCTCCGAAGCGCTGCACGATCACTCCGCCGCCCAGCATATTGGACAATCTTGCAATACTTTCCCCATATCCGTTGCTGTCCTTGAACGGCTCCGAAAAATGCTTCGCAACCAGAAGGGCGAAGTTGGTATTCTCCGTCTGCTTTTTGGGATCCTCGTAGCTGTGCCCGTTTACAGTCACGATTCCCTTCGTATTTTCATTGACTACGATCCCATACGGATTCATGCAGAAGGTCCGCACATTGTCCTCAAATTTTTCCGTCCGGTATACGATCTTGCTTTCATACAGCTCATCCGTCAGGTGGGAGAAGATCTCCGCCGGAAGCTCCACACGCACGCCGATATCTACCCGGTTGGAGCTGGTCGGGATATTCAGTTCCTGACAGACCTCTTCCATCCATTTGCTGCCGCTCCTGCCCACAGAAACGATACACTTGTCACAGTCGTCCGACTGTTCTCCGCAGAACACACGATAGCCCTGTTCCAACAGTTCAATATGGTCCACCTGATGGTGGAAACGGAACTCTACCTTGTCCTTGAGTTCCGCATACAGGTTTTCAAGGACCACATAATTGATGTCCGTTCCCAGATGACGCACGGACGCGTTCAGAAGATTCAGCTTATTCTGCAGACAGAGCTTGCGGAATTTGGAGCCTGCGGTGGTATACATCTTTGTGCCCTCGCCGCCGTGGGACATATTGATCTCATCCACATATTCCATGAGGGAGATCGCCTCATTTTTCCCAATATGCTCATGCAGGGTCCCGCCGAAATCGTTGGTGATATTATATTTCCCGTCGGAAAATGCGCCTGCGCCGCCAAAGCCGCTCATGATCGCGCAGGTCTTGCAGTTCACGCAGCTTTTAATCTTCTTCCCGTCGATCGGGCAGTTCCGCTTTTCCAGCGGACTGCCGGCTTCAAACACAGCAATCTTCAGATCCTTGTTTCCTTTCACCAGCTCATACGCAGAAAAGATCCCTCCCGGGCCTGCGCCGATAATGATCACATCATACTTCATCTTTTTTTGCTCCTTTATTTTTTTATCCTGTCATCCTATTCTCTTTACCTATTGTCACATCTGATTTCCCGGCAGCAGGCCGGCTTTTCATTTCAGTTCCGCCACCACATAGGTGCGGCCCGTGTCATCACACAGCTCTGCGACTGTCCTTCCCTCTTCCCGGGAAAGCTTCGGGAAAATGCTGTCCCCCATAACGGCAGATTTTTTATAATCCACCCGCAGCCTGTGAACAGGAAAGTCCCCCGGAAGCAAGTCCATGACCATCTGGATATACTGGCTGTTATTCACGTGTTCGTTAGTATCGATATGCGCCCTTCTCACCGGGAACGGCTCCAGCGCCTGCGCAGCCTCCGGAAGCCGGATCTTCCTGCCTTCGTAATCCATTTCCAGCGGCTCTTCCAGACCGTAGGGCGCAATCTCCTCTTCCCCGGGCTTTACGGGTCTGCCTGCCTCCGCGTCCATGAATACCCATATGGAATTGGCGCAGGCCAGGCGGTTTCCATTTTCGTCATCTATGTAAAAATTCCGGTTTCCGAAAAAGCCTTTAAATCCGGTAGCCAGCGTACCCACCGTGATTCTTTCTCCCAGCTTCGGGTATCGTCTGACTTCCACCTGCCAGTAGGAGAGAAGCCACGCCCGTTTTCTCTCCCGCAGGACGGACAGTCCTACCCCGATGTCCTCTGACTGGAAGGTGCTGCAGTCCTGCAGGTAGTTCATCAGCGCCGGCAGAGTCAGTGTCCCCTGATGATCCACCTCGCTGTATCTTACTCTGCTGTCAAATGTATATCTCATTTTTCTTATCCTTTCCACCGCTCCCAAAAATACCACTTGATCTGAAAATCGGCTTCTGTGGTCATATGGGCATATTCTTCCTCTGTCAGCACATTCTTAAGCTGCTGCTTTCCCTCCTCAGGGACTACTGCATTCGACGCATCCTGGAAGCAGAGGCTGGGGTACAGCACGCACCACCAGTTATGCCCGTCCGCGTCTCCGAGCTCGACCCGAAGCGCCTCATAATTTCCCGACGGAAATGTCATATCCCCGTAGGTCCGGTCCGGAAACCAGCATGTCGTGACCGCGGCATTGACCGGATAATCATACCCCTGTTCCTCCATGGTCCTGCATCCCACCTCTTCCAGCTCGTCCACATGTCTGCGGATCCAGCGGGCAGTCTCCTGGGCGTTCTTTGTCTCCGGCATCTCTTCTTTCAGATAATCCAGGATCCGATCCCTCACTGTGATTTTCAGTGTCTGGTCTTCTTCGCTGTCGCTGTTGGCAAGGATATGGAACCGCAGGACCTCTCCTGCCAGATGCTCCTGCATCCTCTCTCTGGCCTCCATGCCGGTCCTCCACATCAGAAACCAGGTGACCATTGCCGCAAGAAGCAATGAGAGTATCAGAATCATACGGTTTTGTTTCATATGTATACTTCCTCCATCCTCTTGTCCCCGAATGCTTCACTGCATAAGCATTCCGAAAACATTTTTGATATCGAAAGTATTGCCTATTTTCCCGCAAATATACCGTATGCCGAAAAATTCCAAGGATGCCGCGCCCTGGCCAGACGTGCCCTGCCATTATTCCTGTCCGCGCAGGATATCACTGACCCATTCTACCTGGTTATCAATATGCTGGCAGGTGATCTGCGTCGCTGTCTCCACTTCGCCGTTTTCAATAGCGCGGATGATCCCCTGATGCTCCTCCAAAAGCTTTGGATGACATTCCTTCCGCTTCAGATACTCTACCCGATAACGGTACATCTGCTCCCGGAAATTGCTCAGGAGCTGAATTAGCCTCTGGTTGTCCGTTGCCATATAGATGATGTCATGGAATGCGACATCTGCTTCGGCTACAACCGTAATATCGTCGTTTCCCAGGACCTTCTCAAAATCCTCTTCCGCATTTTTCAGATCCTGCAGCCCCTGTGCCTGCATCCGCTCGCATGCAAGCCGAACTGCCAGCGCTTCCAGTGAGCGCCGCACCTCCAGCACGTCCCGGAGACTTTTTTCCGTGATCTGCGCAACCTCTGCGCCCCGCCGGGGAATGATAAGTACCAGGCCTTCCAGCTCCAGCTTCCGGATGGCCTCGCGGATCGGAGTCCGGCTGACGCCCAGCTTATTGGCAAGCTTGATTTCCATAAGCCGTTCTCCGGGCTTTAATTCGCCCCGCAGGATTGCCTGCCGCAGCGTATTGAACACCACGTCTCGGAGAGGCAGAAAATCATTCATATTTACTTCAAATCCAGGCTCCATCCCTCATTCCCTCCTTGCATTATGTACGTTGGTCACATAGACCTGTTTTGCCAGAGCTTTTCTTCTGATCCTTTCCTGGGCATTTCTTGCCTTTATTTTATTTTCAAACAGTCCGAATACGGTCGGCCCGCTTCCGCTCATCATCGCATTCAGAGCTCCAGCCTCCATCATTTCCTGCTTAATTTCCCGGATTACAGGATATTTGGGGATCGTCACATCCTCAAGCACATTTCCCATGCATGCCGCCGCATGTTTCAGACTCCCCTCCTCCAGCGCCCGGATCAGTCCGTCAATATCCGGATGCTTCACGATCTCTTTCGAATCCAGCGCTTCATAGACCACCCGCGTAGACACGCTGACTGGCGGTTTGGCGATCAGCACCGCGCACTTGGGAATGGAAGGCAGAACCGTCAGCTTTTCGCCGATGCCCTCTGCCAGCACGGTTCCCCGCAGAATGCAGTAGGGTACGTCCGCTCCCAGCTGAACCCCACGCTCCATCAGCTCCTGACGGGTAAGCTCCAGCCCGAACAGACGGTTCATTCCGAACAGCACCGCCGCCGCATTGGAGCTTCCTCCCGCCATGCCTGCTGCCACAGGGATGTGCTTATCCAATGTAATGCGCACCCCTCCTTCCAGATGAAATTCCTCTATCATCATCTGTGCTGCCTTATATGCGATATTCCCCGAATCATCCGGGAGATAGTACAGGTTGGACGAAAGCTCAATCCCCGGTTCTTCCCTGGCTTCCAGCCTTACATTATCATACAGATAAACAGACTGCATGACCATACGTACATCGTGATATCCATTTTCCCTTCTCCCAAGTACGTCCAGTCCCAAGTTTATTTTGGCAAGCGCCTTTAAATCCATCTGTCTCATCCTTCTGTCCTCTCTGTTTTGCAGCCGGCTTTACGCAAATATCCAAAGGGCATCCCCATTATGGTCATTCGGCCGTTTCATAAGGTAAATGATAAAAAAACTCCTCATTAGCAAGGTCCGCCATGAAGCCGCATTCTAATGAGGAGGTCATCAGTTCCATATCACACCCTGACCAATCACCGCGCTGATTGGCCAGGAGGTTGATCAATTAAAATCTTTTTCCGTCAATATGATCCGATCTGAATCATCCCTGTTTTTCCCCAGCACACGCTTCACCAGCTTTTTCGCAGATGCTTTCTGTGAATGCTCCATTGCCTCGTCCATCACTTCCTTGACCTCCGCAATGGTCACGGCATGGTCTTCCCTCTGCAGCATATCAATCCGGCTGTATAGGGCAAGGATCCCCATCTCATCAATCTGGTATCCATTTTCCTGCGCATAGGTCTGGCCGAATGTAACAAGCTCATCATTGATCAGGATCGGAACCTCCAGGCGGCTTGTAAACTTTCTCCGGAACTCCCTGTTGGACGTCAGCAGACGGTCAAGGGGTTTTCGCTGGTCCTCCAGTACGATCAAAAGCTCTCCGGTGTCCCTTTCCATGGCCTTGTTCACACGTGCTACTGTTTTTTCATTCATCTTGCCGGCTTTTTCAATGATCAGCGCGCCGCCGTACAGCTTGCTGAAAATGTCGCTGATCTTCTTTTTATTCAGCGAATCTCCGGTCACGATCGCAACCCTTCCCTGTCGGATATTCCGCTGTTTCTGAATTGCTTTTACCACGTCCACGGCAAGTACGGTTTTTCCATTTCCTTTGTTTCCAATGATCAGAAGGTTGCCGGTATTGGAAGTTCCTCTCCGGTTGGTACAGTTTTTATCCTGCTCCAGCACATCCACGAGCTGTTCGCTCATGCCCCGGACCGGTACAAAGTAGGAAAACAGCTTCTTTTGTTCTTCCGTCAGTCCTGCCCTTGTGCCGATTCCGCTCTGCGTTTTCAGGTCATATCTTCCATGTACGACAAATCCCGTGTCTGACAGGGAAAGGGCATCAGAGATCTCATCCATCGGCAAAGGCGAAGTCTTTCCGGTGGCGATCAGCTTTGCAGTTTCCTTTCGGCTGAGCGGAGTAGACTTGGAAAGGATATCAATCTCCTCTTCCTCATCCGGAACCTCACGCTCGTCATACCGTCTCCCGGAAGACCTCTGGGGCCGGAACTCATGTTCCAGATCTACTTCCGCGGAAGCAGCATCATACTCTGCGTCCTCTTCCTCATAATACGCATCCTCTTCGTAATACTCCTCTTCCTCATAGTTCCCTTCGTAGTCATCCTCTTCGGCATACCCTTCGTCGTAATCTAGCTCATAGTCATCCTCGTATTCCGCTTCCTCGTCATACTGTCCACCCTCGTATTCCGCTTCCTCGTCATACTGTCCATCCTCGTATTCTCCCTCATATACAGCTTCCTCATCCTCATATTCAGCTGTATATTCCGGATCATACTCCTCATATTCCTCTTCGTATTCCGGCTCTTCGTCTTCGTAGATTTCAGCATACTCGGGTTCCCCGGTCTCATATCCGTCGTCCTCATATTCTTCTCCGGTGTCTTCATACTCCGGCTCCGCAGCCTCATATCCGGGTTCCAGTTCTTCATATTCCGGTTCATCCTCGTATCCGGACTCGATCTCCCCGTATTCCGGCTCGGCGCCGTCATATTCCGCTTCTATACCTTCATACCCCGCTTCAGCTTCCTCATACTCCGGCTCGGAAGCTTCATATCCGGTCTCTTCCTCCCCATATTCAGGTTCAGCTTCTTCATACCCCGTTTCTATCCCTTCGTATTCCGCTTCGGCTTCCTCATACTCCGGCCCGTAAGCTTCATATTCGGTCTCTTCCTCCCCATATTCAGGTTCGGTTTCTTCATATCCCGGTTCTATACTTTCATACTCCGGCTCGGAGGCCTCATATCCGGTCTCTTCCTCCGCATATCCAGGTTCGGAGACTTCATATCCCTGCCCTGCTTCATTATAAGCAGGTTCTATTTCTTCCAGTTCCGGCTCTTCATACTCCGGTTCCTCATTCGGATATTCATCCTCATATTCGAACTCCTCGTCTTCCTGGTACTCTATCGTAAACCGTTCTCCGGCTCCGTCGCTGATCTCTCCGTACTCAGCTTCTTCCTCATATCCTTCTGTCTCTTCCTCATCCTCTCCGCCGAAGCTGATCTCTATATCCTCCGGATATGCCTCGTTCTCCGGTCCTTCATCATCCGCGGGCTGCTCATCCGGATATTCTTCCTCGTCCAGAACATCGTCATAATCCTCAAACCACTCGGAGGACTCATCCACACGGAGATTTTCCGCCACCGCTCCCATATTCTCCGCAGGCTCCTGATCCGGCTGTACGGCAGGTTTTTCCTCCTGCTCTTCCCTTTCCGCCGGCTCTTCCATCGGAATGACGCCTTCAATCTCGTCGATCATTCTCTGAATATCCAGCGGCAGAATAGGTTCTCCCGGCTTTCTCTCCGCCGATTTAGCCTGGCTGTCCGCCGCTTCCTCCCCCAGATCAGACATCATATCCAGAAGGTTCATCTGCCCCTCCACCTGATCTCTGCCTTCAGCAGAAGAAGCCTTTGCCGTCAACGCATTCATGTTCTCAAAAGGCTGCTCTTCTTCCTCTTCCAGCTCTTCTATGGTTCTTCTGGCTTCCTCATCCAGCTCTTCAAAGATCTTTCTGGCTTCCTCATCCAGTTCCGCAATCACTTCTCCGGCCTTTTCATCCGTCCCGGCGGTCACCTGGTCTGTTTCCGGCTCCGCAGAGACTGCCGCGGCTTCTTCGGATTCCGCAGAAGCGCCGCCGGCCTCCACGCCAAGTCCTGTGATCATATCCAGAGTACCTTTATCCAATATCCTGGTATCACCGGACAAGACAGTTCCAAATTCCCTGGTATCTCCGCTGAGTCCCGTCTTCGTCTCAACGATATGAATCCCCAGAGTATCCGGAGACTCTCCCGCTTCCGCATACAGCTCTTCCAGAGTCTTCTCTTCGCTGACAGCCGGTTCAGGCTTCTCAGCCGGCTCCGCCGGCTCGGAATGTATAGGCTGCATAATGGTCGTAACAGGTTCAATATGGCCGCTTCCGTCTGCTTCCGGCGCGTCATCCGGAAATGCATCCGGAATCAGTTCCTCCAGGTCCGGATCCACCTTCAGCTCCCGCAGCCCCTTCTGGCCGGAGATCTCATCCACCAGCTTCAGATCCGCAACAGATTCAATTTCTTCAATGGCCCCCATGAACTTATCTTCTTCAAATACCACGTCTGTACTGACCGGATCGCTGGAAGAGTCCCTGACTTTGTCCTCTTCTCCCATGCCCAGATTCAGCAGGCTTTTCAGTGCTTCATCAAGCTTCATGGTACTGCCGATCTTTCTTCCTGTTATCTCCCGCTTCTTCGTCTCCTGCGCAGGCTGCTCATCCTTCTCTGCCTGCACACCATCTGCCTCTGCGAGCATCTCCTCTACGGACTCTTCCTTTGCGGCTTCACCCTTTTGGCTGCTATATTCCACCACGTTCGGCATCTCCATCGTCTCATTGGACATCCTGGCATACCGATTGTCATACTTTTCCTGCTGTGACGGCGTCAGCGGCTTATACTGCATCTTCAGCTCCATAGCCTGATAGACATACTTTCCTTCATTGAACCAAAGGATCAGGTCATCGCATTCTTCCAGACATTCCGCTGTCATTCCCGCTTCCTGATAACGCTTTGCCAGTTCATATGCCCACTCTTCGATATACTCCGCTTTCTTAAACGACTCCAGAGCTTCGATCTGCTGCTCAATGGGCGCTCTCTGAGCACGCAGGATCTGATACCTGAGTATGAACTTGTTGGGATCCTTCGGCGCGATCTGCTGAAAATCATCATAATAGTCAATCGCTTCATCTACATTCTTCGTTTTCAGCGCAAGCGTACAGAGACGATATACGATCTTCCTACTCCCCTCCGCACGGTGATAAGCAATGTTCAAAACTTCGTAGCTTTTCTGATAGTCCCCGTTCTTTTCATAGATATCACTGACATCTGTCAGCATCTTCGTATTGCGCACTCTTTTCCAGTCAATACTGTCTGCGATCTCCGCAGCCTTATTAAATGCACCGTCCTCCATAAGTTCAAGCATCTGTCCTGTCTTCAGCTTATACTCATATTTGTCCACTGCCGATCACCTCGTTATTATTGTGTGTATTTTTCGTTACTATGAGCACCCTGTAACCATTCTTCCCCATAGTGTACCATAACTATCGAATAATGTCAAAAAAATGCATCCTCAAATCTTGTTGAAGATGCATTTTTTATGATTTATTTAGTTTTTTCATTCTTTTTATTTTAAAAATCGGAGGAACCTCTCGACTCCCACTCCTGTAAGACCTTTACTTTTTATATAAATACTTTAGCAGGTATATGTACGTTCGCTTTCTCCGCTCCTCTCCATATATTCATCTCTTTAAAGTATCACCTTTAGTTATTCCATCTATAATCGTTTGCCTGCTGCAGTATTGTTCATCAATATTCCAACAATCTACTAAATTATTCTTCCTATAACCTGGAATACTTTTATAAAAAATGGAATCTCTCCGATGTTTCTTTACACATCCCGGAAATCCTGCTATCTGTGGCACCTGTATTCAATATGTCTGCAAATGCTGAGTCTCTTGATTATCATCCGGCATCCTCATACTCTCCGATTGTTCATCCTTTTCATACTATTTTACCGGATTCCTTTATCTCAAATAAGTAAAGGTCTCTTCTTCACAGGAATGTACATCTGCCGTACCACTGACATATTGAATTGTAATGAGTTCTATACTGTCCACGGGACCTTTACCTCCTTTTCTTAATATTCCAACCACCCTCCGGACCAGAATCTGATGATTATATAAGTTATGTCTCCCCCGGAAAATGGCTCCTATGTGAGATATCCTGTCGATTGCTTCGATGGTTGTATCTCTTTTGGATTGAATTTATAATACCACAGGGCTTCTTATTTGTCAACACATTTTTTGAATATTTTTCCAATAAATTTATAATTGTTTGTTTTGAATGTAATTTTCTGAAATTTAATTAGATTCTGACAAATAGATCACTTATTTATATATCCGTAACAAAAGCAAAAGCCCCGCACTCAAGCAGGGCTTTCAAAATATATCTATACTGTCTTCGAAGCATACGGACTGCATGACGCCGCGCAATCCGCATCCGTTATTTTTCTACGGCTCCTAACAGATCTCCGCTCCCGCAGGCATCTCCTTTTCCGGAACCATGAGGGACAGAACACCGTCCGCGTCCTCCGCGCAGAGCAGCATTCCTTCCGAGAGAACTCCTGCCAGCTTGGCTGGCTTTAAGTTCACCAGCACCATGACCTTTTTGCCGACCATCTCTTCCGGGGTGTAATGGGCCTTGATCCCGGATACGATCTGTTTCACCTGGCTTCCGATCTTCACCTTGGAGCAGAGGAGCTTCCGGGACTTCGGCACCTCCTCGCAGGCAATGATCTCGCCCACCTGGAACTGCAGGGCGCCGAACTGTTCAAACGTAATCTCCGGCTTTGCCTCCATGTCGATCACGCTCTCTTCCTTCTCCGCGGAACCCTGATCCGCCTCTTCCTCCACCGGAGGATGCTGCTCTTCCACCTTTTTCATCACTTCCTCCAGATCCAGACGCTGGAACAGAATCTCCGGCTTGTCTGTCACATGGCCTTCATTGAGCTGCGCCAGAATCTTCTGGCTGGTGGAAGGCATAAATGCCTCCAGAAGCCTTCCGCCTGCGGAGATCCCCTGGATCAGATTCCACAGCACGGTCTCCAGACGGTCCTTTTTCGCCTCCTCCTTTGCAAGCACCCAGGGCATTGTCTCATCAATATATTTGTTGCAGCGCTTGAACAGATTGAAGATCTCTGTCATCGCGTCCGCCACACGGAGCTCGTTCATCTTCGCGTCTACCGCTTTCGCCGCATGCTCCATTACAGCCTTTAGGTCGGCATCCACCTCTTCCACCGCGCCTTTGTCCGTCACTGCGCCGCCGAAATACTTGTTGGTCATGGATACGGTACGGTTGACCAGGTTGCCCAGCGTGTTGGCCAGATCGGAGTTAAGCCGTTCCACCATCAGCTCCCAGGAAATGACGCCGTCATTTTCAAACGGCATCTCGTGGAGTACGAAGTAGCGGACTGCGTCTACGCCGAAGAAATCCACCAGTTCGTCCGCATACAGTACATTTCCCCGTGATTTGCTCATCTTGCCGTCCCCCTGGAGCAGCCACGGATGGCCGAAGATCTGCTTCGGGAGTGGGAGATCCAGCGCCATCAGGAAAATGGGCCAGTAAATGGTATGGAAACGGATGATGTCCTTTCCGATCAGATGCAGGTCAGCCGGCCAGTCATGCTCAAACTGTTCCGTGCTTTCCCCGTCGCACTCGTATCCGATCCCGGTAATGTAGTTGGTCAGTGCGTCCAGCCATACATAGACTACATGCTTCGGATCAAAATCTACCGGAATCCCCCATTTGAAGGAGGTTCTGGACACGCACAGATCCTGCAGGCCCGGAAGCAGGAAATTGTTCATCATCTCGTTTTTCCGGGATACGGGCTGGATAAATTCCGGATGGGTGTTGATATGTTTGATCAGCCTGTCGGCATATTTGCTCATTTTGAAGAAATATGCCTCCTCCCTGGCCGGCTGCACCTCGCGCCCGCAGTCCGGACATTTTCCGTCCACCAGCTGGGACTCGGTAAAGAAGGATTCGCAGGGCGTACAGTACATTCCTTCATAATATCCCTTGTAAATGTCCCCCTTGTCGTACAGCTTCTTGAATATCTTCTGCACCTGCTTCTCATGGTATCCGTCCGTTGTGCGGATGAACTTGTCATAAGAGGTGTCCATCAGATCCCAGATCCGTTTGATCTCGGTAGATACGCCGTCTACAAACTCCTTCGGCGATACCCCTGCCTCTGCTGCTTTCAGCTCGATCTTCTGCCCGTGCTCATCCGTCCCGGTCTGGAAAAATACGTCGTATCCCTGAATCCTCTTGTACCGAGCGATCGCGTCCGCAAGAACAATCTCATAGGTGTTGCCGATATGCGGTTTGCCAGATGTATAGGCAATCGCAGTTGTGATGTAATACTTTGGTCTCTCTGACATTTTTATCTCTCCTTCTTTCTTAAAAGTAAAAACCGCCTTCTCAAAAATCATATTCTGATGATTCATAAGAAGACGGCTGTATGCCGTGTTACCACTTCTAATTCGCCCTGCCCTCACAGACAGAACCTCCGCAAGTGCCTGCTTTGAAATGTTAGCATACGGTCCCAAAAATGTCAAGGGATTATCTTCCGTATTTCCCGGTCATAGGTGAAAATCCCGTTCATCTCTTCTTCCACATCGCTCAGCTGTGTATAAACACTGGCACACAATCCTTTTGGGATCTGCTCCTTTACCTTTGCCATCTGCGCCTGAAACGCGGCATTCAGGCTGTCCAGTGTTTTATGCGTTCCATAGCCATAGAGCTTGCTGCAGGCACTGTGTCCCGCAACCCGCAGGGAATATCCTCCAAATTCCGACAATACGGTAGCGCGCTCCTTTTCTGCCGCAAATTCCAGCTTAAAGAAATAATTGTGCATGCTCTGCAGGTCCCCGCCCTTCTGGTCAAACCATCCGCTTGCCTGGTCGATCAGACGTGTGCTGTCGCAGAGCCTTACGATCCTCGTCATGTCCTCTGTCTGGAACTGCCCCCAGCCTTCATTGAAGATCACCCATACCGCAATGGACGGATGTCCTTTCAGGATCCGGATCGTCTCCTTCATCTCCCGGACAAATTCCAGCCGGCCCTCCTTATGGGCGCGCGACAGCAGATGGGGATAGATATCTGCCATCTTCCATTTTTTCCAGGAGATCAACGTCGCGGCGTAGGTCACAAACCAATGCCTGTAGTAGGTTCCCCCGTTCACCATGTCCTGCCACACCACCATTCCCAGGCGGTCGCAGTGATAATACCATCTCTGGGGTTCAATCTTGATATGCTTTCGGATCATGTTGAAGCCCAGCTTCTTCATCTCCAGAATATCAAAGATCAGCGCATCGTCCGAGGGCGCGGTATACAGCCCGTCCGGCCAGTAGCCCTGGTCAAGAACGCCGTTCTGGAACTGAACCCTTCCATTCAGGCAGATGCGGGGAATCCCTTCCGCATCCGGTTCCACAGTAAATGTACGGAGAGCAAAGTAGCTTCGTACCTGATCCTCCCCCATGGTTACAGTAAAATCGTAGAGCCAGGGTTCCTCGCAGGTCCACGGACAGACCTCCGGAATCGGAATTTCAAGATACGCATTGGACATGCCGGAAATTTCCGCTGTCATCGAAGGCCGCTCCGGACCGTCCGAAGCCGTGAACTGTCCGGATGCCTGCGTCTGCATTGGTTCCGGATGACGGATACGCGCTGCTTCCGTGTGCGGCTCTTCCGTCCGTTTGGATGGCTCCCATGCCTTCTCATCGGCCGATGCATGGATGCGCGGCGCCTGGATCCGGATCGTGACAGGCGCCGTATTCTGTGACCTGACAAAAATCCGGACCCGTTTTTGATCCAGCTCCGGCTCTGTGATCAGCTCCTCTATATAGTTCTCCGGCACGTACTCCATCCAGACGGTCTGCCAGATGCCGCTCTGGGCAGTATAGAACATGCCGCCCTTTTTCAGCTTCTGTTTCCCCTTTGCGTGGTAAGAGGTATCGCTCAGATCCTTGACCGCAACCACGATCTCATTCTGCATTTCAGATCTGGCAGGCTCCTCTGCTCCAGGACAGACGCCGGACGGTCCTGCTCCTGTCCTTGGATCGGTTTCCTCCGGCATTGACGGAAGCCTTCCGCAGCGTAGGTACTTCGTGATGTCTGCGGAAAAGGGGAGATATCCTCCCGCATGCCTGGCGGCCTCTTTTCTATTTACATATACCCTGCATGCCTGGTCCACTGCGCCGAAGTGAAGGATAAGGCGCATACCCTCATTCTGCATTACGCAGTCAAACTGCCGGCGGTACCACAGATACTCATCCGGCTTAAGCTGCCGTTCCACCCCGGAAAGTATGGTTTCGGGCGAAAACGGCACCAGGATCCTGCCGTCATATCTTTCCGGTTTTTTGAATTCCTTCGTAAATGCATAATCCCAATACCCGTTCAGATTGACATAGCTGTCCCGTCTCAGCAGAGGGCGCGGGTATTCCTGTAAAATGTCATTTGCGTCAAGCACCTTTCCCCACCGTGTATATAACCGCTCCATAGACTTTCCTCCTCTCCATAAATGCGCCAATACAGAAAGTCTGCCGCCGGCAGCCCGCATACATTCGTATACTGAACCCCTGCCACCGGCAGTCTTTCCGCATACATTGATATGAAAATGGGCAGATCATCCGTCTGCCCGTTTTGTTTTCGCAATAAGTACGGAGTGGCGCCCCATATTCACTACGATTTCTCCTTTATGAATAATGTATTCATCCTTTTTTGTTGTAAAACCATCTTCATAGGAATAAATCAGCCGTTTCATCCTTCCGGTAACAGGCACTTCCGCCATCCATACCGGGACAGTGACCTCCCGAAGGCTCTCACTGTTGTTCAGGATCACAACTACCTGCTCATCACCCTGAAACCTTCCGTACGCCAGCACATCCTTCTCCCAGTACAGCATCCGTAAGGATCCTGTACGAAGCGGCCGCTCATTCTTATGTATCTTGATCATTTCCCGATGGAACTCTATCATCCGCCGGTTCTCTTTTCCCCATGGGTACGGCCTCCTGCTGTCCGGATCCGTAAATCCGCACAGACCTGCCTCATCTCCATAATATACCGTAGGCGCTCCGATCCAGGTCATCTGCACCGCAACCGCTTCCGACATGACCGCAAGGCTGACACCCTCCTCGGCGGCTCTGTGATCCATGCTGCCCAGACGGCCTGCCACCTGGTTGGTCCGTGTCAGAAAACGGGAGTGGTCATGATTGGAAAGCTCGTTCATCGCCGTCTGCAGGGACGACGTCTGCATACAGGACATAAAATGATTCATCGTATTGACAAAATAATCCGCGTTTCCTAATAAATCCGGCCTGTATTCGTCGCTGTGCTTTTCCATCCCGGTCAGGAACCAGGTCAGCGGTTCCATAAAGGCATCATAATTCATGATGCTGTCCCACTCATCCCCCTGCAGCCATTCCGCAGGATCGCCGTAATGCTCCGCCAGGATGAGCGCATCCGGCCGAACCCCTTTGATCTCTTTGCGGAACCGTTTCCAGAAGGCATGGTTATACTCATTGGTATGGCCTAAGTCCGCCGCCACATCCAGCCGCCATCCGTCTACGTTATAAGGCGGAGACACCCATTTCCTGCCGATCGCCATAATATAATCTTCCAGCTTCCGGGAATCCTCATAGTTCATCTTCGGCAGGGTATCATTCCCCCACCATCCGTCGTAGCTGGCATTGTACGGCCACGCGTCATCTGCATTATCATGAAAATGGAAAAAGCTCCGGTATGGGCTGTCCTTGCTGATAAACGCGCCCTTCTCATAGCCTTCCTGATTCTCATAGATCCTCTCCCGGTCCATCCATTTATTGAAGGAACCGCAGTGGTTAAATACTCCGTCAAGGATCACCCGCATACCCCGGCGGTGGATCTCTTCTACCAGCCGGATAAACAGTTCGTTGCTTGCTTTCAGATTTTCCAGGTCTCCGACACGCTTTTTATACAATTCCGCGTTCGTATTATCCTCGGCTCCGTCCGGCAGCGCCTGGCCTCCGTCCTGAATGATGAGTCCAAGATGCGGGTCAATATAATCGTAATCCTGGATATCATATTTATGGTTGGAAGGCGATACAAACAGCGGGTTGAAGTAGATCACCTCCACACCCAGCTCCTGCAGATAATCCAGCTTTTCCATCACGCCCTGGAGGTCGCCTCCGTAAAATCTGCGCACATCCATGGCGTGGGGCAGTTCGTTCCAGTCGTCCACCTTTCTGACAGGCTCGCCGATATAGATATATTCCCGGTCCCTGACGTCATTTTCCGGATTTCCATTATAAAAGCGGTCCACAAAAATCTGATACATGACGGCGCCTTTTGCCCAGTTCGGTGTGGAAAATCCCGGTACGATCCGGAACGAATAATGCGGCTTGATCTCGTCCGATACACCGGTACGGTCATAATAACAGACCTCATCTCCGCAGTGGATCTCAAAATAGTAAGAAAAAGTTTCACTGCCAAGCTTCCAGCTGATCTCGTAATAATCAAATACGCCGCGTGTGAGTACCCGTTCCATCTGATAGATTCCGGAGTCCGCCACCAAAAGGACCGTACTGACATTATTCCGGGCCGTGCGGAAACGCAACCTGATCCTCTGCCCTTCCGCAGGCTCGGGCGGTATCACATAGGAAGAAGTCCCATCACAGAACAATGCGTCTCTGCACATCCTGAAATCTCCTTTTTGTTTGATCGATTCACAGACCTCTTCCGTATTTTCCTCTGTTTTGATAACGGCCTCTGGCTTTTCTTCTTTTCGTTCTATGTCTGCTTCCTGATTCTGATGCTCCTCTCCAATTTCATGCTTTTCCTGTCTGAAGTCACCCTTTGGCCATCGCATACTTTTTTTCCAAGATTTAAAAAACTGTGATTGCATTTTCTACCCCCTTAAATAACACTGTGCCTGCCTTCTCCAATTGTTGCCTATGCACTCACATCCGGTATGTCTGTCATTCCCTCCCCAAATTTAGGAACTACATCCAAATAGCCTGATCTGTTACTTTTTTCAGATTCCCGCGGGATATACGTCAGAATGGATCCCGTCCATATCCAGGACGTTCATATTCTCCGCGGAAGGTTTGTCAAAAAGCGCTTCAAATTCTTTCCGTGATATCTTTTCCTTCTCAAGAAGCAGCTTCGCGCATGCGTCCAATACGGAATGGTACTCCTGCAAAAGCCCCCTTGCCCGGTTATAGCACTCATCAATGATCCTCTTCACCTCTTCATCAATGGTGCCCGCGATCTTCTCTCCATACCCTCTGGAGGTATGGCCGAAGTCCCTTCCGATGAATACCTCGTCACTGTCATTGTCGTAGTTGATCAGGCCGAGGCGCTCGGACATGCCGAACTTGGTGATCATGGACTTTGCGATCGCTGTCGCCTGGCGGATATCCTGAGAGGCCCCGGTGGTAATGTCGTCGAAGATCTCTTCCTCTGCCACGCGTCCGCCCAGTGATACGGTGATCTGCTGCAGCATATGCCCTTTTGTATTGAACATGTCGTCCCGCTCCGGAAGGGGCATCGTATAGCCTCCTGCCGCCCCGGTGGGTACGATCGACACACTGTAGACCGGCCCTACATCCGGCAGTACGTGAAACAGGATCGCATGTCCCGCCTCATGATAGGCTGTGATCCTTCTCTCCTTCTCCGATACGATACGGCTCTTCTTCTCCGGTCCGATCCCGACCTTTACAAATGCATGGCGGATATCCTTCTGCTGCAGAAAGATCCGGTTGTCCCTGGCCGCAAGTATCGCAGCTTCATTCAGCAGGTTTTCCAGGTCCGCCCCGGTAAATCCCGCGGTGGTCTGCGCGATCTGCTTGAGGTCCACATCATCGCCCAGAGGCTTGTTTTTCGCATGGACCTTCAGGATCTCTTCCCGACCGCCCACATCCGGACGGCCTACGATCACGTTCCGGTCGAAACGTCCCGGCCGAAGGATCGCGGGATCCAGGATATCCTTGCGGTTGGTCGCCGCCATCACGATGATCCCTTCATTGACCCCGAATCCGTCCATCTCCACCAGGAGCTGGTTCAATGTCTGCTCTCTCTCGTCATGTCCGCCGCCTAGCCCGCTCCCGCGGCGCCTTGCCACGGCGTCGATCTCATCGATAAAGATAATGCAGGGAGCGTTTTTCTTAGCATCCTGGAACAGGTCGCGTACACGGGACGCGCCTACGCCCACGAACATTTCCACAAAATCGGAACCGGAAATACTGAAAAACGGCACTCCGGCCTCTCCGGCGATGGCCTTGGCGAGCAGCGTCTTGCCGGTTCCCGGAGGTCCCTCCAAAAGGACTCCCTTCGGGATCCTGGCCCCTACCTGGATATATTTCTTCGGAGCCTTCAGAAAGTCTACGATCTCTTCCAGTTCTTCCTTTTCTTCCTTCAGTCCTGCCACCTCGGCAAATGTCACCTGCTTGTCCGCCGGGCTGTTCAGACGCGCGCGGCTTTTGCCGAAGTTCATCGCCTTGGCGTTGGCGCCCCCGCCTCCCTGCCGGTTCATCAGCATAAAGATCAAAAGTACGCCTGCCATGGTGATCAGAACCGGCACCACGACCGTGGTGAACATGGTGTCCTCCTGCACCTTCAGAATCTGATAATCCTTCACATTATACTTTTTCAGAAGTTCTTGGACTTCATTCACGTCCGACACGTATACGATCCTGGATGACCGGGGATTGTTCAGCGTCACGGTCACGGTTCCGGTGGGCACGGACCTGCTCTGGTTGATAATGGCTCCCGCCACGTTGCCGTCCTTCAATTCCTGTTCAAAACGCGCATACGTCATCTCCTGGTCGCGCTGCTGCATCTGTCCTGTAAACCAAAGCGCAAAAAACACGATGGCAATAAACATGACGACACTGGCACCGCTCATTGTCCTGTACTTGTTATTGTTATTCAATGGTTTCTGCTCCTTCCCAACTTTATACTCCCTCTACCACACCGATGTACGGCAGCGTACGGTATTTCTGCGCATAATCGAGACCGTAGCCTACAACAAATTCGTCCGGGATCTGAAAACCGACATAATCGGTCCTGACTTCCACGACCCTGCGGTCCGGCTTATCCAGCAGCGTGCACAGACGGATGCTCTTCGCTCCCCGCTTTTCCAGTTCTCTCGTCAGGAAAAACAGGGTCCGCCCCGAATCAATGATGTCTTCTACGATCAGCACATCCTTGCCTTCCACGGATTCATCCAGATCCTTTTTGATCTTAATATTGCCGCTGGAGGAAGTTGCGTCTCCATAGCTGCTCACGTACATAAAATCAATCGACACCGGAAGCGTGATCCGCTTCGCCAGCTCGCACATGAAAAACGCGCCGCCCTTTAATATGCAGATCAGATGAATACTCTTGCCCGCATAATCCCTGCTGATCTCCTGGCCTAATTCTTCGATCCTCTTGTCTACGTCCTGCTCTGATATCAGTTCCCGAATTGTCTCCGCCATCTTTTTTCCTCCGTAATGCATGTTCTCTTTTGAGTACTTATTTTTTACTCCTTAAGCTTCATTTACTCTCATACTTCTTTTTAATCCTCTTTCACAACCTCGATCTGCAGGATCCGCTCTGTCCGGCCCGTGACCTGGTACGCGCTGCTCATGCGGTGCCCCAGGATCCACAGGATCTGACTGCCGGACGCGATGCAGGGAATGGTGTCCCTCTCTCCCGCAGGTATCTTCTCATTGATGAACCAGGATTTTAATTTCTGGCGGTGTCCCGCCCGATCAATGGTAATCTGATCGCCGCCCTGTCTCGTCCTGATACAGAGCGCTGTTTCTATTATATCATAATCAAACCATTTCGTGTACTCTTTTTGTGGGATTTCCTCCATAGAAAAGCACATTGTTTTCGGGAAAATCCTGCATCGGATGGTCAGCCCCATATTCCGAAGGCAGGTCTCCCCCGGAATCCGCAGCGGATATCCAGGGTTTTGCCCCTTTGGCAGCCTGCGTGGATCCGGACTTCCGTCTCCGTCGGCACGCCAAGCTTCCTCAGCCCTTCCGGAAGACTCAGACAAAGCATCTGCTTTGTTTTCCTGCTTCCGGTACAATTCCACCCCTTCGTAAGTACGGACCGCACGTATGAAAAGGGGAAGGTCCAGGCTCCTGCCGGACTGCTTCTGAAACAGGTCCAGAACCCCGCGGATATGGATTCTGCCTACATCCCGCATCTGCCCCGCCGCCAGCTCCATAGCCTTTTGGATCACCATCGTACAGAGGATATCCGGTTCTTTTTCCCGAAGCTCCTTTGTGATCAGGAAATGTCCCGGCGCAGCCTGGATCTTGACATATTCCCGAAATGCTTCCTCCGCGCGCAGCTCCATATAATCCCGGACTTCCCGGAGCTGTTCCATTACTTCATTCATATGCCGGACAGCCTGAAAATTGACCTCCTTTTCCAGAACAGGGATCACCAGATGCCGCAGCTTATTGCGTATATACTCTGTATCGCCGTTGGTATCGTCCGTGCAGTACCCCTGCCCCCTTTGTCTCAGGAGATCCTCGATCTCATTTCGGTCCAGGCAGAGCAGCGGACGGATGTACCTCCCGTTGACAGGCCGGATCCCGCCCAGTCCTGTCAGTCCGGTCCCTCTTGCCAGGTTCCACAGGAGTGTCTCCGCATTGTCATTCTGATGATGCGCCAGGGCGATCTTCGTTCCCCCGCACCTTTCCCGGATCTGCTCAAAGGCTTCCCGGCGGATGTTTCTGCCGCACTCCTCAAGAGATTGTTTCCTTTTTTTGGAAATTGATTCCAAATCCACCCGAAAAACTTCCAGAGGAATGCCATATTGTCCGCACAGCTCCCGCACAAACTCCTCATCCCGGTCCGCTGCTTCCCCCCGCAGGCCATGATTGACGTGGACTGCCGTAAAGGAAATCCCCATCCGGTCCCGAAGATCCAGAAGCACGAAAAACAGGCATACCGAGTCTGCTCCTCCCGATATACCTGCTATAATATGATCTTCTGCCGAGATCATATGCTGTTTTTCTATATATGCCCTTACTTTTTCCATAATATCCCTCAGCCTTTCGGGTATACTATACTCAATACGGCTAAAAAAAGCAAGAACAAATATTGCTGCGGTTCACTATTCCATTTCTCTGACATTTTTTCTGACCTTGAGGATCATGGAGGGCGCAACGGAAAGCTCATCCAGCCCCATCCGTACAAATTCCTGAGTCAGCTCCAGGTCCGCTCCCAGCTCGCCGCAGATGCCTGCCCATTTTCCATGCTTATGGGCATTGTCCACAACCATCTGGATCATCCGAAGGATCGCCTTGTGGTGAGGATTGTAAAAATCATCCAGCTTTTCATTCTGACGGTCAATGGCCAGCGTATACTGGGTCAGATCGTTGG
Organism: Lachnospiraceae bacterium; assembly: GCA_009911175.1. Next base: position 27,943 of record QXWX01000013.1, on the reverse strand, counting down.
TTCCGATACTGAAGAAATCTACCATCTCCGCCAGCTCGTCGCTGATCATGACAGAGGCCGGTGTCTCAATCATGATCCCCTGCTCCGGTATCTTGTAGGGGATTCCCGCGTCGTTGAGCTCGCATTCCACTTCATCCACGATGCTGTAGATCTGCCGCACTTCCTCTGTGGAAATGATCATCGGATACATGATGGAAAGGTTGCCGTATGCTGCCGCCCGCAAAAGGGCGCGGAGCTGTGTCTTGAAAATGTCCGGCTGCTTTAAGCAGATGCGGATCGCCCGGTAGCCAAGGGCCGGATTGTCTTCGTTTCCCAGGTTCAGATAATCCGCCTGCTTATCCGCGCCGATATCCAGCGTCCGGATGATGACCTTCTTGCCTGCCATGGTCTGTACCACCTGCCGGTATGCCTGGAACTGCTCCTCCTCCGTCGGAAAATCATTCCGCCCCAGATACAGGAACTCGCTTCGGAAGAGGCCGATGCCTCCCGCGTCATTTTCCAATACATATCCCACATCGCCGACGCTTCCGATATTTGCATAGATATTGATCTTTTTACCGGAAAGGGTCACATTTTCCTTTCCTTTCAAAGTCTGCAGAAGCTCTGCCTTCTCCTGCTCCTCTTTCATCCGGCTTTGTGTCTCCCGGCACAGCTCTTCTGTCGGGTCGAATACCACTTCCGCTTTGAAGCCGTCCACGATTGCGGTCTGGCCGGTATGGATCTCATCCAGGTTCATCGGCACACCAATCAGTGCCGGAATGTTCATCATACGCGCAAGGATTGCCGTATGGGAATTGGTGGAGCCATGGACCGTGACAAATGCCAGGATCTTGCTCTTATCCATCTGCACCGTCTCGCTGGGACTTAAGTCGTCCGCAATGATGATGGACGGCTCCATGGAGCTGAAATCCACATCCTCCTGTCCGGACAGGTTGCGTACCAGGCGGTTGGAAATGTCTTTGATATCCGCAGCCCTGGCCTTCATATAATCATCATCCATGTTGGCGAACATCTCGGAGAAGTTGTCTCCGGTCACTGCTACGGCATATTCCGCATTGATCTGCTCCGTGCGGATCATGCTGCTGATTGCGTCCCGGTAATCGTCGTCCTCCAGCATCATCTGATGGACCTCAAAAATAGCGGCGCTTGCTTCGCCCACCTCGATCACGGCTTTATCGTACAACTTCTGGAGCTGCTCCTGTGCTTTTCCCGCCGCCGCCTCTACTCTGGCGATCTCTGCCTCCGGATCCTCGGACCTTTCCCGCTTCACCTGGAAATCATTGTTCTTTAATACGGCCGCCGGGCCGAGGACGATTCCCTTGTATACGGATTTTCCTGAAAATTTTAACATAACAATATACTCCTATGAAATGAGCCGGCTGGAACATCCTTGGATGATCCAACCGTACAACTGTAATCGTTTTTACAGGTTTGCCTCGAAGAATGCCTTGATGTCTTCGTATGCCTTTTCTTCGTCCGCGCCCTCAATCTCTACGTCTACAACGTTGCCGCATTTTACGCCCATTCCCATGATCGCCATCAGCTTGGTCGCCTCTGCGGATTTCCCTTCTTTTTTGATCACGATCTTGCTCTCATACTTCTTCGCTTCCTTTGCCAGAAGTCCTGCCGGTCTTGCGTGGATTCCAATTGCGTCTTTAATCTCATAGCTAAATGTCTTCATGATAAATCCTCCTAATATGTATGTTTAGGGAAACAGCGGGGCAGAGCATACGGTTTTCAGATGATACCTGCCGCCTTTTAGCCGCTTATCCTTCTCTGGTTATCATCATAACACTCTGTGGCGGATTGGAAAAGAATAATTGTTTGCAAGATTTTTGAAATGGATTCAACCAAGTCGTTGTCCATACCTTTGGTATTCCCGGCCTATTCGGCAGTCTCATATTCATATTTTTCGATGATCCCCGCCGCCTCTTCCGGCGTCCTGCATTGGTGAAGACTCTGCTTAAAGTTCTCGTCTCTGAGCAGATTGACCAGATTGAAAAACGCCCGCAGATGGGTCTTGTGGTCAACCGCGCTCAGGCAGCAGACAAATTCCACCGGATCCAGCTCCTCCACGCCGAAGGGCACCGGATCTTTCAGGCGGATCAGGCTCATGCCGACTCGGATGCTGCCCTGCTCCACCCCTTCGTGGGGGACCGCGAATCCGGGAGACAGGACGATGTAGGGACCGTTTTCATCAATGTTGGCGATCATGGCATCAATGTAGCGCGCCTCAATGTATCCCATATCCAGCAGGATTTCTCCGGATCTGCGCACTGCCTCCTTCCAGTCTCCGCATTCCACATCAAGCATGATTCGGGTGTGCGGCAGCAGTTCATGGAGATACGGCGGCTCGGCTTCCGATTCCGTGTCCATGGTCTGATTAAAATATTCTCCCACGATCTTCCGGATTTTCCGGATCAGCTCCGGAGCGGCATCGGGAACCGATTCCCGAATGACCGGATCCAGCTTTTCCAGAAGGCCCTTAGCCGTGATCTCATGCTCCTCTCCGCGGACAGGGAGATTCCGGCTGTCCCGCAGGCTGTCGATCTTATTGCCCACCCGGATATAATCTTCGTCGTTTAACAGCGGAGAGACAATCACATGATCCAGGCCGCAGCCTTCCAGCGGAACCGTGGAAATAATAAAATCCGCCTTTCCGGGATCCATGTTTTTCGCTTCATGGACGGAAATGATATCCACGATCTGGAAATTAAAATGCTTTTTCAGCCTTTCCAGCAGAAGCTGAGACGTTCCGATTCCCGCATGGCAGGCCACGATCACATGAAACGCGATCTCCTTGTTCTTTTTTCGTTCCAGAGCGGCGCATACGTGGACCGTAATGTACCCCAGTTCAATCTCTTCAATGGGCTCGCCGGTATACTGCTGGAGGATCGGCAGTTTTGTCCGGACCGCGGCAGCCACCTCCGCATTTTCCTCTAAGATCTCCTCAATGATCGGATTGTCCGGATAGACCGGAGAAGCGGCGGAATATACGGATTCCAGATGCGCGGACAGATTTTCAAAAAAATCATAATCTCCGTTCAGGTTGACCCGCAGCTCCTCTGAAATCTGCCAGATAAACTGCCGGGTGATAAACTGCAGCTTTACTGCATCCCCCTCGCCGGTTCTCTGCCGGGTGTACCTGGCCATGGAAAGCAGCTCGCTGAAAAACTGTATCTCATCCTCTGTTGTACGGAAATGACAGTATTGTGAGATCAGCTCCAGGATATCCTGTGCCATCTGGTGCTTGCCGCTGACATTTTTTCTGCGTACCTCCATATATTCTCCCGCCAGGTTCCGGTTGATCATAATTTCCAGATAAAGCAGTACCTTTTGGAAAGAATCGTCCGTCAGGTAGCATTTGTGAATGTGCTCCTGCTCCGTGATGATCTTCTGGAGCATGGTTCGGGTTTCCTCGGGTACATGGATCTGCCCGGTCATAAGCTCCTGCTCAGCCATACTCTGACCGGAATCTGCGGCTTTCAGCAAAAAGACTCTTTTGTCACTCTCCGTCCCCTGTACGCGCAAGCCCCGGCTCGGATGGGACACTACCTCCAGGCCGCCTTCTTTTACGCATGTCTTGATCTCTTCCAGGTCATTGATCACGGTCGCCCGGCTCACGAACAGGGTATCGGCGATTGCAGACAATGTGGTATATTCCGACGAAGTGACCAGCAAAACAGACGCAATCCGGATCCGTTCCCCTTTGGACAGCTTGTAGGCGTAAAAATCCCCATCTGAAACGAAGGAAAGGATCTGGTCAAATGAAGGATCTCGTATGATCTGGCCTCCGCTTTTCAGCTTCAGTTTCAAAAGTTCGTTTTCATTTAAAATATCATTGATCGTATTCAGATCATTGCGTATTGTCCTCTGGGATACGCCGAACTGCCCTGCAAGCCCGGAAATGCTGATGGGCTTTTCCGGGGCGCAGAGCTCATGTATGATGGAAATGGTTCGTTTGTTCATTGGTGAATTCCTTTATCATGTGGGAATCCCAACATCCATACTGCCGGAGCGGAAACCTTCCAGATCCAGAGTGATATATGGATATCCCAAATGCCTGATATAATTGATAATCTGGGAACGGTATTGGAGTAAAACAGGAAATTCTCCGGTATCCACCTCAATTCTCGCAATCTCGCCGTGGATCCGAAGTCTGACGTTATATAGTCCGAAGCCTTTCAAATAGGCCTCTCCCTGTTCCACCTTCTGTATCTCTTCGTAAGAAAGGGCTGCTCCATATGGAAATCTGGTCGCCAGGCAGGGCGCGGCAGGCCGGTCCGAAACGGACAGGCCGTATTCTTCTGCCAGACGGCGTACATCTTCTTTCGTAAAACCGGCCTCAGCCAAAGGGCTGATCACTCCCAGCTCCCGGATTGCTTTTAATCCCGGACGATAGACATGGAGGTCGTCCTCATTGGTCCCTTCCAGGATATTTTGGATCCCCAGTTCTTCGGCTTTTTGCAGTATCTTTGTAAACAGATGCTTCTTGCAGAGGTAACATCTGTCCGGCGGGTTCTGGCGGATTCCTGCTTCCTCCAGTTCATCCACCGGGATGACCAGATGGGAGGCCCCAATCTCTTCCGCCACTTTTTTTGCATGTTCAATCTCACAGACCGGATGAAGGCGGGTCTGCATTGTCACCGCATAGATTCTGCCGGACTTTCCTGCCGCCTCACATATAAGCTTTAACAGCAGGCTGCTGTCCACGCCGCCGGAAAATGCCACGATACAGCCTTCTTCTGCATAAGCCTGTATCTGGTCTTTGAGCCTGATCTTTTTCTCTTCGTATTCTGTCATTGATATTGTTCCTGCGCTTCTCTTTTTATGATTTCAAATGCATCCCGAAAACTGATACCGTTCTTTTTTGCCAGACGTTCTACCGAAGCATATTCCGGGTAGCCGCGTCTCGCTCCGTCCGGCAGGATGCAGACCTTGACCTCTGCCTCTCCCAATGATGTAGTGATCTTTCCCGCAGACCGTTCCAGCACGGTCCGCTCCATCTCCATTTTCCGAATGCCGATGGTCGTGGTTTCCCGGAAAATGATCGTCTCCATCTCCGGCACAGTTTCCCGGTCACAGATTACATTGAGCTGATATGCCGGGCGGTTTTTCTTCATATAAACAGGCGTGTAATGTACATCCCTCGCCCCTGCGTCAAAGAGGCGTTCCATGACATATCCGAGAGCTTCGCCGGTGCAGTCGTCAATGTTCGTTTCCAGACGGTAAACCACATCTTTTGGTATGCAGGCTTCCTTCTGGCTTTTTTGACCATCCGTTCCCGCGTCCGCGGATTTTTCCGCGCTTTCGATCAGCATCGCGCGGAGCAGGCTGGGTCTGTCATAGGTACGTTTTCCCGCGCCGATCCCGGTCTTTTTTATTACAAATGACTCCGGCAGCTGCTGTGCTGTCCGGATCGCCGCCGCAATGGCCGCCCCGGTAGGCGTTACCAGTTCGCCCTCCGTCTCGGTCAGGCGCAGAGGAAGCTGACTGGCCTGCGCGATATGGACCACCGCCGGAACCGGCACCGGAATCACGCCGTGCTGGCAGCGTACAAAGCCCCGCCCTTCGTAAATCCTGGGGATGACCGCCTCCGTGATGTCCAGATTGTCCAGACACACAGCGGCCGCAACAATATCCACAATGGAATCCACCGCGCCCACTTCATGGAAATGCACCTGATCCAAAGGAACACCGTGGGCTTTCGCCTCTGCCTCCGCAAGGATGGTAAAGATACGGACTGCCAGAGCTCTTGCCCTGCTGCTGAGATCCGCCTGGCTGATGATTTCCAGTATATCATTTAAGCCGCGGTGGATATGTGGGTGGCTGTGATGGCCGGCTGCATCGCCGTGAGCATGTGTCTCCGCCGGATCATGAAAATGTGAATGGCTGTGTATGCCTTCTTGAGAATGTTCATGGTTTTCCGCATCGTTATGGTGATGTAAGTGGCTGTGCACATGTCCTCCCTCCCCATGCAGATATTCCATATCATGGTCATGGTTCTCATGCTCTTCGTCCAGCCGTACCAGGAAATCGCAGGCGTCCAGCCCGGATTTTTTTACCCGGCTGACTTCGATTGAAAATCCTTCTACAGGAAGGCTCGCAATCGCTTTTTTCATAACCTCCTGATCCGCGCCAAGGTCCAGCAGCGCGGCAACCGTCATGTCCCCGCTGATGCCGGACGAACATTCCAGATATAATGTACTTCCCATTTTTTTCATTCTCCTTTCACTGCCAGCCGATTGATCTGGGTGGCAATATAGCCTGCGCCGTAACCATTGTCAATGTTGACCACTGCAATTCCATTTGCACAGGAATTGATCATGGTAAGCAGCGCGGACAGTCCGTTCATACTTGCTCCGTAGCCGACAGAGGTTGGGACCGCTATAACCGGATGGCTGACCAGACCGCCGAGAACACTTGCCAGCGCCCCTTCCATGCCTGCAACGGCCACCACACAGTTGGCCCGCTGGATCACATCCAGGTGGGAGAGCATCCTGTGGATGCCGCTGACACCCACATCATAAATACGGTTTACATTTGCCCCGAAGTATTCCGCCGTCTGTGCTGCTTCCTCAGCCACCGGGATATCCGCCGTGCCTGCCGTACAGACCGCGATCTCTCCGATCCGCGGCTTATCCTGCTTTTCAATTTTCAAGATATGAGAGACCTCATCGTAAGCCACCTGCGGCAGCACCTCCCGCACTACCTCGTACTGACGCTGCGAAGCACGGGTTCCGAATACTTCTCCATTCTCCTCATATAACCTTTTATAAATATTTTTCAGATGAACATCCGCTTTTCTGCTGCAAAATACGACCTCCGGGAACCCGGAACGGATCTCCCGGTATGTATCCAGCTTGGCATACCCCATCTCTTCATAGGACTGCTTCTGAAAATACCGCTCCGCGTCTTCCACCGACATCCCGCCGGATCTCACCTGCTCTAAAACCTCTCTCGCATCCATTCTCGTTTAAGATCCTCCAACAATCTTCTCACAACTCTACTTGAATATAAAAATTTCCTCAATCGGGGCCTCCACCACCCTGGAAATGTCAATCGCCAGCTTTAAAGACGGATTGTACCGCGCCTTTTCCAGACGCATGATGGTCTCCCGCCTTACCCCGACCTGGACAGCTAACTGCTCCTGCGTCAACTCCTTTCGCTGTCTGTATTTTTTCAGTTTACACTCAAAATCCGGCATAGCTCAATCCTCGCTTTCGGCAGTCTCGTCATCATGATCGTAGCGATACAGCAGATATTCACTGAGAAGCAGATACAGGCCAATCGTGAGTGACAGAATGATCCGCACTGCGATCAGCGTATATTCCGGATTTCCCATAAGATCCCCCCGCCCCAAAAGCAATGTGAGGATAAACAAAATGGACATCACAATTTCCATCGAAGCAAACTGAGCTTTTACTTTATTCTCCTTATACCGTTCATCCCGAAATGTATTAGACATTTTGCCTTCGAAGAAAAAGCCGAAAAAACCAAAAAATGCAAAAAATACAAATGCGGACATATTTTTATTAAAGCCATAATTCCAAAAACCTAAAAAACCCAAGAATCCCAGAAAGCCCAAAAATCCCAGCTTCGGATTAATCTTTCTGGATGTAGATGACCGCCTGTCCCTCCGGTTATTTTTTATGATTGCTTTTACAAGGAGTATGAACAAATACAGCACGTAGATCCATGTAAGAAACACAGAAGCAATCATCGGCAGATCTTGAATCCGAAAAACATAGGCAGAATAGTCCATAGGCGCAACAATCCTTCCTTCATTATACATAGCAGAATACCACGAAGCAGCAATGTTAATGAGTATGCATATCAGTCCAAAAATCATAAGGAATCTAATTTTTGTTCGTTTCATAATTAAGCTCTCCTTTACGTGATATATTTATCTCTTTATGAGATAAATATATCACGTAAAGAATTGCCTATCAATAAGGAAATGACAAATATATCTCTTCTTAGACTTTACCAGCTACATTCGTAAGTATAATACAAACATACATTTAAAATAATACAAAAAATCAAAAAGAAAAGCAAGCCCTATAGCCAGAAGTTGCATGACACACCTTGACCAGCTGTGACATACAACAGCCAGAATACAGCATTGACGGACTACACTTTCCAAGTTATAATGAGTGCGTTAACAAAGAATCGCATCAGGAGGGTACCGATGGCTGTTTTAACATACAATAATTATCTAAGACAATTATTGAGTAAATATGAATGTATTCTTGCTTTTGATACAGCTGCCGATTTTTTAGGTCTGACAAATGGCGGATACCGTTCTGCCGCTCAGATATTTGTTACGAAAAAGCAAAATATAGAAGGCACAGAGCAGATAAAAATTGATTCTTTCGAACAGATTGAATGTCAGGAATATCATGGGCTTCTTTGCACTACTGTTAATCAGACACTCATTAATTTACTTGAGCAAGATGGAGATGAGCAGGTCATTACGGAAAGCCTGGCAAATTATTATGAAGAAAATGGGCAATCCTTCGAAGCTTTAGAAATACCAGAGCATCTAAAGATTCGATTTAAAAAGTACAGCGAATGGAGATATTTAAAGTAAAAATGAATTGCTTAAATCAGGAAATTTTATATTATTTTGAGAAAGATCGTTTTCGCATTTTCACGGTATTAACGATCTTTCTCTTTGCTCAACTTTTGATCTGTTAGCAGCCAAATTATACTGCACCCATTCCTTATCAGCCACTTTCCATCATTTCCTTTATCGAAACAGGATTGATCCGTCCCTCCATTGGGCCGAATGCCGCCGCATTGAGCGCCCCTGCTGCCGCTCCCATCTGCGCGGCTTCCTTCACACTCTTTCCCTGGACAAGCCCCGCCAGAAATGCCCCGTCAAAGCAGTCCCCCGCTCCGGTCGCGTCTGCCTGTTCCACCTGATAAACGCCCACCTCTTCCACACTGCTTCGCTGATAGATCCGGCTTCCCTTTGATCCATTTTTCAGTACCAAAATCTCCATCCGCGGGTATGTAAAGCAGGTCTTTACCGCCTCCTCCACATTCTCCTTTCCGGTGATCAGCAGCAGTTCCTCGACTCCCGGCAGAAAGATGCTGGTATGCTCCATCACCTCCCGGATCACCTCATGGATTGACGCATCCGTAAAAAGCTCCTTCCGAATATTCGGGTCAAAGGAGATTTTCGATCCCTCTCCGGCAAGCATACGCATGGCCTTCAGGATTTCCCGGGCAAATACCGGGCTTGACATCAGGGAGCATCCCATGATATGCATATACCTCACGCCTTCAAATTCTCCCTGCCCCGGAGCCTTCGCCTCTACAGCCGGTGTATTTCCCATATGGAAAATGAATTTTCGGGAACCGTCACTAAAATAAGTGACAAAAGCGCAGCCCGTAGCCCGCTCTTTACTTTCGATCACATGGCTGACATCCACACCATCTTTTCTCAGTCGCTCCAAAATGCATTTTCCAAAATCATCCTTTCCCACACCGCCGACGATCGCCGTCCTGCAGCCGAGCCGTGCAGCAGCGTCAATGCAGATGGCCGGCGCGCCGCTGGGATAGGGACCCCGAAATGTTCCGGCCTGATCAAGCGGTACGTCCTCCTGCTCCCGCATAATCTCAACGAGCATCTCTCCCATGGTTAAAATTTCTGTCATATGCTTCCCTTCTTTCCTCTAAGCGCAACCTTGATTACATGGTCTTTCCGATTTTCAAATAACTCATATGCTTCTTCTATCCGATCCAGCGAATATGTATGAGTGATCAGCGGCGTGGTGTCTATCTTCCCTTCCGCGATCAGCCGTAGAATCTCCTCACAGTCGCAGCCGTCCACCCCTCCGGTCTTAAAGGTCAGGTTTTTCCCGTACATTTCCGGCAGCGGAAGAACCTGGTCCTCCTCATATAGGGCCACTACCGTAACCACCGCATTGGGTCTTGCGTAATGCCATGCCATCCGGAATGTATCTTTTGCCCCGGCCACTTCCAGCACCACATCCGCGCCGCCATTTGGACAATTTTCCTGGATTGCTTTCTCCAGGCGATTCGGATCCACTGTGATCACATCCGGATAGTGCTTTCGGATAAAATCCAGTCTGTCCGGGTCCTTTTCACATACAATGATCTGTTTCGGACGTTTCAGCATCACGCAGAGCAGCGTACAGATTCCGGTAGGTCCTGCGCCAAGGATCAATACCGTATCCTCTTCTTTAATCTCAGATATCCTCGCTGCCCAAAACCCGGTTGCCAGAATATCTCCCGCAAAGAGGGCCTGCTCAAAGGATACATCTTCCGGAATGACCGTCAAGCCCTGGTCTGCATAGGGAACCCGGACATATTCCGCCTGTCCGCCGTCGATCCGGCATCCCAGTGCCCAGCCGCCGTTTTCATCCGTACAGTTGTTGACGTATCCATGCCTGCAGAAGAAGCATTCTCCGCAAAAGGTCTCCACATTGACCGCAACCCGGTCGCCCGGCTTTACGGACTTAACCTCCGCCCCTGTCGATTCCACAATCCCAACCATCTCATGGCCCACCGTAATGCCCGGCACAGCTTTCGGAACCGCGCCATGCTTGATATGAAGATCACTGGTACAGATGCTGGATAAAGTGACTTTGACAATAGCATCCTTTGGGTCTGTTAATTCTGGTTTTGGTTTCTGCTTTAATTGAAAATTGCCCTGAGAAACATATGTGTATGCTAGCATGGTAATCCCTTCTTTCTGGTTCTTACTCAAACCGAACTTGATGAAATTTTTATTAGGAATTGTCAGAAAATCATTGTTTCTTGTAAGAATTATTCTCTCCAATCTCGATCACATGCCCGTCCGGATCATAGATCCTGACCACCCGCTTTCCCCATTCATATTCTGTAAGCGGGGTCAGATAACGGACCAGCTTCGGATAATGCTCCAGCTTTTCCAGAAAATGATCCAGATTATTTTCTTCAAAGTACAGTTCCGCATCGCCGTCCCCCCGGACGGATTGTTTCCCGATCAGGTTGTCCCAGATCTTCCTCTCCTGGAGGACCAGCCCCTCCGTCAGGATTACATTGCCTTCAAAACGCACCGCAATATCCAGTCCAAACAGATTGTGGTAGAATTCTATAGACCGGTCAATATCATCCACAACAAGTAAAATATTTTTCAATTTCATCACGCTTCCCCCTAACTTTATGCAGCTAATCCGTACAGTAAAACACATGCTCAGTACAGTTTCTAAGCCTTCTTACACTTTTTTGCTGTCAGGTCATAGCTGTTTCCAATCATGATCCGAATCTCTTTATCCGGAATGCTTCCGTCCAGAATGATCGAGTTCCAATAGGTCTTGTTCAGATGGTATGCCGGAATGACCGACTCAAACGCATTACGCCAGAATGAGGTCCATTCCGGGTCGCATTTTACATTGACCCATATATACCCGTCCTTTTCGAATATCCAGGCAAATACTTTTTTATTTTCCTGATGCCGCATCACACACCAGTTGGGATCATGAAATGGATAATCCTCATATACTCCCGGATATTTTAAACACAGCTCTATGATCTCCTGCCTCTCTGTCAGCATCCTTCCCGGCCTCCCTCCGAAACTGTCTTTACGCGATCACATCATCCTCATCAATATTAAAGTTTTCAAAGAACTCCCTTCTTTTCGTCCTGATCAGGTTCACTTCCTGACACATAAACTCACAGCAAAAATCGTAAAAAGGCTTATTCGTTCCTACATCCTGTTTTTTCTGAAATTTCAAAGAGACATCGTAATAATTCACAAGCGAACCGTCCTCTGACAAATCTGCCGCAAATAAGAACGCATATTCGCAACCTGCGATCTCCTGAACTTCAAAAAATTTAGGCGCAATGAATTTCCAGTACAAAACCTCTCCCATGGGATGCCCCATATGATAATCTTTCCATTTTTCTTTCATATTATCATTTGTGCAAAAATGAACCAATTCTATCCCTGGATGTGTACTTTGTACTCTAAAGATTTTTTCATTTTCTTCCGTCTCTTTCTCATGGAATAAATGTTCTAAGAATTCTTTTTTGCTGCGTGCTTTCTTTAGGATCAGCTTATTAAAATCCTCTGCCGAAATCCGGTCTCCCACCTGATATTTTAATAAAATTGCATTTGCCTCGTCAGCCGCTTCCCCTTCTCCGTTTACATTTTCAATCGCCTGCAGTAATGTCAGGAGACGCTGAAAATCCTGCTTAATCTCGGCTTCATCCTGCAGTGGTTCAAACAAAGCCCCGCATTTCAGAGAAAAGAACATTAAAATCTCGTTTTCTTTTGTTTTGATAACGTAATATGTAGTTTTTCCGTCTTTATCTTCGGACGGCCCGTATTTCTCAAAATAAGATACGAGAGATGATCCCCTCTTACTTGCGAATGAATTAATAAGGCTTTCATTCTCTTCATTGGCTGATAATCTCTCGCATACAAAGCTGTCCAATATCCGTTCCTGTTCAACTGATATTTTCATTTGTCACACTTTCCTGGTATAACCCGTGTCAGCTCAGTCCTAACCTGGCACGCATCTCTCTTCGTTCCCGAATCCGATCGGCATCCTTTCTCATGTCCTCCAGACACATCGGATTATCACTGTTGTCGCTCTCTGAAATCCCCTCCCGGGAATGCTTCCATGCATATTCTCCATGTGTCAGTCGGCTCAAGCTCCATGAATCCTTCCATGCATATCCCTCAAATACTTTATTCATGATACATGCTGTACGCTCAATCACATCCTGCGGAATCGTACTGTAAAAGGTATCATCCCGATATGCAGAACGGATTTCCTTAATTACGGGTCCATATTTCCACCCCCAGAAAACAGCATCGAAAAGAGGTTCTCTGTTCTGTATCAAAGATTCTCTCTGTGCAAAGTACAGGAGCTTATGAAGCTTCATCTCATCAATCTTTGTGCCATATTCACTTTCATATCTGCTGCAGATATAGGAAGCAATATTCATTAAATTTTCCATAGCAACCTCCTTCTCATAATCTTATATAGTTGTAACAGTATACCACATTCCCCCAAAAATATCAGTACTTTTTTCATAATTTTTGAGGTCATTTCTTTTTGGCCGTAAACTCACGATCCTTCCCGGCCTCCCTCCGCAAACACCTTCATGGACGCCTCTTCCTCAAACTGCCTGGAATACAGCTCATAATAATACCCTCTTTCCTCCAGCAGCTCCCGGTGCGTCCCCCGTTCAATGATCTTCCCATCCTTCACCACAAGGATCAGGTCCGCCTGCCGGATCGTTGACAATCTGTGCGCAATGATAAACGACGTGTGCCCTTTCAGAAGCTTTCCGGTGGCCTGCTGGATGAGCTGCTCGGTCTGGGTGTCAATGGAGGATGTCGCCTCGTCCAGCACGAAGATGGCCGGATCCGCAAGGATTGCCCTTGCGAAAGATATGAGCTGCTTTTCCCCGGTGGAAAGCTTCCCGCCGCTCTCTCCCACATCGCTTTCATAGCCTTTTTCCAGCTTCATCACAACCTGGTCTGCCGACACGCTTCTGGCGGCCTCCTCAATCTCCGCGTCCGTGGCCGAAAGCCTGCCGTAGCGGATATTTTCCCGGACGGTTCCGGAGAACAGATGGGGATTCTGCAGCACATATCCGATCTGGCTGTGAAGCCAGAGCTGGGAACGTTCCCGATAATCAACCCCGTCGATCAGGATCCGCCCTGATGTCGGCTCAAAGAAGCGCCCCATCAGATTGACCAGCGTGGATTTTCCTGCGCCCGTCTCTCCTACGATCGCCACATTCATCCCGGCGGGCACATGAAGGTTGAAATGCTCCAGCACATATTCCTTTCCATCCGGATACATAAAGGAGACATCCTCGAACACAATATCGCCTTTGATCCGTTCCCAGTTCTCCTGCTTCGGTGAAAATGCGTCTCCATATTTTTGGATCACATCCGCCCGGTCTACTACATTCGGCTTCTGCTCCAGCAGATCCGTCACCCGCTCAATATTCGCCTGACAGGAGATCAGATCCGCCAAAAGCCTTGCCAGCTGCTGGATCGGCTCAAAAATAATGACTGCATAGGAAATAAATACGGACAGCGTTCCCAGCCGCATGATCTCTTCCTGTACCATTACGCCGCCCCGCGCCAAGACCACTGCCGCCGCCACGGAGCTGAACAGCAGGATTGCCGGAATATAAACTGCGTTCAGCTTTGCGGATCGCCCCGCTGCCCGCTGCATTTCCAGCGTATGCTGAAAAAACGCATTCTCATTTTCCTTTTCAATCCCCATGCTTTTTGATGTCTTGACTCCGGTGATCCCTTCATTGTACGCACTGGTGATCTGGGCGTTGATCTTCCTCACCTTCCGGTTCCAATGCAGGATCTTATTCTGGAAATACACCGTCAAAACCGCAATACACGGCACGATCAGCAGGATCACCACAGCCAGCCTGACGTTCAGCAGGAACATGATCGTAAACACGCTGACCACATAGAGCAGCGCCCAGAACATATCCACCAGCCCCCATGCAACGATGGAGGCGATCCGCAGTGTATCGCTCATGACGCGCGCATGGATATAGCCTACCGGCGTCGTATTGTAATAGGAAAAGGACAGGGTCTGCAGGTGCTCAAACTGGGCCCACTTCAGATCCCTTCCCAGATTCATCTCAATGATGATCGCTGCATGGACTGAAATATAGACCGCGATTGTCTGCAGAACGATCACCAGACCGTAAAGCAGCGCAAAATGCCGCAGTCCGTCCAGACTTCCGGGCGTAATGAAGCGGTCGATGGCATAGCTCTGGAAGAGCGGCACGACCACATCTACGCCGGCCAGGAAAATATTCAGTATAAAGGAGATTGCAAAATACTTTTTATATGGGCGGAAAAATGGAAGCATCTTCTTCCATGTCCGAAAGCTGAATGGTTTATGATACTCCTGCTCTTCATATGCCGCCATCCTCCGCGCCTCCTCCCTGCCATCGCAGATTGTTCTTTTCTTCTGACGAATGCCGCCTGCGCAAATCTGTCTCTGCGTCCGCATCCGTCTCCGTTTTCATCTGTTCCCGGTCATCCTGGCTCATCTGGATCTCGTAGATCCTGCGGTAGATCCCCTGCTTTCTGATCAGCTCATAATGCGTTCCCATTTCTTCCGCCTGTCCCTGGTTCAGCACCAGGATCTGGTCCGCCCCCATGAGAGTTGTGATCCGGTGGGAGATCAGGATGACCGTTGCCTGTTCCATCTCGTCGCCGAGAGCTTTTCGGATCAGAGAATCCGTCTCCGAGTCCACTGCCGAGAGCGAATCGTCAAACACCAGGATCGGCGCCTTCTGGAGCAGCATCCTGGCAATCGCCACACGCTGCCGCTGACCTCCGGAAAGCGTCACTCCCCGCTCCCCGACCAGGGTATCATAGCCGTCCGGAAAGCTCATGATCGACTCGTCCACACAGGCGATCTTTGCCGCGCGGCGAATTTCCTCCATGGAAGCATCCGGCGCGCAGGCCGCAATATTTTCCCGGATCGTCCTGGAATACAGGAAAGGCTCCTGCAATACCATACCTACATACTTCCGAAGCTGTTCCAGCGGGATCTCTCTGATGTCCTTTCCGCCGATGCAGATCCTGCCCTGCCCGTCCTCCAGCTCATAAAGACGGGTTAAAAGCTGCACGATGGTAGACTTTCCGCTTCCGGTCCCTCCGAGGATCCCAAAGGTATGCCCCTGCGGAATGGAAAAATGCACATCCGACAAGACTTCCTTCCCGGATTCATAAGCAAAATTCACATGCTCAAACCGAATATCGAAGGCATTTTCTGATTCCTGTGCCTGCACACTGGCATTACTATATTCTTCCTTTCTGCCTGAACATGTATACGCCTCTTCTTCCGCCCGTATGATATAATCCACACGCTCAAATGATACGCCGGCCTTGCTCATATCTGAAAGGATCCTCCCAAGCCCCCGGATCGGCCACACCAGCGTCGTATTATAGGATGCAAAGGCGATGAACTCTCCTACGGAAATCGTTCCGTGTACCGCCTCAATGGTCCCAAGGACGATCACCGCGACCACCTGGAATCCCGTGATCAGATCTCCCACGCCCCAGTACAGGCCGGATAATGTGCCCAGACGGATCCAGAGCTTCGCGAAAATATCATTCTTTTCTCGGAAACGGTCCATCTCGAACTTTTCCCGGCCAAAGGCACGGACCACCCGCACACCGGTCGCGTTTTCCTGGACCACCGTTGACAATTCCCCCTCCGCCTCATCTGCGTCCACAAATCGTTTGGCGATCAGGCGGTAAAACACAGCGGAATACAATACGACCACAGGCACAAAAGCCAGCACTATCAGCGACAATTTCACATTCATGTACAGCATCATGACAAAAGAGATCACGACCAGAAACACGGTGCGGAACACTTCCAGCAACTGGGTAACGACAAAGTTGCGTATCACCTCTACATCCGAAGTACACCGCTGGATGATGTCCCCGGTCTGGTTCTGGTCATGCCACTCCATCGGCAGCTTCTGCACATGGACAAACAGGGCGTCTCTTATATTTTTTGCAAAATTCTCCCCTGCCATGGCTGTATTGGACCGGCAAATGTACTGCGAGATCCCGGACAGCACCGCCACCGCGATGAGCAAAAGCGACAGGATCCAGAGATGATCGGCCAGGTATCCATATTGATCGCTGCCCAGAACAGAATCTATGCTGAACCGGAAGATCTGGGGCGTCAGCGCGTTTAAAACCGTAGTCGCCAGAGACGCAGCAGCAGCGGCAGCAAAGTACCCCTTCGATCCGTCAAGGAAACGGCGGACCAGATTTAGTTTTCTGTATTTTGAGTCTATGTATTCCACGAGATTGCCCCTCTTCTTCTAATTGCGCTAAACACATTTATGTTGAAAAAGTAAGGCATATCAGATAAAGCTCCTGATATGCCTTATTTTTATTTACAATATTTTCTCAGCAATTCCAGCACTTCACTTTGCTTCAAATTTGTGACTTCTTTTTTAGCGTATACGGCTAACATATAAATCCATTATCGTTATTAACTGCATAATATATCATCCTGAAACCGTTTTTAGGACTTCTGTTGGCCTCAATATTAGCAACCATTACTTTAAATACATCTTCGCTATCTTCTTCCTCTGTTTTATTAACCATAGTATACCACTCCCGTCAATCAAAATCAATAACCAGCAGGGGGTTAAATTGTAACATATTATTCCATCAGGTCGATCACTGACACCGGGCAGCTGTCCCTTGCCTCTTCCGCCGCTTCTTTTGTCTCTTCCGTAACATCCGCGTAAGCTTCCGCCACGTCTTCCTCATTAAACCGAAATACCTCCGGGCAAGTGGAAACGCATGCTCCGCAGGAAATACACCCTTCATTTACCTTTGCTTTCATAAATCTTCCTCCTAAGAGTTTTTTTCATAGTCTGTTTTGCGCGACCTTTTCTTAGTATTCCCGGAAAATTTATGCTTATGCACGCTCTTTTTTCATGCAGCAGTGCTTATATTTTTTCCCACTCCCGCAGGGACAGGGATCATTTCTCCCAATCTTTTTCCCGCTTCTCACAAATGGCTTCTCGTCGTCATTCTGATGCACCACAGTTCCCATCACTTTCTTTTTTTCATCCGGATATTTTTCAAAATATTTCCCCCCGCTCATATATTTTGCGTGACGGATATATTGTTTCATCATGCTGCTTTTCAGATATCCCAGGTTCTTTCCATTTTGAAGCTGTTCCGCGAATTCCCGGATCTTTTCATAATACGCGGGGTATTCCGCTTTCAAGATCTCCAGCTGCGGCAGCACCTCCTGCCGTTCCTCAATCATACATAATTTCAGATCCAGCATCGCGTATGAGCGGATATCCATCGGCTCATCATCCATCTGAAAGAATACCTGCATTCCATGCTGCACGGTTTCTGTCAGACGCTGATCTGCCCAGATACGGTGATCCATATATTGCTCCTGTACTATAGCAAACATAGCCTGATCCTTTTCTGACACGCATACCTTTTCTACTGCCGAAAAAAAATCCCGGATCAACTCATGTGAGGATCCGCACAGCTCCAGATTCATGCTTATGGCCGTGCAGAATCCCAACAGAGTCTTCAGATGATCCGCTATATAAATGGAATATTGACGGATAAACTGGCTGCATTCTGCCAGCATGCCGCTGAAATCCGCTCCCTTTCTGCAGGACATCATCAATATTCCGCAATATGCGCTCAACACATCCTCTATCTCTTCCCTTTTCCAACGCCTGTCCTTTCTGACCAGCTCTGTCAGCACCTGGATCCCGCGGCTATATTGCTCATAATTATCACAGGATGTGGAAAAATCCAGTAAGAACCCATTGTCCCGACAGCCCAGCTCATAAGCCTTTTCATAAGCCATATAGGCCTTCCGGGTATAGCTCCGCTCATCATAGGAAATGGCAAGCTCTCTCCAAAACCATTTGTTTTCCGGTTCCCGTTTTACAAGCTCTTCGCAGCTTTTCACAGACTTTCCGGAATTGCCCGCACAGCGCTGGGCAAGCGCCAGATGATATAAAAACTGGATCTCCTCCGGGAATCGCTTCCATGCTTCTTCGCAGACATCCCGCGCTCTGTGCAGATCCCGCGCATTCCGGTATTTCCAATACAAGTCCAGAAATTTTCCCGCAAGAGGATCCGAGGGCCTGGGAAACATGGGTTCCTGGCCTTCCGTCTGTCCCTTTAAGCGCTCATACGCTTCCCGGATCTCCCGGAATTTTTCCGGCGATTCCTCCGGAGAATATTTTCTGACCAGGGAAAAATATGCTTTTTTTATTTCCTTCTGGGATGCTCCCTGTTCCAATCCCAGTGTCCTGTAATCGTCCATTCCCTGTCATGTCCCTTTCTTTCACAGCCAACCGATTCGTTTCTCGAAATTCCCTTCGTCGTAGGTTCTCTCACTCCAGCTCTTCCAGCATATCCAGAATATCCTCTTCCAGCTCTGCCGCCCGTTCCTCATCCTCCTCGATCAATGCCAGCTTCAGGTCATACAGGCAGCCCTCCAGATCTTCTCTGTACATCGGCATGCTCTGGACTGTCTCGCTTTTCAGCCTGCGCTCGGCCCTGCGGATCACCGTCCGGAATTCCTTTGCAAGAGAGGATTCCTTCCATTTGCTGACATCTGTCGCCGCTTCCGTAAAGAACTCCTCCTCATATGCCATCATGTTAATCTCAACCGACGCCTTCTCGCCCGAGCTCGGGATCCGCGCGCTGACCTCCAGCATTCCGTTCAGGTTGTAGGAAAATTCCACTTCGATCTGCTCCTCCCCCGCCCGCCGCATGGGGATGCCTGAGACAATGAACTCTCCCAGGAAATGATTCAGCCGCACGTCATCGTGTTCCCCCTGGTAAACCTCTATTTTCGCAGAGGTCTGATCGTCGTAGCTTGTATAGTAGATCCCCTTTCTGACAACAGGGATGGTCACATTCCTCGGGATCACAATGCTCATATAATGGGAAGCATCCTCGTACAGCGTCCGGATTCCCAGCGTATACGGGTTCACGTCCGTCATGATGATGCCCTCTTCCCGGCTCAATGTTCCCTGGATGATGCCGGCCTGGATCGCCGCCCCTTCCGCCACCGCGTAATCCGGGTTCACTGCTTTTGACGGCTCCTTCTGCAGATAAGCTTCAATATCTTTGCGGACCATCGGCATCCGGGTGGAACCGCCTACCAGCAGGATCCGGTCAATGTCCGAAGCCAGCACTCCACTGTCCGCCAGAACCACGTCAATAGGAGCGTGAGTCCGCTCCACCAGCTCCCGGGTCATTTCCTCAAACTGCTCCTGTGTCACGTTCTCCTCCAGAGCCAGCGGTTTTCCGTCCTTTTCCGCAATGAATGGAATCACGATCTGGCAGGAATCCCGGGTGCTCAGTTCCTTTTTGCACCATTCGGCCTGTTCCTTCAGCTTGACCATGGCCGCCGTGTCTTTGCTCAGGTCTTTTCCGTATTTTTTCCGGAACTGAGACACAAGCCACCGGATCAGACATTCATCAAAATCCTTTCCTCCCAGCCGGTTGTCTCCGCTGCTTGCCTTTACTTCCACTACGCCGCCGAACATTTCCAGAAGGGTCACATCAAAGGTTCCGCCGCCCAAGTCGTAGACCAGGATGTGGCTTTCCTCCTCCATATGTCCGATCCCGTAGCTCAAGGCAGCCGCCGTGGGTTCGTTGATGATCCGCTCCACCTCAAAGCCGGCCCGCTTCCCCGCTTCTACCGTCTCCTGCCTCTGCAGGTCGTCAAAGTAGGCCGGCACCGAGATCACGGCCCGGGAAATATCTTCGCCCAGGGATTCCGATACATAGTCCTTTACATATTGGAGCAGCATTGAGGAGATTTCCACCGGCGTGTAATCCTTACTCCCCATACGTAGCTTTTCTTTTGTACCAATCTTCCGTTTCGCCTCGATCACCGTATCCTCCGGCGCAAGAAGATATTGCGCCTTCGCCTTTTCCCCAAATACAAGCTGTCCGTCTTTATCAACGCCTGCCGCGGAAGGTGTGATGACCTGTCCGTCAAAATTGACGATCATCACAGGTTTGCCATCCCGGATTACCGCCGCTTCGGTTGTCGAAGTCCCCAGGTCAATTCCTATAATCGTGTCTGCTCCCATCCTTTTTTCTCCTCCGTACTCTTTCTCTCAAAACTGCTTCCTGCCCTTTGCTGCGGTTCACGGCCAGTCCTGCCGTGAGTATCGCGCCGGCCGCAGCCGCAAAGCGGCATAATTCCTCACGCGGCTGTGTACTCAGTATAACCTGTTTTTATCTTTCCAGACGGTATGCCGCCACCCGGGCTTTCTTTATGACCTCTCCGTTCCGGATCATACCCGGGCTGTAAACCTGCGCAACGCACATATCCTTCTCCTCCCCGGAGACCGCCCTGGCCTCGATCACCTCATGAAGCGCGTAGTCCACCTGCACTCCGGCCTCCTCGATCCAGGTGATCCCGCTGGATAATCTGGCGCCTTCCGCCGCTTTTTCCATCAATTCAAGCTGCGCGAGCCATTCCGGGGCATTCTGTTGGGCATACTGCTTCATTCCCCAGAGCTGTTCCCGGTACACCGACAGCAGCTTTAAAAGCTTCTCCTGCTCTGCTTCCAGCTTCCTGATCTGTTTCCGGCTCTCTTTTTGCTCCTCCCGCTGTTCTTCCAAAGCGTCCAGACAGTCCTCCAGAGCCATATCGTGCCGACGGACATCCGAACCGACCTGCCGGACATCCTGGGAAAGGGTTTCCGAAAGCTCCTGCCCTTTCTTCATTTCCTCAGTAAGCTTCGTAAGCATCTCCTCTGTCTTCTGCCGGAACGCGCGCTCCTCCGCCTCTTTTTCCTCATTTTTAAAAAAAGAAAATATTCCCATGATCCACTCCATTTATTTCTATATATCCACAGGGCCTTCTTGATTCCAGCCGCCCTTGGAACTGAAAAAAATAACTTATGTATCCCGGCTTCTCTATTTTCTACAATTCCTTCACCGTGTGGTACAGGTATGCCACTGGCAGTCCCACTACATTATAATAGTCGCCTTCGATCCGGTCAATGTATGCCGCAAACCGTCCCTGGACTCCGTAAGCGCCTGCTTTATCCATGGATTCTCCGGCCGCAATATACCGGCGAATCTCCTCGTCTGTCATTTCATGCACATAGACCTTCGTTTCCTCGGCATGGCTGATCGTACGCAGACTCCCGCTTCCGTCAAAATTCAACACCGCAACCCCTGTGTAAACCTGATGCATCCTTCCCTGCAGACTTTTCAGCATGGAAAATGCCTCCTCCTCGTCAGACGGTTTTCCAAGAATCTGCCCGTCCCGCACAACAATCGTATCCGCGCCCAGGATCACCACATTGCGAAGATGCGCTTCTCCTGTATCCAGCCCGGGAATAGAAGCCTGCTCCGCGCGTTCCTTTTCGCGCCGCTCCACTTCCTTTGCCACATGCTCTGCCTTCATCAGCGCCAGCTCTCTGACGATATCCTCCGGGCGGGTGCTCTTGTAATGCTCCCGCGCGTCACTGACTACAATCTCAAACTCGAGCCCGATCTGCTCCAGCAGTTCTCTTCTCCTTGGCGAAGCCGAGCCAAGAATGATCCTTTTTTTCATACTCTCAGACATTCCTTTCCTCCCATTATGCGGCTCCCAGCAGATAGCACCATGCCGGAAGCGTCACCAGCGACAGCACCGTGGTCACAAAGATCATCGCCGTAGCGTATTTCTCGTCGCCGTCATACTTTGCGGACAGCAAAGCTGTCGTCACCGGGGCCGGCATTCCCGCGATAATCACCGTGATTCCCCGAAGAAGCGGGCTGACAGGCAGAAACCATGTGATCCCGAAGATCACCGCCGGGATCAGAAGCAGGCGCGCCGCCGTATAAAATGCCATCGTCCCGTCCAGCATCCCCTTCGGTTCCATCTCCGCCAGCATCATTCCGATCAGCATCATACTCAGGGGCGTGTTGCAGCTGCTGATGGAGCTGACCGTATTTTCCAGGAACACTGGAAATTCAATCCCGGAAATCATGGCCGCAAGTCCCAGATAGATCGCCGCAACACAGGGATGCGTCAGCACCTTTTTCACCAGATTTTCCCGGCTGCCTTTCAAAAAGCAGGATGTCCCGATGCTCCACATGACAATACGCACCGGAAGCATAAATACCGATGCGTAAAACAAGCCTTCCATACCATAGATTCCTTCAATCACCGGATTGCCCAAAAATCCGCCGTTGGACACGATCGTTCCGTACCTCAGCGGCTTCTGCCGTCGGGATTCGCTCCGGTGGTAGAAAAGAAAGCCTATGAAAATGGAGATCACATTATAGCCAATGGACAGCAGTAATACTTCCAGAAAAGCCGTAAGCATGCCGGAGTCCCAATCCATCCGGAAGGAATGGAAAATATTGAACGGCAATGTGATATAGAGGCAGAAGTTCACCAGCTCTTTCCGTGCAGTACCGCCGATGATCCCCTTTTTTCTCACGAAAAAGCCGATTCCGACAAGCAGGAACATCATCAGCTGCATATTTACCATATTCTGAAATGCCATAACCCCCCCACCCTCAATCCACATGCATCCGCTCAGTACCCTCGCGGATACGGCTGCTGTTTTAGTATGCTTTCCCCCAGTAAACCATATGCTTCGCAGGCTTGCCACAGCAGACGCATACGTCTGACAGGTGTTCCTCCTCATCCGGAATGCACCGGGAAGACGCGCCGCCTGTCTGCGCTTTGATCTCATCCTCGCAGGCTTCCTCGCCGCACCACATTGCCTTGATAAAGCCGCGGCTCTCATTGAACTTCGAATTCATTTCCTCCATGGTCACCGCAGAGTCAATGTGAGAATCCAAAAATGCTTTTGCCCGTTCGAACATGTCCTTCTGCATGGTCTCCAGGATTTCTCCCAATTTTTCAGTGATCTCGCTGATGGCAACGACCGTCTTCTCTCTCGTGTCGCGCCGCACTACGACTACCTGTCCCTGTTCGATATCCTTGGGGCCGATCTCGATCCGGGTCGGGATCCCCTGGATCTCCTGCTCACTGAACTTCCAGCCCGGAGCCTTGTCGGAATCATCAATCTTCGCCGCGTAGCCTGCTGCCCTCAGGGTATCCAGCAGATCTCTCGCCTTGTCCAGCACCCCTTCCTTGTGCTGCGCGATGGGGATAACCTTCGTCTGTACCGGAGCGATCCTCGGCGGCAGCACCAGTCCGCTGTCATCGCCGTGTACCATGATGATGGCGCCGATGATCCGGGTGGACAGCCCCCAGGAAGTCTCATATACACTGTGCAATTCGTTATTTTTATCCGAATACTTGATGTCAAACGCATCCGGGAAGGAGCTGCCGAAGAAATGGCTGGTGGCGGACTGCAGCGCCTGCCCGTCATGCATCAGCGCTTCCACCGTATAGGTGTCCTGAGCCCCCGCAAACTTCTCACTCTCCGTCTTGCGGCCGCATACCAGCGGGATCGCCAGATCATCCTGGATGAAATCCCGGTACACGTCGCGCATGGTCAGCGTCCTCTGCTCCGCCTCTTCAAATGTGGCATGGATCGTATGTCCCTCCTGCCATAAAAATTCACGGGAACGCAGGAAGGGCCTGGTCGTCTTTTCCCATCGCAGTACGGAACACCACTGATTCCACACCTTGGGCAGATCCCGGTAGGACTGTACGGTCTTGCTCCACACATCACAGAACAGTGTCTCCGAAGTGGGACGGATGCAGAACTTATCCTGCAAAGGCTCCAGTCCCCCCTGTGTGACCCACGCAACCTCCGGCGCAAAGCCCTCAATATGGTCTGCTTCTTTCTGAAGCAGCGCCTCCGGTATCAAAACCGGCAGATAGACATTTTCTACCCCTGTATCCTTAAAGCGTTTGTCCAGATCCGCCTGGATCTTCTCCCAGATCGCATATCCGTTGGGAAGATAATTCAGACATCCCTTGACCCCTGAATAATCACACAGTTTTGCCTCCCGCACAACATCCGTATACCACTGCGCAAAGTCCTTCTCCCTGGAAGTAATGGACTCTACCAGTTTCTTTTCCTTTGCCATAACAATTCTCCTCTTATCCTCTATTTTTTTATCTTGCTGCAGATCAGGCGCGCATCTGCAGGAGCTTCTGCTTGAGCTCGCCTTCCAGACGGTGCATCTCCGTCTCCGCCTCCCGACGCTTCTGCCGACCTTCCTGCTGGATCCGCATCACCTCATCCAGCGTGGAGATCAGCGATTCGTTGGTCATCTTCAAAGTCTCCATATCCACGATTCCCCGCTCCGACTCTTTTGCGGCATCAATGGTAGCCATCTTAAGCTTGGCCGCATTCTTTTTCAGGAGTTCGTTGGTCATATCCGTCACTTCCCGCTGAGCCGCCGCTGCCTGGGCCGAATGCTCCACGCCCAGAGCCAGCACCATTTGACTCTTCCACAGCGGGATCGTATTGACAATGGTGGACTGGATCTTTTCCACCATCAGCGTATCATTGCTCTGGACCATCCGGATCTGAGGCGCTGTCTGCAAGGACACCTGCCGGGTCAGCTCCAGATCATGCAGCTTCTTCTCAAACCGGTTGCACATGGAATCCAGGTCCCTGGCCGCCTGTGCGTCCTCTGCCAGTCCGCTGGCCTGGGCCCTCTGGAACAGAGCCGGAAGCTGACCGGTCTGGATCTCATGGAGCTTCTTCTTTCCTGCCATGATGTACATGGTCAGCTCCTTAAAATAAGTCAGGTTCAGCTCATACATCTTATCCAGCAGGGCAACATCTTTCAAAAGCTGGACTTGATGGGACTCCAGCACCTTGCAGATATGGTTGATATTGGTCTCCGCCTTGCTGTACTTCGCCTTCATGGCGCTGATCTTATTGGCCGGCTTTTTGAAGATTCCCAGAAAGCCCTTCTCTTCCTCTTCATCAAAACTTCTCAGTTCCTTTACGACGCCTGTGAGCAGGTCTCCCACCTCTCCCAGATCCTTTGTCTTGACATTTTCCAGGGCACTTTCCGAAAAATCCGCCATCTTTTTCTGCGTTCCCGCGCCGTACTGCAGGATCATCTGTGAATTGGTCAGATCAATCTTCTCCGCAAACTGCTCTACGGCATGACGCTCCTCCGCTGTCAGGACATTCTCGTCAAAAATCGGCTTTTCCGGTTCCGCCGTGATCACCGGCGCCGCCGGCGCCTTCTCCTCCGCAAAAGGATCCAGCGTCAGCGTCGGTGTCGTCGTAAATGCGTCTAATTCATTGCTCATAACAGCCTCCCACTTTTTCGTATTTTCTATTCTTTAATGGACTTCCTTAAAGTCCCCTTCTGTCAGCCCTTCCTGCGCCAGCATCGTATGCAGTACAGAGATATCGGAGGACACATCCCACGCCGTATCCTGGAACAGGCTGTCCAGCAGCTTTTCAAATGCCGCGTTCAGCGTATCCAGCGTCTTTTCGATCTCCCTCTTCGAGGAAATGATGTTCTCCCCCTGTACCGGCTGGGCATCCAGATCCTGATACGCCTCCAGAAGCTTGACCGTCGTCGGAAGGTAATAATCCATCATCCGGTGGATATCCGACACGGAATCCGGATTCTGTTCCACCCGGTCAAAGATCCGGTCAACCAGGATTTCCATCCGGGAAATCTTCGCGGAGATTTCCGCCCCCGGAATGGCATCGTTGCAGGCATGGATATTCTGAATATATTTTTCCCCCGTCTTAATGATCCTGCGAACCTCGGGGGAAAGCTTCGAATCCGGCGCTTCCGCTTCCTTCTGCACTTCCTTTGCCCGCTTTCTGGCAGCTGCCTCCTGCTGCTCTTTTGTCTCTGTGTTGATCCGCTCCCTCTGCTGCTGCAGATCCGTATATTGCTTATAAGCATCGTCGCTGACCATAAGGCAGGTCTTCTGTCTGTCCAGATGGCCCTGGCGGAACCAACCCTTCTGGATCATTTTTTCCAGATCCTTCACCACGTACCGCCGAGATTTTCCCAGATGCTCTGCCAGTTCTTTTATATTGCAGTATTCCCGGCTGCCCAGGCTGCTGATGTAACCGCGGAACCGCTTAACTCTCCCGCGGATACTGCTGCCTGCCGCCGCCATGCCGCCGAATCCTGCCGCGAAAACTGCCGTGCCCCCGCAGGCTGCCCAAAAGCCGGCACTCATATCTCCGGTTCCGATCCCGGCCAGTACGATCATTGCCAGCCCGATCAGTGAAATACTACCCGCGGCACATCCGATCCCATAGAGCACCGTTCCTCCGACCTTTGCAGGAGTTGTTCCTGCATACAGCGCCGGAAGCTGCTTCTTCGTCTCCGGATGGTATGGGCCATGATCCATCTCACGCTCCTCTACAGGCTTATCCCGGTTGCCGAACCTGGAATAGTATGCCTTATTCCAGTTATATCTCCGGTCGGTCTGCCCGTATGTACCGCTGGCAGCTCCCTGACCAGGCTGGTCATACGAAGCGCCGTCGGCCTGTCCCGCTCCCTGACCAGGCTGGCCGTTCATTCCTCCGAACGTCCCGGTCTCCCGGCCGTTCCAGTTCATAGTAGAGCCCTGCTGCCATCCGGTATCCTGCTGTCCGAAATGTCCCTGGTACTGATATCTGTCGTTATAGGAGCCCTGCTGCTTTTTCCTGCTGCCGTTCCAATGGTTCCTGTTCTGACGCACGCCTCTGGTGATCTCTCCCGCGGCATCCTTCATGCCCCTGGTGATTCCGTCCGCCGCACCGTTGATTGCGTCTGTAATTGTCTGATTTAATCTGCTGAAGTCTCTGGAATCCACCGCATCCTGTACATTCCTGCGGATCTCTTCTCCGAATCTTTCCCACTCCCGGTTATCCATCCTATCCTCCCGCTTTCTTACAAAAACTTAGTGCTTGACCTCACAAAAGTTTTATATCATAATCAGTTTAGACAGATTGCGGCAAAAAGTCAAGAAATATACACAAATATCTATCACTTTATCGCAATGCAAAACCATTATTTTCTATTGATTTTGTCATAGATTTTAATGATTTTCAACCCATTTATCCCATTTGTTTCTATTTTGAGTATCATTCAAGTATCAATTTACCTCTAATTTTTACGCCATCTAAAACGGATTCCGGCCGCTTACCG
Source organism: Lachnospiraceae bacterium (assembly GCA_009911175.1). Next base: position 336 of record QXWX01000013.1, on the reverse strand, counting down.
TTTGCCGCAGCTTTGCTTCCTCAATGATTTCATCGAAGATTACTCTGCGGTTCAGGTTCGCTGTAAAACGATAGTTTCCACCGCCTGACTGATTCCCTCTTGCTTCCTCCCGTACAATCTTTCTCAGGAGGGATTCCGGGGCCTCGATGTTGTTTCCGTGTTTCTGATCTCCAAGTACTGCCATAAATTCTTTGTTTGGCGGAATGACGGCACCCGTTGCAAGGTAAGGTATCTGTCCAGGTGTCCATGTTGGAATGTTAAATCCTAACCCGGATAAACCGGAAAAGTTTTTTTGCATTTCCTCCAAATTTCAAGTACAATAAAGAAAAATATTGG
>QXWX01000134.1 GCA_009911175.1 Lachnospiraceae bacterium | reverse complement strand
AAGTAGCTTCCCCGTGTCAGAGAGAAGCTGCTTGGTATACTCATTTTTAATTTTGGTCAGGGTCTGACCAGTAACTTAGTTTGTTTATACCCTTTAGCGCACTGTCTTGTACAGATCTAGCCGCAGCACACGGGAATGTCAAAAAAATCAGTCAAAATCAGAAAATCAATGAAAAAATGCACAACATAAACTTCCTGAAAAAAACTAGAATGTATAAAATAAATAAACAAAAGTGGAAAATGTACAAAAAACTGTGAAAATTGTAAAAAATGTCCTAATTTAAAAGCGAAAAGTACATAGACTGAACTGGGAAAAGGAGGTAGGATTAGTGTAACAAAAAACACAGGACTGCAAAAACAGTCAAGGGAGGATGAAAAATGAAGAAAAAAATGATCAGTGCGTTGTTGTGTACGGCTATGGTGGTTACGATGATTGCCGGGTGTTCGGGGGGATCTCCGGACGGCGGAAACCAGGGCGGAGACTCCGGCGGGAGTACGGAAGCCGACGGCGGCGGTGACGGCGGGGAAGACGCAGGCAGCGCGGATTTCGCGGGGGAGGAATTGAGCATCCTGGTATCCGCGGGGTGGATGGATAACCGGTATGACGATACCATCGCAAGATTTGAGGAAACCTATGATGTGACCGTGGATCTGCAGACGATTCCGGCGGATCAGTACAGCGATATCCTGCAGTCCAAGCTTTCCACGGATTCCTGCGCGGACATCTTCTGGATTCAGTCCAATCCGTTTGCGATCAGCTCCGTGATCGTGGACCCGGAAAAATACTGCATCGATTTTTCAGACGCAGGCTGGAAGGACATTATGCCGGAAGCAAGGCTGTCCTCCTGCGAATATGAGGACAAGCTGTACGGACTGCAGATCTGGCACAATTCACCGGAATATGTCATGGTCTACAACAAGACGTTATTTGATGAACTGAAGCTGGACATTCCGACGACTTACGATGAACTGCTGGAGGTCTGCGAAAAGATCGCGGCAAAGGACATCACACCGTGGTTCCTGCCCGGAGCGGACGGATGGCAGCATCAGCTCGCGTTTTTCCAGATCGGCGGCGTGTATGAGGAGGCAGAGCCGGGACTGTATGACGCGCTGAACGAAAATACGGCTACCTTTGCGGACAACGAGAAGATGCTGGAAGTGCTGGAACAGTTCAAGGAATTATCTGACAAAGGATATTTCGGAGAGGACTGGATCGGAACCGACAGCGCCAACATGGCAAATGAATTCGGCGACAGGAACTGTGCGATGGCAATGGCAAATTCCAGCTATATCAAGCAGATCCAGGAAGAAACCGGCACAGAGGATGAATTTGGTCTGTTCCTGATCCCGCTGGGCGACAACAGCAGCTTCCCCACCAATCCGGCAGGCCCCACCATGTTCGGCTATAAGGGAACAGAGCATGAAGAACTGGTTAAGACATTCTTTGATTTTGTGACAACCACAGAGAGCCTGCAGGAAATCCTGGACAATTCGCCGGCGTATACCAACCTGGACGTGAACGACGACGAACTGGAACAGCACTGGCTGCCGGAGGAAGAGGAGTTCATGGGAACTGTGGATGAGGACAAGATGGGTACGGCAGTGCTCCAGACCGGAACCAAGTACACCAACGACTACTGGGGAGACTTCGGCGCAGATATGATCTCCTTCTGTCAGGATCAGAGCGAAGCAAACGACGTCCTGAAAAATATGGATGCCAACCGGGCGGAGGCGGCGAAGATCGCCGGCGACAGCGCCTGGAAATAAATAAAACTGTAAAGACGCGGTTCACAGCAACCCAGCAGTTCCTTATGTGAACCGCGATAAGAGAAGCAGAGAAGGTAAAGTGCCGGAGGGGAGGCGCGCGGCATTCCCCCGGCGCTTTTTCAGGAATTATGAAAAAAGGAACAAGCCGGTTTTTCATGGTTCCGTAACTGGAAAGTGGTGGTTTTTTGAAAAAAAATAAAATTTATCCCATGTGGTTCCTGCTGGTTCCGCTTGCGCTTTACAGTGTATTTTTCCTTCTGCCCAGTATCCTGGGAATCGGATATTCGTTTACGGACTGGAATTCCAGGAGTATGGGGGAAGTCAATTTTGTGGGACTTGAGAACTACATCGAAATATTTACATCGGACAAGGATTACCTGTCAGGGATCGGGCATACCCTGATGTTTACGGTCATTTCCAACATCGTAAAGCTGATTCCGGCCCTGTTTCTGGCAATCATGCTGAACGAGGGCATCCGGGGGAAGGGGCTGTACAGGACGCTTCTGTACCTGCCGTCCATTCTGCCCTATGTGATCATCGGTATTTTGTTTACGTCGATTCTGAATTACAACAACGGCATGCTCAACAGCGTGCTGGAATTTCTGCATCTGGATTTCCTGAAACAGAAATGGCTTTCAGACCTGAATGTGGTGTGGAAATCCATTTTCGGGGTAGACGCATGGCGGGGAGTCGGCTATGTCATGACCATCTTCATTGCGGGACTGAGTACCATTCCAAGATCCTACTACGAGGCGGCGCAGATCGACGGGGCCAACTTCTGGCAGAGACTCCGGTATGTGACGCTGCCCATGATCTCAGGCTCGGTTATGATCAACCTGGTATTCGGCATTACCTACGGACTCAAGGTATTTGACATCATCTACGTGCTGACCAACGGCGGGCCGGGGCATGCCACGGAAGTGATCACGACCTATTCCTACCAGCTCTATTCATCCGGGCAGTATGGAATGTCCACGGCGCTGAATACGATCCTGCTGCTGATCACTGCGGTGGTGGGTGTTCTGATCGTGAAAAATATGAGTAAGCAGGAGGTGCAGCAATGACGAAAAAAAGAATACTCGCGGTTTTGAAGCATGTGCTGATGATCCTGCTGTGCCTTGCGGTGGTGCTCCCGTTTTACCTTGTGGTGATCAACTCCTTTAAGACCAAGGGGGAGGCGGCCAGGATGAACCTGTCGCTTCCGACGGAGTGGCAGTTTTCCAACTACACGGAGGTCATTCGGAAAGGAAAGCTGATCCAGGGATTTCTCAACAGCCTGATCTACGCCGGCGTGTCCACATTGATCGGCGTAATCAGCTCCGCCATGGCGTCCTTCGTGATGAGCCGGAGACGGACAAGGGTAAATTCGTTTTTGTACTATTTTGTGCTCTGCGGGCTGTTTTTCCCGGTAAACTATGTCACCCTTTCCCGAGTGCTCGGCACCTTCCAGCTTACCAATACCAAGGCCGGGATCGTCATCGTATTTACCAGCGCCATGATTCCGTTCTGCGTATTTACGATCCGGAACTTTATCTCGTCCGTGCCGGTGGAACTGGATGAGGCGGCGGTGTTGGACGGGGCGGGGCCCTTGTCCCTGTTTTTCCGGGTGATCATGCCCATGCTCAAGCCGGTGCTCTTTACCTGCTTTATCCTGCAGTTCATGGGCGTGTGGAGCGACTTTTTGACTCCCTTGTATCTGTCGTCCAAGAGCAAGCTCTTCCCGATGACCATGGCGGTGTACCAGTTCTTCGGGAAAAATACAAATTATTGGAATTACATATTCGCGGATATCGTGCTGACCTGTATCCCGGTGATTCTCGTGTACCTGATCGGGCAGAAATACATCATCGGAGGGCTGACCTCCGGAGCGGTGAAAGAATAGAAGCAAATTGGTTACAAAAAAAGGAGGAAAAATATCATGAAAGATTTAGCAATGAACACGAAACTGATCGTACGTCCCATCGTCGGATGCCTGACCCACTCCCATTTCTGGGAGGGCCCGTGCCGTGCGGGGTACAGGGAGGACATGACCGTGGAGGCGGAGTCTGCCGCGGCTGACCAGGCATTTGAAGCGGCGAAGAAGGTGTTGGAAGGCGCCGCGGAGGAAATCCATTTCTTAGAAGCGGTGGACGCCCGGTATGATGAAAAATTTATCGTGGGAAAGGATGTTTTCGCGAAAATCGAGGAGGACATGGATCAGGTAGACTTTTTCCTCTGCATGAACTGGCGGATTCCGAAACTGGAGCGTTACAAAAAGCCCATCGTCATTATGCAGAATGGAAATGAAGGAATTGATTTTGCGGCGTACTGCAGAAACATCGGCGTGGAGGCGTATGTGGCAATGGATATACAGGATCTGAATGAGATCGCGCACCTGTTGTGGGTAAGGAAGGCTGTGTCCGAGACCCGGGCGCTTGTGCTTACCGCAGGCGGACAGCCCACCTTCGGCATCCAGAGCCTGATCCGCGATCCGGAAGTGCTGCGTCAGAGGTATGGTTTCGAAGTGATCAAGCTTCCCTTCCGTGAAATTTTCAAATATATGGATCAGATCACCGACGAGGAGGCAAAACCGATCGCGGACCGGATCATCAACGGCTCCAAGGAAACGAAAGTGAATACAGACTGGTTTATCAATGATGTGAAATATTATCTGGCGGCGAAGAAAATGATGGACATCTACGACTGCAACGCATTTTCCACAGCGTGCCATGAGCTCTGCACCTCCGAGATTCCCCAGGAGCGGAAGTTCACGCCCTGCATGTGCCATTCTCTGATGAAGGACGAGGGGATTCCAAGCGGCTGTGAGGAAGACCTGAACGCACTGCTGGCCATGACCATTCTGCAGTACGCTGCCCGCCGTCCGGCATTTATGGGCAATCCGAACCACGAGACGGACGAGCTGCTGCGCATCCACCACGCGGTTCCGGCGCTGTGCATGAACGGATACGGCACGAAGCCTTTGGAATACAAGCTGTGGGCATTTACCGGGCAGGGCTTCGGCGGAAAGCTGCAGGTTGATTTTACGGAAAATGAACAGGATCATGTGACGCTGGCCCGCTTCAACCCGGCAGGGGATACGGTCTGCGTAAAGGTGGGACAGGTGCTCCGCTCCGAGTATGACGAGGTTTACTGCAGCCCCTACTATTATATCCAGATGGACGATGCGAGAAGGTATATGCATCATTTGGCGGGCTTCGGACATCACCAGGTGCTGGTGTTCGGAGACTATATGCAGGAGCTGAAAGACCTGGCCGAGATCATGAACTTCAAGGTGCTGGAGGGCTGACCGGATATGATGTATTTGAATAATGCAGCAACGACATATCCCAAGCCGCAGTGTGTGACAGACGCGCACACTGCGGCTTTATCTGCACCTCCCGCCGGGCAGTTCCGCAGCAGCGGGCAGGGCAGGGGGAAGGATGTGTTTACAGGCTGCCGGGAAAATCTGGGCAGGCTGCTGGGGATCGGCAGCCCGGAGCGGATTTATTTTACATCGGGGGCAACGGATTCGCTGAACCAGTTGTTCCATGGAATGGAAAGAAAGGGAAAAAAGATCCTGGTCACCCAGACCGAGCACAACAGCGTCCTGCGCCCTTTGTATAACGGGATGGCGGCGGGGGCGGAGGTGGAGATCCTGCCCTGCGACAAATACGGACAGGTCAGCCCGGAGGTATTTGAGGAACGGATCAGCCCGGAGGCAGGGCTTCTGGTTCTGAACCACTGCTCCAATGTGACCGGCATGATTCAGGACGCCGCCCGGTTCGGAGAAATTGCAGAAAAGCACGGGATTTTATTTATGCTGGACGCTTCTCAGAGCGCGGGATGCATTCCCATAGACTGTGATGGCTGGCATGTGGACGCGCTGGTATTTACCGGTCACAAGGGGCTGTTCGGCCCCCAGGGGACGGGCGGATTTTTCCTGCAAAAAGGCGTGGGGATGCGGCCTTACCGGTACGGTGGTACAGGAAAGGACAGCAGCAGGCTGGTCTACGGGGACGGCGATTACGAGTACGAGACAGGCACCCAGAACGGGCACGGGATTCAGGCTTTGGGGGCCGGGGTGGAATACATTCTGGGCCGTGGCGTGGAGCGGATCGCAGAAGCGGAAAAAAGGCTGATGGGAATTTTGTATGACGGACTCTCGGAAATACAAGGCGTGACGGTTTACGGAGAGAAGGGGCGCAATCTGGGGCCGGTGCTGAGTATGAACCTGGAAGGGCTGCGTCCGTCGGAGCTGGCGTATATCCTGCAGAACGGATACGAAACGGTGGTTCGGGCGGGACTCCACTGCGCGCCGCTGATTCATCAGGCTATGGGAACGGAGGAGCAGGGCACAGTGCGGGTCAGTATTTCGGCGCTGACAGAAGAGCAGGAAATCCTGCAATTTCTGGAGATCCTGCGGGAGATCGCGGCAGCGGCGGAAAATTGACGGAGCATGCGCTGCGGCTGGGCAGGGAACAGGCAGGAGGTAAATCATGAACATATTGGAGATTATTCCATCCCGGGAACGGTGCGCGGAGGCGGGATGGCATGCGTATGATTTTATATTGGAGCGCCCCATGGATGACGATTTCATCAGATCACTGCGCCCGCTGGGGAGCTTTTTGTACATGCAGATGCTGAAAAAACCATTTTCTAAGATTGAATCGGAGCATTATTTATTGAGGGGAATCCGGGGGGATGAATTTTTCCGGATGGCGGTTCATGGGGATTATCTGGATGAAATAAAACATGTAGAGAATATGATTTTAAATGGATGAGCAGGATGAAGCATTTCCCAAAAGGACGACAGGCGATCATGGGGCGCACCATGGATGAAGCACTCATGGATGACAGCCCTGCATTATAAAAAAAGAAATGGGAATGAAACAGGCGGGATTAAGAACAGGAAGGAATGATATTATGAAATGTATACAGACAGAGCATTATGCGGAATTAACACGGGAAATGTTTTTCCTGCGTTTGATTCCGGTGGAGGAAGAGGTGTTCCGGTGCGTGTTCAGCCAGGAACCGATTGCGGAAACAGAATCGGTATTCATTGACCGGAGGGCGTTTGCCACGGTGCCATATTCTATGGAAGAAACCGAACATAGCTTTCAGATTCGGACAAGCCGTGTGCAGGCGGAAGTCCTGAAGGCGGACGGGCGGATCATCTGGACCCGGCTGGCGGACAGCCGGACAGGTGAGGCGGGGGGCGCTCATGTGATTCTGGAAGAGGGCGGAAGGGAGCTGGAAAAAATTGACGTCATGCGTTATACTACAGGAGACGAGGCGCCTATCATCAACCGGGTAAAAACCGTGGACGGAGAGCGCAATTTTATCCAGAACCTGAAACAGGTGGCGGACCACCAGGCTTACAAAGGGCGGCTGCATTTTCGGTGGAAGCCGGAGGAAGGGATCTACGGCCTGGGGCAGGCAGAGGAAGGGATCTACAATTACAGGGGACATGACCAATACCTGTACCAGCACAATATGCGGATTCCCATGCCGGTTCTCTTGTCGGATCAGGGCTACGGGATGCTGTTCAATTGCGGCAGCCTGATGACCTTCCACGACGGCCCAGACGATTCCTACCTGTTTTTCGATACCATTTCCCAGATGGATTATTACTTTATCGCAAAACAGACACCCGACGGGATCATCGGCACGATCCGGTCCCTCACCGGGCGCGCGGCCATGCTGCCGAAATGGGCGTTCGGCTATATCCAGTCCAAGGAGCAGTATTATACGGCAAAGGAGCTGGCCGACGTGGTGAGAAAATACCGGGAGCTGGGGGTGCCGCTGGACTGCGTGGTGCAGGACTGGAACACCTGGGATCCGGGTAACTGGGGCGAAAAGCTGGTGGACAAGTCGCGGTACGGGGATCTGAAGGAGCGCATGGAGGAGATTCATGGCATGCACGCCCATTCCATGGTGTCTGTGTGGCCCAACATGAATACAGGGGGGAAGAACCACACGGAATTTTTCGAGGCGGGACATCTGCTCAATGACTATGCCACTTACGACGCATTCTCCGAGGAGGCCCGGGAAATGTACTGGCAGCAGGCGAAAAAAGAGCTGTTCGACGGAGGCTTTGACTCCTGGTGGTGCGATTCCACGGAGCCCTTCAGCGGCCCGGACTGGGGCGGCGCCATGAAGCGGGAGCCATGGGAGCGCTACAGGCTGGTAGGAAATGAGCATAAAAAATATTTGCCCTCCGAGCAGGCCAACTTGTTTGCGCTGATGCACGCAAAGGGGATCTATGAAAACCAGAGGAAGGAGACGGGGGACATCCGTGTGCTGAACCTGACCCGCTCCGGGTACGCGTCAGGGCAGAAATACGGCGCGGTGCTCTGGTCCGGCGATACCTACGCGTCCTGGGAAACGCTGAAAAAGCAGATTACGGAGGGCTTGAACATGGGCCTGTCCGGCTACCCCTATTGGACGTTGGATATCGGCGGATTTTTCACGGTGGGAAGCAAATGGCAGAACCGGGGCTGCGGCTGCAATACAGACCCTTCGCCGAAATGGTTCTGGAAGGGAGACTATAACGAGGGCGTGTCGGACTACGGCTACCGGGAGCTGTATGTCAGATGGCTGGAGATGGGCACATTTCTCCCTATGTTCCGTTCCCACGGCACCGATACGCCCCGGGAGATCTGGAACTTCGGAAAAAAGGGCGAGCCGTTTTATGACGCCATTGAGAAATACATCCGCCTGCGGTACGATCTGATGCCGTATATCTATTCCCTGGCCGGGGACGTGTGCCTGAACCATGGGACGATGATGCGCAGTCTTCTGTTCGATTATGCGGCGGATCCCCAGGCGCGGAACATGGATCAGGAATTTATGTTCGGGAAGAGCCTGCTCATCTGCCCGGTGACGGAGCCCATGTATTATGGGAAGGAGAACCAGAAGCTGGAAGCGGAAAAGGTGTGGATCTGCTACTTGCCTGCGGGAGACGACTGGTATCATTACTGGACAGATCGGAAATATGAGGGCGGGCAGTTTGTGACTGTGGACGCGCCGCTGGATGAGATGCCGGTATTTGTGAAAGCTGGCTCGATCATCCCGATGAAAAAGGGACTAACCTATGCGGATGAAAAAAATGAAAATCCGCTGGAGATCCATGTATATCCGGGGAAGGACGGGGCGTTTACACTGTACGAGGATGAAGGGAATAACTACCATTACGAGGACGGAAGGTATGCGCTGACAGAATTTACATGGGACGAAGCAAAGCGGAAGCTGACAATCGACGATACGGCGGGCGGATTTGACGGGATGGAGAATGGATGGAGAAAGAATGTGAAATTACGCATCCATTGAGTCAGGAACGCGCGATGCATGGCATCCGGTCAATACCGTGATGGGGCGGGTTCATAATAATGGAGGAGACACAAAAAATGTACAAAATATTCTATGCGGATCATGCGAAGGAATGGCTGCAGGCGCTGCCTCTCGGTAATGGCCGTCTGGGAGCAATGGTATACGGCGAGCCATCTACGGGCAGGATCCAGATGAACGAGGAAAGTGTGGTCTACGGCGGTCCGATCGACCGGATCAATCCGGATGCGTCGAAGCATTTTCCGGAAATCCGACGCCTGATAAAGGAAGGAAAAATCGAGGAGGCCGAAGAGCTGAGTGTATACGCCTTGTCCGGAACACCACAGAGCCAGAGGCCGTTCCAGACACTGGGGGAATTTTCCTACAAGATTCAAAACAGCGGCGGTGAGATTTCCGGGTATCGGCGTGAGCTGGACCTGGAAAATGGAATCGTCACGGTCCGTTATCAGCAGAATGGGATCACCTATATAATGAAGGCTTTCATTTCCCTGGAAGCGGATACTCTGGCGGTGGAATTCTCGGCGGACAGGCCGGGAAGCCTTTCCATGTCGGGTCTGCTGACGAGAGGGAGATACTATAACTGCGCGGGAAGCGCGGGAGAGGACACGATCTATATCGACGGGGATCTGGGAAAAGGCGGGAGCGAGTTCTGCATACAGGCGAAGGCCTGCGTACAGGGCGGAAGTGTTCAGACGATCGGGGAGCATCTGGTGATCAGAAATGCCGACCGGGCGGTGATCTATGTGAACGGCGTTACCACCTATCCGCTGCGGGAGAAGAAGATTACCGACTGCTATGCATATCTGCGGGAGCAAATGGCGGGGCTGACGTTTGAAGGCTTCGAGGAGGTACGGGAGGCACATATCCGCAGGCATTCGAAAATGTTTGGCAGGTCGGTGCTTGTGCTGGGAGCCGGGGCAGCGGAGAACAAAGCGCATCCGCAGATGACCGCGGATCTGGAGCGGCTTCCCACGGATGAGCGTCTGCGTCGGATTGCCGAGGGCGGTACAGATCATGGAATGGCGGCGCTTTACTATGCATACGGCCGCTACCTGCTGATGTCCTGCAGCCAGCCGGGAGGGCTTCCGGCCAATCTGCAGGGGATCTGGTGCGAAAAGCTGGAGCCCATCTGGGATTCCAAGTATACCATCAATATCAATACGCAGATGAATTACTGGCCCGCGGAGATCTGCAACCTTTCCGAGTGCCATATGCCTTTGTTCGAACATCTGGAGCGGATGCTGGAAAACGGAAAGCGCACGGCCCGGGAAATGTACGGCTGCCGCGGGTTTGTGGCCCACCACAATACCGACGTGTGGGCGGATACGGCTCCCCAGGATCTGGCCATTCCGGCGACCTATTGGGTGATGGGCGGCGCATGGCTGGCGACCCACATCTGGAAGCATTTCCGGTATACGATGGATCAGGATTTCCTGGAACGGATGTACCCGATTTTGTTTGAATGCGTACAGTTTTTCGGGGATTTTCTGATGGAGGATGAGGGGGAGCTGGTGATCTGCCCGTCCGTTTCTCCGGAAAATACATATATCATGAAAAATGGAAAGACCGGGCGGCTCTGCATGAGCTCCACCATGGACACGGCAATCCTGCGGGATATTCTGATCCAGTTTTTGGAGAGCGAGCGGATCCTTGGAAAGCAGTCCGACCTGGGAGAGCAGGCAGTCCGGATTTTGGAAAAGCTGCCCGGCTTTGGTGTCGGCAGGCACGGTCAGCTGATGGAATGGCGGGAAGACTATGACGAATGGGAGATCGGCCATCGGCATTTTTCCCATCTCTATCCCATTTTTCCGTCCAATCAGATCAATGAATATGAAAATGCGGAGCTGCTGGAGGCTGGAAAAAAGGCACTGGAGCGGCGCATGCAGCACGGAGGAGGACATACGGGATGGAGCTGCGCGTGGCTCATCAACCTGTACGCGCGGTTCGGCGACGGGGACAGCGCGGTCCGGTATATCCATGACCTGTTAGGAAAGCTGACCGCCCCCAACCTGTTCGACATGCACCCGCCGCTGGACCGGATTCCGGGCATTCCCTGGGTATTCCAGATCGACGGCAACCTGGGCGGCGCCTGCGGGATCGCGCAGTTGCTGCTGCAGAGCCATCTGGACGAGATCCGCCTTCTCCCGGCTCTGCCCTCATCCTGGAAAGAGGGGCGTGTGACGGGACTTTGCGCGGAAGGCGGATTTGAAACGGATATCTGCTGGCAGGACGGGAGGCTGAAGGAAGCGGTTCTCTATGCGAAGAAGGGCGGAAGGGCTGTAGTCCGCTGCGGGGAGAAGCTTGCGGTGTCCACGGCCGGGAAGGAAGTTCCGGTTTCTGTGGATGAAAAGGGGCGTTATGTGTGGGAGACGCAGGTAGGGGAAGCTTACCGGATGGAAGCGGTATTTAATGGATGATACATTACACTTTGTTCTGGAAAAGTGCCTGGTGCTGTGATACAATCAGATAGACAATGAGCATTCTCGGAAACTCAGCCGCAAAGATGGGTGCAAGGGAGTTTCCGAGAGTGCTCACAATTGATTGGAGGTATAAAATGAACAGACCTGTTACAACATTATTTATGCTGATGTCTGTTGACGGAAAAATCAGCACCGGTGCGTCAGACAGCTTAGACGTGGATAAGGATTTTCCTAAAATCACAGGAGTGAAGGAAGGATTACATCAATATTATGAAATCGAACAGACAACGGATCTGTGGTCGCTGAATTCCGGCAGAGTGCAGGCCAAGATCGGCGCGAACACAGAGGACATGCCCCAAAAAACGCCTGTGTCCTTTGTTTCGATTGATAATCAGCATCTAAAGGAACATGGCATACGTTATCTTTGTGCTTTATCAAAACAATTTGTGCTGGTTACATCGAATGAAAACCATCCGGCATTTGAAGTGGAAGAAGACAACCTTCATATCATATATCAAAAAGAACTGTCGCTGAAAGAGGTTCTTACAAAACTAAGATCAGAATTTGGATGTGAGAGGATCACGATACAAACCGGCGGTACATTAAACGGGCTGTTTCTTCGTGAAAAGCTGATTGATTACATTGATATCGTTGTCGCTCCTGTTTTAATCGGCGGCAAAGATACTTCTACCTTAATTGACGGACAATCCTTGTTGTCAGAAAGCGAATTATCAAAATTGGGTGTGCTGAAATTACAGGAATGCGTGGTTTTGGAAAACTCATATCTTCGATTGCGGTATGAGGTGATTCATGGATAAGCTTTCTGTTGTGTTCAGGAGATTTTCCTGCTTACCATTCAGAAAACCTCCTGCTTATCTGGATAAAAGCACGAATTTTCTGAAAGGGAAGGGAATAGAGTCCCTTGCATTGATATGTTGCAGATATACCGGAATCCGATGTTCCAGTATCATTGAACTTTAGAAAATATGCTTTTTCTTATTCTAGCACACAGACATTGGGCAGCGCAAGAAAAAATTCAGTGCATTTTCGTAGAAAAAAGCCTGGCATCATGATACAATCGAATAGACAAATTGGGATTTACCGAGCAGATACAGGAGCGTAATCATGAAAAACTATACACAGATTTATGTAAAAAGTGCAAGATGCAGATCGATTGGATGCAATAGGAGAGATAGGAATTGTGGAGGATAGTGTAAATGGGAAAAGAACTATCGGAAATGCTTTTGGAAGAATTATGGGAACTGTTTCCCGTGTTCCTTGTCCCACATAATGATAAATGGAATATATTTTATGATGAAATGGAATCTTTCCTGAAAATCACATTGTCACAGTGCCAGGTTGAGAGAATTAGTCATATTGGGAGTACTGCAATATCTGGAATATGGGCAAAAGATATTGTTGATGTACTGATTGAAGTATCAAAGGATTCCGATATTGAGAACACTGCAAAAGTAATTGAAAAGAACGGGTTTATTCGGATGTCAAAAGAAGCGGGCAGAATATCGTTTAATCGTGGATATACGAAAGACGGATTTGCTGATAAAGTTTTTCATGTACACCTCCGCTATACTGGAGATAATGATGAATTGTATTTTAGAGATTATTTGAATGAGCATACACAAATAGCCAAGGAATACGAAAAGATGAAATTGAAATTGTGGAAGATGTTTGGACATAATCGGGATGCTTATACTGACGCAAAGACAGAGTTTGTTAAGAAATGGACATCTGAAGCAAAAAATGTTTACACAGGAAGGTATCAATAACTTCCTGTTTGGCGGGAAGATATAGGAAACAGAAAATCGGGATTTATGAAATTGGAGGAATAAATTATGTGGGAAGAATTAGGAATCAGTGGCGGAACTGCAATCATTATTTTGATTGCATTGTATTTTATTGTGAAGTGGGCAGTAAAAAACGGTGTAAAAGAAGCGTATAAAGATATTACTGGAAAGAAAACAGCTGAGGATACTGAAATTGAAACGGCACTCGGACTTGACGATGAAGATAAGTAAATTCCAGTTTATCTACTAACTGTCCTAACTTTCCTTTATTTTCAAGGCTTTGCGGTATGCCCAACCTCAAAATATGTATCCTTTTCCCTTGTTTTTGCCCTTATCAGCAAGTTACAAGGGAAAGTTTTTGATATTCAGTTTTTGTTTTTAACTCATTCCCACAACCTTATCCAATAGCTTTGCGGAATCCCGCTTCGCCTCCCTTGTAGCGTGTGCATAGACATTCATGGTGGTGCTTACGTCCGAGTGCCCTAAAAGCTCCTGCACATCTTTTGGCTGTGCCCCGTTTGATAACAGGTTCGTTGTGTAGGTATGCCTCAATGTGTGGAAGTGGAAACCCTCTAACTCTGGTACTTTCCTTGCCGCTGTCCGGCAGGCTGTTTCTACGGTGGCTGGAAGTTCAAGACAGCCATCTTCCCTTAGGCATACAAAGGAGATTTCCGTATAATCCTCCGGCACATCCTCTGCCATTCCCAAGTTGTAATACTCATAATGTAACCGATTTTTCTCTGTAACTTCCCTGTAGAAATTCCTGTGATAGAGTTCGCCATACTGCATACGGTTTTTAAGCTGCTGTTTCCTTGCTTTTCTCAAGATGTCAGCGAGGGCATTGCCAAAATCAACAATCCGCACTTTCTTCCGCTTTGTAGGACCTATCTCATGTTTGTGGGTAGCACCGTTGTAACGGACGCTCCTGCGGACTGTCAGATGTTGTTCCTCAAGGTTGATGTCCTGCCAAGTCAGCCCTGCAACTTCCCCAAGCCTGAGTCCGGTGAAATAAGCTATCTGTACGGGCAGAATTGCGTCTTTGCTCCGTTTCCCAAGCTGCGCAGTCAGCTTTTGGTACTGCTCAAATGACAGTGGCTTGACCTTGCCGTTGTCAGTGTCCGTTTCTTCCGCAAACAAGTCCATATCGTCCTTTTTATGCCTCATGACCACATACTGCATGGGATTGAATGTAATGTACTGTTTCGGGAACACCGCAAAACGGAATGACTGCTGTAATACTGCAGAAAATGACTTTACATAGTCTTTGGAATACCCTTTGGAAACAAAATCTTCAATCGTGCCCCCAAAAGACATGATATCCATGAACTGCTGTAAATGCCCCGAAGTAACCGTTTTTAGCTTTCGTCTGCTTACAGGGTGCTGTTTAATACGGTCGATTGCCTGTAAATAAGTACCGACAGTGCCATTGCTCAATGTTCCTGTCTTTAATTCTTCTTCTGCCCATGTGTCAAGCAACTGCCCAAGCGTGATATTGTCCGCCTTTGCAATGAATTTCTTGCTTTCGTAATCTTCCATTGACTGCCTTAGCAGCTTTTCCGTTTCGCTTTTGTTTTCTGTTCCTGCACACTCTTTCTGTACCAAGTTTCCGCTTGCGTCCTCCACATAAAAGCGGTAGTACCATTTCTTTCCTTTCTTCCGTACTGATCCTTTTGCCATAATCGTTTCTCCTTTCAATGAACGCATTTCTGCGTATGTAATCATTGAACAGATATGGCAGTCAGAACTGATGGAATGCTTTCTGAAAATAAGGATAGCATAAAATCCGCTGTCCTGCTATACCGAATCGGAATCTTCTGATAAAAGATTGGAAAGCCTTTCAGCGGCGGCATCAGGGTTTTTGGAGTAGAGCCTCACTATGTCGCCCATATCATTAAGGGCATTTACAGTGTGAGTAATCTCCCGCAGGAACATGATTTCATTATATTCCCTGTCCGATTCAAATCCCATTGTCTTTGCAAGCTGTGCGCTTTCCTTGTTACCCTTAAACTTCCTGCACGCAAGGCGGAACGAATCCACAAACAGCTCATATTCCTGCAGTATCAGCAGCAGCAGGTCTTTTGAAAAGTCTGATTCGGAAGTTTCCATGTCATAAGGCAGCTTTGAAAGAATGGAGGACATCATCTATCCCCTCTAATAATGAAGTGTGTTTTGTTGAACTTCCCTCTACACAAGATTCCCCTGCGGAAATGGCA
>QXWX01000133.1 GCA_009911175.1 Lachnospiraceae bacterium | reverse complement strand
AACTTTGAAAAATTGGCTGACAATGAATATATACGCAATTAGACAAAACTAACTCAAAATCACCTTTTAAAGCTGCCCTTTATCTGTTTATCTTGCAATGGCTGTGCCCTTATGCTAAACTGTAAAAGTATTTTTATACCATTTTTGATATCAGGAAGTCTTAAGGGAGGCAGGAAGCAGCGTGATGAACCGGACGAAGCAGGAAGACAATTTTTCTAACAATGTGATCTGGTATAATTATATATTGTGCATTCTGGTGATTTTCATTCATGCCCGCAATGACGGTATCTTTACGGTTCCGGTGTGGATATCGGGTATCCCTGTTTTCAATGAACTGGAAGCCTTTCTGGCATCGGACGTTGCGGGAGCGGCTGTAGGAGGCTTTTATCTGAGTTCCGGATATCTTTTTTTCCGCAGCTACTCATGGAAGCGGGTATTTTCCAAATATAAAAGCCGTATGCAAAGCCTGGTAATCCCTTACATATTGTGGACATTGCTTTATTTTTTTATCCATGCGGCCATTTCGCGTATCTCGGCTTTGGCAGCCATGTTTCAGGAGCCTGAGATTGAGATTACCTGGAGGACGATGCTGGATGCGGTGCTCAATTACCGCTACTGCGCCTTTTTATGGTTTCTGCAGTTTTTGATCCTGTACGTGGCGGGCTCGCCTGCCATCTATTTTCTGATCCGCAATCGGTATTCAGGGGCGGCCGCCATTCTGCTGGTATTTTTTACAGCCTGTACGAATATAATAAAAAATGAACAGGCGGCGGCAGTGACAAACTGGCTGGTATTGTATATGCTGGGCGGCTTTATCGGCATTCATCTGAAAGGCGTGGTCGAGGCCGGAAAAACCAGCTTCAGGATGCTAGCAGGGACACTGCTTCTGGCGGCAGGCGCATTCTGGATCTATAAAGCACATCCGTCGGTATTTGGCGTCCTGTTTTATTCGTTTTCCTTTTCCATGGCCCTGTGGTGTCTGCTCTCATGGGAAAAAGAGGGGGGCGGGGAAGAGACTATGCCGCATGCGCGTGACTGGCAGAAGAATACATTTGCGGTATACATGACCCATTTTATGATCGTGCAGGGGGTCAACGCACTCGCCGGCAGATATCTCTCCCAGTCCATGGGGGTCGGTTTTGTTCTGTTTTTGTTCCTTCCGGCTGTCTGCTTCGGCGCGGTACAGCTTGCGAAAAAGATCTGCGGAAACGGGAAATGGATCCTCTGGAAGGTGTGGATGGGAAGCCGTTCGTGAGAAGCGTTGTATTGTTACGAAAGAATCACGAAAATATGAATTAAATTTAATAAAATTGTGTAAAGTTTATGTTTTTGCTTGTCCTTTACGGTAAGATATTGTATGATATTAGAACAAAAAAGCGTAATGGAATGATGAATGAAGTGGGAGTTGGATCTATGGCAGAATTTAAAATTGTTGACGTGATCATTCCGGTGTGCATGCCGGATGAAAGGACTGTTCAGTCTGTGAAGCGTCTTTTGAAGCAGACGTATCCGTTGAATCGCATTTATCTGATCCATACGGAGAAGGGTATGTTTCCAAAAGAATTGGAGACATTATCAGAGAAGATCCACATCACGCATATCCGGCCGGAGCAGTTCGATCATGGAGGCACCAGGCATCAGGGCGCCATGATGTCCCATGCGGATTTCCTGCTCTATATGACGCAGGATGCGCTTCCTGTAGGGGAGAAGCTTGTAGAAAACCTGATGACGGCATTTGAGGATGAGAAGGTAGGAGCCGCTTATGCAAGACAGCTTCCGGCAGCGGACGGCAGCAATATTGAACGTTTTACCAGGACCTTCAACTATCCGCCTGAGAGCCGGGTGAAGTCAGAGACAGACCTTCCCGGCCTGGGAATTAAAACGTATTTTTGCTCCAATGTATGTGCGGCCTACCGCAAGTCCGTGTATATGTCGCTGGGCGGCTTTGAATCCAAAGTGATCTTCAACGAGGATATGATCATGGCAGGACGGATCATACAATCGGGTTATAAGGTTGCGTATATTGCCGCTGCGCAGGTCATCCATTCTCACCATGATAAGTGCCTGCGGCTGTTTAAGCGGAATTTTGATCTGGCAGTATCTCAGGTAGAGCATCCGGAGATCTTTGAGGGCATCCGTTCAGAGTCGGAGGGCCTCCGGCTGGTGAAGCAGACGGCACGGTATCTCTTGAAGTCGGGCAGGCCATGGGAGATCGTGATATTGCTGCTGCAGAGCGGATTTAAGTATGCCGGATACCGGCTGGGCAGGAATTACCGGCGGCTTCCCAGATGTGTGATCATGTGGTGTACGCTGAATCCGGGCTACTGGTCAGGCAAAAAAGAAAAAATAGATTGATGTTTTGTTTAAAATATTGTACTATAAGTAATAGCGGTTAATTAGATATTTATTTTGATTCTAAGTTTTGATTCTAAGATACAGTGGATAAGATACAAGGAAAGGATAGAGTATGGCAAATAAAGCACCACGAACCGCTACAATGGGCAGGGCACAGAGGCAGTCGGCGATGAGGGCTTCCTCCGGCGGCAATGTAAAGAGGAACAGGAGCGCGGGGAAGAGGCCGAACTCCGGAAAGGGGCCTGCCAGAGCGAGAAAAAAGAAGAAGAGCGGCATGTCCTTACTGGGGAAGATTGCGATTGGTCTGTGTGTGTTCCTTCTTCTGATAGTTTTCGCGGCTATTGCGGTTGTATATGCGAAGATGAACAAGCTGGACTTTGTGCCGCTGGATCCGGATAAGCTCAGTATTAATGACGGATATGAATATGATGAGACGGGATATCTGAATGTAGCCCTGTTCGGCCTGGATACCCGTGAGAATGACGAAGAGATGGGAAGCAGGAGTGATACGATCATCATTGCCAGCCTGAATCGGGAGACAAAAGAGGTGAAGATGTCTTCTGTATATAGGGATACCTACCTGCAGATGGATGACAGGAGCTATAATAAGGCGAATGCGGCCTATTCATTCGGTGAAGAGGAAGAAGCAGTCGCCATGCTGAACCGGAATCTGGATATGGATATCGATCACTACATTACAGTTGACTTTTCGGCGTTGGTGGATGTGATTGATGCGCTGGACGGAATTGATGTGGAGGTCACGGAAGAAGAGATTCCATATTTGAATAACTATTCTGTCGAGATCATCAAGAATACCGGTGTAGATACCTGGGCGGTGACCGAACCGGGATATCAGCATCTGACCGGGGTACAGGCTACTGCGTATGCGCGGATCCGTTATACAGAGGGAGACGACTTCCGGCGCACGGAGCGGCAGAGGCTGGTGATCGAAAAGATTGCGGAGAAGGCGCAGGCGGCAAGCCTGGGGACGCTCAATAATATCATTGACCGTGTTCTGCCGAAGATACGGACCAACTTTACGCTTCCGGAGATTCTGGCCTATGCAAAGGATGTGAAAAAGTATCAGATCGGTGAATCCAAAGGATTTCCGTTTAATCTGGAGACCATGGTGCTGAATGTGGGAGACTCCGTCATTCCTGCCAACCTGGAGGAGAATGTAAAGGAACTGCACAACTTCCTGTTTGGCGAGAATGGATTTACGCCTTCTAAAAAAGTATGTGATATCAGTGATGAGATCACGTTTTTGACCGGTGTGGTAGGGAACGGTTCTTATGACAGCGGAGATGTTACCAACAGCTATGGAGGCCAGGACAGCGGCTATAGCGGGGACAACGGCTACGGGGATGGTACAGGCAACGGAGACGGCAGCGTTTCTTCCGGCGATCCTGGCAGCAATGGCTATGAAGACGGAAGCTACAATTACGGCAATGGAGATTACGGCAGCGAAGATTATGGAACCGGGGATGGAATCTATGATCCCGGTTATGAAGATTCCGGCACGGGAGATTATGGTACCGTCGGAGGAGATGGAACGAATACCTCCGGGGACTATCAGGATACCTATTATTAAGTATGAATATTGCATGTGCTTGTCCCGCATGATCCGGGTCGGCAAAAAATGTATGTACAAATACAGGAGAAGAGGGTAAGAATATGAAGAAACGAGTGACCAGATGGGTCGTAATGATTGCCGCGGTATGCAGCTTGATGCTGCTTCCGGCGCTTACTGGATATGCTGCGGATGGAACATTGATGCTTTCAGATCCTACGGGAAGTGTGGGAGCTGAGATCCCGGTGACTGTCCGGATTGATGCAGGCGGCCAGCCGATCGGAGATGCCAATGTAACCCTGTCCTATGATCCGGCCATGCTGGAATTTGTCAGCGGTACCAACGCCCAGGGAGGCGAAGGGACGGTTACGCTGGCGGCCTCCGGTACGGGGACCGAGACGGAGCTGGCATTTGAGCTGACCTTCAAAGGCGTGGCAGAGGGAACAGCGGCAATTCAGGTGACAGAATCTACGGCATACCTGTTTTCGGATGAGACACTGAATCTGACAGCGGGAGAAGCGGCTGTAACGATCGGACCCGGGGACGGTACTGCGGCTGCATCCGAGTCAACAGAGCGTGTACTTGGAACAGAGAGTATTGAGATCGGCGGCATGTATTATAACATCTATGAAAACTTTTCGGATGCACTGATCCCGGCAGGCTTCAGCAGAAGTACAGTACAGTATGCAGGCGCGGAGCATGCAGCGATTCGGCAGGATACCTCCGGAAAGGTATTCCTGTTCATGATATCCGGAGACGGGGATCCCATTATGGTGCTGTACAATGAGAGCGACAGCACGTTTGTATTGGCCGAACGGGTTGATGTATCGGAGTCCTTTTATATTCTGATCCTGGCGTCAGGGGACGGCAGTACGCTTCCGGAGGCATTTGTGGAGACCTCACTGTCTCTGCATGATATGAGCTTTCCGGCATGGCAGAATATGGACTCCATGGAGTTTTATCTGATGTATGCGCTGAGCAGTTCTGGAGTGGAAGGCTTTTATCAGTATGATTCCATTGACGGGACCTATCAGAGATATGTAGCCCAGACGTCTGTCAGCAGCGAACCGGAGGAGGAAGAGGATGATTCCGCGCTGGGTAAGGTGGAGAAGATCATCACCGATAATCTGCTGATCCTTGCCCTTGCGGTTGCGGTCATCGTAGTGATCCTGTTCATTATTATTCTTGTTCTGTCCATCAAGCTCGGGCGGCGCAACGCGGAGCTGGAGGATATGTATGTGGGAGATGAGGAGGAGAACAAACCCAATGTGAAAAAGAAATCTCGGCAGCAATTTGTGGGATACGATGACGAGGACGACGAAGAGGAGGATTATCTGGAGGATGACTTCGACGACTCCGATTATGACGATGAATTTACGGATTCGGAGGACAATTATGACGATGAGTTCGACGATGACGATGAGTACTATGATGATGACTACGAGGATGAAGAGGACGTTAAGGAGTATACTCCCGGGAAAGGGGACTCAGCCGGGAAGAAGGAATCCTACGAGGATATTGACTTTATAGACGTATAACAGACAATTTTTATACCGGGGCAGCAGAGCGTAATGACTTTGCTGTCCGGGCTTTTTTTGGTAAAAGGAGAAGTTTTATGTGCGGAATAGTTGGATATGTAGGGGAGAGACAGGCAGCACCGATCTTGCTGGACGGATTGGGGAAGTTGGAGTACCGGGGATATGATTCCGCCGGGATTGCGGTATATGACGGAGAAAAGATCAGGATGAAAAAGGCAAAGGGGCGGCTCAAGGTGCTCAGCGAACTGACCCATGACGGGGAGATCTTTCCCGGGCAAACGGGGATTGGCCATACCCGCTGGGCGACACATGGAGAGCCTTCGGATGTGAATGCGCATCCTCATTTCAATGCGGATAACAGTATTGTCGTGGTACACAACGGGATCATTGAAAATTATCTGAAGCTGAAGAAAAAGCTGAAAGAGAAGGGATATGAGTTTGTGTCGGATACGGACACGGAGGTCATTGCCCATCTCCTGGATCACTATTATCGGGGGAACCCTCTTCAGGCGATCATCAAGATCATGCACCGCATGGAAGGCTCCTATGCCCTAGGGATCATGTTCAGGGATCATCCGGAGGAACTCTATGCGGTACGTAAGGACAGTCCGTTGATCGTAGGCCATACAAAGGACGGATGTATCATTGCGTCGGATGTGCCTGCTGTTTTGAAGTATACCAGGGATGTCTATTTCATTGAAAATGAAGAGATTGTACGGATGAAGCAGGATTCCATGGAGTTCTTCAACGTAGATGAGGAGTCCATGGAAAAGGAATCCACACATATCGACTGGGATGTGGATGCGGCGGAAAAAGGCGGCTATGAGCATTTCATGCTCAAAGAAATGTATGAGCAGCCCAAAGCAATCTCAGACACCTTTTCCCCCCGCTTAAAAGGAAAGGAGATCGTTATTGAAGAGCTGGGGATGTCAGATGAGGATATACTCAGCGTGAAGAAGATGATGATCGTGGCTTGCGGTTCGGCCTACCACGCAGGAGTAACAGGGAAATATGTTCTGGAAGGAATGGCCCGGATTCCTGTGGAGGTGGATCTGGCCTCAGAATACCGGTATCGGGATCCATTAATTGAGGAAGGAACACTCATCATCATTATCAGTCAGTCCGGGGAAACCGCTGATTCCCTCGCTGCCCTGCGGGATTCAAGAAGCAGAGGCGCGAAGGTGCTGGGGATTGTGAATGTCGTAGGAAGCTCGATCGCAAGAGAAGCGGATAATGTGATGTATACCTGGGCAGGCCCGGAGATTGCCGTGGCAACGACCAAAGCATATTCCTGCCAGCTGATCGCCCTGTACCTGCTGGCTATGAAATTTGCGCATGTGCGGGGGACGATTACAGACGGGGAACTGGAACAGTACTTAGAGGACCTGAAACGGATTCCGGATCAGGTGGAGATGCTGCTGAATAACAAGAACCGCATCCAGAAGTTTGCGAACCGATATCTGGCTGCCAGGGACGTTTTTTTCATCGGCCGCGGGATTGATTACGCCATTTCTCTGGAGGGATCCTTAAAGCTCAAGGAGATTTCCTATATTCATTCTGAGGCTTATGCCGCAGGAGAGCTGAAGCATGGTACGATCTCTCTGATCGAGGAGGGAACCCTTGTAGCGGCGGTCCTGACTCAGGAAAAGCTGTATAAGAAGATGATCAGCAATATGGTAGAGGTCAGGACAAGAGGAGCATTTGTGCTGGCAGTGACCAATGAGGGAAACGGAGATGTAAAGCGGGCGGCGGATTATGTGATCTATATTCCGGAAACGAATCAATATTTTACCAATTCACTTGCTATCATACCATTGCAGTTGTTTGGGTATTATATATCCGTAGGGAAGGGATGCGATGTGGATAAGCCGAGGAATCTGGCCAAATCCGTAACGGTGGAGTAAGCATTTAGGAATGAAGACGGCAGACTGCATATACGTCTGCTGTTTGTGAATCAAATTTATTACAGAAAAGCTGCAGGAGGAAGACTTTCTGTATCATCAGGCAATACAAATGAACAGAAATTGAGAGAAAAGATGAATGCGAAAAGTGTGTTTGTGAAAACGATAAAAGGGATCTTACTTGTTTTAGAAGCAGTGATTGTCATTGTTCTGGGATTTGTTTCTGTTTTACTGAGCAACAGCATTCGGTGGATGTTCGAGACATGGAGCTACCTGACCATGGATGAGGTGGCATACCTTCTGAATTCTCCGATGGAAGGGACCAGTGAAGAGATTATTATGGAATATGTGGGATACTGTGTTCCGGCATCGATATTGGCTCTGCTGCTTATTTTTATTTTAATGATCGTTCTGCGGAAAAGAAGATGGATGTATCATACGTCTATGGCAGGGATCCTGGTATGTTCCGTAGCACTTGCAGGCTATTATCTGAATATGGCATGGGTTCGACTGGACATTGCGAATTATTCGAAAAATAAGAGCACATATTCCACATTTATTGAAGATAATTATGTGAATGCGGATGATGTGTCGATCCGTTTCCCGGAACAAAAGAGGAATCTGATCTATATTTTTCTTGAATCTATGGAGACGACCTATGCGGATGTGGAGAACGGCGGTGCTTTTGACATCAGCTATATTCCGGAATTGACAGAGATTGCCCAGCAAAATGAAGACTTTTCCGGATCGGAGACTGCGCTGAACGGCGGATATTCCATGCCCCAGACAACCTGGACGGTCGCGGCAATGTTTGCACAGTCAGCAGGACTGCCTCTGTCAATTCCGCTGGAGAACAATCAGATGAATACCCAGGATGCTTTCTTTGAAGGAACGAACGCATTGGGGGATATTCTGCAGCAGGCCGGATACTCACAGACATTGCTGATCGGGTCGGATGCTACCTTTGGAGGCCGCAGGCTCTTGTTTTCCGGCCATGGTGACTTTACGATCCATGATTATAAATATGCAGCCAAAGAAGGAATGATTCCGGAAGGATATCGGGTCTGGTGGGGCTATGAGGATAAGCGGCTGTTTCAGTTTGCAAAAAGGGAGCTACGCAGCCTGTCTCAGCAGGATGAACCTTTTAACCTTACGATCCTCACAGTGGATACCCATAAGGAGGACGGGTATGTCTGTGAAGATTGCGGGAACGAGTTCGGGTACGATCAATATGGCAATGTGATTGCCTGCTCCAGCCGGAAGGTTGCGGAGTTCATTCGATGGGTCCAGAGGCAGGATTTTTATGAAAATACAACGATTGTCATTGCAGGAGATCATCCGACGATGGACAGCGACTTCTGCAGGGATGTGCCCTTAGATTATACCCGGAAGGTGTATACTGCCTATATCAACTCTGCCGTGGAACCGGAAAAACCGGAGCTTTACAGGGATTATACGACCTTTGACCATTTTCCGACCACCTTGGCCAGCTTAGGAGCAGAGATTGAAGGCAACCGACTTGGTCTGGGTACCAATCTGTTTTCCAGTGAATGGACATTGACAGAAAAGTATCAGCGAGACCGAATGGCGCTGGAGCTTAACAGAAAGTCCAAGTTTATGGAGGAACTTACCTCTTATATCAATCTGGACCTTCCGGAAGCAGAAATCATTCTGCAGGATTATGATCCGGTTACAGGTATACAGCCGATCGTGATTACAGATATCAAAAATGTCCGGGGAAACATCAGGGCTCTGAATGTTGCCGTATGGACACTGGATGATCAGACAGATCTTCAGTGGATGCAGGCTGCACAGAACCCGGATGGTGATTATACAATGGATATTAACATCTCCAGTTTCGGCAACAGGACGGAAAACTATAATATTCATGTGTATACTGTTCTGGAAAACGGCAGTACAGAGTTCCTGACCGGCACTACTACGAAAATTAAGCAGATACATGCGAATCCAACGGAAATCGGTCAAATGGGAATGGAGCAAACGGAAACCGGCCAGATGGAAAATGATGAAATGGAAAATGATCAAATGGAAACAGGCCAGATAGACAATAATCAAATGGAACCCGGTCAGATAGGGACTGATCAAATGCAACCCGGTCAATTCGAGACCCAGTGAATATAGTAAGTTTTGTTAAAATGTGAACAAATATTGACAAAACTATTGCATAAAGGTTAAAATGGTTTTTAGCGACAATACAATATATTGAGTACAGGATGCATCTATGCATTTGAAATTTACAAAATATGGAGACTGACTATGAAGTATGATTATCTGATCGTGGGTGCCGGACTGTATGGCGCAGTCATGGCACATGAGCTGCATAAGCGGGGAAAGCGCTGCCTGGTCATTGACCGGCGGGATCATATTGCGGGAAATATTTATTGTGAGGAGATAGAGGGAATCCATGTGCACAAATACGGCGCGCACATTTTCCATACCTCCAACAGGCAGATCTGGGAGTACATGAACCAGTTTACGGAATTCAACCATTATGTGAATTCGCCCGTTGCGGTTTATAAGGACGAATTGTACAACCTGCCGTTCAATATGAATACCTTCAGCAAAATGTGGGGGATCCGTACCCCCCGGGAGGCGAAGGAGATGATCGCGAAGCAGGTTCAGGAGGCGTGCATCGCAGATCCTAAGAATCTGGAGGAGCAGTGCCTGTCCCTGGTGGGCAGGGATGTATTCGAGAAGCTGGTGAAGGGCTATACGGAGAAGCAGTGGGGCAGAGACTGCAGGGAGCTGCCTGCCTTTATCATCCGCCGTCTGCCGGTCCGGTTCACGTATGACAATAATTATTTCAACGACCGATACCAGGGAATCCCCATCGGCGGATATACAGCGATTGCGGAGCGGATGCTGGAAGGTACGGAAGTTCGGACGAATACAGATTATTTTACATTTCGGAAGGAGACCCCGGACATTGCGGATCAGACGATCTTTACAGGGATGATTGATGAATATTACGGCTATCGGCTGGGTGCTCTGGAGTACCGCTCGGTTCGGTTCGAGACAGAGGTACTGGACTGCGACAATTACCAGGGCAATGCGGTAGTGAATTATACGGAAAAGGAAATTCCATATACCCGGATCATTGAGCACAAGCATTTTGAATTTGGGACCCAGGAAAAGACAGTCATTTCCAGAGAATATTCTTCTGAGTGGAAGGTGGGGATGGAACCCTATTATCCGGTCAATGATGAGAGGAACAGCCGGTTATACGCAGAGTACAGGAAGCTGGCAGATGCGGAGAATAATGTGATCTTCGGCGGAAGGCTCGGAAGCTACCGGTATTATGATATGGACAAGGTTGTAGAGGCAGCCCTCCAGGCAGTCAGGGAAATCGGGTGATCATGATGAAAAAGCTTTTGGAACATTTGCTGGTGCAGTACAAAGAGTTGATTATATATGGATTCTGTGGCGTATTGACGACGGTGGTAAATTATGCCGTCTATTTCGCCTGTACGAAATTGTTTTCCATCCACTATCTGGTCAGCAATGTCATAGCATGGGTCATCTCAGTGATGTTTGCGTATCTGGTGAATAAGATTTTTGTTTTTGTCTCTTTGGACTGGAGCCGGGAGAAGCTTTGGAAGGAAATCTCGCAGTTTGTGGCTGCGCGGGTCTTTTCCGGCGCTGGAGAGACGCTCATGCTTCTTGTGTTGGTGGACATGATGGGATATCCGGACTCAATCATTAAGATTATTGCCGGAATTTTAGTGATCATTGTGAACTATCTGTTCAGCAAATGGATCATTTTTAAAAAGGCATAAGGGAGGTACATGCTCATGAAGCGTATAGTAGAAGAGGTGAAGGAGAAACAGCTGTTTTCCTTTTTATCCAAGCTGTTTTTCGTGGCGCTGGATATTGCGTGTATTAATCTGAGTTCTTATATTGCGCTCTGGCTCAGGTTTAATGATCTGTCAAATGTAGATTTTCCATATTTGAATTCCATAGTGGATATGATTCCGCTCAATACCGTGGTCACTGTAGTGATCTTTGCGGGGGTTCGTCTCTATTCGAGCTTGTGGAGGTTTGCCAGCATGAAGGAGCTGGTGTATGTGCTGGAGGGCTGTCTGGCTTCCACGACATTTAACGCGCTTTACTACTTTTTTACCTATAAGAAGATTTTCAGGAGCTATTTCCTGCTGTATGGGACCGCATTGTTCCTCCTGATCTGCGCCACCCGTTTTTCCTACCGGCTGATCAAGCTTTTGTACCGGGGGCAGGTCCATGGGAGCCACATGCGCAATACGATGATCATCGGTGCCGGGGAGGCATGTAACGTAGTCATGCGTGAGCTGGAGATGAGCGAGGAATTGGATGCGAATATTTGCTGCATCATTGATGATGATCCCAGAAAGCAAGGGACCTATATTCACGGCATCCGGGTCGTGGGAGGCCGGGACCGTATTCTTGACTATGCTCAAAAATACGCAATCAACGAGATCATCATGGCAATTCCCAGTGCAAGCAAGAAGGAGCAGAGGAAGATTCTGTCCATCTGCCAGAACGTGCCGAACTGTGAATTTAAGATCCTGCCCGGAGTATATCAGCTTGTGAAGGGCGAGGTGAGCGTATCCAAGCTGCGCAATGTAGAGATTGAAGACCTGCTGGGCCGGGAGCCTATCCGGGTCATGACGAAAAAGATCGGCCGCTATGTATCGGACAAGGTGGTGCTGGTGACCGGGGGAGGCGGCAGTATCGGAAGCGAGCTCTGCCGTCAGATTGCGGCAAACGGCCCGCGACAGCTGATTATATTTGACATCTATGAGAATAATGCATACGACATCCAGCAGGAGCTCAAAAGGAAATATCCCTATCTGGATCTGGTGGTGCTGATCGGTTCCGTGCGCAACGGGCGTAAGGTGAATAGCGTGTTTTCAAGATACAGGCCGGATATTGTATACCATGCGGCGGCGCATAAGCATGTGCCTCTGATGGAGGACAGCCCCAATGAAGCAATCAAGAACAATGTATTCGGTACATACAAGGTTGCACTTGCCGCAGATCGATATAATACGAAGAAGTTTGTGCTGATCTCCACAGATAAGGCGGTCAATCCGACCAATATCATGGGTGCTTCCAAGCGGATCTGCGAGATGATCATTCAGGTATTCAACAACCGCTCTGATACGGAATATGTTGCGGTCCGTTTTGGAAATGTGCTGGGGAGCAACGGAAGTGTGATCCCGCTTTTCAAGAAGCAGATCGCGGCAGGCGGTCCGGTTACTGTGACACATCCGGATATTGTCCGGTATTTCATGACGATCCCAGAGGCGGTTTCTCTCGTACTCCAGGCCGGCGCCAGTGCGGAGGGCGGTGAGATTTTTGTACTGGATATGGGACAGCCTGTGAAGATTGCGGATCTGGCAAAGAATCTGATCCAACTGTCCGGTTTCGAAGCAGGGGTGGATATCGAGATCAAATATACTGGTCTTCGGCCGGGCGAAAAGCTGTATGAAGAGTTGCTTATGGAAGAAGAGGGGCTGCGCAGTACGGAGAATGAACGGATCCATATCGGGCGTCCAATTGAAATGAACGAGGAGGAATTTCTCAAAGACCTGGAGGAACTGTATCAGTCTGCCTATGCAGAGACAGATCATATGAAGAAGATTGTGAAGAAGCTTGTACCTACGTATAATCTTCGGAAGGCAGATATTATCCGGGATCAGAAGATTCAGTCCGAGTGGAAAAAGGATTTCCAGGATACCAGTTCGAACCTGCCGGATGCGTTTTTGAATCGGGGGATTGCGGATGTGGACGTGAATGAGAACCAGTCCGGCCAGTCTGAGAATGCCCACCGCCAGGTCTATATGATTGATGATGTAAAAAAAGCAGAACCTAAGCGGAGAATGCAGGCGGTTGGAAAGTAAGGAGTTGTTAAGAAAAACTTGCAAAGGAATGTTGCATTGAATTGCGGCATTCCTTTTTTTGGGTGTACAATAAGAAGGTTAGTGGAAGTTGTCGATTTGTGGAAAGGGACAGGTGAACAATTGATGGAGGAAATGATTAGGACAGAATCCTGGAAAGCTGGAGGAATGTTTTCAAAACAGGCGTTAGAAGGGGTTCTAATTCTTCTGCTTGGGATTGCTTTGATGCTGAGTCAGGTGTTTTCAGGAATGGGAGACGGTGTTGCGGAGGAAGAACAGATTGCATATGTGGATATTGCCGGAGGCAAAATTGCCGCTGTGAATCCGGACGGGAAGAGCGGGTTTATGGGAGATGAGGAATATCTGATCTTGAAAAAAATGCTTTTGGAGGAGCGACCGGCCTGGGAACCGCAGCTGGCAGATTCAGTGATGCCTGAGCAGACATTGATATTACCGGATGTGACAGACGGGAATGTGTGGGAGGCTCTGCACGGGGATATGGCCGCAGAAGAGGTAGGGAAAACAGGATCAGAGTGGAATGGGGCGGTTGTGGAGTCGGCCATTCCTGGAGATTCTATTGAAAGTGGAAACGCAGAGGTTCCGGTGGTATCTGGGAACTTGTCTGAGATCGGGAATCCGGACAGAGGAGATACGGTGTTGGATCCGGTAGTGCCTGAGAATCCGTCTGGTATTGTAGGGGGAATCGTGACA
The DNA here is from genome assembly GCA_009911175.1 of Lachnospiraceae bacterium. The sequence goes on along the minus strand of QXWX01000133.1, from coordinate 1,620 downwards.
GATCCGGTAGTGCCTGAGAATCCGTCTGGTACTGGAATGGGAGTCGTGACAGATCCGGTAGTGCCTGAGAATCCGTCTGGTACTGGAATGGGAGTCGTGACAGATCCGGTAGTGCCTGAGAATCCGTCTGGTACTGGAGTGGGAGTCGTGACAGATCCGGTAGTGCCCGGCCACCCATCCGGTATTGTAGGGGGAATCGTGACAGATCCGTCAGTGCCCGGGAATCCGTCTGGTATTGTAGGGGGAATCGTGACAGATCCTGCAATGCCTGAGAATCCGTCCGGAAGCGGAACCGTAGTGGACCCGACGGTGCCCGGGGATCCATCCGGAGACGGAACCGTAGTGGATCCTGCAGTGCCGGAAGACCCGGCCAGCGGAATTGTAGTGGATCCGGTGATACCGGTGAATCCATCCGAAGGCGGGGAGGCGGCAGATCCCGCAGTACCGAATACAGGGGATGAGGAAAACGGAGAGCAGCCGTCCGTTTCCTGCTTCTTACTTGATGAAATAGGGATGCTCTATGGATTTCTTCCGGAATATGCGGAGATACCGGATGGATGTCTGACATTACCGGCAGAATGTACCGGAATCCGGAGAGGCGCATTTTCCGGGTGCGGGGCAGGAATCCTGGAATTATATATCCCGGCGGGAGCTGTTACGATTGAAGAAGGAGCCCTTGCGGATCTGCTATCTCTGGAGTGGATCGACGTGGAAAACGGAAATTCCGGATGCGTGAGTGACAGCGGTGTCCTGTTTGACAGCACGATGTCGGTGCTGCTGGCATTTCCGGCCGCATGGATGGATATTTATTCGGTTCCATCTTATGTCACCAGAATTGCGGACCGGGCATTTGACGGGACGTCTATCTACAGGCTGGATCTCCGGGAATGCAGTACTCTTTCCTTTGGAGAAAATGTATTCGGCAGCTCTGGGGGAAGTGGGATCGAGGTTGCGGTGCGGGAGCCGGAGCTGGCGATGTATGCGGAAATTTTGGCGGGGTATGCGGTGACACTTACAAAATAAAAAATGGTGTGAATTAGTTACCGTTCATACGGTGTCGTGCACTCGCTGCACGGCAACCGGCCAATACAGTGATGGAGCGGGCAACCGGCTTCTTGCCGTCAGGCGACTTTCTAATGAGCCGGATGGTTACTGTGAGCGCCCGGCCAGGGGGGAACAGTAACGTGAATTGTTACAGGTCACACCTTGACCAGGCGTGCCCTGTAACTCAGGCCATCATTTTAAATTGCCTACGGCAATGGACGGCCTGAATACCAGCTCTTATGTGCATCCTCCCGACCAATCAGCGTGGTGATTGGTCGGGGTGTGACATGTAACCGTGAATTATAACCCAAAATGTCAAATGCTGAAATGTCTTGACAAATCTGCCGGGACAGAGTATTTTATAATATGTGAATGCATAAAATAAAAATTCTAAAGCTTTCAAATCGTCGCTTCGCCGCGTTTGGAAGTTTCAGTTGTGATATTGCGTGTGTTAGTCTGCCTGTATAGAGACAGAATGGCGAAGCACGCATTTTTTTGTTCTATTAGGGTGCGCCCAGCTAAGGGCTTGGAATTCGGTGGGTGAAAGTCCTACGGTGTAAGGTACAAGCTATACCG
>QXWX01000132.1 GCA_009911175.1 Lachnospiraceae bacterium | reverse complement strand
TTAAAAGTATATAGGCAACACTACGGCTTATTCTATTCGCCCCAGCATAGCTGGGGGATTAGGTCATTTCATTTAAAATTGACTTAGGGCAAGAAAGCGGAGGGCTTTTACGCTCTCCGCTTTCTTAATATCCATCATGCTTTCATCTCATTTTCATCCCGCATTACTACGTCGAGGCTTTTTGACCTGTGCAGCCGGAAAAATGATTTGTCCATTATTTTTCTGCAGCTCCTCACTCCTTCACTGCCTCAAACGCCGCCTCCAGCGCCGCGATCAGATCCTCTGCCTTTTCAATCCCGATGGAAAGCCGGATCGTATTCGGCCGGATCCCCTGTTCCGCAAGCTCCTCCTCCGTGCTCTGGCTGTGGGTCGTCGTTGCCGGGTGGATCACCAGGGATTTCACGTCTGCCACATTTGCCAGAAGGGAGAAAATGGCAAGGTTGTCGATAAATTTCTGTGCCGTCTTTGCGTCCCCTTTGATCTCAAATGTAAAGATCGAGCCGCCCCCATTGGGAAGATATTTCTGATATAATTCGTGGCTGGGCTCACTTGCCAGCGACGGATGATGCACCGCCTCCACCTGGGGATGCTTCGCAAGGTACTCCACGATCTTTAATGCATTGCTCACATGGCGCTCTACACGGAGCGACAGGGTTTCCAGTCCCTGAAGGAAGAGAAACGCATGGAACGGGGAAAGTGTCGCGCCGGTATCCCGCAGGAGCACCGCGCGGATGTAGGTCACAAAGGCTGCCGCCCCCGCCGCGTCGGAGAAGGATACTCCGTGATAGCTTGGATTCGGTTCCGAGATCCAGGGGTATCTGCCGGATGCCTTCCAGTCAAAATTGCCGCTGTCTACGATCACGCCGCCGATGGCTGTGCCATGGCCCCCGATAAATTTTGTCGCGGAATGGATCACAAGATCTGCCCCATACTCAATCGGGCGGATCAGGTAGGGGGTCGCAAAAGTGGAATCCACGACCAGCGGGATCTGATGCTTATGCGCCGTTTCAGCAAGCTTTTCCAGGTCAACCAGGTTAGAATTCGGATTTCCCAGTGTTTCCACAAAGATTGCTTTCGTATTCTCCTGGATCGCCGCCTCAAAGGAGCCTTCCTCCTCCGGATCCACAAAGGTTGTGGTCACGCCGTTGGTCAGCGGAAGGGTGTGGGCCAGCAGATTGTAGGTTCCGCCGTAGATCGTCTTGGATGCCACGATATGCTCCCCTGACTTTGCCAGCGCCTGAAATGTATAGCTGATCGCCGCCGCGCCGGATGCCGCCGCAAGTGCCGCCGCGCCGCCCTCCAGGGACGCGATGCGCTGTTCGAAAATATCCTGGGTGGGATTGGTCAGTCTTCCGTAAATATTTCCCGCGTCACGGAGTCCGAAGCGGTCCGCCGCATGCTGGGAATCATGGAATACGTAAGAAGTGGTCGCGTAGATGGGTACTGCCCTCGCGTCTGTGACCGAGTCCGCCTGCTCCTGCCCGATATGCAGCTGCCTTGTCTCAAATCCCCAGTTTTTCGAATCTTTTATATCTGCCATTTTTATTGTCCTCCTTGATCTATTTTCGTGTTACTATTAAAAATTTACAATCAGGTCTTTATGATCGTGCCTGGTGAATCTGACTGTCTATTTTTATGTGATTGTAAATAGTAACATTTCAGTAATCATTTTAGCATATCCGTTTTTATTTGTCTCGTACTTTATTACATTAATGTAACAAATTTCTCACGAAAACAGTGGTGTTGAATAATATCTGTCCCCGGAATCCGGCAGCAGCGTCACGATCACCTTGCCCTCATTCTCCGGCCGCTTTGCCAGTTCGATGGCTCCATGCAGCGCGGCGCCGGAAGAAATCCCGACCAGGATGCCCTCTTTTTTCGCAAGCAGCTTTGCCGCGGCAAAGGCATCTTCATTTTTAGCCCTGAACACCTCATCGTATACGGAAGTATTCAATACTTCCGGTATAAATCCCGCGCCGATCCCCTGGATCTTATGCGCCCCGGCTTTCCCTTCCGACAATACAGGGGAATCTGCCGGCTCCAGCGCCACAACTCTGATATCCGGATTTTTCTCCTTCAGGTACTCACCGACCCCTGTAACCGTACCGCCGGTTCCTACCCCTGCAATGAAAATATCCACCTTTCCGTCCGTATCCCTCCAGATCTCCGGCCCTGTCGCCGCTTTGTGGGCTGCCGGATTCGCCGGATTTATGAACTGCCCGGGAAGAAAGCTACCCGAAATCTCTCCCGCAAGCTCCTCTGCCTTTTCAATGGCTCCTTTCATCCCTTTCGCGCCGTCCGTCAATACAAGCTCTGCGCCATACGCCTTTAAAATATTTCTCCGTTCTATGCTCATGGTCTCGGGCATGGTAAGGATCACCCGATAGCCCTTCGCAGCCCCGATTGCTGCCAGGCCAATGCCTGTATTTCCTGATGTTGGCTCGATGATGACAGATCCTTTTTTCAACAGCCCTTTGTCCTCCGCGTCCTCCAGCATCGCCTTCGCGATCCTGTCCTTTACACTTCCCGCCGGATTCAGATATTCCAGCTTCACCAGGACCGTTGCCCTCAATCCAAGCTCCTTTTCCATATTCACGACCTCAACCAGCGGAGTATTGCCGATCAGTCCGAGTGTACCTTTGTAATAAGCTGCCATTTTACTCTCCTTTCCTGGTCCTGAAGGATTTTCTTATTTTTCCTCTATGGATCATTGAATGAATATTACTACTATTTACCTACTATGTCAATAGGTTTATATGTTTTTATTGAATTATTTTCCAATTGGCTCTATAATTTAGGAAAAGATTGGAGGTATAATTTCTATGATCTCAACGAAAGCACGCTATGCGCTCCGGGTCATGGTCGATCTTGCACAGCACCGGGAAGAGGATTATATTCCGCTAAAGGAAATCGCGAAACGGCAGGAAATCTCCGAAAAATATCTGGAGATCATTTTAAAAATACTCGTAAAGGGAAATATTTTGAAGGGACTCCGCGGAAAGGGCGGCGGCTACAGGCTGACCCGCTCCCCCGGAGAATATACCGTGGGTGAGATCATAGAACTGACGGAAGGCCCTCTTGCCCCGGTTGCCTGCCTGATGCCGAACGCGGAAGCCTGTCCCCGGAGCGAAGGCTGTATTACTTTGCCATTATGGAAAAAGTACGATACGCTGGTTCATGATTTTTTTTATGGGATCACATTAGAGGATCTGATGGAAGGGCGTTTGTAGGGAAGCAGGTTACGAATGTCCGCCGGCCCATGCAAAAAGGCTGTACTAGCGCATATGTTGGTATTGAAAAAAGCGGAGAATCCTATACATTCTCCGCCTTCTTTTCTATTATCGTTTCAAAACTCTATCGATATCAATTCTTCTTTTTTCTTACATAAGTTATGGTCATTACAGCGAATGCCGCTGCCGCCAGAAGTACATACAGCATGATCGGCAAATTGTCGCCGGTCACAGGGCTGTTCGCCTGAGTACCGGAAATGTTCGGCGCGCTGCCGTTGCCGTTGCCGCCGTTGCCGCTTCCATTGCTGACTCCGCCGCTGCTTCCACTTCCGCTTCCGCCGCTGCTTCCGTTTCCACTTCCGCCGCTGCTTCCGTTTCCGCTTCCGCCGCTGCTTCCGTTTCCGCCATTGCTTCCACTTCCGCCATTGCTTCCACTTCCGCCATTACTTCCACTTCCGTTTCCGCCGTCATTTCCGCCGCCCCCTGCAGAATCGTCCTTCACATCCTTCCAGCCTACAGCAATCGGTGAAAGTCCATTTACCTTAAAGGTGATCCCGCTATTCGTATTAGCCACTTCCGGATATTCCACATCTCCTGCCTTAAACCCATTCATATCCTCGGTAAACATATGAGCCGCCGTAAAGTGATGTGTCTCTCTGCCCGTACCGGACGGATAAGGCAGGGTGACTGACAGGCCGTCAGCCGGGAAATTCTCCTTCGTCACCTTTTCCCAGCCTGCTCCGTTGAGATTGACCAGAAGCTCCACATCATAGATCACCAGATCCGACTCTGCAATTAAACTATCCTTCTCCTGGATCTTCAGCTTCATCTCCGTTTCAATCTTGCCCGGCGTATTCAAATGCCCCTGATTCCGGAAGGCATCCGGCACCTTGGAAATACCGCTTTCCACTTCGATCTTAAATTCATTTCCGTCCGCAGGCTCCTGGGGAATCTCCTGGACCGCGCTGATCCGCCCCATGATCTCCGGCAGTGCCCCAGGCATAGTATAATTTTCTTTTCCATTTCCCTCAAGGACCGCTTCATCCTGAGAGTTTTTCCAGGACAGGGCCACCTTCTGGCTGCCTTCTGCCGCTGTCTCATAGACACCGGACAATTTTTCTGCCGGACAGTCAAACAGGACAAGCTTCGCATCCTTTTCCAAAATGCCTTCCAGCTTCAATTCACCGAAAAGGGTCGCCTCCCGGTCCTTGATCTGATCCAGCCGGTCCGCCGCTTCCAGAGCACTCACATCCCATGCCAGCGCCTTTGGCGAAACCGTAAGCTGATAGGAACTGCTTACTTCCTCATAGTTCCCTACTGCCGAAGCCGTAGCCGTAATCACTGCGCTGCCTGCTTTCTGAATCTGGACCAGACCCGTCCTCGTATCAACCGATGCCACCGAAGGATCCGAACTGCTGTAGCTGACTGACGAACCTTCCGCTGCCCCTTTGGCTGTCATGGTAAAATCCGCGTCTCCGTAAGTCACCGTCTTTGTTTTTACTGGAAATGCAAAATCCTTCTGCTCTTCCATGCCTGTCATAGACACAACGATCTTATCCTCAATCTTACCGGTATTGGGATTATATATCTCCAGAGTCATCCTCTCGCTGTTTGCCAGAAGACCTGTCACGATTCGGTTACTCTGATCCTCATACTGGTAAATTTTCACCGGTACCGTGTCTGCTGCCGGGTTAAAGGAATAGACCGAATTTCCTACATTAAAGTAAAGCACTCCTTTGGAACAGGAAAGTCTGGAAAAGCTCATAGAATACATGGGCCATCCATTTCCCACATTTTCGATATCAAGTTTTGCAACCTGTGTCTCATTTCCATTCGCGTCTCTTTTCATCAGTGACGCGCCGCTATATATCGTATTTGGCGCGCCAGCCACTATCTCACCCTTGAGATAATATGAATTTCCATTCACCGCATAAATCGCAGATTCCGTTATGGGCGCAGTCTTATGCCAGGAATTATCATAACTTGTGTCCGCACATGTAATGCTATTTGAATCCCAGTTATGCGCTTTACTCCTCATGGCACTATCGCTGAGCAGGAAATACTCATGCTTTACATAACCTGTCTCCCCTGTCTGGCTGGCGGCAGTTGCGTCATCATATGTAAGATCCGCATGATACCAGCTGCCGTTCAGTTTTACATAATTCCAAATATGATTCATAGACTGGCTCTTGCAATAATCCACCTCGATCCCTGCTTCTTTCAGCAGGGCGGCGTATGCAAGAGTATACCCCTGGCAGACTCCGATGCCATTTACCAGAGCTTCGTATGCATTTCTCTTTTCAATTCCCAGATTGTTGTTTGCATTCTGGTCATATACCATATGCTGCACCAGATAGTCATGCAGCGCGGTCGCCTTCTGCTCATCAGTCATATTATTTCCAATAACTTCGGAAAATACATTGTTGATCGCAGCTCTATATTCTGCGACGCTATTTTGATTATACTGCGAGTTATATGTGAATGTACACTTCTGAACGATCCCGTCAGGCGATGTATAATAAGTCCCATCCAGTACATAAAACAGATCCGGATTATCCTGCGCCACATCCGGCCAGATTTTCCCCCAGTCATTGCTATTAAGGTTATACGCAGATAAATCTACTTCTTGGTCCCAGTTGACCATTGCCGTTGTCATCGCATTCCACGCAGCTTCTATCTGCTGGTCCGTAGCCAGCGGCATGATCAATGTTGTAAAATATTCCAACAGCTCCTTCAGCTCTTCCTCCGCTCCCGGGAGCATTGCTTTCTGTTCAGCTTCCAGATTCTCATAAGCATCAAATGCCTTCTGGATCTGCTCATATGCCTCGTCCAGCTCCTTCTTCTCCAAAGCCTTCAGCTCCTCCAGTGACGGGAGTCCATTGAGAAGCTCCTTCACCGCGGCCGCTTCCGGGTCTGCGGGAAGCTTTGCCGGGTTCTCTGTATCTGTGTTTCCGCTTTCATCCGGGTTGTTTCCCGGCTGTACTTCTGAAGCCTGTCCTTTACAGGCAGACAGATCTTCTCTGCAAGCGGCGCAATCCGGTTCTTTCGTTTCAGCCGTACATAAATCTGTACAGATACAATCTGTCTGTGCAGAAATGTCCTCTTCCGTACCGGCCTCTGTCCCCGAAGAGCCTTCCTCTTCTGTTCCCGCCGCCGCGGTCACCCGCAAATGGTCCATCGTTCCGCCGATAAGACCAAAAATAAGGAAAAATACCAGTATTTTCTTAGCATTTTTCTTCCGGTTGATCATTCATTTTTCTCCTTTATGCTTTTATATTTTATCGGATGAAATACGTCTGTTCCGCAGGGATATGTGGTATGGAATAGACCTTGGAGATACGTTACCGGGTAAAGCACACCCGTCCCATAGATCCATGTGTTATAGGATGCCCTATGTGAAAATGCTGTTCTGCCCCACCAAATCATCACAAACGGTTCCGACATTTCCTCCGCCGAAGCTCATTATACAGACAGACGACTGAAAGCGCAAGATTTATCTGTCATTTTTTGTATGTAATGTTTTCCTGAAAAGGAAAAACATCGAAGGGTTGTTGCCACATAAGGAGATAATTTAAAAACATGATTCAAACCTGACCGACTCCCCCGTCTGTCCGGATTCCCTGACTGCGTCCATCAGCGCGAGCACTCTCCTCGTCTCCGGAATCTGCACGAGAAATTCTTCTTCCCCGAAGTATGCCCTTCTGTAATTCTCAAAAAATCCCTTATGCGTTGTATCTGCCAGCGGAACCGGCTCGGTGAGGATCTTTCCCTCCGGCGGAGGGCCGAAGGAGCGCATGGGGCCTGCTGCCGTCATGGTTCTCTCGCCGCCCACATTTTTCAGGAGCCCGGCGGTGCGCACGATCTTTCCCTCCGGAGCAAATCCGTCCAGATAGGCGCTCCCCTGATTGCCTCCTATGAACCAGTGGCGTTCGAACCATTTGTCATGCATCTTGTCTGTAAGGAAATACGTTCCAAGCTCCACTTCCGCCGTAACATGATTGTCAAACCGCATCAAAATTTTGAAATAAGCAGATCCTCCGGTCCTCGCTCCTTACGTGCCGGATATAGATTTTGGGGATGCAGATATTTTTCAGATATTGGATCTCTTCCTTCCCCAGCTCCTCCTGGTTGCTGAGGAGCTGCCACTCGTTCTGTATGCTCCCGCTGCTGCTGTTGATCACCTCTTCCTTAATCATGTACTCTTTGTTATCATCCAATTCCTCAACGGTAAACTCGACCAGCTCTTTTTCTTCGCTCTGGAAGATCTTCGACAGGTTAAAATGTTCATTCTCTTTCTTCATATAATAATAGTAGCTGTATTCCCGATGGTTGAAGCACAGGCAGACGATCCTCTGTGTGGAATCCCTCGTCACGATATAATTATTGCCGATCTTCAAAACATGTCCCCCCAGCTTGTTTAAAAACTCGAACGCATAAAATGAAGGCTTTTTGATCCCGTCCTTCGTCAAAAGTCCCCCTCCGCCGTATATCAGCTTTCGGGAATCGTAAAAAATATCCACCGCGTCGGAACCATGCCAGAATCCGATCATATCCGCCGTTTTCCAGATGCTCAGAATAAATTTGATGATGTATGTCCCTCTTGCGCAGCTATCCTGCACAATATTCCGATTGGACAGGCTGTTCGACCACTCCGATATGCACATTTGATAGGTCTGCCCTTCCTCTTCCAGTATCCCCCGGATTTTTTCTATAAACTGCCTTGCGTACAGATAGTCGCTGCCCGACTGAAATGTCCGTTCTCCCATCATCTGGTGGGTGGAATCCACAAAAATTTTTATGGTAAATATTTCCGGAAATATGCCCCTCACCGAGAGCTCATGAACCGTCTCCCGAAACTGTTCTTCATCAATCCCTCCATGGGGATCAATCCCGGCAATCTTGCTGCTGCCCAGATTCGACTTTACAATCCTCCACCCCGCCTCATAGGCGTCCAGATATCTGTAGTCCTGGCTGTAATAAGGCTCCTTGTTCCAGGGAAATTCAAAAATCCACTGGCTGAGCACATGCTTATCATATCTACGGACCAGATGCTTCATCAAATGCTCCAGAAGATTTTTCCATTCCTCAATCGTCTTTAGATTATACTGCATGTTCACCGAATAGAGCTCGTTGTCATGCCCGGCCATAATCACTCGGTTGCGTTTTCCAAGATCCAGGAAAAGCGGAATTTTATTCTGTACAAAAAAGTCAAAAATCCGGTCCAGCGATTCAAAGTTAAAATTCCTCCCTGAAAAGTCCGTGGAAATCATAAATTTTTCCGAAAACAGATTCCAGATCCGGATATACCGGATGCTTAAGACCTCTTTGAGAAACAAGATATGCTCCTGTATCGCCGCCTCGCATACCACAGAGGCTTCTCCGATATCGATGATCTTATTGGGATTCATCCACGGTATATATCCCCGCCGGACATTGATCGTAACCTCTTTGACCTCGGAATCCTGTATTCTTTTTTCAATCCGGTCATATAAGCTTTTTCGTACTTCTTCTACCTTTTCGATTTTCATTGCGACATTTTTCACAGATTCCTCTATCTGTTTTCTGTATTCGGAAGGGGTGATTCCATATTTTTTCTTAAAATATCGGTTCAATACGGAAGGGGTCGAGAATCCGCTGTCCATGGCGATGTTGGTAATGGATGCGTCCGTTCCCCGAAGCTCCAGCGCCGCGTTCTCAATTCTGACTTCATTCAGGTAATTGATAAAATTCTGTCCCGTTTTCTTCTTAAAATAACGGGAAAGATAGGTCTCCGACACCTGAAAATGCGCTGCCACATCCGTCAGGCTCAATGGTTCGCAGTAGTAATGATTGATATAATTCAGAATCCGGTCAATCTTTTCACTCATGCGCTCCTTCAAATAGATTTTCAGGCTGTCCTTGTCCATCCTGTAGTCTGCGGTCAGCTTGTGTATGATCTGAAAAAGAAGGCTTGCGATCTCGCTCAGATCCGCATATTCCATATTCAAATATCGAAGCAGCAGCGTTTCGATCAAGATCCGCAGATCCCTGTCGTCGCGGGATGTATATAATACGGAATTGCAGCAGAAAATAAAATACTCCTCCCGGATCAATTTTCGGAATGTCCGATACGGTATCAATATCCGAAATGCAATCGTATTGCGGGCGCTGCTGTACGCATGCGGCTGGTTCGAATTTATCACCGCGATGTCATCCTTTCCCAGCCGATAAGTCTCCCCTTCCTTTACAGCCGTTTCCCCCTCAACAATATACAGAATCTCTATGTCCTGGTGGAAATGTGTATCCTCATCTGACAGATACAGCAATTCCATGCTGCAGTCCTGTATGTTCTCCTGTCTCATCTTTTACGTCCTTTCTCTGGTTTTTCGTATGAATCGCGCGGTAAACCTGCAGATCTAACCGAACAGTACGGTTTTTCTCTCTTTCCTCCGGCAACATTGTGCATGGGTATCTAATTATTTTAACATAATTTTATGATAAGTCCTCTTTCAACTTTTTGCTTTTCATCAGACAGTAATTTCTTAGCAATAATTTTCATATTTGAATGCATGAAAAAAAAGAAGTGCAATATTCGGCATGTGATTATTGCACTTCTTTATTTATCTTCATATTTAGTTGACACAGGTCTGGCCGGATACAGGCTCTATCAACCTTTCTTTCTCAAAGATCCACATCAGCAGCTTCCCGTGGACCGCAGCCAGCAATGAACCTCCGGACAGCACGCCCACACAGAATACCGGCGTCCACAGAAGCCCTGCTGCCAGGAAGAGTCCGGTCATGAACAAAAGGTAGATGGACTGGGGCAGATACTTGAACAGCAGCAGGATTCCATTGCGGTATGCCAGCCCTGCCGTTGTCTCCATCCTCGCGGCAAGGGGAAACAGATAGACCACCAATACAATCCATAATCCTGACAGGACACAGACCAGCACTCTCATGCCGTCGGCAAAGTTTCCTTCCACATTTCTCCAGAATATATCGTCCAGCCAAAGTACCGATGCCGCGGCCAGAAGCGGGATCCAGAGCTTTAAGGACAGGCGCAGCTTACTCCTGAATACCGCAAGGAAGTCCCGGAATACATATCCTTCCTCCTCCTTCATGATCCTCACCGCCGTAACATGAAGCGCACAAAGCGCCGCACCCCCTGTCACCAGCGGAAGGGAAAATAAAATCCACAGGATGTTCAATTTTATCAGGTTCACTGCCTTCTCTGCGATCCGAAATAATCTGTTCTCAAAATAGAATCCCCCTGCCATTTCTTTCCCTCCGATTTTTTTATCTGAGCACTCTACCTATCCCTTGATTCCCGTGGACGCGATGCCCTCTACATAATATTTCTGCAGGAAGATGAACATCAGCAGCATCGGAATCGCGGAAATTGTCAAGGATGCCATGATGGGCCCGTAATTGATCGGCTTCGATCCAAAAAAGGTCTGGATCGCCAGCTGTATGGTCCGCTTCTCTTCTCCCGTAACCACCAGCAAAGGCCACATGAAATCATTCCAATGCGCAACAAAATCCAGAATAAAAATGGTTGCGTATACGGTTCCCGAGATCGGCATGACCACCTGGAAAAATGTCCTGACCGGGCCGCATCCGTCGATAGATGCCGCTTCTAAGAGCTCATCCGGAATATCCAGGAAAAACTGGCGGAACATATAGATACTGAAACATTTTGCCACAAACGGCACGATCAGAGACGCCCAGGAGTTGATCCAGCCCAGGTCAGCCATCTCCCTGTACATGGGGAGCATGATCGCTTCCGCCGGAAAGACCATCAGACTGATCACAAGTGTCAGTAAGAGGTTCTTCCCTTTGAACTCAAATTTTGCCAGCGCGGGCTGTTCAAAAACTTTGCCGCCTCTACACCCTCAGCGCTGTTCAGATACCCCTACGCCGAGCTTCCGTCCTCGTTGACAAAATCCGTTCCGTTGGAGATCCAGAACTGCTCCAGTACATAGGAAAGGCCTTCCCCCTTATCCATGATGATGTTCGTTCCCACCACACCGTCTTTTGTCAGTTTTTTCGCCGCGTCATAATATTCGGACCAGGTCCATGCGTCCTCCCTGCTCTCAGGCACGCTGATACCGGCTTCATCCAGCAGATCCTTGTTGTAGTACAGCGCCACAGAGCTCTCGGTCGCCCCCACCACATAGATCTTCCCGTCATAGGTATTCTGCTGCTTGGAGGAATCAAAAAAATCAGCCCACTCCTCCTCCGGGAAGAAATCATACAGCGGAAGGGTCACCTCATTTGCCGCGTAGATTGATACATTCGGTCCGTCCACATACAGGATATCCGGCAGGTCGTTGGATGTGATCGCCGCGTTGACCTTATCCTCATAGGCGTGTGAATCCGCCCGCACGATCGCCTCCCGGCGCAGCTCAATCTCGCCTTCATGGGCCTGGTTAAATTCCTCGATCTTGCTGATCCACCATTCCTCGATCGCCGATTCGTCGCTGGGGCTCCATACGGTGATCACCGATTCCCCCTGTTCGTTTACGCGCTCCTTTGTCTTCCCGCATCCCGTGAAAGCACCTGATACCATCACGGCCGCAAGCAAGGCTGCAATAACTCTTTTTCTCATCTGTCTCGCTCCTTTCTTCTCTTTCCCAGATAGGCTTCCGGTCACTGATCGGCCGTGGTCCGGACTTAAGCCCAGATTGACCTCATGCAGAAAACCTCTGCCCTCTTGATACATTCAGGTGTATCTGTATGTAATATGAAACATCCGGCATCTGATGTATCATAAAACAACTTGGTTCCTGCCGCCTCCCCATCGTTTACATAGATCTCGGCAGTACGGCGGTCTACGAATATCTCCAGCTTCTCTACCCTGTCTACATCCGCCGGAAACGTGACATGCTCACTCTTCACTCCATAGGTCCTGAGCCGGAGCCCTTTCTCATCATAGATGAGAAGCATCCTGCCCCCGCCGTTTTCAGACAGGCAGATGGAAAATGAACAATCTCCGTCAAATTCCAGCTCTGCCTTGTAGGTATTGGGGGTAATGTCTTTCAGGCTGATCTCCTCCCCATGCCCCTGGTACAGCGCTCCCATCTTCAGGGCCTCTATCTCTTTTATCGGAGTCAGATACAGACGGTGATCCCGGATGTGCATTTCTCTGGGGATCGTCATGCTTCCGCAGACGCCGTTTTCCTCCTCCTGATGCTCTCCGTAGAAATCGGAGATCCAGCCGATGCTGATCCTTCTGCCATCATGTTCGAAGCTCTGCATCGCATAACAGTTTCCGCAGAAGTCGAACCATCCTCTGCTCTCCTCTGTAAAGATCCCTTCTTTAAAATCTCCCACATGATATCTGCTCATCTGGTATCTGCCGAACGGGTCCCGATGGTGCATCAGAGCTCCGATCACCAGATATTTCCCGTCAAGCTCTACAAAATCCGGACATTCTACACAGTGGATTCCGTCTTCCTCCTCGGTCAGCAGCGGGCCTGTATACTCCCAGCTCTCCATATCCTCTGATTCATATTTCAGGATCGCCGCCTTTCCCTCCAGGGCGCTGCCGAGTACCATCTGCCATCTGCCATCTGCCGTCCGCCCACGTCACCTTGGGGTCCCGGAAATCAGGGGATGCCCCTGCAGGTCTTTCCCCGATGACCAGCTCCTCTTTCGTAAAATGCAACATATCACTGCTCTTCATCCTCCACTGCTGCTGCAGGATCTGCCCGCCTTCCGCGCGCGGCTCCCTGCTCCGGGTCAGATAGAAGACCACTTCATCTTCTGAATTTCAGAAGCTTTCCGAATGCTTTAACCAGATGACAGAAGAACTGGCCGGAATCGAGATGTTCCGTTCTGACTTTATCAACAATTTTTCTCATGAGTTCAAGACGCCCATCGTCTCCATCCTGGGCTTTGCCAAGCTGCTGAAGAGCCAGAAGCTGGATGCCTGCCAAAGCCGGGAATATCTGGACATTATCATTGAGGAATCCCGGCGGCTCTCCGAGCTGTCCGCAACCGTGTTAAACCTTTCCAAAGTGGAAAGCCTGACCCTTTTGACGGACAAGACCGACTTTTCCTTGAGCGAACAGATTCGGGAAGCCATCCTGCTTCTGGAAAGCAAATGGTCAAAAAAGCAGATTGACTTTGATATTGATATGGAAGAGGTCATGATCCGGGCAAATGAGCCGCTCTTAAAGCAGGTCTGGATGAACCTGCTGGACAATGCGGTCAAGTTTTCTCCGGAAAAGGGCTGTATTGCTGTGGCTCTGCATTTGGAAAATAGACATGCGGTTTTCACGGTGAAGGATCAGGGGGCAGGTATGGATGAAACGATACAGAAATATATTTTTGATAAGTTTTATCAGGGAGATACGTCTCACAATATGGAGGGAAATGGGCTTGGTCTGCCGCTTGTAAAGAGGATTTTAGAACTGCATAAAGGGGAGGTTGCTGTGAAAAGCAGGGCCGGGGAAGGGAGTGTTTTTGTTGTCAGGATTTTGGTGGATGGGAAGTAAAAAATCCCGGGGGAAGCTGACGGGGAATTAAGATTCCAGAGCCGTTTTCCCTGTCAGCATCGGAATTTTTTTGTAAAGGAAGTGCAAATACAGCCAGCAAAGCTGTCTGCCGAGGCTGGGAACCTGTTTTTAGATTCCCGGCCTACGATTTTGTTTATACTATCCGTTCTGCATTCAGTTTTTTTACTTCGTCAAGTGGAAGTCCTGCGTATTCCGCAATTTTTTCAAGTGTCAATATCCCATCTGCCAACATTCTCCTTGCGGAATTAATCGCTCCCTCTTTCAATGTCTGATTCCTCATATCTTCCATAGCCCGGCACATAATTTCGATTCCCTCCTTGCTCTCTTTAAAAAATCTCACCCTGTCCGCCAATGTCCTATAGTACATATCCGCTGCATCTATACAGGAGAAGTCATGCATTAACTTCCCGATTGGCGTATCTCCACGGTAAGCGCCATTTACATACAGTATGTGCGAACCGTCCTCAAATCTTTCCCCTGTTTCTAAAAAGCACCGCTCAATCGGATAAAGCGGCAGCCCTTTTCCTATTACGTCATTCTCTGTGATGAAGATTACCCACGTTTCCGGCAGCTTGTCGAAGTCGTCGCCTTTCTTCAAAAGGTTTGCGTCCATCATGCTGCTATTGTACCTTGCTCTTTTTCTCCCGGCCCCTTTATCGGAACGCTGTACTTCTACGTTCAGTTTTGCCCCGATACTATCCGTAGCCAGTATATCCAACCGCACCGAACGGTTCAGCAGATTCTCCACAAATACCTGGGTGCGGACGTCCAGCACTTTTAAATCCGGCTTTCCCAGTATAATCTGTAATACCAGTTCTATGCTTGCCGTATCTCCCTCAAAACACTTTGTGAGGAAATCATCATCAAGCAGGCGAAAGCCTCTTAGCCTCTGTAAATCTTCCTGATGTTTCTGGTCTATCTGTTCCGTCACTGTCAACCTTCCCACCTGCTTTCCCTTTCGTTTTCGTATCTCCATACTACCATAAACCTCCTGAATTTACAAGCACATGGCTATTTGTGCAGTGTATTCATTACAATTTGTATGGGGGGTTCTTACTGTCCTACTGTTTGCCAGAAGCAGTATCTGGTATCTGAAAATGAAATTTCACCGCTTTTCGTTTTCAAAAATTCAATCTTCAAAAATTAAAATTATCTTTACAATTGCAGTCATACATAGTAAAATATTTGTAATCTACCGACCGGTCGATAGAAAGGAGGAATGCATGAACCATACGGAACGGAAAAATGAGATTATTGAGGCCTCCATCACGCTGTTTTGCGAGCGGGGGCTGGATCTGACATCCATGCAGGATATCGCCAATGCGGCTGGCATCTCCAAGGCAACCTTATATTTTTACTTTGACTCGAAAGCAGCGTTGATTCAGGAGGTACACCAGCATTGTTATCAGATGGATGTGGACGCCTGCAATTTTGGGATGGAACAGGAAAAGACGGCCATGGACAAGCTGTGCCGGAGATTTCGCAATATCATCAGCTATTCCATGAGCCACCCCAGGGAATCCATGATCGAACAGTTGTATACAGCCTCTCCGGTTTATTGCGGCATGCCCCTGCAGTGTAAAAAGGAATTTTACGCGGATATTGAAAAGATTGTACTGGAGGGCAAGGAGAACGGAGAATTTAAAGAAAGCCCAAGCTGGCTTCTGACAACCGCATATTATGGTTTCGCCTGCCAGATTTACCTGAAGTTGAAGGAAGAACCGTCGTTATGGAATGAGGATACGTTCAATGCCTGTACCAAGATGCTTCGTGGAATGTTTTTAAAGGCTTAAAACAGCCTTTCGACGACTGGCCCGCCGATGAAAATGTGCGGGCGTTGTTACTGTTCACACCCTTTGGGTGCTCCAGTAACAGTATCCAGCCCATTTTAAGTCGCCTTCGGCGGTCCTAAGCGC
>QXWX01000131.1 GCA_009911175.1 Lachnospiraceae bacterium | reverse complement strand
CCGAATTTCCCTTATCAGGAACAGCATTTTCGAATTGCAGGTACCACTTTCTCATATCAGGATGACAAAAACTTACGGTTAGAAGAAAGACTCCTGGAGCAGCGCAAGGAGAATGCGGAGAAGATCAAGCGGCGGGTGGAAGAGTGGCTTCTGACGATTCCGATCCGGATGCAGAGGATTATCAAGTATAAAATATTTGAGGGGATGACCTGGGAGCAGACGGCGGCGAATATTGGACGGAAGGCTACGGAAAACGGATTGAAAAAAGAATTTGAGAGATTTATGAAAAAGAGATGAAAGTTTGTCACGAATGTCACACATGTCACGTTTTCGTATGCTATAGTATATGCTGAGATTGGTGGCTTTGGTAGCCAAGTTTAACCCTCACACACATACGAAAGGCGTTCTGCATAAAAATGCAGGGCGCTTTTTGTATTTGAAATATTTACGGAATTGAGAGGTGGTGACGTGAACGATGTAAAAGACCAGATTAAAAATGATTACCTATCCGGCATTATGCCGAAGGAACTAGCGGAAAAATATAATGTCAGTCTGAACACAATTAAATCCTGGATCAAGCGTTATGGATGGTCCGATTTGAAGAATAAGCGGGGCGCACCTTCTGAACCGGAGGGTGCACCCTCTGACGTTCAGGGTGCACCCCGTAAAAAGAAACGCGGCGGTCAGCCCGGGAACAAAAATGCAGTCGGCCATGGGGCACCAGCGGGCAATAAAAATGCTGAAAAGTTTGGTTTTTTCTCGAAGTACCTTCCGGAGGAAACCATTTCCATTATGCGGGAAATGCCAGAGGCCCCGTTGGACATCCTCTGGCATGAGATTCAGATAGCCTACGCTGCCATTATCCGGGCACAACAGATCATGTATGTTAAAAACAGGGAGGACAAGACCATTGAAAAGGTGGAAGCAAAGGACGGCGTTTCTGTTACCGGGGAAAAATGGGAGGTTCAGCAGGCATGGGATAAGCACTCTAATTTCCTGCAGGCCCAGGCGAAGGCCCAGAAGGAGCTCCGGGGACTGATCAAGCAGTATGACGAATTGCTGAATAAAAACTGGGGGCTTGCAACAGAGGAGCAGAAAGCCAGAATCAGCCAGATTAAGGCAAATACAGACAGGCTCCGGAAAGACTTTTCAGAAGAGGATGACGGAGGGGTTGAAATTATAAATGACGCAGCGGAAGAAAAAGCAAGTCAGAATATCGGAGATCATTATCCCGAAGTACCAGGGGATATTCAACAACAAGACCTATAAGCATATCATCCTGACTTCCGGGCGTGCCGGTACCAAGTCCAGTTATGCGGCGATCCGGGCAAATTACCAGATTGTATCTGACGGGCATGGTTCTGTGGTTGTACTCAGAAAGCACCACAACAAGCTCCGGAAGACCGTGTATAAGGAGATCCTCCGCGGGATCAATCGGCTGAAAATACCGAAAAGCAAGTTCCGGATCACAAAATCGCCGATGGAGATTACATATAAAAAATATGGCACTACGATTTACTTTGCTGGTTCCGATGGGATTGACGATACGAAGGGGATCATTGACGAGGATAAGCCGATCAAGCTGGTCATCTTGGACGAGCTGACGGAATTTTTTGATGATGGGGAAGGCGAGGACGAGCTGACCAACATCGAAGCAACGTTTGTCCGCGGGAACAGCAGTGGGTTCCAGATGATCTATCTGTATAATCCGCCAAAGAATCCGAATGCACCGATCAACCAGTGGTGCAAAAAGATGGAGAAGCGGAAGGACTGCATTCATATTCATACGGATTATCGGGATGTACCTGTAAGCTGGCTCGGACAGGATCTGATCGGGACAGCGGAGGAAATGAAAATCGCGGATCTGAAAATGTATCGCTGGGTATGGCTGGGCGAAGCCGTAGGGATTGATGATGCAATCTATTATATGTTCAGTCAAAGCCATATCAGGGAGCCCGAAAAAGGGCAGAAGTTTTCTGTTATTGCGATCGGCGGTGATTACGGCCAGCAGAACGCAACCACATTCCAAGCAGCTGGTCTGGATATGGCTGGAAGAAAGCTAAGAGGTCTGGGAGAATATTACCACAGCGGCCGGGAAAGCGGACACCAGAAGAGCCCTTCTATATACGCCCGGGATTTTGTCAGTTTCGTTATGGAGCTGGGAGAAAAATATGGATCACCGATCGTTAAATTCTATTTATACATGGACCCTTCCGCAAAAGGCTTGCAGGAAGAGATCAAGAGAGCCTGCAGGCTTGCCGGTGTTCCGGTACTGATCCGTGATGCTGAAAATGATGTGAAGCTGGGGATCAGCAGGACGCAGAAAGCCTTGACCTTCCATGTGATGAGCATATCTCCAAAGCAGGAAAGGGCAATTGATGAGTTTGGGACGTATGAATATGATAAGGATTCTATAGAAAAGGGCAAGGAAGAACCTATTAAAACCGGGGATCATTGTATGGATGCCATACGATACCTGGTCATGGGGGAGTGGTCAAAGATCAAGCACTGGCTTCCGGTGAAGGAAGACTAAAGGGGTGAAGGGCGATGGATATTTTTAGTTATTTTAGAAACAAAGGGATTGATACCTTAGATCCTGCATTTTATAAGCAGATCCGGATATGGCGCAGCTGGTATGATTCCAAAGTCAGAAAATTTCATAGATATAAAGTGTACAGGGGGAACGGTGCATCCGTGAACTGCGACCGGTATACGCTTGGGATGGCGAAAAAGGTCTGTGAAGATATGGCCGACTTGCTTCTCAATGAACGGGTGACGATAACAATTGCGGATGAGACAACAGACACATTTGTAAAGCAGGTTCTGACAGAAAACACATGGGAAGAACTGGGAAATGAGTACCAGGAATGGAAGTCCGCTCTTGGGACGGCTGCATACGTGGTACATATCAAGGATGCGATCCTGGATCAATCTGGACGTATGACGGACGGAAGCGTGGGAATCAACTATGTGGATGCTTCTAATATTTATCCGACCTCCTGGCAGAATAAGGTGATTACGGAGTGCATTTTTACATTCTGTAAAACGCACCACCGAAAAAAGTATGTCCACATACAATACCATCGTCTGGAAGATATTTCTGACGGGAACCGGAAACAGTATGTGATTGAAAACACAGTTGTGGAAAATACCAAAGGAGCAGGGAAGGAATTGACACCTCAGGAATGGGAAGCAATTCCGACTTTCAGCGGGCTGGCTGAGCGGATTGAGACGGGTTCTGATCAGCCGCTTTTTATAATTGACCGTTTGAACATGGTAAATAATGCGGATACAGATCCTACAAACCCGATGGGGGTGGCTTTGTTCGCAAACGCGATCGATGTGATCAAGAAGCTGGATCTGGAATATGATAGCTATGCGAATGAGTTTTCTTTAGGACGCAAACGTATATTTGTTGCGCCAGAGTTACTGACTACGCAGCTCGGGGATGCTGTCTTCGATCCGGACGATACGGTATTTTACGAGCTTCCAGAGGACTACTTCAAAAATTCCGAATCAAAGGAAGCTATGCATGAGGTCAATATGGAGCTGAGGATTGAAGAGCACAGCAGTGCGATCAATGACGATCTGAACTGGCTTTCCTTAAAATGTGGGTTCGGTACGGATCGGTACAAATTTGAGGGTGGCGGAGTGAAAACGGCCACGGAGGTGATCAGTGAAAATTCGGATATGTACCGCTCTCTGCAGAAGCATGAACTGGTACTGGAGCGTGTCCTGATCCAGCTGATCCGGACGATCATCCGGGCGGGGATCAGCATGGGAATCTCTGGTCTGAATGAGAGTACTGCGGTTACAATTGCCTTTGATGACTCCATCATCGAGGACAAGACTACGGAACGGCAAAGTGACCGCCAGGACGTGTCAATGGGTGCTATGTCCCTGGCGGAATACCGTGCGAAATGGTACGGGGAGACTTTGGAACAGGCCCAGGAGAACCTTCCGGAGCAGATGTCAGTGATGGAGTAATGTAGTATGAATCAGGAATATAAAGAAAAACTGTCAAGAAAGATCGGGCAAAACTACCTGGATCTGGAAGCCCGTATCATGCAGGATATCATCCGGAGGATAAAAAAAGCGGGGAAGATCACAAGTACCGCGGATTATCAGATCAACCGCCTCCTTATCCTGGGGGTGTCTTCCGAGGATGTGGAGCGGATGATTAAGGATGCCCTGAATGCGTCCTATCCGGATATGTTTGAACTGTATGACCAGGTGATTGACTGGGAATATGTCCGGAATAAGGATGTATACGAGCAAGTGAACCAGAAGTTTATCCCATTTGAAGAGAACGGGGAGCTGCAGCAGACAGTCGAAACACTGATCCGGCAGACGGGGGCTGAGTTGGAGAACATTACCGGATCGCTTGGATTTTATCTGGATTATGGAAACGGACGGAGGGTATTGACGCCGCTGGCGGAGATTTACCAGAAATATCTGGACGGAGCCTGTATGGACATAGTTTCCGGGGCGTTCGACTATAACAGTACGCTGCGGAGGGTAGTGACACAGCTTACCAACAGCGGCCTCCGAAAGATTGATTATGCGTCGGGACACACGAACAGGGTGGATGTAGCAGCCAGACGGGCGGTTATGACAGGGATCACGCAGTTGACAGGACATATTGCCGATATCAATGCCGCGAAGCTGGGGACGAATTTCTTTGAGGTTGCCTGGCATGCGGGAGCACGTCCGACACATCAGGTATGGCAGGGGAAGGTTTATTCCAGGGATGAATTGTACAGTATCTGCGGGCTCGGCACTGTGACGGGACTGGAAGGAGCCAATTGCTACCATGAGCGGTATCCATTTATTCCAGGTGTATCGGAGCGAAATTGGTCTGATGAATGGCTGGAAGAACAGAATAGGAAGGAAAACACGCCAAAGCAGTTTAAAGGCAAGGAATATACGACTTACGAAGCAAAGCAGCGTCAACGCCAGATGGAGACGGCAATGCGGGCACAGCGGGAGCAGGTAGAACTGTTAAAAGCAGGCGGGGCAGATTCAGATGTGATTATGCTTGCCAGATGCAAATATCAGGCACAGTTGGATGAGTATGCTAAATTCTCGGATAGATTGAACCTGAAACAGGAACGTGAGAGGATCTATCTGGATATGCGCGGCCGGATTGCACCCGCTGATAAGTCTGTAATGAATCTTTTTCCAAGAGAAATGATTGAGAATGCGGATCGGGATATCAAGCAGTATGAAAAGTATAAAAAAATCCTTGGGGATGAGATCGGCTCACTTGCTAATTTCGGGCAGATAAAATATAATAATACTGAGAAGTGGAAATTTGTTCATTTAGATTACCGGAGACGAAATGAACTGCTCGACCACTCAGAGTTAAAACTTCCGGATGCTGCGAATGTAATAGTTCCAGATAAAAAATTTACACATTATTTGTTTGGCGGAGAACATCCGGAGGGGCTTGCAAAAGGAGCAGCTTTTAATTCAAGGCTAGGATATTCTGCTGATAATTGGAAGGAGCTGCGTGATCAAATCAAGGAAAAAGCAGTTCAATATCCTTCAACATACAAAGGGAATAATGGCTATGGAGACCGATATGAGCAAAAAATAATTATTTACGGAAAAAAAGGTACTCCTGCAAATGTCGTTGTTGGATGGATCCGTAGAAAAGACGGTACGGTTTCTATGTCAAGTGCGTATATTAAAGAGGTGAAGTAAATGGTTGTTAAACAATATGATACAGTTCTCTTGAAAGATGGAAGGGAAGCATCCATTGTGGAAGCTTTTGAAAATAAAGTTTTTATTGCTGATGTAGGGAGCTCTCCAAAAGACTGGGAGACAATTGACATTACCATAGAAGATATAGAAAAAGTGATTCATACATCAAAAGATTGATACCACCCATTCTTCGGAGTGAGTGGTATTTTATTTGGAGGAAACAGCATGATCAATATTACGGTATCGTTGGACAGGATCTGTGTATCAGGCCATGCGAATACAGCCCCAAAGGGTTCAGATATCGTATGTGCCGCGGTTTCGGCGTTGACTCTTACATTGATCCGGGGCCTGAAAGATATTGCTGGTCTACAGCTGTATGAAAGTGTAGAGGCAGGCAATGTCTGTATTAAGTGGCAGACTATGAATGACACAGGCAAGGCCCTGATTGATACCTGGTTTTTGGGAATCTGCGGGGTAGCGGAGAATTGCCCATGTATCAACTTTATAGACGAGTGAATTATGCATCCCAAGGGGGTGCTTTTTTCATGCCTGACGGGGCATAAAATACGGGATTACCACAGAAAGTGAGGATGAAAAAATGAGAAAGAGATATTTTGACCTGCAGCTTTTCACGGACGGCGGTGATGGCGGATCTGGTACCGGTGGTACAGGGGCAGGTTCAGCTGGAAAAGGTAACGGCAGTCAGACAAATGCCGGGGGAGCATCCAGGAACGCGACATATAGTTATGAACAGGCAGAGCAGATTGCGGAAGCCAGGGCTGACCGGGCAACGAAGGCGGCGCTCTCTGACTATTTTAAAAGGCAGGGTATGAGTGAGGAAGAGGTGACAGCGGCTCTTGCAGACTTCAGGGCTAAGAAAGCCGCACAGCAACCTAATGTTACCGCTGTAGAGCAGGAACGGGATGCGGCGCTGGCACAGGTGGAGGAAATGAAAAACACCAATTACCTTCGTGATAAGGGTGTGAAAACCGACGATCTGGACTATGTCCTGTTCAAGGTCGGCAAAAAAGTAGATGATAAGACAGATTTTAAGAAGGCCGCTGACGCATTCCTGAAAGAGAACCCTAGGTTCACAGGGCAGGGGTACAAAGTGGTTTCTACCGGGAAACCAGATGGCGGATCAGGTACGGGCCAGACAGTAAATGATTCAATCAACACCTCTATTCGCTCCGCGTTTGGAAGGTAAAGAAGGGAGAAAAAACTATGAATAGAAATAAAAAACTTTTTGACTTGCAGCTTTTTACAGGCACATCGATTACAAGATCAGATGCCGAGGCACTGATCCCGGTGCAGGAAAGCCACGAAATCATCCAGGGCGTGGTAGAACAGTCTGCCGTTTTACAGCGTGGCCGCAGACTTGCGAATATGACGGCGGCACAGTATAAGATGCCGGTGCTTGACCTGCTCCCTCTGGCATATTTTGTTAATGGAGAGGGCGGATCGGCAAAAAAGAAGCTGACTACAATGGCATGGGATAAAAAGGTTATCATTGCGGAGGAGATTGCGGTCATCGTGCCGATTTCTGAGGCGGTTCTTGATGATGCAGACTATGATATCTGGGGGGAAGTAAGGCCGAGATTGGTAGAGGCATTCGGACAGAAGATCGATGGCGCTGTTTTATTTGATATTGATAAGCCGCAGACGTGGCGCGATGGTGTTGTGACCACGGCTACGAAGGCAGGTGCGGTAACAACGCTTGGATCAGATCTGTATGACTCTATTCTGGGTGAGAATGGCGTGATCGCAAAGGTTGAGGAGAGCGGTTATTTTGTCAACGGCCATATGGCGGATATTACCATGAGGGCGAAACTGCGAGGGCTGAAAGATACAACCGGACAGCCGGTATTCAAGTCGGATATGCAGACAGGTACAACATACTCGTTGGACGGTTCTCCGATGAACTTCCCGCGCAATGGGGCATTTGACAGGAGCAAAGCCCTGATGATCTCCGGAGATTTTTCACAGATGGTATACAGCATCCGTCAGGATATTACTTTTAAGTTGTTTGATCAGGGTATTATCCAGGATCCTGCGACCGGTGACATACTGTATAACTTGATGCAGAATGATATGGTTGCGCTGCGGGCTGTGATGCGGCTGGGATGGGAGATTCCGAACCCGATCAACGCGATGGCGAAGGACAAGACGAAGCGCTGTCCGTTTGCTGTCATGAAGGCAAATGATTCTGCAGGAGCGTGATCCTGATGTTTCCATATGCAGATTATGAATTTTATATAGGGAAAGCGCACGGAAGTCTGGAAAGAAACCAGTTTGAAAAGGAAGCCCTGGAGGCTTCCTTTTTTCTTCGGTATCTGACAGCGGGAAAAAGTGACAACATACAGCCGGACGAACTTCAATATGCGGTCTGTTCTATTGCGGATATGTATGCAGAACAGAAGCAGAAGGCAGCTTCTGGTGAGGCCGGAAAAAAATCTGAAAACACGGATGGATATTCGGTATCTTACATCAGTGAAATGAAAGACGGGGAACCCTTTGAAGATTTTCTAAGTAGGAAAGCAATGCAGATTGCAAGGAAGTATCTTGCAGGAACGGGATTGCTGGACAGGAAGGTGGGGTGCAGGCATGCTCACAAATGCGGATGTGACGGTTTATCATCGAGTCAGGAGTCCATCTGGTGATAAATGGGAACGGAAATACCTGCCTGCAGTATGGCTATATAAAAATATCATTGCAGGTATCACCACAAACGGATTAAAGACAGCAAATGGGCTGACGAATGTGCTGACGGTCAGGATTCCGGATATATCTGTGGAATTAAAGAAGGGGGACTATGTTGTGGAAGGGTTCTGTGAAATTGATATGGAAACTGTGAAGGATTTGAAAGAAGTAGAGTATTTCTGCGTTACGGGGGCAAATTATAACCGTTTCGGAAGCAACCCACACATAAAGGTGGTGGCGCAATAGTGGCACGGGGAAAGAAAAAATTTCATATCAAGGCCCCGCACGGGCAGAAAATTGAAACTGTGTATAAGGGGGCGAAAGTATCTGTCGAGCTGAAATGGAGCCCTGGGTTTGAAAGTGATATGGAAGGGGTGTTCAGCAGAAAACAGTCTTTCGTAGATCAGGAATGTATCCGGAGAATGGGACCGGAGACGCCGAGAAGAACCGGGGTGTTAGTGAAGTCGGCTACGATAGGGACTGTGATCGGCAGTGGTGAGATCAACCAGATCACACCTTATGCGCGAAGGCAATACTATGAGCATAAAACACAATCCAAGTGGTTTGAGAGGATGAAGAACCGGTTTAAAGATTCCATATTGAAGGGGGCGGAAAAGATTGGATAATATTATTGCATCGATCAGGGAGCATATCATGAAATGCCCGTTGATGGAAAATGAAAGGGTTAATGTGGATTATGTCGGAACGGATATGTCCTATTCTATTGACCCGCTGCCTTGTGACCCGGTGATACAGAGGTATACGGACGGCGGGGCGAAGAAACAGTTCCAGTTTGCGCTTACCAGCAACGAGGCTTATGACGAAGATGCGCGCGTCAATATCGAAAACAGTGGATTCTATGAAGCGTTTGAGGACTGGCTGGAAAAGCAGAACTTAAAGGATAACCTTCCGGATCTTCCGGAGGGAAAAACGGCGGTCGTATTTGAAACATTAAATAAAGGCTATTTATACGATACTGATGGGAACCTTGCCCGGTACCGTGTAGAATGCCGGCTGATTTACACACAGGAGGTATAAAGATGGCAGATAAAAAAGCAAAGATGGTTAAGCGGCATCAGCGGCTTGCGTTTATGAATACGGATGAAACAGGGCAGACTCCCAAATTTGAGAGAATGACAGGTTTTACAGCCTTGACTAACAGCAAGAACCCGAAGGAATACAGTCGGCAGTATGTGGACAGGGCGTCGGAGGATACAGACGTTGTGGGATATGCGCCGGCAACGGAATATTCTTTTGACCGTCATACCAATACGCCGGTGCACGACAGAATTGCGAAGGTTCATGATGGGGAACTGACAGGAAGTGACGCTTTGGTGGATATTCTGGTGGTGGATTTGTTTACTGCAGATGAACAGAACAGATGTGTTGCCCGGAAGAGAACCTATGCGATCATTCCCGATGCAGACGGGGATGGAAATGACGCCCTGGTATATACCGGGTCTTTTAAATCTAAATCAGAAGTAGAAGTTGGGTATGCGATTCTGGATGAAGAAGAAAAGATTGCAACGTATACACCGGGAGAGATTCCGGACACGGTATGAGGAGGTGTTTTAGATGACCACCTGGAAGTGGAATGATGTAGAGCTGGAGATTGATTTGGAAGATGTAGATTTTCAGGAACGATATGAAAAAGCGTTTGAAGCTATGGAAGAAGAGGAGAAAGATCTGAAAAAGATTGGAAAACTCTCTGAAATAACCAGGGCCTATTGTGCTATGTTTTATCACCTGTTCGATGCTATCTTTGGTGAAGGTACCGGCGATAAGCTGCTGGGAGGGAAGCTAAATTCCCGGGTTGTTGATGACTGCTATGAATCTTTTTTGAAACATTGTAAACAGGAAGTAGTCTCAATGAATAAGAACAGATCCGCCAGATATCAGAAATACAGGGTGATGTCCAAGAGGTGAAAATACTGTGAACCTGTTTTATGAGGAGTATCCGACAACTGTCTGCGTGGACGGAAATGAAGTCCCGATCATTACAGATTTCAGGGAGATCGTAAAGCTGATCGATATGCTGAAAGCGGAAGATATAGATCCACGGGAAAAGATGTATTTTCTGCTGCAGTATTTCAAAGAGCAGCCAGAAGATTTTGAGAAAGCGGCGGATGCGCTGTCTGATTTTGTGACAATGAAAACTTTCTATGATCCTTGTATGGGAGACTGTGAGACTGAGGAAGAAATCGGAGATGAAGAGCTACGGAAGGACGTATATTCTTTTGCGATAGACTACCCCTTTATTTTTTCCGCATTTCTGCAGGATTACGGGATCAATATCCGGACAATCCAGTATATGCACTGGTGGGAATTTCGGATGTTGTTTTCCGGGCTTTCAGAAAACACAGAGATTAAGCAGCGGATTCTATACCGCAGTACGGATCTGTCCAAGATCAAAGACAAGGAAGAACGTAAACGGATAGCAAAAATACAGCGGTCGATCAGGCTGCCAGATGCAGAACTTACGGATTATGATATCGGGAATGCATTTATATAGGGGGGGCCCTATGAGAAAGATTCAATATCCGCCAATAAGAAAAATGTGGTATGTCTGTCCGGTGTGCAAAACAAAGCTGGTAATCTATGATAACACAGCAAAATGCACCGGCTTATTTATTAAATGCCGGACATGTAAAAATGAAATAGAGGTCAAGATATAAGCGCTTTAAATTGAGCCATTGGAGCCTGCGCTATTCACGGAAGGGATGTGGATAGGATGAGCTACGATGGTTCTTTAAAATTTGATACCGCGATCAATGAGTCAGGTTTTAATGCGGGCTTGAAAAATCTGGGGAGTATTGCGAAAGGTGGCCTGTCTGTACTGGGCGGCGCCATAGCTGGGGTAACTGCCGCAATGGGGGCCGGAGTTAGCGCGGCGGTTAATGTGGGCATGAGCTTTGAGAGTCAAATGTCCAAAGTACAAGCGATTTCCGGAGCCACCGGCGGTGAGTTGCAGGCGCTTTCGGAAAAAGCGAAGGAAATGGGTGCCACGACAAAGTTTTCCGCTACGGAATCCGGACAGGCATTTGAGTATATGGCGATGGCCGGCTGGAAAACGGAGGACATGCTGGGCGGTATTGAGGGGATCATGAATCTGGCCGCAGCCTCCGGGGAGGATCTGGCGGCCACTTCTGATATTGTCACAGACGCCCTGACTGCCTTCGGACTGTCTGCCTCAGATTCGGGTCATTTTGCGGATATACTGGCGGCTACATCTACTAGCGCAAATACCAATGTGGGGCTGATGGGAGAGACCTTCAAGTATGTTGCTCCTGTGGCAGGCGCATTGGGATTTTCAGTAGAAGATACAGCTATGGCCATAGGTCTGATGGCGAATGCCGGAATCAAAGGATCTCAGGCTGGTACCGCGCTGCGCTCTATCATGTCCAGGCTTGCAAAGCCTACAGATGATGTAGCTGTTGCAATGTCGGAGCTGGGGCTTTCTATCCTCAATAGTGACGGTAGTATGAAATCCCTGAATGAGATTACCGGGGATCTCCGGAGCAGCTTTGCAGGACTGAGTGAGGCGGAGAAGGCAAGTATGGCGGCTACGCTTGGCGGGCAGGAAGCCATGTCCGGCCTGCTGGCGATTGTAACGGCATCCGATGATGATTTCAATAAATTACAGTCAGCGATTAATGGTGCTACGGATGAATTGACCGGGTACAGCGCAGCGGCTGAGATTGCTGAAATTGCACAGAACAATCTTTCAGGTCAGTTGGATAAAGTAAAAGCGGCTGCAGAAATCCTGGGGATTGAACTTTATGAGTCAGTCAAACAGCCATTAACCGATATCGCAAAGACAGGAGCCGAAGCAATCAGTGAATTGACCACAGCTTTTCAGGAAGGCGGCACTGCAGGGCTGATTGAGGCCGGAGGAAAACTGATCGCGGATCTGCTGACGGGGATTGCCAGTGCATTACCAGACGTGATCACTATTGCCGTAGACGTAATTACTTCGATCATTGACAGTTTAACAGCCAACACTCCGCAAATATTGTCTGCGGGAATACAGATCATACAGGCTTTTGTGGATGGGATGATGCAGATCTATCCTGCTGTCGGAGAATTTATCCTTAACCTGCTGACGGAGCTGTGTGCACAGATCAGTGCGCACGCTCCAGCACTTCTGCAGAAATGGTATGAGTTGCTGAGCAGTCTTGTAGATGGGATGATGCAGATTCTTCCGGTTGTCGGGGAATTTGTCTTAAGTCTGTTGACGCAATTATATACGCAGATCAGTGCCCACGGCCCGGAACTTCTGCAGAAAGGGTATGAGCTGCTGAGCAATCTTGTGGATGGGTTTGTGCAAGCCATCCCGGAAATGCTGCCGAAAGTTCTGGACTTCATCCAGGGGATTGGAGAGAAGCTGGCCGAAGCTGCGCCTGTGCTCATAGAAAAGGGTTTTGAACTACTGAGCAAACTGGTGGAGGGAATCGTGACAGCAATCCCGATCCTGATCGCCAGGGTGCCGGAGATCATCACAACATTTGCAAATGTCGTCAATGATAATTTCCCGACGATACTTGCCAAGGTGATGGAGTTGCTCGGGCAGCTTGCAATGGGGCTGATACAGGCTATTCCAGATCTGATCGCACATATTCCCGAGATTATAGAGGCCATTGTTGCAGTTTTCACGGCTTATAACTGGCTTGCGCTTGGGAAGAATATCATCCAGTTCCTGGGGAACGGGATAAAATCTATGGCTTCGGCGGCTGCTACCGCGGCGAAAAATGTACAGACAGGAATTACAAATGCAATCAAGAACCTCCCAAATACATTGTCCACTCTCGGAAAGAATGCGATTTCAGGGCTTGGAAAGGCAATATCAAGTGGCATCAGTAGTGTGGTTGGACATGCAAGAAATGTAGTAACTGGAATCAAGACTGCGTTTACCAGCATCAACTGGGGAAGTATCGGGAGCAACATTATCAAAGGGATTGCGAACGGTATTGCTGGAGCTGTGGGCGGATTAGTAAGTGCTGCCATCAATGCTGCAAAATCTGCATTCAATGCCGCAAAGAAGGCGTTGGGGATTCATTCACCTTCTACGCTATTCCGGGATATGATTGGTAAAAATATGGCCCTTGGAATGGGGATAGGTTTCGAAAAGAATGTCCCTACAGATGAGATGGAAGCCAGTCTGCAGGATTCAGTTGAACGGATGCGGAATACAACTAAGAAAATAACATCCGCCCCGATGAATACGACCGGACAGATCATTTCAAAGCCGAAGGATCCCCAAACAGGTTCTTCATCTGACTCCCCGGAATTTGACTATGAACGGATGGGAAAAGAAACAGCAAAAGCTATAGAAGGCATGGGAGTATATTTGGATAAGAAACCGGCGGGTAAGATATTAGCGCCAGTCATCGATGATGAGCTTGGCAGGATTAACAGGAGGAAAACATGATGGGAGTTGGAATTACATTTGAAGATAAGATCCACACAGAGAGGGACTGGGGATTGAAATTACTGAGCCTGTATATCCCCATGCCGACGCCGAAACAGCAGCTGATCGATATTCCGGGCGGTGATGGGAGTATCGACCTTACAGAGGTCAACGGGCGTCCGGCATATAACGACCGGGACGGCCTGGAGCTGGTTTTTGATATTATGGATGGGAATTATAAAAACTGGTTCCTGAAATATTCGGAATTTGCAAAGGGGATTCATGGGAAAAAAGTAAAAATGGTACTGGACGATGAACCGGAGCATTATTATCTGGTGCGCTTCACCTTGGACGGACAAAAGACGAATCCGGCATTCGGAACGGTCACACTTTCCGGAACTGCGGATCCGTTCAAATATGACCTTGTCTCCAGCAATGAACCCTGGAAATGGGATTCTTTTAATTTCTGTACAGGAGTGATTCGGAAACTGGGCGACAAGGTAATATCTGAAACAAATAATACGGTTACTATTTTAGGGGCAGGCATTGATAATTCACCGGTATTTATTGTTACGGAAGCAGATAACCTGAAACTCACTCACCTTGGACGGACGTATACCCTAAAGGTTGGAAGAAACCGGTTCCCTGCCGTACGGGTAGGAGAGCAGGATGTGGTATTGACATTTTCAGGAACCGGGAAACTGTCTGTTGAGTATAGGGGGAGATACTTGTAATGTATCAGATATTGATTGATGGAAGGGATCTGTATTATCCGCAGGATGAAGAGTATACAGCATCAGATCCGGTTGTTAAACTGCAGCTGAATGATTCTGGCACTCTTGATCTTGGGGTACCGGTCTGCAACCCGGAATATGACAATATAAAAAACCGCATTTCTATGGTACAGGTGTTAAAAAATGGAAAAGAGATTTTCTACGGGGAGGTGCGGGAAGCGGAAAAGGATTTTTACAGAACGAAACAAGTTTACGCGGTAGGTGAGCTTGCTTTTCTGTATGATTCTATCCAGCCACAGGCCGTGTACCACGATCTGACCTCCAGGCAGATGTTGGAAACCTGGCTGAACATACATAACAGCCAGGTGGAGGACAAGAAAAAGTTTTATGTTGGTATAGTCACAGTCCATGACAGCAATGACAGCCTGTACCGGTTTACAAACCAGGAGACCACGCTGGACGCGATCCGGGAAAAATTGTGTGAAAAACTGAACGGTTACCTGCGGATCCGGAAGGAGAATGGAAAACGGTATCTTGATCTGGTTACTCTGGAAGAGTATGGGAAGATATGCGAACAGCCCATAGAATTTGGTGACAACCTCCTGGATTATTCAGAAAACATTTCTGCCAGCGACCTGTATACCTGTGTAATCCCCAAAGGGGCAAGGCTGGAAGAAAGCCCGATTGAGGGATTAGAGGCTTATGTTGATATCAAGTCCGTAAATGACGGAAAAGATTATGTATATAGTCCTGAGGCGGTTTCTGTCTATGGGTGGAACCGCTGCGTAGTATCCTGGGATGACGTAACATTGCCCGAGAACCTAAAAAAGAAAGCGGAGGCATGGCTGAAGGATGCGCAGTACGAAACGATGGTGCTGAACCTTACTGCTGCGGATTTATCCATTCTGGATGCAGATATAGAAAATTTTGAACTTGGCGATTTCATCCATGTATATTCCAGACCCCATGGAATGGACAGGGCGTTCCCAGTACAGACATTGGAGCTTCACTTGCAGGATCCATCAAAAGATAATCTGCAGCTTGGTACCAGTGTGAAATTAAGCTATACAGACCAGAACAAGGGAAATTATCAGGCTGTAGAGCAGGAACTGGACAACGTCCGCCAGACCACAAGCTGGATGCAGTCCGCCATCGACAACGCCACGGCCATGATGACCGGTTCCAAGGGCGGATATAAGATATCGGAATACGATGAGGACGGCCGCTGGCTCCGGGACCTGTACATGAACGCTCCGAATAAAGAGGATGCTTCCCT
>QXWX01000130.1 GCA_009911175.1 Lachnospiraceae bacterium | reverse complement strand
TTGGTCTGGCATTATAACCACCTCATTCATATGGCTATATTAACATTACTACATGACAGATGTCAAGAGAAAAGCAACAACTCAGAATTTTTATCTATACCCGAATCACACCTGTCCCTTGCAGAATTTGGAAAGCGTCAAACATACCCTGCAGATACGCTTCCTGCTGTTCCTCAAAAGCTACCCTTTCTGCCTGCGTCCTCGCATCTCAGGTTCTGCAGAAAAAGCACCAATTTTTCCGTTACTTCGTTTCCCATTTCAAAATCCTCCTTTGGTTAAAATATAATTCTGTTTTATAAAATAAGCAGAGACTGCATATTTCATACATCCCTGCTCATCCTATCTTCTCATTACTAAAGCCAGTTCCTTATTTTTTTCATCCTATCTGGATACACCGACTTGCCACATCAAACAAAATCGTATCATGCGTAATCAAAATTACTGTTTTCTTTGTTTCCCGCAGATATTTCTTCAAAACACGGATGCTCTCCTGATCCAAATGGTTTGTAGGTTCATCCAGGAGCAGAACTTCCGAATCTTTCAGCAATGCGCAGACCAACGATATCTTCTGCTTTTCACCACCGGAAAAGCTGGTATCTTCTTCCATTCTCCGGTCGGCAAGATGCCAAATTCCAAACTCCCGCATCAGACAATCCGCATCTTCTTCCCCCGCCTTGTTATTGCCCATAAGGATATTTTCCCGCACTGTTTCGTGGAACAAAAATGGCGTCTGCGGCGCACAGGCAATCAGCTTTCTCCAATCCGTTTTATTAATGACGCGAAAATCATGGCCTGATATCTCGACCCTGCCCTCATAGCTTTCCAATGAAGTGCAAAGAATTTTCATCCAGGTAGATTTTCCCCTGCCATTCTCCCCGCAGATGCGGATCTTTTCTCCTACCATAATTTGAAAATCCAAATTTTCAAAAACTTTTTTCCCAGGATAAGAAAAACTGATCTTCTCTCCCGAAATACCCAGGAAATGCTTCACTGGTTCTCCTCCTGTTATTTCTTCATCCTGATAAAACCCGCATACCCGTTCTGCCGCATTCTTCAGTAACGGATAATTCTGAATGATTTCTCCAAGATCATTTAAAAACCCCTGAGCAACCGTAAGATAGATAAACAAAGAGGCAAATTCACCTGGAGTCACGCTTCCCCCAGCCACCATTACGGCCCCTGCCAAAAGAAGCAGTACCATGGTGACCTGGTTCGTCAGTTCCTGTGCCTGCTCCGAAGACACCTTACAGGCAATCTGATGAACCACACTTTTATGATAATATTCCCAAAACAGCTCCTCTACGCGGCTTCTGGCTCCCTGCCAGATCTCCCACATTTTTATGATGTACGGCAGGCTTACAATATCCGCCTCATAATCTCTACGCTTTGCCTGATAAGTTTTTTCCTGTCTGTCATATTCAGCCAGCTTTTCTTTAAAGAAAAAAAGTACGGTAAGTTTTGCTGCCGCTATGGCAAACAGTAATCCTGCCATACCCCAACTGATTTTTCCGACATAATACAGGAAATATCCCAGGCAAAAAGGCAGAGAAACAGCTTTCCCCAAAAGCCTTACCCACTGAATACGCAGAAGGTTCGGCGCATCTTCCAGTTCATACTGCAGATTGCCGCTGCCTAATGACACTCCTTTCTGGATTTCTTTATTCAGATAATGCCCAAAAATAACCTGATCGTGACGCAGTGATTCTTTAAACATCACGAAATCTGAAAGCATTCCCGTAAACGGTACGGCAAATACTACGAAAAACAGACACAGGAGCAGAGCTGCCGCATGTTTTATCCCCATGGAAAAGTTTAAATCAAAAGCGGAATCTACGAATTTTCCCAGCGTATCCGCAGTAATCACCCCCAGAGTTCCCGTCAGGATTGCCGTAAGTACATTCATCAGCAGGGGAATCCTCACTGCATATGCGCATTCCCGGATTACTTCCTGCATGACTGTTCTCTTAATCCTGTAATTCTTTCTCCTCATCATAGATCTGTCCATTCTCAATTCTAATCATACGGTCCGCCGCATCACGAAATAAAGGATCATGACTGACCAGAACCGTTCCTTTTCTCTCTCTGATCAATTCAAAAAGTGTCTCCCTGCCTTTTTTGTCAAGGTTATTGGATGGTTCATCCAGCAGCAGCCAGACCGGCTCCATGGCAAAGCCGATTGACAGAAATACTTTTTTTCTTTCTCCTCCAGAAAGGTCACAAATCGCTTTGCCGCTCCTGATCTCTTCTGTCAGGCCAAACCTTTCAGCAATCCGGACGATCTTTTCCTGTTTCTCTTTTCCAAACATCTGAAACAAAGCATCCGCATCATAGTGGTACCGGGGATCATGCTGCAGAATATAAAACAGAATATCCGGATTTGTCTCCGAAAAAGCTGTTTTTCCTTTCATACAGATTTCACCGTCATCCGGAAGGATAAGCCCGGCCAAAAGGTTTAGCAAAGTGGTCTTTCCTGCGCCATTGTTTCCTATTAACAGATAATTTTTGTCAGGCTCAAACTGGTAGCAGGTTCTGTTCAATATCTCTTTGTCCCCACAACGACAGGATACACGCTCCATCCGTATTCCCTTTATTTTATAATGGCTCACCGGGCTCTTCTGCTTCTCATCCTGACAGATCCATTTTCTGATCCGTTTTTCTGCATTCTCTGATACCGCCATTTGGGGAAGGGCAGCAAATATACCCTGGACTGAACGGAAAAAACCTTTGGAGAGATAGACTGCCTGAACTGCAAGATCAGTCGAACAGTAACCTGCTATCACGTAAAATCCAATCAACGCATAAGTTCCAAACTGCAAAATATGATCCATCAACCGATACATGGATCTCTGTGCCGCTGCAGCAGCATCCGCTTTTCTCCCAATCAACACATATTTTCTATGATAATCGGACAGTTTCTGCTGCCACCATGCTTTTAAATCGTACAGTTTTATCGTCTCAAAACCTTCTACTGCCTCAACCACATGATTCGTGATCTCAGCTTCTATTTCCTCGCATTTCTCATAGCTGATCTGCATATACTTCTTTACGATCATCGGAGGAAGCAGCTGGGTCAACGAAATAACAGCCAAAGTTGCAGCCACGGCGGGGCTTTGGATGAACAAAAATAAAACGTATCCAACTGCCTCCATCGTTCCGGAAACAATGCCTGGATACAATTCAATATATCTTCCAGTCACCTGATCCATATCTCTGGTAATGTTTTCGATTAACTCTCCATAATCTGTTCTGAACAACTGATCGGGCGTATTTTCCAGAAAGCTTTCCAGAAAATGAATTTTGGAGCAATGCACCGCATGCGCCGCTTTTTTCCGCAGATCAATATTTGCTGCCAATTGGAAAAGGGCATATAACACCACCAAAATGATCAGGATAAATGCATACCGGACAACTCCCTCTACGTTTCCAGAAGTTGCCTGGCTGACTACCATCGCCAGCATCTGTGCATGAAGAAAAGCCACAGGTATGGACACGGTCTTTATCACAATACTTTCATAACATACCCGCTTTGAATCCATCCAAAAAATACTTTTATTCTTCTGATTCATGATCTTCTTTCTCTTTAGCCATGAATCCATCTTTTTCTGCGCTTCTCTGTGCCATGTCAGCTTCAACATCGAGCCCTTTCCGACGGAGTTTTTCCGCAATTTCCCCATACAGTTCACACGCTTTTCCATAATCTCCTGTTTTCTCATACAGCATTGCCTTACTATATAATTCATCGAAGAAAAAGGTTCCTATTTCCCCCGCCTTGTCATAGCACCAGATCGCTTCCTCATATTTTTTGAGTTTCTCGCAGACCTCTCCGCCATTAATATACAGTGTCCAGGCATCAGGGAATTTTTCGATTGCCCGCAAAAAGCAGTCATACGCTTCCTGAATTTTTCCCGCACAAATATATGCATCAAGCAGCAGATCCATCTCCTGGGGATTTTCAGGATCTGCGTCTGCCCGTGCTTTCTGCTGAAGAATTGCTTCTTCCCCTTTCCCCAGCGTAGAAAGTAAAGATATCCGGCAGGCACAGGCTCTGTAAAAGGAATGTTCATCCAAATCAGGGCCTCCATTCAGAATGTTGTCATACCACTTCATTGCTTCATTTTGGCAGTATTCAAGCATCCACTGATGAATGGCCGCATAATTCCACTTATCTTCTATAGAAAGTGTTCCTTCCTTTATGAGCTTTTTATACTCATAAAGGCAGTTCATAAAATCATCGGGGTTTCTTGTCTTTTCATAGACAGCCGCCAGACGTTGCGCATAATTATCATAGGCTTCCGGATTCTTTTTATAAAAATCATCAATCGTTACCCCATAAATCCCCGCTAAAACCGGAAGTGATAAAACATCCGGTAAAGTTGTCCCGCATTCCCATCTTGAAACAGTCTGCGTATTCACATTTAAAATATCAGCTACTTGTTCCTGCGTAAAATTTTTTGCAAGACGAAATTTTTTCAGATTCTCGCAAAGCACAGTTCGTTCTATATCCATTACCTTAAAATCTCCTGTTTGAAAACTCTTGCCATATTATACTCCAGAAAAGGATGAAAAATAAGGTCTTATTTCGTGATTGCTATCTTAAAATCTGTATAGTCAATAGCCCCATCTGTTTCCAGATACCGGTTGATGGTCTCCCAGTAAGGGAGCTCGCGGACGGTTTCTTCCTCTGCGCATCGTTCCCAGATATTTTCAATCATGAGATCCGAATTGAATTCTTCACTTGTTTTTCTCATACTGCTGATGTAAAATATAGAAGAAAGGATACGGGTCATTAGGAGCACGGCAGACGGATAGGTAATATAGCTTTGGTTTCTGGGATCCGGCAGTTTTTTCAGCAGTGGCACCAGATCCCCTGTTTCGAATGCTATCCAAAATGAAAATGGGGATTCCCTTTATCCAGATGAATGATTTGTCCCATGTTTGATCTCCCTTGCCCTCATTCAGCAGAAAATCATAGACACTCATAATCAGCACCCCATCATCATTGTAATACAGTGCAGGTGCATCTCTCATGATAATAATCTTCTTAAAAAAATCTCCGGTCAACATCAAAAAGCGCTGCTCTTGATAATTGTATTGATCTGCACTATCAAATATCCACTTCAACCTACGTTCAAGTTCCTGTGCCTCCTGTTGAGTGGCTTTTTTTATTTTTGCTTTCAGCTTCTTGATTTCTTCTTTCCAGTATTCCTGCACATAATTGTACATACGGACACAGGTAACCTTATTCAGACAGACAAACATAGCCTTTCTGCTTGTCTACATCAAGATCCGCATTTTCAATGGCGTTCCGGTAAATCCGATACGTGCCGCAGTAGGCAGTAATTTATCATAGTATCACGGTATGGCAAAACCAAAGCATGAAATGTATATTGATGACATTATCCCGGACGGAATCTGATTTATTCACCTTGTACTTACGACGTAAATGTCGTAACTTTATCATGAACTTTCTGTGGTGCTATTGATAATTTGAGAAATTCGTGGTATACTATACAAGAAAGTAGTGACGCAATCGTCGCAAGTACGAGGTGATTGTAATGATTAAACGAGATTATTATCTGAATCGTATGATTCATCATATGTGGAACGGCGAGGTCAAAGTCATTACCGGTATCCGCCGCTGCGGAAAATCGGTACTGCTGTTTGATTTGTTCTATGAATACCTTCTCTCGCAGGAAGTTCAGGAAGACCACATCATAAAAATCGAATTGGACCAGAGACGTTACTATAAGTTCAGAAATCCAATCACGCTTTGTGAATATATGGAGGATCTTGTTTCGGGAAAGAAAGATGAGAAGTTCTATCTTTTCATCGACGAAGTCCAGCTTACCACTAAGATTATCGACAAAGAAAATGGTGGTATTGAGGTTTCTATCTATGATATGCTCAATGAACTCAAGGCATATAAGAATTTGGATGTATATGTTACCGGCAGTAACTCAAAGGGATTGTCAAAAGACATTGCTACAGAGTTCCGTGGCCGTGCTACTCAAATCCATGTATTCCCTCTGTCCTTCGAGGAGTTCTACTCTCATGTAGGCGGTGACGAGCGAAAGGCTCTGGACATCTATACGCTTTACGGCGGCATGCCACGCCTGCTGGCATTAACAGATGAAAAGGACAAAAAGGATTACCTGTCCTCTCTCTGCAGCGAGCTGTATGTCAAGGATATTGTAGAACGCAACGGTATCGAACGTGAAGATATTCTGAATGACATTCTGGATTTCCTCGCCTCACAGATTAGTTCTCTGACCAATCCTACGAATATTGCCAATGCGCTGACCAGCATCAAGAACGAAAAGGTTAACTCCACTCTGGTTTCAAACTATGTGCAACACATCATCGATTCGTTCCTTATTTCGATGGCAAAACGCTATGATATAAAAGGAAAAACCTATTTCAAATATCCGAACAAATACTACTACACGGATATCGGTCTTCGTAATGCCCGATTAAATTATCGCCAATACGATCCCGGTCACATTATGGAGAACATCATCTACAACGAACTTCTGCGTCGAGGATATTCCGTTGATGTTGGTGTTGTGACCGACCGTACCGGCGGCGCAAATGTACAGAAGGAAATTGACTTCGTTGTCAATGATGCGGATAAAAAAATCTACATCCAGTCAACTTTCCAGATGGATATGGATAAAAAAGAATCCTCTGAACTGGCATCGTTGATACTGACAAAAGATTTTTTCAAAAAAATCATTGTCCGCATGGATATTCCTCATAACTTCTATGATGACAACGGAATTTTCCATTGCAATCTGATAGACCTGCTGCTTGGTCGTGTAGAATTATTCTAACCTACAAACCAAGCTTGATACCATTTAGGAGTGGCCCTTCGGGGTTACTCCTATTTAGCACCGTCTACTATATTCTTGCGTCGTACGCGTCACAACTTTCTCGTGGAATGGTACTTTTTTATGCCATTAAGGGAGGTGGCTGTTTTGGGATTTCAGTTTAACGGAATCACATCAAAGAATGTGAAAATCAAAACAAGGCTGACCTCTTGGCAGGCATCTCCGACCTTGCGTAATTTGCAATAAGAAATTGCAGGATATTCTCGTAATTGGGAAAACCATAGAACGGGATGGCTTTTTTTCTGCTCATCTGTCATCTTGAGCCACCTACTCACCATACGGAGATTTGAACCGCTGAACGCAGAAACAGGGGCTGTCGGGAATTTCCCGACAGCCCCCTATTACTAATTTTATGTATTTACATCCAGCTTTTTGTTTCTTTACTCCATATCTGCTCAAAGGAATGATTGTTATGAATTAAATCCACGATGGGCAGCAATAGTTCTTTTAGTAGTTGCATAGTTTCTTCAAATTCTACTTTCACCAGTGCTTTCTTCTTTTTGATAAAGGCTCTCCATCTTCCCTGCCTAATCTCATCCTTGGTAAAATCATCCATGCATCCTCCCAACCAATCACTCCACTTCCGCCGGCTGTGCATCCGCAAAGATGACCTTATTTACCGCAAAGAATACTACCATGGACACGCCGCCGTTTAAAACTGTAGTCCCGATATTGTAGATAAAATCCGGAACAAGCTGGCTGGCGACCGCAACCCATACGCAATTGATGGAATTTACGATGATCGTGATCACCACCCATGCCAGGAAATATCCGGCGATCTGGGGGCCGAGCTTCCCATGGCTGCGGAAGGTAAAGTTCCTCTGCAGCGGGAAGTTCACGCACTCGCCCAGGAAGCTGGAGATCAGGTAGGCCAGCAGGTAGGCCATGCCGCCCTGTTCCACGCTGTACCCGATGGCATTCCATACGAAGTCGATGCCGAACAGGCTCACATCGGCGGAAGGCCATCCCCAGCCGATGTCCGCATAGCCGGAAAACATCGCCGGTAAAAACTGCAGCATGATATATTTTAAGAATGTCACTACATAGCTGAAAATAATGAACAGGCCGCCTTCGCGCATCCACTTCGCCGCGGAAGGGTGTTTCTCTGAAAAGCCTCCCCACCATTTCATCACAGGATTCTGACTCATTATTTGCCTCCTTTACTTAGGAACTGTGCAAAAATAATCTTACCATTTTACTTGTCCAAATCTTCATACACTGCGTTGTCGTCAATCGACGTACCCCGGTACGCCTCATTCCTCCGCCTTGTGTCTGAAAATTTGTTCTGCGCAAAAAGGCAAGTTATTTTTGCACAGTTCCTTACTTCATCCCGTTTGCCTTCTTCATTACCTTTCTCTGCCGGAAGAAGCCGGAAATGATCTGTCCCAGTCCTTTGAAGAACTGTCCGTTCACTGCCTTTACCATTCCTTCCACCATGTACTGGCTGCACATGCCGCCGGCCATTTTTCCGATGCCTCGGAAGGGCATATTGTAAATGAACATGATATTCAGATCCGGTTTTCCCTTCGCCATGCTCTTATCCAAAAGGCCGGTCAGCACCTTGTATGCCAGCCTTCCGATCCACCGCTTCGCATAATAAAGCTGGCAGATAGCATCGTTGATATCCAGCTCGCCGCTCCATCGTCCGTCCGGGATGGCATGCCCCAGCAGCGCCTGAAACTCCTGGTCCGAAACCGCCAGAATATTTCCTGACTGATAGGAGGGAAGCTTGGAAATATCCCTGGGAAGCGGCGCTTCACTCCCTGCTGCGGTCACCGCTGCTGACAGACGGATATCCGCGCAGCTGGCGCCGATCAGGATCTCATACTCCCCGCCTTCCACCTCAAACCGCCCCGTCGTTTCGTTGAAATAGCGAAATGCCTTGTCATCCAGCGGAATCGTTACCTTTTGGGATTCCCCCGCTTTCAGGAACACCTTCCGGAATCCTTTCAGTTCCTTCGCAGGACGGTACACGCCGCTGCATTTTGCGCGGACATAGAGCTGCGCCGTCTCCGCGCCGTCCATTTCTCCGGTATTGGCCAGGGTAAAGGACGCCTCCTGTTCATTCACTGTCAGATCGCTGTATGTAAAGGTGGTGTAGGACAGTCCGTATCCAAAGGGGAAACGAACCGGCTTTCCGACCGTCTCAA
The DNA here is from genome assembly GCA_009911175.1 of Lachnospiraceae bacterium. Next base: position 6,801 of record QXWX01000130.1, on the reverse strand, counting down.
AATATCGGTATCCCACATACAGCCCTTCCCTGTATTCCGCATTCCGCTCCCTGGATGGGAAATAGGGCGCCGACGGAACATCCTCATAGGCCAGAGGATAGGTTTCATTCAATTTTCCGGAAGGATTGACTTTTCCGAGGATGGCATTCAGCATGGCTGCCGCGCCTGCCTGGCCGCTTAAATATCCATGGATCACCGCCTCGCACTGTCCGATCCAGGGCATCTCAATCGGCGAACCTCCGGAAAGCACGGCCACCACATGGGGATTGGCATCTGAGACCATCTGCAGCAGCCGGACCTGGCTTCCGGGCAGCTTCATGTTCTGGCGGTCCAGACCTTCGGATTCGGAAATCTCATCCAATCCGATGTAAAGCAGCACCACATCCGCTTTTTTTGCCAGCTCCACCGCTTCTCTCTCCAATGCCGGATCTGCCGGGCCTGTTCGGTGATAGCCGGCCGCAAAGCCTGCCATCTGCAGCGGAAACTCTTTGATCACATCCAGCGTAGAATCCAGCTTCGTCGGATTCACGACGGAAGATCCCGCCCCCTGGTATCTGGGTGTTTTCGCAAAATCTCCGATCACCGCCACCTTCGTCTGTTCGTCCAGGGGCAGTATCCCATTTTCATTTTTCAGCAGCACGATGCTCTGCTCCGCTGCTTTCTGCGCCATTTTATGGTGCGCTTCCCTGTCAAATTCTTTCCCTTTTGCCTTGTCCACAGCCTCCCTTATAGGCAGCACGGCGGCCAAAAGCTCTTCCACCCGCCGGTCGATCAGGGCTTCACTGATCCTGCCCGATCGCACCGCCTGGATCAGTTCCTCATCCGAATCTCCTCCGGTGGTGGGCATTTCCAGGTGAGAGCCTGCCGCCACGCCTGCCGGATGGTCATTGGAAGCCCCCCAGTCGGAAACCGCAAATCCGTCAAATTCCCATTCATCCCGCAGGATTTCCTGCAGCAGATGTTCATTTTCATTGGCATACACGCCGTTGATCCGGTTGTAGGATGTCATGATCGATCTGGGCGCCGCTTCCTTTACCGCAATCTCAAAACCGGTCAGATAGATTTCCCGCAGCGTCCGTTCATCCATTACGGAGTCGCTTGCCATACGGCGCAGCTCCTGGGAATTTGCGGCAAAATGCTTGGGACACGCGCCCACGCCTTTGGACTGGATTCCGCGGATGTAGCCTGCCGCCATTTTCCCTGTCAGGTAGGGGTCCTCGCTAAAATATTCAAAATTCCGGCCGCACAGCGGACTTCTCTTGATATTCATTCCCGGCCCCAGCAATACGCAGACATCCTGGGATGCGGCCTCAATGCCCAGATGTTCCCCGATCTCTTCCCCAAGCTTTGGGTCCCAGCTATTTGCAATCGAAGCCGCCGTCGGGTAACAGGTGGCCGGAAGGCTCCCGTTGAGCCCCAGCTGGTCGCTTGCCCCTTCCTGCTTGCGGATTCCGTGGGGTCCGTCTGAAAGTGTCACATTCGGAATCCCCAGACGTTCTACGGAACGGGTCTGCCAAAAATCTTTCCCTGAGAGCAGATAACATTTTTCTTCCAGGGTCATTTCCCGGACAATCTTCTTTATTTCCACGTCTCTCACCTTCTTCTTTAAATTTTTGCATATGACCGTATTCAGAACAGCAGGCTCATCTGCGGCCCGCTGTTCCAAATCGTGATTCACCCTGATCGTTTACTCTGCGGAAACTGCCTTCTTCTTTTTCAGATACCGCAGGATTACGATCGCTTCCACTCCCAGGAGCACCAGCGCAACGATCACATCCACTGTCAGGAAGATCTTTGTCATATTGGTCATAATACCTGCCGGATCTTCATCCACCGTGTAGTATCCGCTGTTTCCGATCGTATACAGGATATTCTTACATGCCTGCCGCATGGCTTTGACTGCGGTCGCGCTGTGGTCCTCCAGAAGATTGGATTCCGCGCTTCCGAAGCCCAGCATCAGATCATTTCCATTGCGGATGCTGTGGTCAGTGATCATGTATCCGTAAGAGCCGTCATAATCCGTCTCTACCATACCGACGAATCCCCACTCGTCCCGAAGCACATTGTTCAGCAGATTGCTGTTCGCGCAGCTCGGCACCGTGCCGATCCAGTTGAAGGAGGACATCACCGCCTGGGAGGTTCCTTCAAATCCCTTGACCGCGATCTCGAATGGTTTCAGATAGATTTCCCGAATGGCCTGCTCAGAGGAAAATGTCATGAGCATGGAGGTCCGGTTGATCTCCTGGTCATTCAGCGCAAAATGCTTGATGTATGCATATACGCCGTGTTCTGCCGCGCCGTTGACCTGATTTGCCGCGATCCGTCCTGCCAGCACGCCGTCCTCGGAATAATACTCGAAGTTCCGTCCTGCAAATGCGGAGCGGTGGGTATTCATGGCCGGGCCGTACCATCCATAGTTATTGGCTTCTTTGTATTCCTGTCCCATACACTGTCCCAATTCATAGGCCAGGCTCTGGTTCCAGGTCTGTGCCATCAATACTTCGGACGGATATGCCGTTCCGTATGCCCCGGTCACAAAGTTGCTTAAGCCTGCCGGGCCGTCGCAGTCGGAGGTAGCGATCTTGCCCACGGATTTTACTTCCGTCGTCTGCCAGCCGCCGATGTTGATCAGCTTCGCCATATCATCGAAGCTCAGCTGATCCAGCAGTTCCTCCCACTTGGGATCATTATAATCCAGACCGGTGAGCTGGTAAAGCGTCAGTCCGTTGTCCGCTTCCATGGTGGGCATTTCATCCCCATCGTCATTATATTTCGTACCGTCGTAGGTGCCTACGGCGCTCTCGATCACCTTTTCCCGTACTTCGTCGGACATCACATACTGTTCCTCTGCCGGAGCCGCACATGCTTCTTCATAATTTGCAAATCCATCTTTCCTGGACAACTGCTCGAAATCGCCCCGGGCATACTCCTGAAACTGGTTCACAGCCGTTTCCATATCGCTCTCCCGGCCGTCCTTGCTGTAGTCGATGTCCTTTTCCACCTGAAAGGTTTCCTCATCCTCCACCGTATGGGAATCGGAGCGGACAGATACTGTATACTCGCCTGCCTCCAGGATATAACCGCCATCCTGGATCTTGATGCCTTCCGAATCATAGGACGCCATGTCTTCCTTCGCGATCTCAAAGGAAACCTTTGCGGAAGCCCCGGGCTCTAGTTCCTCTGTCTTTTCAAACTGGATCAGGTTCACGGAAGCCTTTTCAATTCCACCGTTTTCATAAGGCGGTGTGAAATAGATCTCCACCACGTCCCGTCCTGCAACGTCGCCGGTATTGGTCACTTCCACGTCAAAGGAAATGGTATCGCCGTTGTCTTTAAAGTTTTGAATTTCCTTCTCAAATGTGGTATAGCTCAATCCGTAGCCAAAGGGATACTGCACATAATCTTCATATTTCAGCAGTCCTTCTTCCGCCGCTGTCTCGTAGAATTTATAGCCCACATAAATGCCTTCTACATAGTTTACAAAGGAAAGATTTCCCATGGAAGACGGGTCCGCCGCCACTCCCTGGTCGTTCAGATCCTTCACATTATTGTAAGAATGATTTCCAATGTTGTTGTAATAGGGTGTCGCCGTCAGATCTCTGACAAACGTATCTACCGTCTTTCCGGATGGATTTACGGTTCCGTTGATGATCTCGCCCAGAGCCGCGAAGCCGGAGGCTCCCGTACCCGGCGCCAGGATCACCGCGCCGATCTGTTCATATTCATCCACCCAGCTCAGCTCCATCGTGTTATTCGCATTCACCACTACAATCACATGGTCAAATTCGGAGCAGACCTTTTCCACCAGATCTTCCTCTGTCCTGGAAAGCTCCAGATAGGATTCCCCTTCTTCGAAATCATCATAGGAGCCGTTATTGGTATAAGCACATCTTGTAAAATCAAAGTTATCCGGCGCGCTGGACACCACATTTGCCAGATCATATGTACCGTGGATCACCCCGTACATGTCTGTCGGCAGGTCCGCGTTTTCCCCGCCGGAGCGGCCGATCACGATGACTGCCGTGTCGGAGAAATCCTTTGCCTCGCTCATAATGGAGTCCGTGTAGGCATCTGCGGTCGGCTCCGGAAGGGTCCAGTCCTGATAGTGCATACTCATCTCCGGACGTTCTGCCCGGTACTCCGTATACAGGTCGGTCAGAGTCTGGTTCGTCTCGTAACCTGCGTCCTGCAGCGACTGCAGGATTCCCACCGCTGAGGAGGAATCCGAAGATCCGGAGCCGATCCCGCCCAGGATCGGATTGGTAGAATCCCATCCGAATACATTCAGCTTCTTCACGTCAGATGCCAGCGGAAGCATCCCCTCGTTTTTTGCAAGGATCAGTCCCTCTTCTCCCAGCTTCTTCACCATCTCCCTGCTCTGCGCCACAGTTTCGTCAGACAGGTCTACCTTCGACGCGTTCAGAAAACCGGACACGTTGCTGTACATTGGGCCGTAGCAGATCATATTGACCATCACCGCAATGATCGCGACAAACGCCAGCACTGCCTGCCAGCGGACCACATGCCGGAATCCCTTCTTTGCCTTTTGGGCCAGCACCAACGCAATGACCAGCGCCGCCAATAGCGCCAGTGTAAAATACACGTAGCCGCTAAGCTGTGTCAGATATGCCTGAAAATCTGCTTCACTGACGCCGTAGTTCACAAATACAGGTCCCAGTACTTTTGCCAAAAAATCAATCATTTCCCTTTTCTCCTCCTTTTGATCGCCTCCCTGTTCCGGATCTCACCACGCCTGATTTTGTGAGCCGTACAGGGAGGTTTTTCTGTTCTGGAAGGAATCTTAGCATACTTTTTCCGATTGTGCAGATTTTCGCATAAACTGCTTGATTTCTGCATAAATTGTGTTTGTTTTGTACAATCTGCACAATTTTAACATTTTATTTTTGTCTGATTTGCACAATAAAATATTCATCCTACCAGGCGGGCTTCTCTGTGGCTATAAGCCTTTTTTCTAGTACAATGTTTCATTAATTTTGAAGTAATAAGCGTTCGATGTTCATGTCAGTACAAGGCGGAGGAAGGAGGCGATGCCGGTAGCATCGTTGACTGACTCCAACGCAGTAATGGCATAGACAGCGAGCACTTATTACTCAATTATTAATGCAACACTAGTACATGTATGGTAATGTAAAGTTACTATTCACGGTGCCTTGCACCCTGCTGAAAGGCATCCGGCCAGTAAAATAGCAGTTGCGTGCATCCAGCCCTTCGCCGTCAGGCGACTTTTCAATGGGCTGGATGCGTTACAGTTCGCGGCCGGTTGGGCCGTGAACTGTAACAATGTAAATCAGATCACTACAAATCTTTCATCGACAAAATACAAGAAATATGTTATGCTTATAACTGTATAAAAAATGAAAAACAATGAAGGGCGGTGAGCCTGTGGCTAAAAAGAGCAAATATCAGTTTGATAGTAAGATTCATATATATCGAGCCACAAAAAGAATGACACAACAAGAGCTTGCCGATTTGGTGGGTGTATCAAGGCAGACAATTATGCAGCTTGAACGAAATCGTTATAATCCCTCTATGCTGCTTGCATACAGTATAGCAAAAGTGTTTGGAGTTACGGTTGAAGATTTATTTGACTTTAGGGAGGAATGTTAAATGATTGAATGGTTGACTCGTTTATTTGACAACAGAACCTTTATGCAGATAAACGCAGTTTTTGGTTTCCTGTTTTTGGGTTATTTCCTATTCTTCTATTTTTCGAAAGAGGGAAGAGATGAAAGAGGACGAGGGCTGGTCGCTACGGCTTCGCTGATTTCTTATGTCGTGTTGTTTTTCCTCTTGAATATTTTCGCATTTTTAATGCCGTGGGCTATGGATAACATCGTTCGGTTAGCAAATGGGATACAGACAGTTTATACCCTGTTTCTTTTAACGACTGATATTGCATTGCTGATTTTAAGGAAAATCAGATAACGTATACTTCACATCATCTTACGCCATGCTCTTGATCCCCTGAATGAGGATGGTATTTTCTTTCCTTTCATGTATAAAATACCCAACATTTATATAAAAATAATTTATATTATATACATAAGTGGCTTACTTTTTCAGCTTCCCATAATCGGCGTAAAGGGCTTCTTTCTGCGCTTGGAGGGCTTCATACTCCGATTGCGGCGCGGCGAGGTTCGGGAGCTTCGCAATACCCGCCGCTTTCAACGACCTTGCGGCGGCTTCATGTAGGATAATCGCCTGTTCCTGTCCGGCGCGGTATTTCTCCCTGTTCCTTGCCTTGCGGTATGCGTCATAGACGGGCTTTGTCTTTTGGTAGGTAGAAACATTCTTAATAAGCACCGCCATTTCCGCAAGCCGCTTTTCGACGTTCTTCAATGCGTCTGCCGCCTGTCCGCTTTCCACTACCATTTCCTCAATCCGGCTGACTAAATCCGCATACTGTTCAATCTTGTTTTCGGTGAGATAGTTCATAGTCTTTGCCGCCTGTTTCAGATTATGGATTTTCGCCCACTGTTCATAGCCCCGGCTCTGCGCCGCCTTGATACTATTCTCAATGTCGATAAGCAGACTGACGCCGCCGCGCTGCTATTTAGGAACTTTGACGGTCCGGGTGCGCTTGCCGGGGACGACGACGGAAAGCCCGTTATCCCGGCACAGCTTGTCGCTCATGTTGCGTATGCCGTAATACGTCCGTTTGTTGGAAACGTACTTGTGATGATCTACGAAATTGACCGCACAGAAACTGAACCACTACCGGCTAAAGCCGGTAGGTTCGGTTTGCTGCTGAAGCAGCCTAAAGTTGTCGCCACTTCACTT
>QXWX01000129.1 GCA_009911175.1 Lachnospiraceae bacterium | reverse complement strand
ACTTTGAAAAATTGGCTGACAATGAATATATACGCAATTAGACAAAACTAACTCAAAATCACCTTTTAAAGCTGATACGTAGTACTAACAGTTGTTTCCTCTGCTGAAAAGTGGTATCATCTTTAATAAAAATAGAATATCAACGGAGGAAAAAGGATGAAGGTATTACTGATTAACGGGAGCCCGCATGCAAAGGGAAGTACATATACGGCGCTGCATGAGATGGAGCAGGTTTTTGCCGGGGAAGGAATGGAGACGGAGATCCTGCACATCGGCAATCAGGACATCAGAGGCTGCGTTGCCTGCGGATTCTGCGGAGGGCACGGCAGATGCGCCTTTAACGATGTGGTAAATGAAGCCGCGCAAAAGTTTGAAGCCTGCGACGGATTGGTAGTCGGAAGCCCGGTCTACTATGCGTCCGCCAATGCCACATTGGTTGCGTTTCTGGATCGTCTGTTTTACAGCACGCACTTTGACAAAACGATGAAGGTCGGAGCGGCTGTGGCGTCTGCCAGAAGAGGCGGGCTGTCAGCGACCTTTGATGAACTGAATAAATATTTTACAATCTGCGGAATGCCGGTGGCATCCGGCCAGTATTGGAACAGCATTCATGGAAATAACGCGGACGAGGCCGCACAGGACGCGGAGGGTTTGCAGATCATGCGGACGCTGGCGGTGAATATGGCATTTCTGATGAAGAGCATCGCCCTCGGAAAAGAACGGTACGGCCTGCCGGAGAAGGAAACGGCCTGCAGGACTAATTTTATCCGCTAAAAAGAGAGCAGGAGGAATGACCATGAAACTGACTTTGAATGGTATAAAAGACAGACAGGATTGGGAGCAGACCGGAATCGGGCTCCCGTCCTACGATGCCGGGGCACTTGCGGCCAGAACCAGAACAGCCCCGGTATGGGTACATTTCGGTGTGGGAAATATTTTCCGGATCTTCATCGGCGGGATTGCGGATCAGCTGATTTCAGAAGGCCTGATGGACCGGGGAATCATCGGTGCTGAGACCTTTGATTATGATGTGGTGGAGCAGATATACAAGCCCTTTGATAACCTGATCCTGTCCATTACGCTTCACGGAGACGGCACAACGGACCGAAAGGTGCTGGGCTCTGTGACAGAAGCAGTGAAAGCACAGCATTCCAATCCTGAACAGTGGAATCGGTTAAAAGAAATTTTCCGCGCCCCAGGCCTGCAGATGATCTCATTTACGATCACGGAAAAGGGATATGCGCTGACCAGAGCGGACGGAACCTATTTTGACTTTATAAGAGCAGACATTGAAAACGGGCCGGAGAAAGCGTCGAGTGCCATGGCAGTTGTAACGGCCATGCTGCTGGAGCGTTACCACGGCGGCAAACTTCCGCTTGCCCTGGTATCCATGGATAACTGTTCTCAAAACGGGCAGAAATTCCGAAATTCTGTATTGGAAATCGCAGAGGAATGGAAGAAACGAGGTCTTGTGGAGGAGGGATTTCTTCATTATATTCGAGACGAAAGCCAAGTTTCATTCCCGTGGACAATGATCGACAAGATTACGCCCCGGCCCAGCGAGAAGATCGCGAACGAGCTGGATGAGATCGGAGTGGAAAATATGCAGCCGGTGATCACGTCCGGAAAAACTTATATCGCGCCCTTTGTCAATGCGGAGGGGCCCCAGTATCTGGTGGTAGAGGACAGCTTTCCAAACGGCCGCCCGGCATTGGAGAAGGCAGGGGTATACATGACAGATCGGGATACGGTCAACAAGTCCGAGAAAATGAAGGTGACGGCCTGTCTCAATCCCATCCACACCGCATTGGGGCCCTATGGATGTGTGTTGGGGTATGAATTGTTTTCCGATGAAATGAAAGATCCCGACATGCTGGAGCTGGCGCGGCAGGTCGGGTACGTGGAAGGCATGGAGGTGGTTTCGGATCCGGGCATCCTTTCCCCGAAAGCATTTCTGGACGAGGTGATCAACGAACGTTTTCCCAACCCTTACCTGGGCGATACCACCCAGAGACTTTCGGTGGATGTGTCCCAGGGAATCGGGATCCGTTTCGGAGAGACGATCAAATCCTACGTGGCGAAGTTTGGGGACGCGGCACGCCTGAACGGTATCCCGGTTGCGATTGCCGGGTGGTTCCGTTATCTTCTTGCGATTGACGAGGAAGGCAATCCCTTTGAACTGGCGCCGGATCCCATGGTGCCGGAATTGCGGGAGCAGATGGCAGGGATCGCATTCGGAGATCCTGACAGTCTGACGGATCAGCTGCGGGCGATCCTGTCCAATGAAAATATCTTTGCCGTGGATCTGTATAAGGCCGGGATCGGGGAGAAGATCGAGGAAATATTCCGGGAAGAGATTGCCGGACCGGGAGCGGTCAGGAGAACGGTGAAAAAATATCTGGGCTGCTGAGAACATCTTCAAGAAAGGGGGCTGTCGGGAAATGCGTTTTGTCCGTAAGATAATGATATGCGGTCATACAACTATTTTCCGGTAGCCCCTTGATGACTGATCAGATATTAATGTGTCAGCCGACAGTAGATAGAATCGGCAGCAGGTCGCCGGGCCTTTTTCTTCCGCTGCCAGTTTGGATTGTACAGAAAAGAAATTTTGTCTCAGTGGAAATACCATGTTGCCTGGCAACCTCATCTACCATGACAAGAATTAGCCATATCCCATCCTCTGGAAACTTCATTATTTTTTCACATGCTTCCTGCTGGATTACCATATCTGCAATTCATTTCTTAAAAGGATTATTTTATGCTGATTTTTATCATTTATTTGATATAATCCTATCATACTTCTATGTACGATTCAATGAAGTCCGGTATCTGACAGCAAAAAGCAGAATTTAAAGTTGAATTTTCAGCCAATCCAGAATATAATAATTCCTATGGAAAAGCATTGAATGATACAGAATAACAAAGGAAAAAGCAGAAAACTACAATGGAGAATTGGAAGCAAAAATTTGACCAGGACACATTAGACAGAGGAAAGTCAAACTATCTGAACCAAAGAGTAGTTGACTTGACAGAGACCAGCGGCGGATATGAATCCGCTGTTTTAGGAAGGACAAGAATAACCGTGTCCGCAATCATCCGTGGCGGCCGTTTGGGCCGGATGAAGTGCGGATGCCCGGCAGCAAAAGGCGGCAGGAATTGTGAACACATGGCCGCCCTTTTATATGCCATAGAAGCCAGAACCCGGGCAAAGGCACAGGGAATCACGGAGGCGGAGCTTCTGGAAAAAGAGCAGAAAGCAGAAGCCGAGCTGCGGGAAAAGGAAGAGCGGCAAAGGGCGGAGGAGCAGCGGCTCAAGCGGGAACGGCAGGCCGCCCGGTTGCGGCGTCAGCAGGAAGCGAAGCTGACTCCCGAGGAAAGGCAGCGTTTAAAGGAAGAACGGGAAGCAGAAAAAAAGCGCCGGGCGGAGGAATTAAAAGCAGTTGCGGAGCAAGAGAAAAAGAAGCAAAAGCAGGCCCGCCTCCAAAAAGAAAAGGAAGCCGAACAGGCCCGCCTCGAGAAAGAAAAAGAGGCCCGGGAAGCACTCCGCCAGCAGGAAGAACGGGAAGCCCGCCGCCTTGCCAGAGAGCAGCGTAAAGCAGAGATGGCGCGGAAAAAGGAAGAGCAGAAGCGTCTGGCCGAGGAAGCCCGCCGACAGGAAACGGAGAAGCGCCTGGCCGAGGAGGCCCGCCGGCAGAAGCTCCGGGAGCAGAAGGCAGAGGAAGCCAGACTTCGGGCCGAGAAGCGAAAGAAGGAACAGGAAGAAGCCAGACGGAACGCAGAAAAAAGACGTAAGGAAGAGGAAATGCGCAGACAAAAAGAAGCAAAACGCCGGGAAGAAGAACAACGCCGCCAGGAGGAAGAAAAGCAGAAGGCTTTGGAAGCAAAGAAAAGGGCGGAGGAAAAACGCCGGAAGGAAGAAGAGGAAAAGCAGAAAGCCGAAGAAGCTCGTCGTCAGCAGCAGGAACGGAGAAAGGCGGAATTTTCTCTTCTCGGAGATTCCTGGGAGGCGGAATCCGAAAGCGCGGAGGCTGAGCAGGAGAATAAAAATATTGAAAGACTGGAACGCTATAAATATTTTAAAGGAACCCTGATCAAGCATTCTATAAAGATACCAGCGGATGTTATGGCAAAAGGTGAAAAGCTGTATGCCCAGGGGGATATCGAGATGAAAGATATCCTGACCGGTTTTGACCAGTACAGCGAGGACATCCGGGGACAGATCGATGTGGTAGGAAGATCCGGCAATATGGAATTTCCTGTCAGGATCATCTTCTCACGTACCAATGTGACCTATACGGAGTGCCGATGCCCACAGTGTATACGGGAGTTCTATTCCTCCTGGGATATAGAGAAGACAAAATGCCCCTACAAGGCTGGGACGCTGAAGCTCCTGGAGGATTACCTGGATACCCACAGCTTTGGGGATGCCACGGACAGTTATGGAAAGGCGCTTCTGAAGCTTTATCAGGAAAAACGGTCAAATCTTGCGATCGCGGATACGGAAGATAAAAAGGAAAGCCTTCGATTAGTTCCGCGGCTGACCCGGAAGGACGGAAAGCTGTCCGTAGCGTTTAAGATCGGCGAAAAGAAGCTTTTTATTGTTAAAAAGCTGGATGATTTCTGCGAAAATGTAAAAAATTCGGCAACCGCTACCTACGGGTCAAATACCCAGATCAACCATAATCTTGATCATTTTACGGAATCCGGAAAGGGATGGATCCGTTTTATCAACCGGATCGTGCGGGAGGAAGAGGAATTTCTGCAGCGCCTTCAGGAGTCCAACAGGTACGATTATTACGGCAGTCGGAAAACTACGGTAGGAGGGGCGCTGAACCTGTTTGGATGGAGGCTGGATGAATTTTATAATCAAATGGCGGATGAAGCCGTCGAATTTGAAGATAAAGACGGCTGGGAGAAAAGGAAAGAGATTCTAACCCGCGCGGAACGCAATCCCAATGTTTCCATGCGTATTTCCGAGGAAAAGGTGGGAAGCGGCAGAGTATTTCACGGAATCCGGGTGGACGGCGGCCTGCCGGAGCTGTATATGGGGACCGACACGGGATATTATATCGGTGACGGACAACTCTGCCGGGTGGAAAAGGATTTCCAGGAAAAGATTGAACCCCTGTCCCGTCTGACGAGTGATGAAGGATTTTCTTTTCATGTGGGAAGGAACCATATGGCAGAATTTTACTACAGGATCCTGCCCCAGCTGGAGGAAATTGTGGATATCGAGGAGACGGAACCGGAAAAATTTCGCTCTTACCTTCCGCCGGAGGTGCGGTTTGTCTTTTATCTGGATGCCGCAGACCAGAATGTGACCTGCCAGGTCAGCGCAAAATACGGCGGCAGGGAATTTTCCGCGCTGGATGTTCTGAGCAAGCAGGATCACGGCGGGATCGAGGCGCTCCGGGACGTGTCCAGGGAGGAGGAGATCCTGTTTCATGTCATGCAGTGGTTTCCGCGGATCGACTGGGAGCGGGAAGAACTGCATTGCGGCGGCGACGAGGAGCTGGTTTATCAGGTCATGGAGAGCGGCACGGAGAAGCTGATGGAACTGGGCGAGGTTCGCTGTACCAAGAGCTTCCTGAATCATCACGTGGTACGGCGTATGAAGGTATCCGTGGGAGTTTCCGTATCATCCGGGCTTTTGGACCTGAGCATTACGACAGAGGATATCCCCCAGGCCGAGCTGCTGGATATCCTGGCAAGCTACCGGGCAAAGAAAAAATATTACCGTCTCAAGGATGGCTCTTTCATGAACCTGGACGATTCCTCTCTGCAGATGCTTTCGGAGATGATGGATGCCATGCACCTCAAACCAAAGGAATTTGTGAAGGGAAAAATGCATCTGCCCATGTACCGTACCCTTTATCTGGATAAAATGCTGGAGGAAAACGACAGCGTGTACAGCAAGAGGGACAGCCATTTCCGAAAGGTGGTCAAGGGCTTTAAGACGGTGAAGGACGCAGATTTCGAGGAACCGGAAAGCCTGTCCAGAATCATGCGTAAATACCAGAAAAACGGGTTCAAATGGCTTCGGACACTGGAAGCATGGCAGTTCGGGGGGATCCTGGCCGACGATATGGGGCTGGGCAAGACGCTGCAGGTGATCGCAGTGCTGCTTGCGGCAAAGCAGGAGGGAAAGGAAGGCACCTCCCTGGTGGTGGCGCCGGCCTCTCTGATTTTCAATTGGGGAGAGGAATTTGAGCGGTTCGCGCCGGAACTGAGAGTTTCCCTGATCACCGGAAATCAGGAGGAACGCCAGAATATCATTGCTTCTTATCAGGAGGTCGATGTGCTCGTCACGTCCTACGATCTTTTGAAACGGGATATCCTGTTTTATGAGGACAAGCAGTTCCTCTATCAGATCATAGACGAGGCACAGTATATCAAGAACCATACCACAGCCGCGGCAAAGGCTGTGAAGGTGATTCACAGCCAGATCCGGTATGCGCTGACCGGAACCCCGATCGAGAACCGTCTGAGCGAATTGTGGAGTATTTTCGACTATCTGATGCCCGGCTTCTTATATGGCTACGATGTATTTAAGCGGGAGATGGAAAGCCCGATCGTGAAGAGCAGCGACGAGTCCGCCATGACCCGGCTGCAGAAAATGGCGGGTCCCTTTATCTTGCGGAGGCTGAAAGGGGACGTTCTGAAGGACTTGCCGGAGAAGCTGGAGGAGCACCGTTACGTCCGGTTCGGAAGTACGCAGCAGAAGCTCTATGACGGCCAGGTGCTTCATATGAAGGAAACACTGGCACAGCAGAATGAGGCGGAGTTCAATAAGAACAAGCTTCTGATCCTTGCGGAGCTGACAAGACTGCGGCAGATCTGCTGTGATCCGTCTCTGTGCTTTGAAAACTATAAGGGCGAGGCGGCAAAGCTGGAGGCCTGCCTGCAGCTCATCCAGAGTGCCATTGACGGCGGACACCGGATGCTGGTATTTTCCCAGTTTACCTCCATGCTGGAGATCCTGCAGGACAAGCTGTCCGGACTGAACATCGCCTACTATACGATCACGGGAAGCACCTCCAAGGAAAAGCGGCTCCAGATGGTCAAAGAATTTAACGAAGGGGAGGTTCCGGTATTCCTGATCTCCTTAAAGGCCGGAGGTGTGGGACTGAACCTGACCGGGGCGGATGTGGTCATCCATTATGACCCCTGGTGGAATCTGGCAGTACAGAACCAGGCAACGGACCGCGCCCACCGAATTGGACAGACCAAAAAGGTGACGGTCTACAAGCTGATCGCAAAGGGCACCATTGAGGAAAAAATCCAAAAGCTTCAAGAGAAGAAGAAAGACCTGGCAGAGCAGGTGATCGGCGGCGAGGCGGCACAGCTCGGCAGTTTGGGCAGAGAAGAGATCATGGAGCTGCTGGGAGTATAGATGGTGTAAGATTCGAAGTCGGCTGACGGCAGGTATTCGGTATTCTATAGAAAAAAAAGGACTGAAGGGAAATGACAGAAGCTCTAAAATATATGTGTGATTTTCTGAATATCACAGCAATATATTGCAGAGAAACGGCATTTTCCGACAGTCCTTTTTGACGCTGTTATACGGGGAAAGGCTTAAATACTTACAATGCATGAACACCCGGTCAGTATTTCAAATTCCTCAGATAATAACTTTTGTGTCTCTTCATCTGCGGCTTCCCCGGGCTTGAGCTGGATTGTTTTTCGCTCCGGGAGATAGGACGGATTCTTTGCAAGTGCAATTCCGTATTTCATACAAAGCAGCTGTGCGGTGCGGATCAATTCTATCTGGTTCACCTTATCTGAGATTCGGATACGCCAGCCGGTTTGGTCGGCAAGCTCCTGCAGATATTCCCCGTACTGATGTCCGATCACGGGCGAGACGAAACTGAGCTCGAGAAAGCCGCCCTGGGCGTCCTGTTTCAGGCTTTTCTTATCCGGCTTGTGGGGAAGCCCCTCAAAGGTCTGGTCTATGCAGAGAAACGTAATGTTTTGTTCTGCTTTTTCCGCAGTCCGATCTGCAGGCAGAAAAAAGTCGTCACATCCATCTTCGTTCAGCGGAGTGAAAATTCCGGAATCTGCCGTCGGCTGCCCGTTGAGGGACAGTCTCCATCCCGTAATATTTTGGAACTGCTCTGCTGCCTGCACATCACCATCTGACGTTTCAGAAGTGCCGGTCAGGGTCACTGCATAGCATTTCTTCTCCGCATAGTAGGAGGCCTTGGCAAGCCGTCCGCCGAAGAGCGTGGAGAGCAGGAGCAACGCCGCATTGTGGTTCATGGACGGGCTGACCTGTGCAGTCCAGCCGGCAGCCTTGGCAAAGCAATCCGCTTTCTTTTGAAAGTCATCCATATCCTGTGCGTCCGGATAATCAAACTGAAGCAGCACTTTTTTCTGTTCGCTGTGGTAGCTGAGCTTCCGATACGAATAACCGGAGAAAACGGATTCAATCTGTGCGGCAAGCTCCTGCTGGGTCAGCTCTTTTGGAGCAAGTGCTTCTTCCACAGCCTCCCAGGGATTTGCTTCGAAGAGGAAGAGCTGCCTGGTATTGGGGGAGAAGTAGATACTGTGAAGAAAAATTTCCTGCATTTCCTGCAGAATCTCGCCGTCCTCCATGACTTCCGTAAGATATCCGGACGATTTTCCAAACCAGATCTGCGCAATCTGGGATATGGCAAATGCTTTTCCAAAGTAATGCTCCTGCCAGTAATCCCAGAGCAGCTTGTCATCCTCCCTGCGGTATGGGCGCTTCATCTGCATGGTATAGGCAGGACAAAATGAACGCTGTTTCCGCTTGCTGTGAAGCGTGATCTCATAGCGCTGTCCGCATTCCGGCAGATAAATCTGCCGCCGGTAATCCTCTGCGGCCAGTTCGCCGCCAAGCTCGCCGATCACTTCCCGGTTTCCGTGGACAAGGAAGATCCGGCGGGGGGAAAGCTGTTCCAGCAGCGCCATGATCTCGGATTTGTCTCCATGAGCAGAAAGCCCCACCTGTTCAATGCGGCATTTCACCGGGACGTTGCTGCCGTTTATGGAAAGGCTGCCTTCCTCCGGGTTTTCCAGAAGATTCATAAGCTGCCGTCCCGGAGATTCTTCGTCTTGGTAGCCGGTGATGATGATGCATGCATTCTCCGAACCGGCAAGCTCCTTGGCGTACTGAGCGCTTGGACCGCCGGTGAGCATCCCGGAGCTGGACAGAAAGATCACGGGTCCCTTGGTATTTAGAAGCTCCTCCCGCTTCTGCAAGGGAGCCACAGGCTGGATTTCCTTTGTGTAAAATGGCTCGTTCCCCTTCAGAATCCGTTTCCCAAGCGCATTTTTCAGATAGGTAGGATTGCGGGTGTACATGATATTGATATCCCGGACCATTCCGTCAATATAGACCGGTACAGGCGGAATCTCACCGTTCTGGATTGCGGCCCGCAGAATCAGTAGAACCTCCTGGGCACGCCCCAGGGCAAATGCGGGAATCAGGATTTTCTTTTCCTGCCGAACGCATTCAGCCACAAGCTCCGTCAGGCGCTTTTCCTCAACCTGCCGGTTGGCGTGAAGCCGGTTTCCATAAGTGGTCTCCACGATGGCAAGATCCGGACGCAGCTTCGGAATCCTCGCTCCCTCAATGGTCCTCTGGGAAAAATTAGAAAAATCTCCGGAATAAAACAGGCTCCCATCCACCGTTGTAAGATAGATGCAGGCCGCTCCGGCAATATGTCCGGCGGGATAAAGTGTCAGGGTAAATCCGTCAAAGAGCGGAAACGGGGTCTGATAACCAAGAGGATGGATCCGGCCCAGCATGGCGAGCACATCCTGCTCAGAATAGTGGGGAATCTCATCCTCCCTGTATTTCATGATTTTTAGACTGTCATAAAGAAGCACACGGGTCAGATCCGCAGTCATGACCGTCATAAAAATAGGGGCATTGGGAAACGCTTTGCTGATGATGGGCAGTGTTCCGATGTGGTCCATATGCGCATGACTGATGAGGATCACATCCAGCCCGCCCTGTTCCTGTATGGTGCGGAAGTCTGGAAGAGGGTCCTTTGCGTTGGACTGCCGGATTCCGGAATCCAGCAGGATCCCTTTTCCGGCAATCCGCAGATAGACGCAGCTGCCGCCGATTTCCATGGCACCGCCGAGAAAATGAAGTTCCATAATTGAGTTCCTTTCCCTTCCTAAATTGAATAGATGATTCCTCCGCCAAAATCAAAAAAGGCTTTGACGGGGGAAAATCAGATTTTTTTCGCAAGCATTTCCGGATTGGATGCATAGGCCAGCGCGGTGTCCCTGCTGATCACTCCGTTTTTGCACAGCTTCTGCAGGCTGCTGTCCATGGAGATCATGTCATCCTTTGCGGAGGAGTAAATGATTCCGTCAATCTGATGCACCTTGTTATCCCGGATCATATTCCGGATCGCGGGCGTCACGGTCATGATCTCAAACGCGGGAACGACTTGTCCGTCCACAGTAGGGACAAGCTGCTGGGACACAACGGCATTGAGTACGGTAGAGAGTTGAATGGCGATCTGCCTCTGCTGGTTTGCCGGAAATACGTCAATGATTCGGTCGATGGTATTTGCCGCCCCGATGGTATGCAGAGTGGACAAAAGCAGGTGTCCGGTCTCGGCCGCGGTCATGGCCACATTGATGGTCTCATAGTCGCGCATCTCCCCCAGCAGGATCACATCCGGACTCTGCCGGAGCGCTGCGCGCAGGGCAACCACGTAATTTTCCGTATCTACATTGATCTCCCTTTGGCTGACAATACTCCGCCCGTGACGGTGAAGGTATTCCAGGGGATCCTCCAGGGTAATGATGTGGGCATCCCGATTTCGGTTGATGCTGTCGATGATGCAGGCAAGCGTCGTGGATTTTCCGCTTCCCGCAGGCCCGGTGACCAGAACCATGCCGCTTCCGCTGTTGCCGTATTGGATAATGTTCTCCGGGATCCCAAGTTCATTCGGATCGGGCAGACGGAATGTAATGATCCGGATTACCGCAGACAGCGCACCCCTTTGCTTATAGGCGCAGACCCGAAAACGGGAGATGCCTGTCAGTGCAAACGCAAAATCATCATCTCCATTTTCTTCAAAAATATGGATATCTCGATGGTCGGCAAGCTCATAGATCTCTTTCAGGAGACTTTCTGTATCCGAAGGCAGAAGCTTCTCCTCATTGACCTGATGGATCACTCCGTTTTTACGAACCGAAACAGGCAGTCCGGCAACAATAAATACATCGGATGCATGTTCGGATACGGCCTGCTCCAGTATTGTCTGAATGTTCATCTTATTTTGATTCCTCCAAATTTATAACCTTATTATACCATGTCACATCTTAACCAGGTGTGACATATTCTGCTTTAGAAATTATTCGGGCATGGGCATGAGCTGCAGCGGCTGGCTTCCTTCCCGGGGCCTCGTATTGACTAGCTGCCATTTTTTAATTTCGTAATATCCCTCGTCCCTGTCCGGAGTTAATACAAGCCCGACTTCCAGCGCCTGTTTTTCGTTGACCGGAATCTGATAGGAGAGTGCGGCAGCTTCGGGGTCATACACGATCTCAAGCCCGACCTCGTCAAATTCCGTTCCGTCGATCTGGGTAAAGTCCAGCCCATTCATCCAATTCCGGGAACCGTCTGACCCGCCTGCCGGATTGTCTGCCGATTTCTCCAGGATGGCATCGATTTGCGCCAGCACATCCTCCGCCACGTTGCATGCCTGGTAATAGTCCGTTCTGCGCTGTGCCGCGCGGCTGCTGAAGGAATAATCACTCTGCGCGCTGGACAGAGATAATGTAGCAAATGTGACGAGACAAAGCACAAGGAAGACTACCAGCAGCAGGGAAGAACCGATATTGACAAAAGGTGCCTGTCTTTTATCTCTTTGCATGGTCAGCCCTCCTCTGCAGATAATGCTTTACAGTCAGCTCATAGATCGGGTCCTCTGTTTCAGCCTCACCGATTGTCATTCCGGCAGTCAGCATCTGTCCCTGTTCCCACAATACGGCCTGGAGTACATAAGCTTTCTCCTTTTCCGCACAGGGGATAAATTCTTTGTCATAAAAGATCGATGCGGATACGGAAGGCACATCCCCGTTTTCTTCGGAGTCGGTAAGAGAAGCATCCGGATAGAGTCCGGTGATCACCTCTATGGCGTTCGTCATCCCGTCGGAAGTATTTACAATCTCTGCCATTCCGGAGCACTCGCTGACTGCATGATTCAGCCGCTGAGCATCCCGGCTCAGGATATGTGATTTCACAAAAAACTGCACGCAGACAGCACTTGCAAGTGAGAAAAATAAAATGGCAAGTACCAGCTCCAAAAGAAATAAACTGGATGACTTGGCCCGATTTCTGTGTTTCATGTCAAAACTCCCTCTGTATTTAGTGAGCCCTTCTATTTCTCCGATTGCACAGGTCAAAAAGCCTCGACGCAGCCGTAAGGAATTCACCATGCTGTGCATGGTCCCCCTTAGACACTTAACAAAAAGTTCTTGAACAAAATGGCAAAATTTTTGTATGGTGCTTTTCCGGTTTATCCGGGTTAGGACAAAGCCTGCATCGCCTGCGTTTTTTGACCTGTATACTCGAAGAAATATCCTGCGCAATCTGTACAAGTTATTTTCCGACAGTTCCCTAGCGGCTCCGTATCCCTGCGATCATGCTGTCCCGGTTTCCGTCTGCGTCCGTACAGGTAAACCGGAACATGCCGTCCTTTACGGTCTCCATGGAAAAATCCTCCACGGCAAGGATGGTTTTACCGCTTTTTGCAGGGGCATCCACTCCAACTTTGATAAATAATTCTTTCAGTTCATTTTCATATACGTAGATATAGGTCTGATAAGTATCCTCTCGGCGAGGTTGCTTCAGGATCAGCGCGTCACATCCGTCAAAAGTGCCGAGAACCACATCGCCATTGATATCATTTTGATGGATCTTCTCGCAGATATAGGCCAGGGAAGTGCGGGCCGTATAGTTGAGAGAGGAATGCTCGGTGGTGGAGCGATAGACTCCTGTAGCCAGCAGGATCACGGTCATAGCAGAAACTGCGAATACAAAAAATAATGCCACCGGAAACAAAAAATCAATCATATGATTCTGTTGGATTCGAAAGCGCATCATGGTTCTCCTTTCTCAATGATTGTGACATCCGGCAGGATATTGGCGCCGATTACCTGGTAATCTACAAAGAAACGATCCTCATCATAGGTCAGGCCGTAATGCTCCTTCAGATAATCCAGACTTTCAGGATAAGAGCCCTCGACCGCATAGCAATAAGTAATATTCCGGATCAGGGCACTTTCCAGACTTTCCTTCTGCCGCTTCTGAGTGCTGGAGGACAGGGATTCAATCCCCTGATAGAAGATTCCTGTGATCAGTGTAAACGCACAGACAGAAAGGACAATTTTCCGGTATGTATGCGGTGCTTTCCGATATTGAAAACGAGCCATTTTCTTCCTCCTATAAAATCCACTTACAGACTGGACATGATGCCCATCAGCGGCAGCATGACAGACAACAGGATCACGCCTACGATCAGGGACAAAGCAATAACAAGCGTAGGCTCTAATACTGCAAGGGCCGTATTCATCCGATTATCGATCTCATCCTGATACAGTTCGGCGATCCGGTCCATTACCTGATCCATGGAGCCCGTTCTGGAACCGATGGAAGCCATGCGGGCATAGATTCCGGCGAACATACCAGTTTCATGCAGGGCCTCGGACAGATCCTGCCCCTCGTCCATTTTCTTTCTGCAGCTTTCCAGCTTTTCCTGATACAGCGGATCGTCATTCAGGGCACTGACCAGTTCCATACTCCGTTCCGGATTCAGCCCGCTGCTCAGTGTGAGAGCCATTCCGCTGGCAAAACGGCAGGCCGCGATCTCCTCATAGACCGGACGTATAAAGGCCAGGCGATATCCCAGGATGCGCATGAAGGCTCGTCCGCTTCTGGTGCGGGTGCAGTAAAGGATCAGCAGCACCACTGCCACCAGCAGTCCGGTCAGGGCAATGGAATAACGGTTGATGGCATTGCCGAGATCCATCAGCATTCGGGAAAATCCGGTCATCTCTGTACCAAGCTGAACAAATACCTGATTGAAGATCGGCATGACCTTTACAAGCAGAACAATAATGACCGCAATCATCATGCCGGCCATGATCAGCGGATATGTAACGGCGCTTTTGATGCTTTTCCCAATGGCATCCTCACGGTCATAGTGGCTGCTCAGGGCCTCCATGACATCATCCAGCGTGCCGGTCTCTTCCCCGATCTCGACCATATGAAGCATATAAGAGGGAAACAGCCCGGTATCAGACAGGGAATCATACAGGCTTCCGGTCTCCTGCATCCTCTTCAGGATCTGCTCCAGGATCTGGCGTTCCTCTCTCTCCGGGGCATCTTCAACCATGATCGTGATTCCTTCTATCGAAGAAATACCGGATTTCAGGACCAGGGCAATCTGCCCGCAGAAAGCCGAAATCTCAATATTTGAAAAAGGTTTTGCATGTATTTCTTTATTCTCCATAACCGCCCTCCGTTTTCCTCTCAAAATAACACAAAAATTTAATAAGAATATTTAACGACATAATTGCTGCCGTCGCCGATATATTTTTCCACAGACTTCTTATTGTTTGACGCGCCCAGCGTCGGATCCATCAGTGTCCAGTTCGTACCGTCGAATTCGATGATGTTGTCCACCCAGCCGGCTTCCTTCAGATAGACACTGATCCATGCATGATAGGCTTCGCCGGAATAGCCGATCTCCAGTCTGGTGGGGATTCCCTGGGAGCGGAGCATGGCTGTCATCAAAGACGCATAATCAAAGCAGATGCCCTTCCCGGTGGACATGGTCTCGTCGATATTCGGAAGATAGTTGGGCTGGACATTCTCTGCCTTTTCCTTATCGTAGGTTACATTTTCTATAATGTAATGATATACATTCTCCACATAGGACAGGTCATCCGATGATTTTTCCGATAATTGAATACCGTATTGGACGGCCTGAGATTCCTGGGTATACCATGCGTATTGGTTGGGATACAAAAACGGTTTGAACTCATCATTTAAAGCAACCTCAATATCCTGTGAAAATGCCAACGCATACATATCATCATAGGCATGCTCCAGTATCTCCATATGATAGGAGCCGCTGCCGCCTGTCAGGGGAAAGGTCTCATACTGGCCGATTGCCAGCGCATAAATGTAAAAGGTTCCTCCCGGTATGGTGATCCGGAGACGTACCTGTTCCGAGGCACCGGCATAACGTACCATCACATAGCCCTCGCTGGTATTGGAAGCATCAATGGAAATGGTGTCGCTTCCATATACAACGGCTCCTGAAGCCTGTGGCAGCAGGGATTGCTCCACCGTTTGCCGTACTGCCTCCGGTTCAGACTTTTGATTTGAACCGGAAGAACTCCGACTCTGGCCGGATTCCCTGGAATCCTTGCCGCATCCTGTTAAAAAAAAGGCCGCTCCAAAAATGAAAAAAAGCATATACCAGAAAAATATCTTTCTATTCATTTTCTACAGCCTCCTTTTCCTATTCTATATTTTATAAATTCCATGAATCTCATTCGTTCGAGATTGCGTGACGCAATCTTCCATACCCATTTTGCCACAGATACATCAATTAATCAAGCTGTTTTTCCGGTAACAATATTGCGGATATAACAGGAGCAGGTGAAACACATATAATAGGTAGAGAAAGAAATAAAAGCGGCGGAAGAGAAAAAAATGTAAAAAAATGTAAAAAACTATTGACATCTGATAAAGCAAGTGATATTATATGCAAGCTGACTCGTGAGAGACAGCCAAGAAAAAGAAGTTCGAAAGAAACTTCAAAAAAAATAAAAAAAGTTCTTGACAAGCGAAAAGCGATGTGATAATATATACGAGCTGTCGCTTGACAGAGAAAAAAGACGAACCTTGATAATTAAACAATAGACAACGATCCTTGAAAATTTCTTAAAAGAGAGAAATTCAAAGAACGAGCATTAAGAAGAAGATTTTT
>QXWX01000128.1 GCA_009911175.1 Lachnospiraceae bacterium | reverse complement strand
TCCCCCTTTAAAGGGGAGCACGCAGTCGCCCTTACAGGGCTCTTCCAAACCACCACTTGAAGTGGTGGTTTGTGACTAGAACGGTTTCGTTTGGGGCGTGGACAATTATAGATTGGAATGGTATCATAAAAAACGGAAGAACATTTTCCATACAGTTCCTTAGTCAGATACGTCTTAAAAAGAAAGGCAGGCGCAAGATGAATACGATGCCTGTTTCAGAATTGATCGAACGAAATCATTGATGACGATTGGTGGCTGGAGATGCTGCAGGCCAGAAATCAGCCGGCACACGATTATGACGGGACATTTGCGGTGGAAAAATTTAAAGAGAGTGCGGAGAAATATTGTTACTGTTCACGGGGCCTTGCACCCCGCTGCAAGGCATCCGTCCAGTAAAACAGTGATTTCAGGCACCTGGCCCCTTGTCGAAGGCGACTTTATAATGGACCAGATGCGTTACAGTCCGCGGCCGATTAGGCCGTGAACTGTAACGAAATATTATAAATGACTCAGCATTTTATGGTCGGAACATAGACATTTTTGAAATAGGATGTTATCATAAAATAATTGATTGAGTTTTGGAAATGTATGAAAATACTAAGGGGAGACTGTAATGGAATATAGTGCAGCCAGTGTAAAATTTCTTCTTTGGTATGTGGAAACGAAGGAAACCGCAAAATTATTGCAGGATCATACCTTTGATGAAATTAAAGAAATGGTATTTACGGAAAACCTTTATCAGCAGAGATCAAAGGCAAGGCAGCAGAGTGAATTTAGCTGCATAAAGAAAAGATTGGAATCTATCCCTGATGAATTGACCCGGCTGCTGGTAAAAGCAGATATCCAGACAGCAAAGTTGATTACATTTATTGCCTGTATGGCTACGGAACGTCTTTTATTTGAAATGGTCTATGAGATATACAGGAATAAAATTAAATACGGAGAAAAAAGTATTTTAGATGCGGATTTGAATGTGTTTTTTCAGGATAAGCGTGAACAAAATGAAAAAATTGCAGGATTTTCAGATGAAACGATTCGGAAGTTAAAACAGACATTCTCAAAATATATGGCAGAAGCAGGTCTGATTTCCGGTAAAGGGACGGAAAAAATGATTGAGCATCCTTATATTGATTGGAGTATGAGGGACACTTTATTCCGGAATCATATGGAAAAATATTGGTATGCAATAACGGGAGAGATGTGATGGAATTTCAGGAAAAGCTGGATAAAATATGGGATCGGATATCGGATGAGGATTTTCTTGCAAACAGAGGTGTAGCGAATGAAGTCAGATACTATATTTTTGACTATGAAGCGGTGGATGAGCTGACTGTCCGGAAGAAAATTGAAATGTTAAAAAAACAGAACCGTCCGGATGCGGATGGATTTCGCATTGTGGAGTATGATCTGTTTCAGATGCTTCTGGATGTACTGAATGAACGTGGATATCTTGATAAATGTATTCAGTTTGAGCAGAATAAGGGAAGAGAGTATTTGTATAATGCGATTTCAAAGCTATTGCGTCTGACGTCGTCGGGTAATCTGATCGTAAATAGAATTGTGAAGGAAACACCAAAAGACGCAGTGGTATTTATTACCGGAATCGGAAAGGTTTTTCCGTTTGTACGTTCCCATAATATATTGAATAATTTACACCAGATATTAGATTACGTGCCGGTAGTCATGTTTTATCCGGGTGTATGGAACGGGGAATTTTTAAGCTTGTTTGGAACAATCCAGGATGGAAATTATTATCGTGCATTTCCATTGATCGCATAGAGTACAGGGAGGAGCATACCAAATGAAGATCAGAGATATGTTTTATAAAAAAATAGACCGGGAAATCAAAGGTGTGATCAAGGTTGGCCAGGCGGACGATGAAAACAGATACCAGGAGTTGGAAGAGTATGTAGTGACAGAGGAACTGGAAGATTATATGAGCCGGTTCTTTGATGCTTATCTGAAAAGTGTTGACGAAAAAACGGATAAGATGGGAACCTGGATATCCGGTTTCTTTGGAAGCGGTAAATCTCATTTCCTGAAAATCCTGTCCTATCTTTTGGAGAATATAGATGTGTTGGATGAAGGGGGAAACAGGTATTCGGCATCTAGCTTCTTTACAGAAGGAGTAAAGGTTCAAAGTGCAGATCTGAAGAAAAAAATTCAAAAAGCAGCACTGCTTAGTGATGATGTGGACGTCATCCTTTTTAATATTGATTCCAAGAGCGGGAGCGATTCTAAACTGAATAAAGAATCCATCAGGGATGTGTTTATTAAGGTTTTCAATGATCATTTGGGATATTGCGGTTCTATTCCCTTTTTAGCAGAATTTGAGCGGAAGCTGTATAAGGACGGAAAATACGGTTTATTCAAGGAAAAATTTGAGGAAATCAATGGGGAGCCATGGACAGAGGTCAGGGAAGATTATTACTTTATCCAGGATGAAATCATAGAAGCTGTAGTATCTCTGGGAATTATGAGTGAAAAAGAAGCCAATAACTGGGCGGAAAACGCACAGAATACATATCATATGTCTGTGGAAAAGTTTGCGGATCATGTCCGAAAATATTGTAAAGAAAAGGGAAACTATCATCGGGTTATTTTTCTTGTGGATGAGATTGGGCAGTACATTGCAGATGACAGCCAGCTTATGGTGAATTTACAGACCGTAACAGAAGACCTGGGAACGGCCTGTGAAGGGAAAGCATGGATCGCAGTAACCAGCCAGCAGGATATTGATTCAATCACAAAGACTATGGGAAACGATTTTTCCAAGATCCAGGGGCGTTTTGATATCCGGATTGCGTTGTCTTCCGCGAATGTAGATGAAGTGATCAGGAAAAGAATTCTTTATAAAACTGATATAGCGGTCGGCATTCTTCATGGCTTGTATCAGGAGTATGAGTCCATCCTTAAAAATATGATTGTATTCAGTGAGGGGACTCCCTATATGCCGCTTTATGAAAATGCGAGCGATTTCGCGGCAGTTTATCCGTTTATTCCCTATCAGTTTAAACTGTTGGGAAATGTACTCACCTCAATCCGCCAATTTAGTTCCAGCGGCAAAAATATGGCGGACGGCGAGCGGTCCATGCTTGCTCTGTTCAAAGAAGCTGCGCAGAAGTATGAAGACGAGAGAGAAGGAATTCTGATACCGTTTAATGAGTTTTACAGCGCTCTGGACGATTTTATTGATCATACCAATAGAATTGTGATCACGCAGTCCGCTAAAAATCCAAGACTGTCAGAGTTTGATGTGGAAGTTCTAAAAGTATTATTTATGGTAAAGCACGTAAATAATTTTAAAAGCAATACGGAAAATATCACAACTCTGATGATTTCCAGAGTTTCCGAAGATACGGTAGAATTACGCAGACAGGTAGAAAAATCATTCCGTCTTCTTTCAGATGAAGGGGTGGTGCAGAAGAACGGTGATGAATACACGTTTTTGACAAACGAAGAGCAGGATGCGGAAAACCGTATCCGCGAGATCTATGTAGAACCCAAGGAAGTTATAAACTATGTGGCACAGGTCGCGTTTGAGGAGATTATTGCGTTTCCAAACAGTAAATATAAGTACAGCAGCCGCTATCAGTTTGGTTTTAATCAGCAGATTGATGACCGTATGATCCGGAGCAATTCCTCCAACCGTCTGAACCTTCATTTACTGACAGCTTATTGCGGAAAGGAAGATAACCTGAGCCTTGCCATGCTTTCTTCTACAGAAAATAGCGTTGTGGTTCGTCTTTCAGATGAATATGAATATCTGGCAGAAACGACAAGCATGAAAAAAATAGAAGTCTTTTTGTCGAAACCGGATTTGGCTAAAATGATAAATTATGAGGAAATCCGAATTCATAAACAAAAAGAGCGGAACGACAGAGTAGATCGTATTCGTAAATATATAGAGATGGCTCTGGAATCCGCAAGGATTTACGTGAAAGGAGAGAAGATCACTACAAAATCAAAAGGTGTAGTGAATCGTATCAATGAGGCCTTTTCCAAATTAATAGACAGTGAATACAGTAAACTTAAAAGTATGGAAACAGAACCCGACAGCAGCGATATTCTGGATATTCTGAAAAAAACAAAGATACAGCTTACATTGAACCTTCCGGGAAACAGAGAACCGAATGCAGACGCGCTGCAGGAAGTGTTATCGACGATTCAGTATGAAGGAAAACAGGGAAGACGTTTTTCCATCAAGCAGGCTCTGGACAAGTTTACAGATATGCCATATGGTTATACGGAAGCGGATGTGGAATACTTGCTGGCAGTGTTGTATAAAAAAGGACAGATCTCACTGAAAATGAACAGTGTGGTCTATGGTCCGGCAGGGACTTCTCCTGATGAGGCTTATAAGTTTTTTACAAAGAGAGAATACAGGGAAAAGATACTTCTGGAAATGAAAGCTATGCCGAAAACGCCATGGGTGAAATCGGTCAGGGATGTGATCACAGAATTTTTTGGGAGGACGGTTGGATCCGAAGATACGGATGCCATCATGCGGGATTACAGAAATTTTGCCGAGATAAAAATTGCGAAGCTGGAGGAGATTCTGCGGGAAGAGTACCATATCGGGGCCGTCCTTCCCGGAAAAGATATTCTGGAAAAGGCAATCCGTCTGATGGAAGAGACGGGTGATATCAACGACCCGATGATGTTCTATGAAAGAGTCCATGAATTATATGATGATTTTGATGAACTGGTAGATGATCTTAGAGATCTGCAGACATTTCTCGGAGGAAGGCAGAAGGAAAAATTTAAACATGCCTGCCATACGCTGCAGATTTTCGAGAACAGTGAGAATTACATTTCAGATACGCAGGTCTTGGATTATGCCGTACAGGTTCGAAAAATTATAAAGCTTAAGCGGCCTTATGACTATATTAATAAGCTGGAGGAATTTGACAAAAAGCTTATTGATGCCATCAGGGAACTGCTGGAAAAAGATACGGCAAGAATTGAGCCGGAAGTCTATGCGGACAGAAAGATTGCAATAGACAGCATTCAGGAAGACCGTCCTTATGCAAAAAAAGTGAAAATAAATATAGAGCAGCGGTTTGATGATTTGATAGAGAAGCTTCGGAGGATTCATGATATGGCTGCTCTGAACGGTATTCCGGCGGAGAGCAATGCCCTTCTGCAGAATTGTCTGAGGCTGATCGAAAAAGAAGAGGAAGCATATCAGAGAAGCATACAAAAATCAGCAGGTAAAGTGGAAGAAGCCAGAAAAGAAAAACCACAGCCTGAAAAGCCGAAAAAGGTGATCAGAACGCTTCCTGTTTCTATGAGAATTCTGACCAGTAATAAGACGTATACCATCCGTGACCAGGGGGATGTAGATGCGTTTCTTCAGGAGCTGAGAAAAGAGCTGGAATCCAGGCTGTCGGAGAATACGGTAATTAAGCTGAATTAAAATGAGTTGGAGAGTGCAGGAAATTGTAGATAAAATAGGATGATGAAAATATGGATAAAAACAAGATAAAAAGTTTCGCGATAGATGCCAGAGAACAATTGATGAAGTCTGCGGAAAAGCAAGCCGGCCTCTGTGGAATTACAAAAGAGAACTGGAATGCCGCGCCGATTCAGAAGGGCGATGGCTTTGAAATATATAAAACGGCTGCCGGAACAGAAAAAAAATTTTTTGCTTCTGATATCCGGCGGAGAGAAAATCTGGTGTTGGCTATCGAGAGACAGGGATTTGAGCAGGTAATAGAGGAAACGGCATATACGTGGTTTAATCGTCTGATCGCTATTCGTTTTATGGAGGTAAATCATTATCTTCCGACCAGGATGCGTGTGCTTTCCTCGGAGACAGGCGGAAGGACACCGGATCTGGTCAATCATTTTATGGATGTGGACCTGAATATGAGTGAGGAAGAAATCATTCAGGTGCAGACAGCGAAGGAGGAAAACCGATATGACGATGCGTTTTCGCTGTTGTTTGTAAAGCAGTGCAATGAGTTAAATACGCTTCTGCCGGGGCTGTTCGAAAAAACCGATGATTATATGGAATTGTTATTGAATCTCTCATACAACAAAGACGGTGTTGTACGTATGCTTGTTGACGATGTACCGGAGAGAAATTTCGATATCAATGAAGAAGGACAGGTAGAGATCATCGGATGGCTGTATCAATATTACAATACGGAGTTGAAGAATGATACATTTGCGAAATTAAAGAAAAATATTAAGATTACAAAAGAACGGATTCCTGCGGCTACACAGCTTTTCACCCCTGACTGGATCGTACGCTATATGGTGGAAAACAGCCTGGGGAGATTGTGGGTGGAAGGACATCCCAATGATTTGGTGAAGGAAAATTGGAAATACTATCTGGAGGAAGCAGAGCAGGAACTGGAAGTTCAGGTTCAATTGGATGAGATAAAAAAAGAATATGCCATGCTCCGCCCGGAAGATATAAAGTGTATTGATCCCTGTATGGGAAGCGGACATATACTGATCTACCTCTTTGACGTGCTGATGCAGATTTATGAGTCAGAGGGATATTCTCAGCGGGAAGCAGCAAGGAGTATTCTGGAATATAATCTGTTTGGTTTGGATATTGATAAACGTGCGTATCAGATGGCATATTTTTCAGTCATGATGAAGGCAAGGCAGTATGACAGGAGGATTATGACAAAGGGGATCGTGCCCCATGTATATGCTATTGAAGAGAGTAATTATGTAGATCCGTATACCGTGGAATATTTTGCGGATGGAGATGAAAGCCTCAAAGAGGATGTCAGTACGCTGGTTCGGGAAATGCATGACGCAAAGGAATATGGGTCGATACTGAATGTGACGGAGGTTGATTTTGACAGGATTTATGAGCGGTTTGCTGCAATAGAAGGTGATATTTCTCTGTATAAAAAGGGTGTGGAAGAGATGCTGCCGATGGTGAGGGCGGCGCATGTACTGGTACAGAAATATGATGTGGTGGTGACGAATCCGCCGTATATGGGATTAAAAAAAATGAATTATCAACTTGCAGAGAAAGCTATGAATGAGTATGAAATAGGTAAACAAGATTTGGCTTCTGTTTTTATATTAGTAGCAATAAAAAGATTGAAAGCAAATGGCCTAATGGCTCTAATAACACAACATGGATGGATGTTTCAGTCTACATATGAAAAATTACGTTATGAAATTATTAATGAGAATTTATTAAATCTTGTTCATCTAGGGACCTCCGCATTTGAAGAAATAAGCGGTGAGGTTGTACAGGCAGTTTCATTTTGTCTGCGTAAAGGTGATATAAAAAAATATAATACTATTTTTATTAGTTTGGTTGATAAAAGAGAAAAAGAAAGAATATTTTTAGATAAAATGACAACAAGCAATATCAGAAAAGTTGATTCTTTTATAGAAATTCCGGGACTGGTTTTTGCATATTGGCTTTCGTCAAATATTATTATGAAATTTTCAGAAAAGGAGATTCAAAATTATGTAACTAATTTTCAGGGGATAATACCAGGAAAAATAGAATTTATAAAATTATGGTATGAAATATCATTTAAAAGTGTTGAAATGAATTTTACAGATTCTGCAATACTTGAACAGTACAGTGGATTTTTACCATATGTGAAAGGTGGGGGGTTCAGAAGATGGTATGGTAATTATGAATATGTATTAGAATGGAAAAGAAATGGAAAAGATTTTGTTAGATCGAGGACTGAAAATCGAGAATATTTTTTCAAAAGTGGAATTGGCTGGTCAGATATTTCAACAGGTTTATTTTCTGCAAGATATATTAATAAAGGAAAGTTATTTGATGCCGCAGGGCCTATGGTGATCCCTAACGAAGATAGAATAAGTTTTTTATTGATGGGGTATATGAATACTATAGTATTTCAAACATTTATAAATATTAATTGTCAAGGACTACATTATGGTAATGGAGCTGTCGTATCACGTCCATTTATTATGGATGCAAAGTTTGAAAATGATATAGTTAAAATTGTAAAAGAAAATATTATAATAGCGCAAAAGGATTGGGACTCTTTTGAAACATCTTGGGATTTCGACAGACACCCATTATTACCATCCTATGAAAGTAAAATATATCATTCCCGTGATTATAATGGAAAAATTTATACCTATGACGAAACAGAAAATATTCCATCGAGTAGTTTGATAGAATCAGCTTATCAATCATGGAAGAAGGAATGCGACACCCGTTTCAACCAGTTAAAAGCTAACGAAGAAGAGTTAAACCGCATTTTCATCGAAATTTACGGTTTACAGGACGAGCTGACCCCGGAAGTCGAAGAAAAAGACGTTACTGTCCGCAGGGCCGATTTGCAGCGTGATATCAGAAGCCTGATTTCCTATGCTGTAGGCTGTATGTTCGGCAGGTATTCTCTTGATGTGGAAGGCCTTGCCTATGCCGGCGGAGAGTGGGATAACAGCAAATATAGCTCTTTCATCCCCGATGCGGATAACGTGATTCCAATTACAGACGAGAATTATTTCGAGGATGATATCGTAGGGCGATTTTGCGAGTGGATGAGGATCGTATATGGTGAGGAAACTTTAGAAGAAAATCTTGATTTTGTAGCAGAGGCGCTTGGCAATAAGGGCAGTTCTTCCCGAGAGATAATCCGTAATTATTTTCTGAAAGATTTCTTTAAGGATCATTGTAAGATCTATCAAAAGCGCCCGATCTACTGGCTGTTTGACAGCGGGAAGCAGAATGGCTTTAAAGCGCTGATCTATCTGCACTGTTATAACCGTGACACGGTAGGAAGGGTCCGTTCGGATTATCTGCATAAGATTCAGGATGCGATTACAGGTGCTTTGAAGAATGCGGAGTATATAATGGAGACTTCTTCCAGCGCCGTTGACCGTGCAAAAGCGTCAAAATCCAGAGACAAGTATCTCAAACAGTTAAATGAAATCAGGGTCTACTATCAAGCCCTGTCCCATGTGGCGCTGCAGCGCATGGAGATTGATTTGGATGATGGTGTAAAGCATAATTATGGATTATTCCAGAATATAGAGGTATCGAATGAGGACAGGAAGAGACAGACGGTGGATCTGTTGGCGAAAATTTAGTGTATTCTAACGATTCAGAACGGTGGCAGAAGGGTCTGGGCTTTGCCGTTCTGTATCGTTACACGCATTTTTTGAAAGGCGGTTTATCATATGGCACAGCATATAAGGGAATTATTCATTCATGGATATAAAGGGATTCATGAATTGAAATTGGAACAATTAAACAGTATTAATATTTTAACAGGTGATAATAACAGCGGGAAAACCAGTATCCTGGAGCTTCTGTCAACGGTGGAACGGCCGCAGCGGGAAGATTGCTGGATGCTATGCGCCGGAAAAAGAACAAAGAAAGTCAATAAAATATTCCAGGATTTTTATAATATGTTCCCGATAGACGAGAAGGATCTGGTCGTTTCTTATGATTATAAGGATACAAAAAACGAGAGAAAGACGGTAAAAGTAAAAGCTGAAATTGAACAGACGCAGGTTTCGGAAGGCGAAATGTTTCGGATGAACAATTTGAAGAAAATCAAAGAGGATTGGAACGATGATGAGATGGTTGACGCAAAGCATATGCGTTTGTCGATTTATTTTAATGAGAAAAAGGTAAACTCATTTTCTGTATATGATTTTCAGTCTACATTTACTTTCGTATATAGACCAGATAATTTTGTTAAAACCATTTATATTTCTCCTTTCGATCATGCAAGTGATAATCTGAATATTGACGGTATTCTGTCAGATTCGGCAGCATATGAAGTATTAATTCATATTTTGCAGGAATTTGATGCTGATATCACGAATATCAATGCTTTAAAAAATGAGAATAATACACGCTATCCGGAATACATGATCTTGTCAAAAAAACATAAGAAAGCCTTGCCGCTCAATGCTTATGGCGATGGGATGAAAAAGGCGGTTTCGCTTTTAAATGGTATTGTCAGGGCAAGAAACGGTATTTTGTTGTTGGATGAATTTGAAACAGCAATCCATACATCTGCCATGGACAGCATTTTTTCATGGTTATTGAGAAGCGCTATGGAGCAGAATATTCAGGTTTTTATGACATCGCACAGTAAAGAAGCGATAGGGAAGGTACTGAGATTAAGCGAAGAACTGCAGCAGCATATCAACTTATATACATTATATAAATATGAGGGTGAGAATTATGTACGGCGGATGAACTGCAAAGAAGCAATCCATGCTCAGGAAAATCTCGGATTGGAGTTAAGATAATGAACAATATTATATTATGTGAAGGTTCCACAGATTATGTTTTATTGCAATATTATATGAGAAAAGCTTATCAGTGGTTAGATGATCCTTCAAGACAACAGGGAATATTAAGAATGGATCGGCAAAAGTCACGAAATCTGGTGAAAGACTTGGATGTTTTAACGATTATGTCTACGGGTGGCTGCAGCAGATTAAGCAGCGGTCTTAAGGAGGTTTTAGATCGTAATTATCTGTCTATTCCGGGATTTTCGACTGTATATAGTAAAATAGTAATAATAACTGATAGGGATGAAGCAGAAACAGAATTGAATTTTATTCAGCAGATGAAAGACGCTTTGAATGAATATTCTGTAATTTGTGATAATGAATTGGAAAATGACAGTTGGTTAGCTTGTAAAATGCATAGACGGATTGAGAAAACAGTAGAGTTAGAGTTTTCGCTCTTATTGCTTATCATTCCATTTGAGCAAAATGGCGCTATGGAGACATTTTTATTAGATGCAGTAGGAGAAAATGATCCATATGATAAACATGTGATTGATAAATGTATTGCTTTTGTAGAAGACATAGATCCACAGAAAAGATATTTATCGTCCCGGCGGAATATTACAAAAGCAAAATTTGATACATATTTTTCAATAAGGACTCCTGTAGAGCAATTTGCAGAAAGACAGAATATATTGAAAAACGTGGATTGGGAGAACTATACGAAGATACAGACCGCATTTCAAAAACTTGGGGATTTATAATTTGTCACCAATTTTCACCGGAAAATGGATGACCTGCTTGCACATTCGCGCAATTCCTATTACATACTGTGTATAAAGTCTTGCGCAGATTATATGGAAAATAAGGTGTGATTATGAAACTACAGGAAATAGAGAATAAACTGAATACACTGCTGTCCGGTACGGAGCGGAAAATTGTTTTTTGGTATGACGATGATGCCTCCTATGAAGAAGAGATCGACCAGCTTCATCTGACAACCGGGAATAAGCTGTGGAAATTGACGGAGGGAAACTGGTTTCAGACAAAATTGCTGTTGGAGGTAAATGATACACAGTCCAATTATGTCGTTTATGCCCCTTTTCCTAGACCTGATGACAGGGAAAATCTTTTGGCGGATACGTTTTACTATTCGGAGCATTTTTACTCTGATAAAATCATGCAGTTGTGCGGGGAATTAGGGATTCCTGAGGAATGTCAGGATATAGTAAAAAAATATCAGAAGTTTTGGAATGCGAATCAAACACTGAAATTTCAAAATCTCCAGATAGGAGAGTACACGTCTGAAAATATTGAGCTTGGCGTAATGTGCGTTCTGGCGGGCCTGAAGGTATGTAATTTTGAAGAACTGATAAGAAAAATCCTGCTGGCGGGAATAGAAGAAAATGCAGTGTTAAAGAAATTCCGGACATATCAGATTCTGGATTCCTTTTGGAGAAAGTGTGAATGGCAGTACGGATATAAAGATTCAGCCCCCAGCCTGAAAAAATTTTTGGTTACAATGCTGCTGACTTATACAGATATGTTTGCGGACAGCCGGATTCCGAAAGAATGGAAAAGCTTTCTTTCGAAAAAACAAAATGATGTGATCATATTTGTAAAGAATATGATGAATCATGATGATATGAGAGCATTTTATGATTTCATTGCAGAAGATATTGGCAGAGAGTTGAATCTGGATCAGAGGATACTGGAAATTCCGCTTGAAAATGTGGTGAATTGTGACAGCTTCCGGCAGTTCGATGAGAATCTGATCCAGTGGATGCTGGCAAAGATTGAAGATGGGATGCTGGATGAAAAAATAGCAGGCATGACGATTCCTGAGATATGTGAGAACAGGATGAAAAGCTGTTACCACTATGCAAAAGTATTTGAAGAGCATTACCGGATGATTTTTAACGGCTATAGAGTGATCAGTGAGGTTTCCCTGCAGACGTTTCAGCCAACAATCCAGGAGGCTGTCAATGACTACACGGAATATACATTTCAGATTGATACATGGTACAGAAAATTTTATTATTATCTGGATCGGATTGGGATTCAGAACGAAACCGGAAAGCTTCGGCAGCTGGTAGAGAATGTATATACGAATAAATATCTGGCTGATTTTTCATACAAATGGAATCAGAGCCTTTCGGCGGAGCAGTATCAGACATACAGCGGCTCAAGGCAGGAAGATTTTTTCCATGATTTTGTAAGCCCTATGATGAAAGCAGGAGGAAGAGACGGCCGGGTGATCGTTATCATTTCAGACGCTTTCCGCTACGAATGTGCAAAAGAACTGCAGAGAAAGCTTGACCTGGATGAAAAATGTGAGGTCAGGATGAACCATATGCTCAGTGTCCTGCCTTCTGAGACAACACTTGGCATGGCATCCCTTTTGCCGCATCAGGAGATTATGGTAAGAGATGGTTTGGATGTTTATGTGGATGATATGAAATGTGGAAATAATATGTCTGATCGGAGAAGGATCCTCCAAAAGAGACTCCCAAAGGGGGAATGCCTGGATTTTGACGCAGTAAAACACGCAAGCCCCCAGGAACTAAGGGAAATGACGCAGGATAAAAATGTGATCTATATTTATCAAAACCAGATTGATAATCGCGGAGAAAGCCTGAAGTCAGAAAATGAGGTATTTAACGCCTGCCAGGAAGCCATAGAAGAAATCCAGTCGCTGATCCGCCGTTTGACCGAGAGGATATCAGCAACCAGATTTTTGATCACGGCAGATCATGGTTTTATCTACAAGAGGGACAAGCTGGAAGAAAGTGAAAAAATTTCAACGGACAGATCAAAGGTATTTTATTTGAATAAACGTTTTATGTTATCTTATGATGAAATATCGGATGACGCGCTGATCAGCAGAATGATGACATACCTGGGCAAAATGAATGAGTTTTATGTAACAACGCCAAGGGGAACAGATATCATCAAAGCCCCGGGAGGCGGACAAAATTATGTACACGGAGGTTCTTCTCCGCAGGAGATGATCCTTCCGGTAATCAAAGTATTAACCAGCAGAGGAAAGACAGATACCAGTAAGGTCAATGTAGAATTGTCGTATGGTTCCAACCGGATCACAAATATTGTGGTGTATCTTGAATTTATACAGATGGAAGCTGTCACAGATACCTTGAAGCCAAGAAAGCTGATTGCGTTTTTCGAAGATGAGAACAGAGAAAAGATTTCTTATGAAGTGCCGATCATTGCGGATCATACAGAGCAGGATCCGAGATTCAGAATGATGAGGGAAAAATTCATATTAAAAAGCGGGAATTATAACCGCGGACAAGATTATTATCTGGTGCTGGCTGATATGGAAAAACCAACAGAAGAGCATCACAGATATAAGTTTGAGATTGATATAGCCGGAATTATATAAACAGACAGGAAGCAAATCCAAAGAGTACGATAAGGAATTGTCACGAAATAACATGTATAGATTGCGCATGTGAGTGAAATGACTGTGAATAGTAAGTGCGCCCAGAAGGGCGCAATGTTTAATGGGTGGAAATCCCATCTGGCAAGATGCTAACCACATCACCAGTAGCGAACCTTGGGTCTGTATTGGCAACAATGTCAGGCTAAGCGTAGGAAGTTAGGTAGTAGGGCTATATGGCGAATTTAGCACCGAAATCACAGGAATCCAGTGTGCCGACGTTGTTTACTTTGCGGAAGGCAATATGTGTATTTATCGTTATGGTGAGATTCTACACAGCGCTGCGGTGTTGGAACGCCAGTCATGCTATACAATGACATTGCGTCAACTGAGGGAGAACCTGTGTCCTCCGTCCTCAAGTGTAAGGGGACGGTATGCGAATCAACGAAAGGAGTGCAGCAAATGGGATGCAGGTAGTCGGATAGCCCGATAGTACCGTAGAAGGTGGGTAATGCCACTGGAGGGAAGCGGAGAAGGAGGTGCACCTTGCACCTCCGCTATGCAGAACTATATCAAAGAGGAAACATTGTCTATACCCAGAGATAGGAGGAACAACGGAAACGAAATTGGCGAGAATATCGCAACTGTCAAGCGGAAACCCGGACATGGTATTCACATCCATCGGACATTTAATCAACCAAGAAATGCTGAAAGACTGTCACAGAAAGATGGATGGGGAAAAGGCGGTAGGAATCGATGGAGTGACCAAAGAAGAATATGGCTGGAATCTGGAAGAAAACCTTGATCAATTAGTGGAAAGGCTGAAGAAGAAATCGTACAGGCCACAGCCGGCAAGGCGTGTGGAAATACCAAAGGAAAACGGAAAGACCAGACCGGTAAGCATTTATTGCTACGAAGATAAGTTGGCGCAGGAAGCATTAAGGCGGATACTCGAGGCGGTGTTCGAACCCCATTTCTACGATGAGATGATGGGGCTCCGCCCAAAGAGGGGATGCCACCAGGCAATCCGGAAATTGAACGTGATGCTGGAAATGCGGCCGACGAACTACGTCTTAGATGCGGATATCAAGAGTTTCTTCAACCACATAGACCATGAATGGGCAGTCAGGTTTATAGAATCGCGGATCAAAGACCCCAATATCATAAGGCTGTAAGTCGGATGCTGAAAGCGGGAATAATAGAGAACTATCAATACGAGGAAACAGAAGAGGGTTCTGAACAGGGTTCCGTCTGTTCACCCGTAATAGCAAATATCTATATGCATTATGTACTGGTGTGGTGGTTCAAGGAACGGATCAAACCAAAGCTGAAAGGATACGGGGGTCTGGTAGTCTATGCGGACGATTTCGTGGCGTGCTTCCAATACAAGGAAGAAGCGAAAGAATTCTATAGACATCTGAAAGGTAGAATGGAACACTTCGGAATGACCCTGGAGGAGAGCAAAACCAGACTGATCAAGTTTGGGAGGTTTGCGCAGGAAAGATGTGGGAAGAAAGGCAGGAAGCCGGAGACTTTCACATTCCTGGGTTTTTACACATTACTGTTCCCATGGCAGGAACGGTAAATTCCGGGTGAAGAGGAAAACCAGCAAGAAGAAATTTGCGAAGAAATGCAAGGAGATTAACAATCTAATTCGGGACATGAGGACCAAACCTCTGAAAGCCATCATAAAGAAACTGAATGAGATACTTGTTGGATATTACCATTACTACGGAATTACAGACAACATCCAAAGCCTGAGCAATTTCCGGTATGAGATGATGAAAAGTCTGTTTAAACGGCTGAACCGGAGGAGCCAGAAGAAAAGTTATAACTGGGATGGATTCAACGACATGCTAAAGGAATATCCATTAGCAACGCCAAGAATCTATGTAAGCGTGTACGCAAGATAGCTGTTGAATAATTCGTTTTGTAAAGAGCCCGGTGCGGAAAGCCGCACGCCGGGATCTGTGAGGGGCATACCCCGCAAGGGGTATGTCTACTTGACCACATAATTTCATCATACTTATATTCATTAAAAATCCCCCAAAATCTTGACATTATTAAACAGGCATTGAAATAATAAATTGTGTATGTCGGAGGGTATATCTTGATCTTTTGCGATTGCCTTGTCTTTTTTATTCTTTTGAATACATAGAAAATGGCATCCGATGCCGCTTGTCAAAAAACGCAGAATCAGAACGGAGCATTGCAATGAAAGAAAAAATTACCGGTAATTTGCACCCAAAGTCAGCCTTGGCGCATTGTATCAAATTGTGGTACGCAAGCCAGATCCGTCTCTGTATAAGGGACTTCCGGCATAATTTCATAAATGTCAGCCTCTAAAATTTCCGCCGCCTTTCATCCAGCGCTTTCAAAAGATAAGCCATATTCCGTCCAAGATTTCTCATGGTTTCCAGACCTTCTCCATCTGACTGAACATCCCCCGGCATCTGCCCGTAAGCTATCGGCCAATAGGAAGAACCGACTACAAACATATTTTGCGGCATAAAGAAGTGATTCATGGAATCCAGCGCGGAAAGTGCGCCGCCTCTGCGTGCTGCCGTAACCGCCGCGCCGACTTTATGTGCGAACAGATTTTTGCTGCGGTTCATATCCGTCACCACCGATGCCCGTTCCAAAAGCGCCTGCATATTCGCAGACATATTTGCCGTATAAA
>QXWX01000127.1 GCA_009911175.1 Lachnospiraceae bacterium | reverse complement strand
CCGAATTTCCCTTATCAGGAACAGCATTTTCGAATTGCAGGTACCACTTTCTCATATCAGGATGACAAAAACTTACGTCTGGAAGAAAAACTTCTGGAGCAGCGCAAAGAGAATGCGGAGAACATTAAGCAGCAGGTGGAGGAGTGGCTTCTGACGGTTCCGATCCGGATGCAGCGGATCATCAAGTATAAAATATTCGAGGGGATGACCTGGGAGCAGACGGCAGCGAAGATCGGAAGAAAGGCAACGGGGGACGGAATCCGGATGGAATTTGAGAGATTTATGAAAAAAAGTTAAAGTTTGTTCGGTTTGTTCGCACTGTTCGGTTTTCGTAT
Organism: Lachnospiraceae bacterium; assembly: GCA_009911175.1. Next base: position 16,028 of record QXWX01000127.1, on the reverse strand, counting down.
GCTATAGTATATGCTGAGATTGGTGGCTGGATGGTCATTCAATTCAAACCCTCACACACACGAAAGGCGTTCTGCATAAAGATGCAGGGCGCTTTTTGCATATCAAAATAAATGGAAAGGGGAGATACTATGCCGCTATACAAACGCTGCAGCAGATGCGGCCAGCGCATCCCGTCAGGTTCAACCTGCCCATGTATCAAAGCCAGGCACAAAGAGTACGACAGATACAGCAGGGACAGGAAAAGCAAACAGTTCTATGGCAGCAGGCAATGGCTCCAGATCCGGTCAGCAGCAATGGCAGCAGATGACGGCATAGATGTCTATCTCTTTATGACAGAAGGGAAGCTGGTACCGGCCGACACAGTCCATCATATCATCCCATTGCAGGATGACTGGCAGAAGCGCATGGATATCAATAACCTGATGAGTCTAAGCAATGGGACACACAGCATGATCGAACAGATGTATAAAAAAGATAAACCAGGAACACAGAAAAAATTACAGAAGATGCTGATGGAATACCGAAGCAGATAGGGGAGGGGCATGTGGAAAAGTTTTGGACGGCCAGGAACGACCGCACGTCCTCCTTTCTTCACATAAATTTCCGAATACGAAAAAAAAGTTGGCAAAAAGGGAAAGGAGGGGGATCCGGATGGGAAGGCCAAGGAAGATCGTGGACATGCAGAGCGCCCACAACACGAAGGATGAAAAGCAGAAAAGAAAGCAGGAAGAGCGGTATGTGACCACTGGAAGGAACCAGCTGAAAACCCCGCCGAAATGGATGATAAATGATGTGGCAAGAAAAGAGTGGCGCCGGATCGTCAAGGAGCTGAACCAGATCGACATTGTAGGGAACCTGGACTACTCCAACCTGGGTGGATACTGCAACGCCTACGCCAACTATATCAAAGTGACGGAAGCCATGCGGGATCAGGATTACTGCATAGAGCGTGAGACCAGGACCGGGACGATCACAGTCAAAAATCCTCTGGTTGATATCCAGAAGACCTATGCTTCGGAGATGCGGCATTTCGCTTCCCTGTGCGGGCTGACGATTGATTCCAGGCTGAAGGCAGCGGTGAACAAAAGGGACAGAAAAGAGGATGAGATCATGGAAGAATTTGGCATATGATGGAAGTATATGAGAATATCAAACAGTATGCGAAGAGGTGCATGACAGGGGAAATTATCAGCTGTAAAAAGCACAAGTGGGCCTGCCAGAGGTTTCTTGCTGACGCAGAGAAATTTGAGACAGACCAGGACTATCCCTATTACTGGAACGAAGATTCCGCAAAGAACATCATAGACTGGTTTGCGCTTCTGCGTCATTCAAAAGGCGTTTTGTCCGGGGAGCCGATCAACCTGACAGACTGGCAGCAGTTCCGGATCTGCCAGCTGTACGGATGGAAGCGGAAAAAGGATGGAAGGCGGCGTTTTAAGAAATCCTTTACAGAGGTAGCCCGTAAAAATGCAAAATCCCAGGAAGAGGCGGGGATCGCCCTTTATGAGATTTCTGTGATGGCGGCCAAGAACAAAGAACTCTGTGAATTTTATACAGCCGGTGTGAAAAGAGAGCAGTCCAAGATTGTATTTAACGAGGCTGGATTGATGCTCCGGGGATCGCCGCTGCGCGGAAAATTCAATGTAACGAGGGATTCTATCGTACATATCAGGTCAGGGAGCTTCATAAGGGCGCTGAGTAAAGAGGATGGAAAATCAGGGGACGGAACCAATCCAGCGGGAATCTGTATTGATGAGTATCATCAACACAAGACAACAGAATTTTATGACCTGGGGCTTGGATCCAATACAAAGGAGCCGCTGCTCATGATCATCACAACGGCGGGGATGGATCTGACATATCCCTGTTATGTGACGGAATATACCTACTGCTCCAAAATATTGGATCCGGATTCGGATGTGGAGAATGAGGAATACCTGGTTGATATATGCGAGATGGATTCGGAGGACTATGAGGATATCGGCGGGCTGGATGATGAAAGCCTCTGGGAAAAGGCAAACCCGATCCGCATGACGTATGAAGAAGGGAAGGAAAAGATCCGGGAAGAGTATAAGATCGCAAAGGAAATTCCGGAGCATATGACGGCCTTCCTGACGAAGTGCTTAAACGTCTGGGTGCAGGCCAAAGAGAACGGCTACATGGATATGGCGAAGTGGAAAGCCTGTGAGACAGACGTGATCCTGATAGATACCCGCGGTATGAGCGTATATGTGGGCTTTGATATGTCCGCAAAGACGGACCTGACCTCAATAGCATTTATCATTCCATACAAGTCCGGTGAGTTTGATGCCGAAGGAAAAGAGATCGTGAAGTATATCGTATACTCCCATTCCTTCATTCCGAACCGTGAGAAGCTGATGGAAAGAAAGGCCAAAGACAAAGTCGATTATGACGCATGGGAACGGATGGGATTCCTGACAGTGACGAACACGCCGATCGTGGACCAGAGCGCTGTTATGAAGTATGTATTGGAGACCTGCGAAAAAAATGAATGGAAGATCGAGTGCCTTTGCTTCGATCCGGCCAATGCAGCCAAGCTGATGATGGACTTGTCGGACGAAGGCTACACCGTGGAAGAGGTATTCCAGAGCCATAAGTCACTGAATGAATCGACCCAGGGCTTCAGAGAGCAGGTGTACTGCAGGAATATTTTGTACACTTATAATCCGCTTTTGAATTATTCCATGAGTAATGCGGTAATCCGGCAGAACCAGGGACTGATCAAGATTGATAAGGATGCAACAACAAAGAGGATCGACCCGGTGGACGCGATACTGTGCGCATATAAGCTGGCGTTGTATCACACATTTGGAACAGATTTTCTGGATTCAATTGATGCGTTTTTAGAAAGTGAGTGGTGATTATGGGGATGTGGAACAGAATCAGGAATGCATGGACGGCATTGACCATGCCGACGGTAAATATGGATGATGAGGAACTGCTGGACTGGCTGGGGATCACAACCAGGGATAAGCGGAAGATCAGTGAGGTGACTTACTTCACCTGCATGAAAATGCTGTCGGAGACGATGGGAAAGCTGCCGCTAAAATATTATCAGGACACACCGGAGGGGAAGATCCGGGCGGAACCGACAGATATGACAAGGCTTTTGACAGTCCGGCCGAACCCGGTCATGACGCCCACCACGCTGTGGTCTTCCGTTGAGCTGAACTGTCAGCATTACGGAAATGCGTATGTATGGATCCAGAGGAACTTCCTTGCGGATCGGTATGGCGGGGAGGTCATAAACTATGGATTGTGGCTGATGCCGTCTTCTGACGTCACCGTGCTGATGGACGACGCGGGAATCTTCCGGGAAAAGGGAAAGCTGTATTACCAGTACACGGATGCGAAGACAGGGGAACTGTATGTATTCCCCCAGGAGGATGTCCTGCATTTTAAGACAGGGTACAGTCTGAATGGGATCATGGGGGAGCCGGTCAGGAAGATCATAGGCTCATCCATTGACGGGGCGCTGGAAAGCCAGAACTTCATGAACCATCTCTATGAGCAAGGGCTGACTGCAAGCGCGGTGATGTATTTTCCGGCAGGTGAGCTGGATGGAAAGCGGCGGAAGGAACTGCAGAACCGGTATGAAAAATATCTAACCGGGAGCAAAAATGCCGGGAAGATCGTACCGGTTCCGATCGGGCTGGAATTGAAGCCGCTGAACATGAGCCTGACAGACGCCCAGTTCTTTGAACTGCGGAAATATTCGGCGCTGCAGATCGCCGGGGCTTTCGGGATCAAACCGAACCAGATCAACAATTATGAAAAGTCCAGCTATGCCAACAGTGAGACGCAGCAGCTGGCTTTTTTAGTAGATACCATGTCATACCGGATGAAGGCGTATGAAGAGGAGATCAATTATAAATGTCTGAACCCGAAGGAGATCAGGGAAGGGTATTACTATAAATACAATGAAAAAGTGATCCTCCGGACAGATTCGAAAACACAGATGGAAAATCTGGCGTCTGCGGTAAATAATGGCATCTATACGGCAAACGAGGCAAGGGAATATCTGGATCTTCCGCAGAAGGATGGAGGCGATATCCTGATGGTGAATGGAAACTATATGCCGATCACTATGATAGGACAGCAATACAGGAAAGAAGGTGAAGGAAATGAAGGAAGCGAAGATCAGGGGTGACATTATCAACAATGATACCAAATGGATCTATGACTGGCTGGAATGGGAATCTACATGCCCGAACGATATCAAGTCCGTAATTGATACGCTGGATCCGGGGGAGGAGCTGCGCGTGCTCGTGAACAGTGGGGGCGGGGATGTATACGCAGGCCAGGAGATCTACACGCTCCTGAGAAAATGTAAGAACTCTGTTGCGGAGATCGACAGCCTGGCGGGCAGTGCTGCCGGTGTGGCGGCCATGGGGGCCGCCCGTGTACTGATCAGCCCGGTGGGGATGATCATGATCCACAACGTAACCGGAAGCGGGTACACAAGCGGAGATTATCACCTGTATGAAAAGCGGGCCAAGGCATTGAAGGAGCTGAACGCAGCGCTGGCCAGTTCTTACTCGGAGAAGTCCGGGAAACCCCTGGAAGAGATCTTGAAGATCATGGACCGGGAGACCTGGCTGACGGCAAACCAGGCGATCGAGATGGGATTTGCGGATGAAACCCTGGGGGCCGGGATGCAGGTCACAAATGCCTATGACGGACTCCGGCTGACGGAAGAGATCCGGCAGAGGGTCATCCAGGAAAAGGCGGAAGCCGATCAAAACGAGAAACTGAAAAAAGAGATTCTGGGAGACTTGGAGCTGTACGGCGTCTAAGTCTTTCTTCGTGGAAGGGAGAAACAAGATGAATAAAAAGTTATTGGAATTACTGAATGCGATCAATGAAAAGAAGCTGGCGATCCAGAACCTGGTAGCAGCAGGAAGCCTGGAGGAGGCACTGGCAGAGAAGAATGAACTGAAAGAAATGCAGAATAAGTTTGACCTGCTCAAAGACCTGGATGATGATGGCCTGGAGGAAATGCAGAACCGCGCGGCAGCAGGCACCGCAGAGACAGCTCCGTCAGGGGGGACAGATCCGGAAGAGCCTGGAGTTCCGAAAGATGCCGTGCATGAGTTTGCCAATGCCGCAAGGAGAAGGTTCCGGGTGTCTGATGATATGAGCGAGGGCAGCAATCCGGACGGCGGGTATACGGTACCGGAGGACATCCAGACAAGGATTAACGAAAGACGGGAGGCGAAGGCGTCCCTGATCAATCTGGTGGATGTGGAGTCTGTTGCCACGAATAAAGGTTCCAGGACATTTAAAAAGAGGACGCAGCAGACCGGCTTCACCCAGATCGGGGAGGGCGGAAAGGTTCCAAAGAAGGATACCCCGCAGTTTGAGCGGATGGATTATGAGATCAAAAAGTATGCGGGATATTTCCCGGTGACCAATGAGCTGTTTGAGGATTCTGACGCCAACATCAGCTCTGTGCTGATCACCTGGATCGGTGACGAATCCCGTGTGACCAGGAATCAGATCATCCGTACCGTGATCAATAAGAAGGAAAAAACGGCATTGTCCGGGCTGGACGATATCAAGAAGGCACTGAACGTTACACTGGGAGCGGCTTTCAAGTCCACATCCAGGATTGTGACGAATGATGACGGGCTGCAGTATCTGGATACGCTCAAAGATTCCGACGGGAAGTATTTATTGCAGCCGAATCCGGTCGACCCGATGCAGATGCGGCTTTGCGCCGGCGCAACGGTGGTCCCGGTGGAAGTGATCCCGAATGCGGATTTCCCTTCTGACGTAGCTACGGCAAAGAAGAGGAAGATACCGATGGTCATCGGTGACCTGAAAGAAGGGATCAAGTTCTTCGACAGGAAGCAGCTTACGATCATTTCCTCCAACATTGCCTCAGCGGGAAGCCTGAACGCTTTTGAGGAGGACCTGACCTTGTTCCGGGCGATTGAACGGGAGGACTGCCAGATGAAGGATGACCAGGCGTTTGTGAACGGGGAGATCACGATCGACGATGCATCAGTAGCAGGCGGGGAAACGCCGGCAGCAAAATAAGAATGGCCGTCAGGCAGCAGGAGATGAGATATCATGTTAGAAATCGTGAAAAACAGATGCGGGATTGCGGGATCCGTTACAGTCTATGATGCGGACATTGAGCTGTATATCAAAGACTGCCTGGCGGATATGGCCGCCTCCGGGGTTCCGGAACGGCTCCTTGCAAATACGGATGACTATGAGGGCGTGGTCACGGCGGTCAGCCTGTATGTAAAGGCATACCTGGGAAACGACCGCACGGATACGGAGAAGTACCTGCAGCTCTATCGGAAGAAAGTATTCCGGCTTTCCCTGGAAGAAGGTGGTTCCTGATGTGGAATGGAAGTATCCGATTGCTGAAAAAAGAAAACAGCGCCCAGGACAAAGACGGGTTTTACCAGCCGGCGGGGGAGCTTTCAGAGAGCATCCCGGCCAGCTTTACGGATGTGACCCGGAATGATGAGATCCTGGCATCACAGGAAGGGTATACGGCGGATCAGAATATTGAGATCCTGGCCTGTAATTATTCCGGGGAGGGTAGTCTGATGGATGAATCAGACGGAAGCATTTACGAGGTCAGGAGGACATACAGGCGGGACAGGTCCATGAGTATGATCCTGACCTGCGAAAGGAGGCAGAATGGCACAGTTTGAAGTGGAAGGCATTGACGACCTGATGAAGGAACTCTCTTCGCTGGATGCGGAGAGGCTGGCCCCGGTGATGCTGGAAGAGGCCGTTCCCATCTTGAAGGACGCTGTGGTGAAGGGTGCGTCTGCCCATAGGGACACAGGGGCAATGGTCGATTCCATAAAACAGTCCGGGGCATCCAGGAACCAGATGGGGTATTATATCTGCGTGCGCCCTACCGGGAAAGATAAAGACGGGGTACGGAACATGGAGAAAATGGCAGCGCTGGAATACGGCGTTGGGGGACGGCAGGCGGCAACGCCTGTCCTGACGCCGGCCGTCCATACGGCGGAAGAGCCGGTGCTGAAAAAGATGCAGGAAGTATTTGACAGGGAGACAAAAGGATGACGGAATTTGAAAAGATCATAGCGGCGATCAAGCCCTTTGGATTTCCTCACGCTCCGGATATCTATGAGGGCAGTGAGGAACATTTTTTTGTGTATAATTACGCGGACGAAAGGGCTGATTTTTATGCCGACAATGCGCCGGCAGCAGTCAGGGCAAGCGTACAGGTACACCTTTACGTCCCGGCAGAAGAAAATTTCATCGAACTGAAAAACAAGGTGCGGAGGGCGCTGCATCAGCAGGGCTTTACCTATCCAGAGGTTACGGTACTGAGAGAAGCGAAGAAGCGTCACCTCGTCTTTGAGTGTGACATTGAGGAAGAATTGGAGGAATAGGTTATGGCATATGTAGGATTAGCAAAACCAACGGTAGCGAAACTGGATGAAAGCGCGGGGACTCCGAAGTATACGGACGGCTTTACTTGCGGTAAAGCGATGGCATTGGATATCAGCCCGCAGTATGCGGAGGGGTCACTGTTTGCGGATAACAAAAAATTAGAATCCGATAAGGAATTTAAGTACGCGGACGTAACGCTGGGGACAGATACTCTGCCGATCCAGGCACATAAGGTCATGTTTGGGCATGAGGTTTCCAAAGAGGGGGAAAGCGGTACATCCATCAAAAACAGGACAACGGATTCATCCAATTATGTGGGGCTAGGGATCTATATGGATGAAAAGGTGGACGGCCTGAAGAAATATGTTGCGATGTGGATCTATAAAGTGAAGTTTGCGGAAGGGCAGGAGAGCTTCAAAACGAAAGGGGACAACATTGAGTACCAGACGCCTTCTATTGGAGGACAGGCAATCGGGATTGATGATAACCTGTGGAAAGAAACTAGGATCTACGATACGGAGAAGGAGGCCCAGGACTGGATTGATGAAATGGCCGGAATCAAGCAGGCTCAGACACCGGAAGGGGGCGGAGAATCAGGAAGCGGAGGAGGCTCCGGAGAAGGTGAGGTTTCTGGTGGTGTAGATGAGAGCGGAAAGCCCGGAGGCGATGGCACGGAAGATGAAGGAACCAGTGGAGGAACAACCGGCGGTGAATCGGGCGGTGAGGAAACAGGAGGAGAAGAAAACGGCGGGGAGACTGTCTGAACAGGAGGTAAGACATGTTTGAGGAATTAAAGTATATTGAACTGTCCGGGGAAAAGTACCCGGTTAAGTGTGACCTGGTGGTCTTGGAAAAGATTCAGGATGAGTTCGGATCCCTGGATACATTTGAAACAAAGATTTACCCATGGGTTCCGATACTGGATGCGGAAGGGGAAAAGGTCATGGATGAAGAGGGAAACGTGGAGACAGAATTTCAGATGCCGGATATCCCGGCCGTGAACACGGCGCTCTTCTTCATGGTAAATGAAGGCGAGGAGATCGCGGCGGAGAAGGAAGGCCGGGAGCCGCGATCTTATTCCAGGAATGAGATCGCCCGCAAGGTGGATATCAGCCCGGTAAGACTTGCGCTGAAGCTCCACGAGGAATATTATCGGTGTTTCGAACTAAAAAACGAGAAGACCACGCAGGATCAGAAGAGCCGGAAGAGGGAAGCAGACAGTTAGATTTTGCGTGGCTGGTGTTCATGGGGCTGCAGATGGGGTATACAGAAAAGGAAGTCTCCAGGATGTACCTGGGAAAGTGGCTGGAGTTGTATACCCATTTCAAATGGTTCCATAATTTCAAGATGAAAAGGTGCATTTTCGAGGAAAAAAGGAAGGTGTCGTTGCTGGACTTATAGCATGGCGCATGCTATAATGGATGAAAAGCAAGCGGGGAGGGATGAAGCATGAAGGAGAGAAGAAAAGCCTGGATACAGTTGATCACGGGGATTATTTTACTGCTGTGCATGTTTTGTACTCCCGAATTTGCGGTACTGGTATTCATCGGGCTGGTTGTGTTCTATATCGGGAAGAGATTATGGCACGTTCCGATTGGGACGATCAAGAGGAAAAGAAAATAAGATGGAAAAACCACCTGGTTTTGAATCAGGTGGTTTTTTGAACCTGTCTTTATCCGAGATGGAGCTGGGTTTTTAAAGCATCCTGCAATACCTGGGAGAAATTAATATTTCTTTCCAGGGCCGCAGCGTTGAGCCATGCGGGCAATGTTACAGTACGGTTGACAGAACGGTTGACATGAGCCTGGCGGATGGAGGGCATATAGACATCAACCAATACAGCACGCTCATTCGGCTGGATCTCTACCTGGGCCAGAGGGGTGGGAGCAGGGATTTCCTCCTTATCCTCCTCCAGACCGTAAAGGACACAGCCGAGGAGCTCCCGTGCGGATAAGAGTGCGTCATCATCATTGATACCGCTGGTGGCGCATTTTAAATCAGGAAAATCAACAGCGATCTCCTGTCCGGGTTCGTAAGTGAAAACAGCAGGGTAGAAATAGCGTTCTACTTTTTTCATGGAAATGACCTCCTTAAATCTGATATGCCGGGAGAGAGCCAGGGCTATCTGAATCTTAGCCCCGACTGTTCTTCAATGCGTTTCAGCGTTTTGAGAGGGATGTCTTTGTCAGGATGTTTTACTGTAGTACGTCCCTTTTTGGTTGGATGTTTGTATTGGTGGTGACTTCCTTCCACATTGACTTCATACCAGCCATCCGCTTTTAGCATTTTGATAACTTCCCTTGATGAATAGCTTTTCATTTGTAGGTCCTCCTGACAATATTACAATAACACATATAATTATATTTGTCAATAGACAACGAATATAATTATATGTGTTATTGTATGAATAGAAGTTATAAAATTAAAAACAGCGAAAAACAGACACCACTCAGAAATGGGTGGTGTTTTTCAATGGAAAAAGGCAGGTGAAAGATTTGGCGGCAAAAAAGATAGGTGCTCTGATCACGCTGGATGGTGAAAAGGAATTTAACCAGAATGTCACGAGCTGTAATAAGACATTATCTTCCTTAAAATCAGAAATTGGCCTGGTAAAAGCGCAGTGTGAAGGGCAGCAGAACTCCCTGAAATCTCTGACGAAGAAGCATGAGGTCCTGACAAAGATCCTGGAAGAGCAGAAGAAAAAGGAAGAGGAAGTCCGCAAAGGATTAGAGCATGCAAAGCAGAATTATGAAAAGGTGGCTGATGGCCTTTCTGTTCTGAACAAAGAGCAGGATACCCATGCGAAGTGTGTAGATGAGCTGAAAGCAGAGTATAAGACCGCCACGGACCGGCTGGAGGAGATGACGAAGGCGGGGGATGCTTCCGAGGATGCTATGAAAGCCCAGGAAGAAGCGGTGAACGCCCTGTCCCAGGAACTGGAAAAGGAAGAGGCGGCACTGAAAGAAGTCAATGCCGCCATTTCCAAAGGAGAGCAGAACTATAAGACTGCGGGAAACAAGATCCGGGACTGGGAGACGAAGCTGAACACGGCGGAAGCCCAGACCATTCGCGCATCTGCGGCGCTGAATAAAAATGCGGCATATATGGATGAAGCCCGCAATTCCACGGACAAATGCGCTTCCTCTATTGATGAGTTCGGAAAAGAAGTCAAGAAAGCGGAAGCAGTGACTGTTGACTTTGGTACAGTTGTAAAGACAAACCTGGTCAATTCGATGGTCAATGTGGTAAAAGATACCGCGGTATCTGCGGCGCAGTCCATGATGAGCCTGGAAACGGCGCAGAAGCAGTTCCAGGCAAGTACAGGAGCGACCACGGAAGAGATGCGGATCTACAAGTCTGTCATGGATGACCTGCATCGGAATAATTATGGGGAAGATATCAACGATGTGGCGCAGTCGATGGCCTTGGTCAGGCAGTATACAGGGGAACTGGATGCCTCGAAGATCCGGGATATGACGGAAAATGGACTTGCCATGCGGGATGTGTTCGGGATGGACTTGGGCGAGACGATCAAGGGCGTGGATTCCCTGATGGACAACATGGGCGTGACATCGGAAGAGGCGTTTGACCTGATGGCAAAGGGAGCCCAGAGAGGACTGGACAAGTCCGGGGAGCTGGCCGACAACATAGCAGAGTATGGTTCCCTTTGGTCTCAGGCCGGATTCAGCGCAAAGGAAATGTTCGCTATTCTGGAAAACGGCCTTGACTCTGGAGCCTATAACCTGGATAAGGTTAATGACTTTGTAAAGGAGTTTGGAAACAGCCTGGCTGACGGCCGGATTGAAGAGAATCTGGGAAGTTTTTCCGAACAGACAAAATCTTTGTTCTACCAATGGAAATCCGGACAGGCTACGACGAAGGATGTATTTCGATCTGTGATCAATGACCTGGCGACCGCAGCGAATAAACAGGAGATGCTTACCCTGGCAAGCAATACATGGAGCGCCCTGGGGGAAGATAACGCAATGAAGGTCATCACATCCCTCAACCAGGTGAACACAACGTTCGATGACGTGAAGGGCACCATGGAGGAGATCAAAGAGATCAGATATGACACCCTGGAAGCCAGATTCCAAACACTGGGAAAGAAGTTCCAGACCGATGTTGCAGTACCGATTGCGGAAAAAGCCCTTCCGGCCATGGAAGAGGGGCTGGACCTGGTAGTGGATCATATGGATGAGCTGATCCCGGTTATGGGAGGGGTGGCAGCAGGTGCGGTGGCTTTTAAGACAGTTTCAGCGGCGGTTGCACTTTATACAACGACCACGGAAGGGGCCACAGCCGTAACGACCATATTCAATACTGTGGCAAATGCAAATCCGCTTGTACTGGTGGCAACGGCTGTCGCCGCAGCCGGTACGGCCCTGGCAATTTATACGGATTCAGTCAGTGAAGCATCTGCGGAAGCCCAGGCACTGGCAGAAGCAAACCATAAGATCTGTGATTCTGCGAATGAGGTGGCGGCATCTACGAAGGAGATGATCTCTGATTATGGGAATGCCACTGCGGAGATGCAGGCCCAGGGGGAATATGCCAGGATTCTGGCAGAGAAGATCGAAGTATTGTCCCAGACGGCTGACAGGAGCAATGAGAAGACCCAGGTGATGCAGGGGTATATTGCGGAATTGAATACGCTGGTTCCGGAATTAAACCTGGCATATGATGAACAGTCCAAGAGTCTGAACCTGACCAATGAAGCCATTGAGGAATATCTGAATAACAGCCAGAAGCAGATCGAGATGCAGGCGGCCCAGGAGTATGCCGTTGAATTGATCAAAAAGAAAACGGAGCTGGAGATTGAGGGCATCAAGATAGAAAATGAAGCAGCGGATCTGAAAGAGAAGACGAACGCCCTGCTGGAAGAGGAAAATGAGCGTGCAGGAGGGGTTGCAAGCACCTATGCCCTGTTAAACGGGTTGAATCGGGATCAGAAGAAAACGTATAAAGAACTGACAGAGGCCCAGGAAGAAAATACGGAAGCTCTGGAAACAAACAGGACTACGAAGGAAGAACTGCAGGCGCAGATTGAAGCAGCTTCCCAGCAATTGGAGCAGTATGGAATCAAATGGTCTGATGTTACAGCGGCAACGGACGCAAACACGGAATCCACCAATACCAATGCGGCGGCTCAGACTGCGGCTGCGGATGTCAACAGCGCGGCGGTGCAGAATATCACGGAGACTTATCTGGGAATGCAGGAGACCGTTTCCGAGGTTCTTGAAAGCCAGATGAACATGTTTGAAGAGTTTAATGCCGGAACTGAGATTTCCAGCGAAAAGCTGCTGGCAAATATGCAGAGCCAGATTGAAGGGGTTACGAACTGGGCGGATAATATGGCAATCCTGGCAGAGCGGGGCGTCAACCAGGGGATTCTGGATAAACTGGCGGAGATGGGCCCCCAAGGCTCCTCGTATGTACAGGCATTTGCCGGGATGACGGATGAACAGCTGAAACAGGCTAATGAAATGTGGTCACAGTCTCTGGACATGAAAGATGCCGTAAATGAAAGCGTTCAAGGTATGATTGAGGAATATACCAATTCCCTGAACGGCGGAAAAGAGCAGGTGGCTGCGGCCATGGAGTCGCTTGGCGTGGACATCAGCACAGGGCTGGGAAATGGAATCCGTTCCGCAATGGACCAGGGAAAGATTGCTGCGGATGAAATGGGAAAGGTGGTAATCCTCCAGGCAAGGACAACATTTGACAGTCATTCTCCTTCCAGAGTATTTGAGGGAATCGGGCAGGACGTGGTGTCCGGCCTTGCGGACGGAATCGGCGGAAGCCAGGAGCAGGCTGTATCTGCAGTCCAGGCAATGTCAGACCAGATGATTGATTCAGCAAAGCAGGTATTGAATGCGGCTGATTTTATGGGGATCGGGACAGATATTTCTTCCGGGCTTCAAAGGGGGATACAGTCACAGCAGAATGCGGTTGTCAGCACGGTTTCCTCTATGGGGAGAAGTGTAAGGGATAAAGCAAAGGAGGAGCTGCGGGAAGATAAATTCAAAACAATCGGAAGTGCAGTTTCGAAAGGGCTGGCATCCGGGATCAAGGGCGGACAGTCATCTGTCAGGAGCGCGGCAAATTCTGTAACACAAGCCGTTATCAGCGAAGGCAGGAAGCTGGGAACCAATACACTGTACTCCGCGGGATTTAATGTGTCAATGGGACTTGCAAACGGGATCAGTGCAGGACGTTCCGCGGTGATTAATTCCGTGGCCTCACTTTGTGCATCGGCAGTAACCACGGCAAATTCAAAGCTGGAGATTAATTCCCCATCGAAGGTATTTATGAGGATCGGAGCAGGAACTGCAGAAGGTTTCGAGATGGGCTACGAGAAAAAGATGGGGGAGGTGAACCGGGTCATCCGCGACAGCATGGACTATTCCGGATATATGGGAACGGCGGGATCGGTAGGAACCGGGGCAGCAGGAACATTTGAAGGGACAGACATTATTCAGATGCTGCAGAAGTATCTTCCTTATCTGGCAAATGTGGGGAACGGAGAGGTTTACCTGTATCCGAGCCGGAGGACATTCCGGAAAGAAATCACCGAGATTGCAAACGAAGGGATTGGTATGAGAAATGTAATGGAAAGGATGCGGTAGGATGTACGTGAAAGGCGCGGTGATTAACGGGAAGCGTTTGTGGGAAGACTGGGGACTGCGGATTGAGGATTGCGACATAGGGCCTCCGGAAGTCAACGATGTATTTGTACCTGTGCCAGGAGGAAAAACGCTGGACCTCTCCGAGGCAAACGGGCCTGTAAGCTATAAAAAGAGGGAAATCCATCTGGAATTGGGAGCTGTCAAGGAAAAGAATGCATGGCGCACATTTCTTTCCAGCTTCATGAATGAGTACCACGGAAGAAAGGTGGAGGTCATATTTGACGATGACCTTGCGTTTTATTACATTGGCCGCGCTTATATCAAGGCGGATGTGGAAAGGACGGCAAGGGTCGGAAAATTTGAGATGGAGATCATTGCGGAGCCGTATAAATACGAGATACAGGATTCACAGGAACCTTGGAAATGGGATTCTTTTAATTTCTGCACGGGGGTGATCCGGTATCTTGGGAAAGTGGAGATCAGCCAGGATCGAGCACAGATCATCATACCGAAGGGGGATATGCTTACGGTGCCGGTATTTGAAGTATCAAGAGCCGACAGGCTGAAAGTGCTGCACGGTTCGAAAGCATATGAGCTCAGGGACGGAAAAAACAGATATCCGCAGATCAAGGTGGGTGGGGCGTCCGAGGTAAGGCTGGATTTTCAGGGAACAGGGCTGGTAAAGGTGAGGTACAGGGGAGGGAGTTTGTAATGTATGAGGTATACATAGACGGGAAAGTGCTGTATTATCCTGGGGATGATGAAGCTGTGACCATAGAGCCGCAATTGGAACTTGCGTTGAATGATGCGGGTTCGTTTGAGTTCCTGCTGCCTTCCGGAAATCCGGAATATGAAAATATCCAGAATCGGAAGAGTATGATCCAGGTACTGAAAGATGAAGAGGAGATCTTTTACGGAGAGGTCAGGAGATGTGGAAAGGATCAGGATAATATCAAAGATTGCCTTGTGATCGGCGAGCTGGCCTTCCTCCACGACAGCATCCAGCCCCAGGCGGAGTACCACGACCTGACCACCCGGCAGATGTTGGAAACCTGGCTGAACATCCACAACAGCCAGGTCGAGGAGCGGAAGCGCTTCTATGTGGGGATCGTGACGATCCATGACACCAACGACAGCCTGTACCGGTACACGAACCGGGAATCCACACTGGACGCAATCCGGGAGAAACTGGTGGACCGGCTGGGGGGATATCTCCGGATCCGGAAGGAAGGCGGTGTACGGTATCTTGACTGGATCACCCTTCCAGAGTATGGAAAATACTGTGAGCAGCCCATTGAGTTCGGCACGAACCTGCTGGACTACGCGGAGAACTGCAGCGCGGAGGATCTGGCAACGGCGGTGATCCCACTGGGGGCCCGATTGGAAGAGAGTCCCATTGAAGGCCTGGAGGCTTATACGGACATTACATCGGTCAACGGCGGCGTGGATTACTTATACATCCCGGAAGCTGTAGAGCGTTACGGCTGGGTGAAGAAGGTGGTCACCTGGGATGACGTGACGGTTCCGGCGAACTTGAAAAAGAAGGGGGAGGAGTGGCTCAAAGACAACCAGTATGAGAGCCTGGTGCTAGAGCTCACCGCTCTGGATCTGTCTGACCTGGACAGTGATTATGAAGCGTTCGCCCTGGGAGATACGGTCCATGCATCCGCCTGGCCCTACGGGATGGACAGAACCTTCCCGGTACAGGAGATGACCATATACCTGCAGGAGCCGGATAGGAACAGGCTGACACTTGGTACGACTGTCCGGAAGAATTATACTACGCAGATGAAGGATTCGAATAAAAAGGTCAGTACCGAACTGGATAACGTCCGCCAGACCACATCCTGGATGCAGTCTGCCATCGACAACGCCACGGCCA
This sequence comes from Lachnospiraceae bacterium, assembly GCA_009911175.1. The sequence goes on along the minus strand of QXWX01000127.1, from coordinate 106 downwards.
TGATGACCGGCTCCAAAGGCGGCTATAAAATATCGGAATACGATGAGGACGGCCGCTGGCTCCGGGACCTGTACATGAACGCTCCGAATAAAGAGGATGCTTCCCT
>QXWX01000126.1 GCA_009911175.1 Lachnospiraceae bacterium | reverse complement strand
GAAGTACATCTAAATACTTGCAGAGGGAAAGGGCGGCAGGTGGGAGGCGGTTCTGTGGCGACGGTTTGGAAATATTGGAAGAGGCTTACAGAATGGTTTTCGGGGTTGGAATGGCTTGAATTGGGGATTGTGCCAGATGGTGATTCAGGGTATAATGGATGAAAAAGAACTATAATGAGTAACATCGAAAAAAGTATAGGTAGATATTGTCAAAATAAAGAAAAAGAAAGAGAGGAATAAACCCGTGAGTAATAGAGAAAGAGCAATGCAGCTATTAGAAGCTGTTCCAGATTATAAGATAGAATATGTAATTGCGTATCTGCAAGGAGTGACCGCTGGGAATGAGATTTCTGAAAAGATACCAAATGACGAAACAATAGAGGCTATGCAGGAATTGGAAAATGGAGGCGGTACAGTCTTTGAAGGCACTGCGCACGATTTTATTTCCGCTATGCTGGAGGGATAAGGATGTATATCTTGAAATATTCCGGGAAAATAAAGAAAGATATAAAGCTATGCCAAAAGAGAGGATATGATTTCCAGCTTTTCGAATTTGTTCTTGAGAAATTGATGAAACCGGAACCTTTGGATATTAAGAACAAAGATCACGATTTAAGGGGGGAATACAAAGGATTCAGAGAATGTCATATCTCACCGGATTGGTTATTAATTTATCATTATAATGGAGATTATTTGGAGCTTTCCAGAACCGGTACACATTCGGATTTGTTTAATATGTAGAAATGAAAGGAGTGGAATCGGTAATGGGCGGAAAAGTTTTGGAGCATGAAGCGAAAACGATAAGAAATGAAGGCATCCTTCTTGGACGAAAAGAAGGCAGAAAAGAAGGAAGAGAGGAAGGTATCAGAGGAACAGTTTCTGTATTAAAAGAATTGGGAGTTCCGCAACAGACTATTTTATCTCAAATTCAAAAGCAGTACAATTTAAGCCTGGAAACATCAAAAAAATATCTATAGAAATCAGTCATTATAGCATCAGAGGGATAATAGCCATTACGGTTTATTATCCCTTTTTTATGCGGTATTCTTATATGTATCAAAGTTTTTAAATTAGCCTTTTTGAATCAAATAAATAATAGAGACTTATCCGTAATTTATACAAATTGAGACTGACTTTTATGTAGCAATGAGACTGCTATATTTAAAAATATTAAGAAAGGATGTGAAATAAATATTTAAAAGACATGAAAAGATATATTTGTAAGAAGAATGAAAATAGGGATTGCTATAAGGAGGCTGTTATAGAAATTCTGGATAAAATGAAGGATTTAGAAAATGATTCTTTAATTTTAAAATCGATAGATTTATGTGAAAATGCTTTATACCAAAAGTTGCTATTTAAGACTTTAGATAGTCTAAAAAGAAATAAAAGATATACGGCATTTGACATAAATAATAGAAAAATTTTAATGGAGGATTTGAACGATGATGATACAATAGAATCTCTGCTAGATGGCGTTAATGATAATCCAATAAAAATAGACCATGTTGAAGATATCTCATTATTTGAAGAAATACAGAATGAAATTAAAAAGCTATTAATCTCTGGAAAATGCAAATATAATATCATTCAGGGTTGGCAGTTTTTAACGTTATATGATGATTTGGAGAATAATATATCTGTTTTCTTATGTATATATGATGATGAATTGGGATTGGCATTAAATATGGAAAGAAAGGAATATGACACATTTTTTAAAGAGAATCATATTGAGGAATTTTATGATGTAATGTTATATGGTCTGGCTTTAATTGACTATAATAAGCATTACAGAGAATTTATTCTGGATATCTGGAATTGATTTTGGAACTGCGGAGATGGTTTGAAAATGTTTGATATAGTAAAGTGGATGATACGGGCTTTTGGAAAGAGGGAAATTCGGGATTGTTTTAGAGGGTGATTGAGGGTATAATATTTATAAAAGAGAGGAGAGCGGTTGATGAATGAGACAGAACAGCAGATAAGAGAGCGTGAATATGAAGCAAATTTGCAGAAGCTGCAGGAACTGAGGCCTATTGACGATGAGTTTATGCGATGCATGTTTAAAGACAATATTCCACTGGCGGAACTGGTATTAAGAATTATTACTGGGAAGAGGGACTTAATCATTACTGAATGTGAAACGCAGCGTGATATGAAAAGGCTTGCAGGGGCACGGTCCATTTGCCTGGATGCTTATGGGGCAGACTCTACCGGGAAAAAATATGATATAGAGATTCAGAAGGGAGAGGAAGGGGCATCCCCACACAGGGCAAGATACCATTCCAGTGTAATGGATATTGAAAATCTGAATGCAGGGCAGAAGTTCGAGGAATTGCCGGATACTTATGTAATCTTTATTGTGGATGAAGATTTCTATGGGAAAGGGGAACCATTCTACCCTGTCGAACGAATCAATCTGGTAACCGGGAAGCCATTTGAGGATGGAGAACATATTCTGTATGTGAACGGTGAATACCGGGGAGACTCTGAGATCGGAAAGCTGATGCATGATTTCAACTGTGCGGATGCAGAGGATATGTATTTTGAGTTGATGGCAGAACGAACTGAGTATTTAAAGAATAATTCGGAAGGGGTGAAGAAAATGAGTAAGATAGGAGAAGAAATTGCAATTATGGCTGCAATTAGAACTTATCGGGAATGTAATATTGATGATGCTACTATAATAGAAAGAATCAAGGAAAGATTCCAAGTTACTAATGAAGCGGCTGTAGAATACGTAAAAGATAAATGTTTAGTATAATCTGGCGCTTTAATGGGGTGAAGAAAATGAGTAAAATTATGGATGAATTTGCGAAGGATATTGCATTTAGAGCTTCGATTAGAACAGCGATTGCAACTTATCGTGAATGTAATATTGATGATCCAACTATTATAGAGAGAATCATGGAAAGATTTGAACTCTCTAAGGAAGTGGCTACCGGATATGTGAATGAAAAATATTCAGCATGATTAGCTTGAAAGTAGTTCAGTTCATTAGCCAGATAATATTTTAATTGAACCCCGTAATATTTTAAGCGCAGTAAAAATTGCAGTAATATAAAAAGGTATAAAATAATGATTCTTACAGCAGAAGGGATAGTGCCATGATGGTATTATCCCTTTTTTCATGCTGTATTTCTATATGCCTGTAGACCTGATTCAGTCTTTAAAATCAAACAGCCTGTCAACAGAGACATCCAAAACATCCGCTATATCGAACAGCTTATCCAGGGAAACGGATACAGGCATATTCGGGGCCTCGATATTACTGATATGTGTGCGGCTGGCGTTTACCTTCTCTGCAAGCTCCATCTGGGTGAGACCCCTGAGTTTGCGGTAATATGCGATATTAAGTCCCAGCCGGATATATCGATCTGAATGCTTATACTTCTTGTTCGTGTCCATATCCATATAAATCTACCTCCATACATTAATTGTAGATAAAATATAGAGTTGCATAAACAATGCAAAATATTATATTTGCAAATATATAATGTGCAATAAACGAGGCTTCGTGGTATAGTGTTCAGTAGGAATCAAAAAGAACCAGAAAAAATAAAGTGTCTTAAATCGGCTTATTGAGCCGGGATAGGAGAAAAGATGAATTATCAAGAATTTAAAAATATGCTGAAAGACAGAATGCAGAAGATTATGGGAGATACCATACAGGTAGGGTTTGAAACATATACTAAGAATAATCAGACCCCCATAGAGTCTCTTACGTTCCAAGAAAAAGATTCCTCTGCGGCAACTGTGATTACACCTGCGATTCATATGCAGGATTTATATAACCTGTATCAAAAAGAAGGTGATGGCGAAATGTTCCAGGGATGTCTTATGGAGATAAAGAAGCTATATATGGAGCAGGAGCCGAAAAGCCTGGATTTTATCAACAGAGATTGGGGAGAAATCAAGAAAAGTATATGTATGACTTTGCTGTGTGAAGGCTGGAATAAGGGATGGATTGAAGAGGAAAATATTACATACAGTAAATTTTTGGATTTTGTGATTGTGCTACGTAGTGTATTGGGCGTATCATCCCACGGAATGGGCAGTATGGTCGTTACACAAAATCTAATGTCCCATTGGAGGATTACAGAAGAGGAATTGTGGGAGACCGCTTGGAATAACCTGTATTGTGAAAGATTTTATATCCAGAATCTGAATGAGGTGCTTCGTTCAGAAATTAAGGAGCGTGAAATGGAGATAGACGCTAAATTATTGAAAAATGACCTTCCGCTGTATCTTTTATCTAATAAAGAACGTGTATATGGGGCAAGAGGCATCCTGCGGACGGATTTACTGCAGGCATTTGCCATGGGAGCAGACAGTAACTTATATATTTTACCCAGTTCAATTCATGAATTGATTTTGCTACCGGATAATGGCGATTATTATGTTAAAGAAATGAGGAAGGTTGTAAAAACGATCAATGAGACGGAAGTACCAGAGACGGAGCGTTTATCTGAAACGATATACTATTTTCGGAAAGACAGCGGAACTGTTGAGATAGCAAAATAAAAGCAGGAGAAGGGCAGTGTGTTATTGGCTGCTTTTCTCTTTTTCCAATGGAGGAGGTGACTAAAATGAGAAGCAAGACGGAGCCGGGTATATCAGTGAGTTTTATGGATAGATTCAAGCTTCAAGGAGAATGGTGGCAGAAAGGCAACGAACTTCTGAATCTGCAGAATATCAATGCCTGTCCTCCCTATTATAAAGGAACGGTGAAGGCATGGGTTGAGGAATTGACCACATTTATATATCTGCAGCCGAAAGACTGGGAAAGAATCTACGAAGAATATTTACATGTGGCAACAGGTAACGGGAATCTGGAACTGAGATTTTACCGCAATGAAGAGGGGTATTTACGATTAAGCGGGATTGAAGAGATTTACTTAAGAATTGTAGGGGCAGGTGAACCGCTGGACTATAAGATATTGAACCATATAGGCCAGGGACTATCCGAACATGCAGAAGAACTATTCTATTCTTATCTGGAGTATGCCGGGATGGGCGTAGAGGAGAAAAAGTGCTGGATCAAGAGCATTGAAAATAATATCCGTAAAAATATGGCAGATAAAGACCTGTCCATAACACTTGTAGAAACGCTGGACGAATCTGCGTTTTCGGGAAACGAATTGTATTTTGACCTGTTAAATGATTTATATATGATACTTTAGGAAAGTGAGGAAAAAACTATGGCAAATTTAGTACAGACAGAAGCATCTGTAAACACAAAGATTGTAACATCGGAGGATGGCGCAAAGACTTTCAGTATTACGAAAACAGTGGGAGGAATTGAGGGAAGCCATGCATATTTCATACTGCTCTACCCAACACGGACAGCAAAAAACTGTTATATTGAAGATTCGACAAACAATCATTTGCTGAATCATCTGGAAGAGCTGGGGCTGAATGGGTATACGATTATTAATTTATTTTCCAAGGTGACACAGAGCAGGCTTTCATTGGCCGGATTGGAGGTCGATGAAGGCAATATGGAATTTATACAGGAACGAGTGTTTGCGAATCTTTCTGATGATTCTAAGGTGGTGATTGCATGGGGGAATACCCAGCAGACTTCTCCGGTTATCATGAAGTCGAAGCAGAGAATACTTGAACTCTGGGAGAAGGAGCAGCCATCGGGAACGCTCTATCAATTAACGGCAGATGGGCTTCCAAAGGATAATCTTGGGGTGCATCCGCTTTATATGGGAATAAGATATAGCCAGGCATGCTGGAAATTGGCAACATATCCATATAAAAAGATATTGAAAGAATTAAAAGCGGAATTAGACGCTAGAGAAGCCAAGGGTAAAGAAAAATTATCAAAATCGGGGAAAGAAGATTCAGAAAAGTTGTCTGTAAACAAGGGCGGAAAAAGTAAAAAAGACAGCAAATAATTTGATAAGCAGATTAAAAAGTATCGTTCTTAAAAACCAGAAAATAGGAGAACCAACGGAATATATAGGTTCTCCTATATCACTATTATCAATTTTTATCCTTTGGCGGAATATATTCCAGTAAATCGTTAAGGCTACAGTTGAGAGCGTAGCAGAGACGTGATAGCACAGCGATATCTAATCGCTGAATAGAACCATCATAATAGTGCTTTAACTGTGTGCGTTGCATTTCAGCACGAAAAGAGAGCTTACTGAGTGAAATCTTTCGTTTTTCCATCATCTCTTTTAGATGCAATTCAACTGTTCCAAATTCTGAATCAGTCATTTTTTAAAATCCTCCTATTTTAGTATGATATTTTATTTCTACTACTATTGTAAACAGTGGATATAAATGGTATAATCGATGTGTAGATATATACTGTATATAAAAACTGTACAAAAATACCATACATAGGAGGATAAAACAGTGAGAAAAACAAACAAAGAAAAAATGAATTTCCCAAATATGGATTCATTGCAACCAGTGGTAAATATTATTAATGAAGCATCAATTACATTAGGCGATCCAACCAGAACAATAAAGGATAGTCCATTGATAGAAGTTTTTTCTGCTGCAATAGGCACAGGTAGTGGTGCAGGTGTATCTTTTTTAGCTTTATATGGATTAGGTACTGTGGGATTGTCTGCGGCAGGTATCACATCAGCACTTGCGGCAGCAGGAGCCATTGTAGGTGGTGGAATGGCGGCAGGAGTTTTGGTATTGGCAGCTCCTGTTACCGGTCTAGCAGGAGTAGGACTTGCTGTAGCAAAACAAATCAAGAAAAAGCAGCTACGTCAAGAAAAAAAGCGTTTATATAATGAAGCAAAGGAAAAATGTCCATTAGTTGAAGCAGAATTGAAAAAATGTACAGACAATGATGAAGTATCCCCGGAGCGAAAAGATATTTTAAAGGGACTGGATATAATGTTACAAAAAGTTATTTGTGAATTGGAATCTGATCTACTGATGTGAGGGATTCTATGGATATAAATAAAGTCTTTTATCCTAATGAAGAATGCATTAAATACGTTAAGGAAGCCGTTTTAGAAATAGAAATTGTGGCAAAATATCCAACCAGGATTTTGAAATATAGCCCATTTTTGAAATTCTCTACTATGCTGGAAGGGAAGAAATGTGATGATTTTTTATCAGCATATGTTGAAAATCCAGAATCATTAAAAAAGACAATCCCTTCTTATCTGTTAACAACAGGCCCTTGTTTTTTGTTTGATTATTCTTCAAGAAAAAGATTACATAAATTAAAACGGGAATTATATGATAGGTCTATTTCTGCTTTGCTTATAATCAAAGCACAAGCAAAATCAGAACGAGAAACAGAACGAAAAAAATTGCTAGATTTATCATCTATACTTGGAGAAAGAATTATCTATGAACTAGAAAGTGATTTGCGGAATGAATAATTTTATGAATAGAATTTTATATAAATAAGATTCTATTAGGAGGTTGGGTGCATGGATGAAGTGAAAATACATACTAAATTTACAAAGGATATTATTGCAAAGATTATAAAAAGCACATTGTTCAAAAAGACTGGATATGATGTGAATTTTCAAATTCATGAAATAAGTGCGGCTATCAAAGATGAAACAGCACATGTTCATATGAGTATTGATGCGGATATTGATAAAGGTGAATTAGCAAAAATCACAAAAAAATTAGGTCTGTGAGAATATTTTTAGAAAAGGAGAAGGAAAAAGAATAGGATGAAAACTGTATTAAAGATTTTATGTATAGGCATTTTGCTAATATTGTTTATTAAGGTTGTATTGCCAATTCTAATAGCAGTAATTGGTGTTGGACTTGGGGTGATTATTTGCATTGCAGTGATAGTGGGTTTGTATGTAATAGTTAAAAAAATCATTAGTTAGCTTGTTAGATAAACTTATATGGAAATATGCGAAAATAAATAACTAAAAGAAGGTGATTAATAAATGGGTTTATTCGATAAAGAATCCATAACAGATGCTTTAGGTAAAGCAAAGAAAATGGCTGATAAGGCAACTCAAGTTGCAAAAACAGGAATGGAGCAAACTAAAACCATAGTTAGTGAAAAGGTTGAGCAGTCTAAACAAAATAAACTCCCACAGGAAGGTGGCTTGATTAGATATGAAGTGACATATGAAGGGGGACATCCCGATTTTCAGTTAGGAAAAAAGAAAAGTCCATACATATTACTCGATATTATGCCAGACAGGTTCAGTTTTTTGCCAAAGTCTGGTAGCGCAGACTGGTTTACAGGATTTGATATTCCATATGATTCGGTTTTGGAGTTGCATATTGAAAAAAGGACGATTACGACTGCCGAGGTATTTTTAGGTGGTGGTGACAGTGCAAATCAAGAACAAGAAAATGTTATCTGCATTATTTTTAAGGCAGAAACAGGACAAGAATTAACGGTTAGAGCTGAAATGCTTACTGGTGTAACTATATTTAACCAAGCCAAGAAATGCCGGGAATTGATGGGACTATTACGTCAACATGGTATATTGCAGAAATTTGAACAGAAGAAAAATGGTAATAACTCTCAGAATAATGATGGAACGGATGCGTTAAAGCAAATCGAAAAACTTGCATCATTAAAAGAATCAGGTATTTTGACAGAAGAGGAATTTCAAGAAAAAAAGAAAGCTCTATTAGAAAAAATCTAAAAGTAAGAATTGCATTATAGTAAGTTGTAAAGGCTTATAAGTATTAAAAAATATAGAGCATGCGGAATATAGATTTCTGCATGCTCTTTTTGCAAATCAAACAGAAAAGAAGTGGGAACCAATATCAGTAATAATCTGTATAGTGGTTCCCTTTTTTGTTGTATGGAAGGAGACATATATGCATATAAAGATTTATAATCAATACCAGATTGAATTATTAAAAGCGATTAATCTAATTTTGGGGAAGTACAAAATACCGGGAAAAGTCATTTATGAAGTAGAGCGCATTTTAAGATATAAAAGAAAAACAAGCAATGACTATATTGCCCTTATAATACGTCCGATAAAAAATGATACTATAGACATACTTATGGAATTAGGAATTTATGAACCGGAGGTGGAAATTCCGGATAATAATTTTCATAAGATTTCAGTTAAGAAAAAGAAAAATTCGAAAAAGCGAAATTGGGTATGGTTCGATATTCTGGTATTAAACGGAAAATATACAATTTTTGTAGTATATTCTATGAGAAAAAAAGACTTATATAGGAAGAAAAAAATTTGGGGATAAGGTGGATAAAAGAGAAAAGGTTTTATCTTGGGAAAGGAGATAGTAAGATATGACTGAACGCATATGGACGAGGAGTCAATGTGTCAAAATTTCTGAATTACAGAAGAAATATAGAATGCCTGAAAAGGTGGTAGCTGAGATACATAAAGCAGTTGATATGCTGGATAAATACTATGGAATGGATCGTGATGTAGATAAAGATGATGGCGGATATGTGTTTTTAATCTTACCAGAGCATGGAGAAAAATTAGAGTTATTGTATCTGGAGGTATTGGGAAGATATCATCTTGATTTGGGAGATGCAGAGTATAAGGATATTATCTATGAAAATGGATTCATACAATGGCATTCAGATTTGTACCTGGTTACGAACGATTACTGCCTTAATATTGTATATTATACTAAAAAAAGGAGGAGGTGAAAAATAATGGAATTTGCATTTTTCTTTGTAGGCGTTGCGTTTGGGTTGACATGTATTATTGTGTTGGAAGAAGTAGAATCACGGAGGGTGCTGGGATATGAATAGTGAGAAATGTATTGAATATTTTCTTGAGGGGATTGCGATTATAATATCATTATATGAGATATGCAGGACTGGAAAACAGAGTAGAAAAAGGAAATTGAAAATATAGTTAAGTTGTTTTGGTAGAATACTCCTCTGGTTTATGTTACAATATAGTATATTATAACATAAGCTGGAGGATGAAATATGAAAAAATGTTTTTTGACAAATAAAGAAAGATATGATTGGTTAAAAATGAATTATGATTTAACAGATAAATGTAATTTTAAATTTGAAAATCGTAAATCTTTGAGGAGAATAGATATTTATAAGATAGCTGACGACTTGAATGAATATATACAACATACAAAAAAGGGAGACTATGAGAATCATATAATAACAAGAAGTAAAACGTGGAAAAGATATATTGATTGTTATGAAAAATTATTTAATATTGACATACATAATACTGTATCTATACCTGATGGAATTTTGTGTGCATGTTTTATTTCGTTTTTAGAAAATCCACGTAGCGAGTACTATAAGAAAATGGATAAAGAGGCTGAGGACAAGAAAAAAGAAATTATAAACAAAATAAAAAAATGTATAAAAAAAGAAGACGCAACATTCGAAGAAGAACTTGATTATGATGAAAAAAATATAGTGATTACAGAGCTTGATAAGATTTTTTACTCTATTGATTATGAGTATTTTGGTATTGAAGATTTTTTTTATAAATATGAAGTGATTGATGGGGAAAGAAAGTGTATAATATACGATCCGTCTATGGAAGATTTTAACAGCGAAAAACTACATAAATGGTATAGGATTACAGATATAAAAATTTTTGAAAAAAGGCAAAATATTTTTGAAATGATTGTACAGATAGAGCCATATGCCTCTGAGCTTATTGATATAATCGATAGACTGAGAATGCATACTGCTTTGGAAGAAATGAGAACAAGGTTTGTAGAGAATATGTATGAGGTATTTGCTGAAAATATGAAAAATTTTCTGGATAATCTAAATTCAGAGATAGATAGGAAGGAAAAAGAGCATAAACTCTTTAATATTAGGACTGAAAGTCACTACAATAAAGATGTTTTAAAGAGAGATGCGCTTGATACCTTTCATAAATATATTGAAAACGAATTTGATGTTTTCAAAGAAAACTGGATTGATGAATGTAAGAACTTTGATTTTGATCCATATATTCTGATAGAAGAGATATAAAATTATTTATTATATCATGAAATGATGTGCTAGGCAAGAGAAAATTTTCTCTTGCCTTTTTCATTTTATGTCACTCTAGTTATTTGCGGGGATATGGGATTAGAATATGAGGTGTCATCAAGAAAAGTACTGATGACGTCTCCGGAGACTGTAACTATATCAATTTTGTGCAATGATGCTGTAGGCGTTCGTGTGTACCTTGACAACTGAATATGGAATAGAAGTCTGTAACAAGATAACGGTGTCCTGTGGGATCAACGTTGCTTCTGTTCAGAACCTCACGTTGGGGGGGAAAGAATGTGGAGCAACGTTTCATCCTCGGAATACATGGACACTTACATCTCACTGCTTTGTAGCAGAAGGAAGGTAAATATGAGAAAAGAAGATTTTAATAGGTTATTTGATATTTTTAATCCGGAGGGTGCATATATCGAGGTTCGTATTCTCAAAACAAAGGCAGGTACAATCTCCGGATACTTTAACAATGTAGATGATTTGTATAAATCCGTTAAACGATATGATGGAAAGTACAATATATTTTTTACATTGAACCCTATTGTACAGGATGTTGCTAGTAGAAGTGTCAACAGGCTAAAGGAGTGGGCGCAGAATACCACTACCGATAAAGAGATTGCAAGAAGAGATTGGATCTTAATTGACCTGGATCCCGAACGTCCAGCCGGAATATCTTCGACAGATGAAGAGTTGGCACATGCGGAATCCTTGGCCGGGGAAGTAGAATCCTTTCTGACAGAACAGGGATTTCCACAGCCAGTGAAGTGCATGTCTGGGAATGGTATTCATCTGCTCTACCTTATTAATATGGAAAATACACAGGAAAGCAGACAACTTATCAAGACGTTTCTGGAGCAGATGGATAAGAAGTTTTCCACTGATAATGTAAAGATTGATACTACAACGTATAACGCTGCACGTATTACGAAACTGTATGGTACGACGGCATGCAAAGGTGATTCGACGGAGGACAGACCTCACAGACAGTCGAAGATTCTTTCTGCACTTGATGAATTAAAATATGTAGATACCGAGCAAATAGAGAGCATTATCTCTTTATGTGCGCCAGTTAAAACTCCATCGACTGCCGCAGAACCTTTTGATGATAAGAAAGTATCTCAGTATAAAGGGATGAAGATGGATGTGCGACAGTTTTGTGCTTCTCATGGGATTGAAATCAGTCATGAGAAACCATTAGATTCTGGCACGTGTTTTGTTTTGGCAGAGTGCCCATGGAACAAGGAACATAGCAGAGACAAAGGGGCATATATCATCCAGTATGCGAATGGGAAAATTTGCGCTGGATGCCATCATGATTCATGCCAAAATGAGAACTGGGCAAGTCTGTTAAAAAAATTTCCAGATATGAAGGCATATAGCCAATCATATAGAAGAGAGGCATCCAAAAAAGATCAGGGCATGCCAACCTCACAAATTGTTCTTACAGATATTATGGAAGCGGGGCATTGTTTCTTCCATGATACAAGGGAGAATGCGTATGCTTCTGTTCCATTAGGAAATGGTTTTACAGAATTTATGTCCGTGCGTGATAGCCGATATATGCAATCCCTACGAAGAATGTTTTTAAAAAGCTATGAAAAGGCAATTGGCACAGAAGCCATGAAACAAATTATTGCTACCATAGAAGCAAAAGCGGTCTTTGAAGGTGCTAAGATAGAACCAGCCGTAAGATGTAAGTATAGTAACGGGCACGTGTACTATTATCTTGCGGATGAAGAACAAACGGTACTTCACATTGATAAGAATGGATTTTCCATATTGGAAGAATGTCCCATTCCGTTTATCAAACGGCATAACATGATGGAGCAGGTGATGCCCATGGATATGGAAGTGCGCAAAGGGGAGAAAAAGCCTTCATTTCGCAAGCTGGCAAAAAAGTTCTGGAAGTTCGAAAAAGAAGAGGACATGATACTTCACAATGTCGTTCTCCTTACTCGATTTATCAGTGATATTCCGGCACCGATTTTATACTATAAAGGTGATCGGGGGTCGGCGAAAACAACCAATATGAGATTGGACAAGATGTTTATCGATCCATCAAGTGCAGATATAAAAGCACTTCCTTCTTCTATAAATGATTTGGCATCTGTATTGTTTGGGGAATATATGGTCTGTTTTGATAATGTAGAAGGCGGGATAACAAAAAATATGGCAAATTTCTTTTGCATGTCTATAACGATGGGATCGTATGGCAAGAGAAAATTGTATTCAGATAATGAAGTTGTAGATATTCACCTGAACCCGCAATTGAGCTTTACTGGCATTACAACAATTTCAAACCGACCAGATTTTTTGGACAGATGTATATGCCTATCCACAAAGCGTATTAAAAGCAGTGAAAGGCGAACTATGGATGATATTTTAACAGCCTTTAAAAGGGATTTACCCTATTTACTTTATAGAGCAATGAAAGTCCTGGCGAAAGCACTGGAAATCTATGAGAACTTGGAATTGAAGGAGTTGCCAAGGATGGCTGATTTTGCCAAATTCGGTTATGCTATTGCGGAAGCATTAAAATATGGCGGTGACCGATTCCTGAAAATTTATGAAAAAAATCAAGAGGATATTCTTGAAGTAATGGTGGAAGAAGATACTGTTTTAAGTGTTCTTATTGAGTTTATTAACAGAACGCATTCCTTCTATGGAAAAATGATGGAATTGCGTGTGGAGTTAAATGCCCAGGCTGAGAAAATGGGAGTAGACATCAAGTTTCTTGTGAAAGCAGAAAATGCTTTGAGCAAAAAAATTTTTAATTCATCATCGGTGCTGGATATGTTCGATATACATATAGAACGTGGTAAGAGCAACGGTAAGAGATATATAAAAATATGGAAAGGGGATGTATTTGAACCTCCATTAAACTCGTGATGTAACTTTTAGTGGCGGTAGTGGCACAAGGGACGTAAAAAATTCATTTAGATGGTATGAAAAATAGAGAGGAGGAGGGATGTATTTGAACTCGAATTAAAATTTTCATTGTAACTTTAGTGGCAGTAGTGGCACAAGGGACGTAAAAAAATTCATTAGGTAAGCATGAAAAAAATATAGAGAGAGCTAATTAAATTAATGACATACTGTCACTGACGTCCCTTGCGCCACTAAAAACAGAAGAAAGGAAAAACGATGAACACGGAAGAAAAAACAGCATTAAAAGAACTTATGAATATTTTAGGAACTGAGAGACTGTGCATTGTTGAGGTTCATGGGGACTATACGGATGAACAGATAGAAGAATTTATTTCGGAATGTTTATCTGACTGCCGTGATAAGGGGCTGTTGGATTAAGCGGAACATAGACTCATGGCAATAGTGATGTGTTTTTTATTCTACCGTATGTTTTTAGAAGAATACAGTCACTATTGCCGAAGCATTGTAGTGTACAGCTGTAATAACTCAGTGCAATAAATAAATATTATAATTTTGGAGGTAGAAAAATTATGGTTACAATTACAGAAAAAAGCAAACGTATGTGTATTACGGTAAAAGAGATCCAGGAGGAATACATTCATATGGATTCCCGAAAACTTCGGGCTTTCCTCAACACAAATTTGCACTACAAAAAAATCGGACATACCTATTATTATATCCGGCATGAAGTGGAGGCTCTGCTACTAAATGAATCCGAAAATCAAGAATTTCCCATACGGGACTATTAGAGAGGAGGTGAACAGAAAATGTCATTCTACATAGAGACAGTAAAAAGAAAATCTGGGACACGATACCGCATTGTACGGGATATAACCAGGGATGGCAGGCGTAAGCGGACATACCATTCCCTTCCGGCAGGCACGACCAAGGACACAGCCAAAAAGATTTGCTGTGAAATGAATCTGAATGCAGAGTTTGGAGATTTTATGCAGAAGAAAACAATGCTGTTCAGGGACTATGTGGAGGATATATATTTTCCGAAATATACGCTTTACTTGTCTCCAACTACCAAACAGGTGTACATCCAGATGTATAAGACCAAAGATGGAGTTCGGGATTCCCTTGGTCATTATACGTTAACAGAAATTACGGTAGAAGTGCTGCAGGATATGGTCAATCGGTATGTAAAGATGGGAAAATCCCCAAAGACAATCCGAAACTTCCTATATTTTATATCCGCAGTTTTGAAACAGGCAATGAGTGATAACTACATCAAAAGGCAGGAAAGTACGGCCTGTGCATTTGTCCGCCTGCCGAAACCATCGGAGGTGGAAGGGAATGCTTATACAATCGGCCAGGTGAAGGTGATGCTGGAACGGGCCTGCCAGACACAGAACAGGGCAATGGAACTTTTAGTTGCGATTTGCTGTCTTGCAGGAGGATTGAGAAGGTCCGAACTTGCAGGACTTCGCTGGGAGGACATTGTTTTGGACAAGGATGGAGCATATATTAAAGTACAGAGATCCATTGTGCAGGTGAATGACCAGTTAATCGAGAAGGAAACAAAGACCAAATCCGGGAAGCGCACGATTCCATTAGCAGTTGGAGGGACGGTTTACCAGATTTTGGAACGGGCAAGAAAAGAGCATATGAAGCTGCAGAGTAAGCCCGGCTTTAAAGGCGGCAACAGCGTATTTTTGATGAATCATGCGCCATATTCTCCGTTAACACCGATGACATTGTATAAGAATTTCAAACGCTTCATTGAAAATGACTGTCCGGAATTGCCGAATTATCGCTTGCACGACTTACGTCATACCTACTTTACATTGTGTTCCAATGTGGAAGGGTTCAGTGAGCTTTCTATGATCGGAACAGGCGGACACAGCACAGTGCAGAGTTCTAAGCGTTATCAACATTCACAGTTTGAAAAGATGCGTGATGATATGCAGAAACTTGACGATGCATTTGCACAGGCGCAGTGATGGCAATTTTTGGGAATAATTAATTGAGCAAGATGCAGGCAAAAATAATATAATTTTTGTGGGCCTCTTGCAGAACCCGGTGGAAATGGGTACAATACAAGTAAGAAAGACAGAAATCCCATTTTCAAATCCAGGAAAGTAAAGGGGATGAAAAATTATGCTGGTTGAACTACGCCAGGGAGCACAGGTTACAATTCCAAAAGAAATTATTGTAAAGATGGGTCTGTCGGAAGGCGATAAGCTGGACATCTTTGAGAAGGATGGTTCTATATGTATTATGCCTGTTAGCATTTATCCAGAAAAGTATTTGGATGATTTGAAAGAAGAAATTCAAGAAGTGAAAGTTAAGATTGCTTCCGGTGAACAGCCTGTTTTTGATAACGTGAATGCTGTGTTTGATAAATTGGATGCGGACTAATGGCATATAATTTTACTCCTATGTCCCGTGCTTTAAACCATTTCCAATAGCTGGATTGTATAGACGTTTTCGGGCAAATGGTTTGAAAAAAACTACGGCGACGATTTGCCTACGATTTTTCAAAAGAATCCTTCCCAATCCGCTTGCCGGATGCTTCCTTATAGGGAAGGAAAAAGAGAGCAATATTTTCAATGGCTTTCGTAGGGTTCGAGCCCCATTGTTTCCATCACCAAGGCTTGGTTCTGAAAACAGCGGAACCAAGCCGTTTTTCATTGGTTTT
>QXWX01000125.1 GCA_009911175.1 Lachnospiraceae bacterium | reverse complement strand
CACAAAAATGGATAAAGGAGTTTTTACTTATGAAGATGAACGAATTAAAGCTGGTTTATTTCAGCCCCACAGGAACCACCCGGAAGGTCATTATGGAGGCAGCGGCAAATATCGACCTCAAATCCGTCTCCTACGACCTGACGGTACATAAGGAAAAGAAGCCTTCCCTGAAATTTAAGAGCAATGATCTTGTGCTCTTCGGGATCCCAGTCTATGCGGGCCGCGTGCCTGCCGTCTTCCTGGAATATTTCGAAGCTCTGTCCGGGCAAGGAACGCCGGCGGCTCTGATCGCCACCTACGGCTGCCGGGAATACGAGGATGCGCTGCTGGAACTGAAAAATGAAGTAGAAAGCCGGGGCTTCAAGGTGATCGGCGTAGCCGCGTTTCCCACCGAGCACTCCATTGTCCGCTCCATTGGTCTCGGCCGTCCCAACAAGCAGGATCTGAAAGAGATCGCAGATTTCGGCAAGCAGCTGAGCCGCCGAATCCACACCGAATCTTCTTTTGAGCCATTCAATATCTCAGTTCCGGGCAATACCCCCTATCGGAAGGCCGGCGCGGCATCACTGACTCCAAAGGTTGATGTTACCATGTGTACGGAGTGCGGCGCCTGCGCCAAGAGCTGCCCGGCAGGGGCCATAGACACCAAGGATCCGAAAAAGACAAACAAAAAGAAATGTATCAGCTGCCAGAAATGCCTCCGAAGCTGTAAGCAGAAGGCCCGTTATGTCAGCTCAACAAAAATGAAGCTGCTGACCGGGAAGCTGAACAAAGTCTGTCAGAGCGACAAGAAGGCGGATATCTTTTTCTAAATCCCACAAAAAAACAGACTAATCTGTTCAGATAGTCTGTTTTTTCTTATTCAGCCATTCGGAATGAATTTAATCATCCTCCAATCTGCCTTTTTTCTAAAAATCATTGTAACAGATTTTTTCTGCTATTGAAACGATTATTTTGTCAGCAGCATCATGATCTCGTTGCTTCTCTGCACAAATGCTGTCATTTCTTCCGGGTTCAGCGGCTTATGGGCGATCATCGCCAGGTCGTAAAGCTGCTTGCAGATCATGGAGGTATGTGTATCCTCCTTGTTCTCTGTCACAAACTTCACCAGCGGATGGTTTGCGTTCAGTACCAGCGTCGCCTGTCCGCCGAGTCCCATATCCATGCCGCCGCCCATGCTGTACATGCGCATCATTTCTTCCATACGCCTGGACTGCTCGGAAAGGACTGCCATGGAAGCAATGCTTTCGTCCTTAAGCTTCTCTACCTTCACTTCCAGCTTTTCATTGTTCAGCTCCTTGCGGAACAGCTCTACCAGTTCATCGGAAAGCTTCTGGAATTCTTCCTTGTCGCCCTCGTCCACTTCATCCTTCAGGGAATCATGCACCTCCGCATCGATCCTCTGGAACCTTACGTCCTCATTGCGCTGCTCCAGATAGGTGATAAACGCGGAATCAATGTTGTGCGTCAGGATCACCGCATCCTGTCCCTGTTCCTTGAACATCTTGATATACTGGCTCTGCTGCTGTTCGTCCGTCACATAGTAGACATTGAGAGGCTCTTTTTTCTTCTCTTCTCCATCGGAATCTTCCACGACCTCTGCTTCTACGGATTCCGCTTTGCTGTCCTCTGTCTCGTTGGAAGAGGCTTCTGCTTTGCTGTCTGCGGCATCGTCAGAACCGGCCTCTGCCTTCGCTTCCTCGTCTGCCGTTGTCTCTGCTTCTACGGTCTCCGGATTCTCCACAACCTCTACATTGTCCTCTTCCCCGGCAGCCTTCTTCGCATTCTCAATATATTCTTCCAGAGTCAGATACTTGTGCTCCAGGTTCTTATAAAGGATCGAGCCCTTGATCTTGTCTCCGAACTTCTCGTCCTTTAAGCATCCGAACTTGAGGAATGGGCTGATATCATCCCAGTACTTCTCATAGTTCTCCTTGTCGGTCTTGAACATGCCGTTCAGCTTGTCCGCCACCTTCTTGGAAATATAATCCGCTACTTTATTCACAAAACCGTCGTTCTGCAGCGCGCTTCTGGATACGTTCAGCGGCAGGTCCGGACAGTCGATGACACCCTTTAATACCATCAGAAATTCCGGAATCACTTCTTTGATATTGTCCGCGATGAATACCTGATTGTTGTACAGCTTGATGGTTCCCTCTATGGAGTCATATTCCGTGTTGATCTTCGGGAAATACAGGATTCCCTTCAGGTTAAACGGATAGTCCATATTCAGGTGAATCCAGAACAGCGGTTCCTTATAATCCAAAAATACCTTACGGTAAAATTCAATATACTCTTCCTTCGTGCAGTCGCTGGGATTCTTGCCCCACAGCGGATGAATGTCGCTGATCGACACCGGGCGCTTCACGATCTTCGCTTTCTTCTTCGGCTCGCCCTCTTCGCCTTCCTTCGGCTCCTCCGTGATATGCTCTACCACTTCGTCTGTCTCCAGCACGTCTGCCTCGTCAATGGTCTCATACTCTGTCTCCGCATTCGCCTTGGACAGGAAGATCTCCACCGGCATGAAGGAACAGTACTTCTCCAGCACTTCCCTTGCGCGGTACTCATTGGCAAATTCCAGACTGTCGTCATTCAAGAACAGGGTGATCTCCGTCCCCACCTCCTGCTTGCTGCCGTCCTGCATCTCATACTCTGTGCCGCCGTTGCTGACCCAGTGTACCGGTACGGCATCCTTACGGTAGGACAGGGAATCAATGTGTACCTCATCGGCAACCATGAACGCGGAATAGAATCCCAGTCCGAAGTGTCCGATCATCTCATCTTCCGTCGTCTTATCCTTATACTTCTCCAGGAACTGGGTCGCTCCGGAGAACGCGATCTGCGTAATATACTCTTCTACTTCATCCGCGGTCATTCCAAGACCGTTGTCAATGAACTTTAATGTCTTCTCTTCCGGGTTGACGATCACCTGGATCTTCGCCTTGTAATCCTCCGGCATCTCATATTCGCCCATCATATCCAGCTTTTTCAGTTTCGTGATGGCGTCACATCCATTGGAGATCAGCTCTCTCATAAAAATATCATGGTCAGAATACACCCACTTCTTGATTATTGGAAATATATTCTCACTGTCAATGGATAAATTGCCTTTTTTTGTTCCCATGTAAAACACTCCTTTTCTATGATCTTTATGATTCGACATATACCTTGTGAACCTGTGTCCTTTTTCTTGACCTAGATGATATTCTAATACAGGAATTTTAAAAAGTCAACATAAAATTAGCACTCTTTTGAAGTGAGTGCTAATAAATTCATAAAGTAAATATAAAAACTATATAAAGCTGAACGTTCAGTCTCCGTCCTCCAGCATAAGCTGGAAAATCGCCTTTAATTCCTGCAATTCTTTATTATCCGGCGTAGCACTTAAAGCCCTTTCGATCTGAGCTAACGCAAGCCTGATAAATCCCTGAAATTGCTTATTCGTCATACCCATAGTAACACCTCCCTTTTAAGAATAGAAATCGTGTACGAGATATCCTCATTATATCAAAGGGGATTTTGAGTGTAAAGTCCTTATTTCATTATCAAAATAGCCTTGTTTTATCCCAGCATTTCCCGAAGCATCTGATTCACCATACCGGGATTGGCCTTTCCTTTCATCGCCTTCATTGTCTGTCCGACCAGCGCGCCCAGAGCCTTTTCCTTTCCGCCTCTGTAATCCGAGACCGCCTGCGGATTGTCCGCGATCACCTGTTCCAGCACCGCTTTCAGAGCGCCTTCGTCATGAACCGTTTTCAGCCCATGCTCCTCCACGTACTGCTCCGGATCCACATCCTCCGAAAAGACCTTCTCGAATACCTCTTTCGCCACGGAGCTATTGACCACCCCCGCATCAGCCAGATTGATCAGCTTCGCCAGGTTTTCCGGAGAAAATTTCAGATCCTCCGGCTCCATCCCATGTTCCTTCATCAGCCGCATGGTTTCCACCATCAGCCAGTTAGAGACCTTTTTCGGCTTTTTGCAGATTGAGGTGGCTGCTTCAAACAGATCCGCCATGCTCTTGGATTCCGTAATGATCTCCGCATCATACCGGGGAATGTCGAATTCTTTTTTATACCGTTCCAGCTTCTCCGCGCGCAGCTCCGGCTGGCGGCTTTTCACCGCTTCGATCCATTCATCGCTGATCACAATGGGCACCAGATCCGGCTCTGGAAAGTACCTGTAATCCTGGGCATCCTCCTTGGAGCGCATGGCATAGGAGCTTTCCTTATTGTCATCCCAGCGGCGGGTCTCCTGGATCACAGCCTTTCCTTCCTCCAGAAGCTCGATCTGCCGCTCCCGCTCTCCTTCGATCGCATGGGAGATTGCCTTGAAGGAGTTCAGATTCTTCATCTCCGTCCGGGTTCCGAACTGAGAACTTCCCGCTTCCCGCACGGACAGGTTCACATCCGCGCGCATGGAACCCTCCTGGAGCTTGCAGTCTGACGCCCCCAGATACTGGATAATCTGGCGGAGCTTCTCCAGGTATGCGATGACCTCTTCCGCAGAACGCATATCCGGCTCCGACACGATCTCTACCAGGGGCACACCGCTCCGGTTATAATCCACCAGAGAGGTATCATCCCATTCGTCGTGGATCAGCTTCCCCGCATCCTCCTCCATGTGCATCTCATGGATCCGCACCTTCTTTTTCGTATCTCCCGCTTCAATCTCCACATAGCCGTCTCTGGCAATGGGGAGATAGAGCTGGGAGATCTGGTAGTTCTGGGGATTATCCGGGTAAAAATAGTTTTTCCGGTCAAACTTACATACCCGGGTGATCCTGCAGTTTGTGGCAAGCCCGATCGCCATGGCATATTCTACCACCTGTCTATTGAGAACCGGAAGGGAACCCGGCATACCGGTGCATACCGGGCAGGTATGGGTATTGGGCGCGGCCCCGAAAGCCGTACTGCATCCGCAGAAAATCTTTGTCCTGGTAGCCAGCTCCACATGGACTTCAAGCCCGATCACTGTCTCATACTGTTTTGCCATCCCGCTTACGCCTCCCTTCCTGATTTTGCCTGTACATCCGGCATCTCTGATTTTGCCTGAAATGCCGAGTCCCCGGGGTCTCCGGTCTGCCTGCAGGCTCTGCCGCAATCTCCGGCCTGGCCGGCAGCCATTCCTGCTCCTGCCCTCACATCCGCCGACACCTCGAATTGCTTCTCTGTCGCACATTCGTAGGTATATGCCGCCCGGATCAGCGTTTTCTCCTGAAAGCTGTTCCCGATCAGCTGCATGCCTACAGGAAGCCCTTTACGGTCCCTCCCAATCGGGACGCTCATCCCCGGCAGTCCCGCCAGATTTACAGAAATCGTATAGATATCCCCCAAGTACATTTTCAGAGGATCCTGCAGGCTCTTTCCCAGCTCCGGCGCCGTAGTGGGCGCCGCCGGTCCCAGGATCAGATCATAGCTTTCAAACGCCCTGTCAAATGCCTGTTTGATCAGCGCCTTGACACGCAGCGCTTTCAGATAATATGCATCATAATATCCGGAGCTGAGCACAAAGGAGCCCAGCATGATCCGGCGTTTCACCTCCGCTCCAAAGCCTTCGGAACGGGTCTTTTTATACATATTGTGAAGTCCCTCATAGTCCGCCGCGCGGTAGCCGTATTTGACACCGTCAAAGCGCTCCAGGTTTGAGCTGGCCTCTGCGGACGCGATCACATAATATGCCGGGATCGCGTATTTTACCAGGCTCAGATCAAATTCCTCAATCACGGCCCCCTGTTCCTCCAATACCCTAGCCGCTTTCCAGACAGCATCAGCCACCTCCGGATTCAGCCCTTCCCGCATATAATCCCTGGGAATCCCGATCTTCATTCCCTTCACGTCGCGCGCCAGCGCGGAGGTAAAATCATAATCCTTCCGCTGTATGGAGGTGCTGTCCTTCTCGTCATGAGACGCAATAGCCTCCAGGACGGCCGCGCAGTCCGATACATCCCTTGCCACCGGCCCGATCTGATCCAGGGAGGAGCCGTATGCGATCAGCCCGTAACGTGAAACCGTGCCGTAGGTTGGTTTCAATCCTACCACTCCGCAGAAGGAACTGGGCTGCCGGATGGAACCGCCTGTGTCAGACCCCAGCGCGTACCAGCATTCCTGAGCCGCCACCGCCGCACAGGAGCCTCCTGAGGAGCCCCCCGGCACATGCATCAGATTATGAGGATTTTTCGTCGGCCCATAGTAGGAAGTCTCCGTCGTGCTCCCCATGGCAAATTCATCCATATTGGTCTTTCCGACGATCACCGCCCCGGCTTTCTGCAGATTCTTGACTGCCTCCGCCGTAAATGCAGGATGAAAATTGGAAAGGATTTTTGAACTGCATGTAGTCAGCTTCCCTTCGATACACATGTTGTCTTTGACAGCCGCCGGAACGCCCGCCAGAGGCCCGGTCAATTCTCCGCTGTCGATCCGCTTCTGTACCGCCTCTGCCTGCATCAGCGCTCCCGCCTCATCTAGTGTTACATAGCTGTTGATCTCCGGTTCCATTTCCTTTGCCTGCTCCAAAACCGCTTTCACGGCCTCCGTCACGGACACTTCCCGGGTTTTAATCTTTCTGCCCAGCTCTATCGCTGTCAGGTGTAATAAATCCATTGCCTTCACCGCCCTTTATGTTTTAGTACAAACCAGCCTTTGCAGACTGCCTTCCGAATCATCCGATTGTCTTCGGCACTTCGAAGCTGTCCTCTTTCCTGAGAGGCGCGTTCGCCAGCGTCTGCTCCTTATTATCGCCGTTGGTGACCACATCCTCCCGGAACACATTGCAGACCGGAAATACATGGGACATGGGCTCCACCGCCGAAGTATCCAGCTCATTCAATGTATCGATATAGTCCAGCATCTTTTCCATATCCGCCTTTGCGGCCTCTTTTTCCTCCCCGGACAATTCCAGCTTCGCCAGAATCCCCACATACTCCATCGTTTCGTCAGATATTTGATTCGCCATATATACACCTCTTCTTTGTGATATATCTAATTGCATTAATAGTATTGATAATATTCTTCGTAGTCTCCGGTCCCGATCACCTCGCTGGGCGTCAGCTCGAACGAAATGTCCTCCGCCGTGATCTCCATGTCTTCCTTCAGATACAGATTCCGGTAAGTATCGTCCATTTCTTCCCCGCTCAGCCAGTACGACACTTCATAATACCCGTCCTCATAGGCATCGTCCGATATTCTGCACCGAAGGGTCCCCCAGTCGGCTTCCTCAGAAGTTACCGCATGAAGATCATACACTCCCGGGACAATGCCTTCTCCTGCTTCCAGGGTTTCATCCTTTTCAAGGGAAACGGATTCCGTCATCGGGTTCTCCACAAACTCCATATCTTCTGTCTGTCCGTTTTCCGTAGTCATTCTCAGGAGCATGGCGTCCTTAATCGTAACATGTGCCCCCTTATAAAGGCGGACATCCTCCAAAACCTGCAGCTCGTCATACTCTGCCTGGGTTCCGAAAGCCTGCCAGATATAGATTCCGTTTTCCATATCCTCCAGGCTCAGCCCGCCTCTGCCGTCCAGAAGCTCTGCGGTAAAACTTCCCTCCGGCAGATGGACTCCTACCAGGTATTCCCCCTGGCCAAGCTCTGTCTCATAGTGCTCCCCCGTCTCGGACAGCTCTCGCTCCACGTATTCATAGGGTCCCACATATTCCGGTTCTCCCAGGCCTCCAAAATGCCGGCCATTTTCATCGAAATAATTTTTGCCCACCTTGATCACAAAAAGCGCCAGCAGGAACAGCGTCACTCCCACCTTGGCTCTTCCGGATGTCAGTTTCCTCTGCGCCTTATTCCCGCCTGTATTCCTGAACTTTTTATTCGCAAACTGATAGCTGTATTTTTGCCCAGGGCTTCCCTTTCCCTGCCGCGAAATGTCTTTCTTATTGTCCTTTTTCTCCGTATCGAAACTGCTCTTATCCCAAGTGTCCTGACCGGCTTTATGATCACATGGATCCGTGGCCTGGCTTTCATCCCCGTTCATGCTCTCTACCGCATAGCTTTCATTCAGATGATAATGCTTCTTTCGGATCTTTGTATTATCCAGTCCGCAGTCAGGACAGTATCCGTCGCACAGCTTACCCCCGCACAAATAGCATTCATTTTTCTTTGCCATTCTTCCTCACCTTCGCTTTCCGAGCAGAAGCCTCCTCAGGGGCTGCATCCGGATATGCCGCCGAATCCTTTACGGTTCCAGTCTGCTCAAGTCTCTCGGGAACAATGTCGTCTCCCGCACATTGTCCTCATCCATCAGTTTCATGGTCAGACGCTCCATACCGATTCCCAGTCCGCCATGGGGAGGCATCCCGTGCTTGAAGGCGCTCAGATACTGCTCCATGCCTTCCCCGGTCATCCCCCTGGCTTCCATCTTTTCCAGCAGCCTGCTGTAATCATGGATCCTCTGGCCTCCGGTGGTGATCTCCATTCCCCGGAACAACAGATCAAAGCTCAGTGTAAAGGTGGGATTCTCCGGATCATCCATTGCATAGAACGGACGCTTTTTTGACGGATAATGTGTCACGAACACAAAATCCGCATCCCACTCTTCTTTTGCGTAGCGGCTGATCAGGCTTTCCTCTTCCGGCTCCAGATCGAACGGATTCTTTATCCTCCGGTCATATTTTTCGGACACCAGACGCTTGATCTCGTCAAACCTCACAGCCGGAATCCGGTCCGTCCCCGGCAGTTCCACGTCCAGAAGCTTTAATTCCCCCGCATACTCCTGCTTCAAAAGCTTCATGGTATACTGCAGGAATCCGGTTTCCATGGCCATGATCTCTTCGAACCCGTCGATGTAGCCCATCTCAAAGTCCAGGCTGGTATATTCATTCAAATGCCGTTTCGTGTTGTGCTTTTCCGCACGGAATACCGGCGCTGTCTCGAATACCCGGTCATAGACCCCCACCATCATCTGCTTGTAGAACTGAGGGCTCTGCTGAAGGATCGCCGGCCTGTGGAAATAATCCAGCTTAAACACATTGGCCCCGCCTTCCGCACTCTTTGCCCCGATCTTCGGCGTGTGGATCTCCGTAAATCCTTCTCCGTAGAGGAAATCTCGGAATCCTCTTACAATTCCCTCCTGGAGCTTGAACTTGGCACGCTCCCTGAGGTTTCTCAGGGCAATGGGGCGGTAGTTCAGTTTTGCCTCCAATGAGGTAGACAGCTTCCATTTCCCGATTGCCAGCGGCATCGGCTCCGCCGGTTCGCTTAAGACCTCCACGGCCGAAATCCGGATCTCGATTCCATGGGGCGCTTTCTCTGAACTGATCAATGTTCCTGTTACCTCTACTGTAGCCGCTTCTTTCAAATCTTTCAAGAAAAAGTTTGTAATTTCTTCATCTGATACACACTGTACAAGCCCCTCCCGTTTTCTGAGGATGATAAAAGCCACATTGCCCATGTCACGGATCGTATGGATGGCGCCGTTCACCTTTACAGTTTTCCCTGCCATATCTTCTGCCAGCAATTCACGCAATTCCAATGTTTCTTTTTCTTTGACTCCGGTTACAAATTCCATGCTCTTTCTCTCCTTTCATTCCTGCTACGGATCACGCAAAAAGTCCCGGGATGCCATCTGCGCATCCCGGGACGGAATTTATTTCGATATAAAATCCGCGGTACCACCCGCATTGAACAGTCCTGCCTGCCCCCTTGCAGCTCAGAACTATCCCTCTCAACAATGCATATAACGCCTGCCCCGCGTACCGGCCTACTCTTCCTTCAGCCGGTCAGCTCCCAAGTGTTCCCTTACGGAGCCGCCGGAATCAATCTCATCCGCGGCAGCTCCTGACCGTCTTCCCTGTCTGGCGCTCTCAGTCGGTGACGCCGCTTTCCTGTCAGGTTCTGATGATCAGAGTCTTGTTCTCTGCCTTTGCTAATTTCGCACTTCATTGCGCTAAAATTATTTTTCAATGATAGCACAATCTTTTCTCCTTTGCAAGGTCTTTTTTTCGAAATTTCCAACTAGCTCATTCATTCGAAAAAGCCGTGCTGTCACACTCTTATGCCCGCTAATGAAGCCGCACATCTGAAAATATCTCATTCCAGCTCCTTTCGGACCACTTCCAGAGCCTTGTCGAGCTGGTTATCCGCATCCTCATTCTCCTCGTCCCGCTCATATTCTACTTCCACATCCGGGACGATCCCCACTTCGTTGATGCTTCTCCCGGAAGGCAGAAAATACTCGGACGTAGTGAGCTTGATATAGGATCCGTCCAAAAGACTGATGACCTCCTGGACCACCCCTTTTCCGTAAGTGGTCGTCCCTACGATCTTCCCTTTTTTATAATCCTGTACCGCACCCGAGAAGATCTCAGACGCGCTGGCACTGTATCCGTTCACCAGGACAGCCAGCGGACGTTGAAATTCCTGCTTGCCGTCACAGATATACTCCTCGGCCTCGCCCTCTCTATCCTCCGTGGACACGATGGTCCCCTTCGGAAGGATCAGCCTCAGCATATCCAGAACCGTATCCAGATCCCCTCCGGGATTGCTCCGCAGATCAATCACCAGTCCCTGCATTCCCTGACTGTCCAATTCATCCAGCGCCTCACGGAACTGCTCAAGAGTAACCTTGTCAAATTCCGTCACCCGGATATATCCTACCTGGGAATCTTTCATCTCATACTCCACGGTCTGCGCTTCCACAATACCGCGTACTGCGATCAGTTCCAGTTCTTCGGAATCCCGGATCACATGGAGGGTCACTTCGGTTCCCTCCTCCCCTTTGATCCAGGCGACCACCTGATTCAGGTCTTCATCCGTGATCTCATGCTCATCCACCTGATAGAGAATATCACCGGACTTGACGCCGGCCTTTTCCGCCGGAGAATCCCGGAACACATTGGTAATCGTCACTGCTTTTGTCTCATAGCTCTGGGAAAGCACTGCTCCGACCCCCGAGTATTCCCCGGAGATTCCCTGTACCAGTTCCTTAGCCTCCTCTTCCGTAAAATAGACGGAATACGGATCTCCCAGGGCGCGCACATATCCTTCATACATGCCCTCCGTAAGGGCCGCTTCATCAATCTCGTCCTCCCGGAGATAGACACTGTCGATCACTGCCCGGATCCGTTTCAGCTTTTCCTCCGAAAACTTCCCGTCCCCGCTCTCCTCCTTCATCACCGAGAGCTGGGGCACAGCGCTGACCACCGTCTTTTTAATCCCGCTTACGGCCGTCATAATACATAACATAGCAAGGGCGCCGCACAGCGCCCCTTTTAAAAATCTATACTTTTCGTTCATTCTCCGCTCCATGTCTTTTTGCTGTGATCAAAGCAGCAGAACACAGTCCTATCCGCCGTTTGAAATCATTTTCAATTCTTTCCGCCTGCGCATCTGGAATAATTTTACAAATATATCTGCGGGTTTACAGGGGATCCGTTCATCTCCACCTGAAAATGGAGGTGCGGACCGCTGGAATACCCGGTAGAACCCACATATCCGACCTGCTGTCCCTTGCTCACCGACTGCCCGGCAGTCACTGCCAGTGCGGAATGATGCATATACTTTGTCACCATTCCATTGCCGTGATCTATGACGACCCAGTTTCCCGCGCTGTCGCTCCATCCCGCAATCAGCACGGTTCCCGAATCAGCCGCATATGTAGGCGCCCCGCTTGACGCCGCAAGATCCAGTCCGTTGTGGAAGGAGTTGTCGAATGTCCGGTATCCGAAGGTACTGGAAACGGATCCGCTGGGACATGGATTCGTAAGCTGCCCGTTTCCGCTTATCACAACATCGGTGCTCGGAATGTAGGTGCTTCCTCCGCCCAAACCCGCCGCTGCCGCCGCTTCTTCTGCTGCCTTCGCCGCTGCCGCTGCAGCCGCGGCCGCCGCTGCCTGTTCCTCTTGCTTCCTCTTCTCTTCCTCCGCCTGCCGGATCAATTCCTCCAGAAGGGCTGCGTTTTCACCGATCTGTCCTTCCAGGTCCGCAATCTGCAGATTCTTATCTTCCAGTAACTGCTCAACTTCTGCCTGCTTTGCGATCAGGGCATCCTGAAGATTTCTCAGGACCACGTATTCTTCCTGCAGGGCCTTTTCCTTTTCTTCGACTTCTCTGCATATATTCTGGAAATCCACCAGCTTATCCCTGTCGTATTCGGAAAGCTGGTTGACATACTCCACATTATTCAGAAATTCCCCCATATTCTGGCTGTTCAGCAAGACCTCAATGAACTGGGTATTTCCCACCTCATACATGAAACGAATACGTTTTTTCATGCTTTGGTATTGTGTATTTTCATCTACCTTCGCCTTCACAAGATCATCCTCGGCCTGCCTGATCTCTTCCTGCTTTTGCGCCAGCTTTTCCTGCGCCACGTTCATCTCCCCGATGATCTGATTCAACTGTTCCGTCAGCGCATTCTTCTCTGCCTCCGCAGCTTCCTTCTCTTCATCAAGCTGATCCGCCTTTTCCTGTGCTTCTTCAATCGTAGTCGCATGTACATTTGTCACTGGTCCCATGCACAGCGCGACTGCAAGTACCCCACTTATTATACTCCTCTTACATTTTTTCATACAACCCACCTTATCATTTACATCTTTTGAGATCACACAGTGGTTACGGTTCACGGCCTGACCGGCCGCAAACTGTAACGCATACAGCCCATTGAAAAGTCGCCTGCCGGCGTGGGACTGGATGTCCGCCCCATCACTGAATTGGCCGGATGCCGCGCAGCAAGCGCACGACACCGTGTGAGCAGTAACCACAGTGCCGCGCGCTCGCCGCGTGGCTGCGTGGCACCATGAATCGTAACTTCAGACCTTCAGATGCTTGCGTACGGTAAAGTAACTTCCAAGGAAACCGATTCCTACTCCGAGCCCCAGTCCGATGGGCAGCAGATAGCGGTATACGGTGATCACAGGGAGGAAGTCGATAATATTCGTCAATATACTGAACTTCTCCATAATATATGCAACTGCCCTTCCATAAAGCACATACAGAAGCGCAAGCGGCAGCACCGCTCCTACCAGTCCGATGATCAGACCTTCGATCACGAACGGGGAACGGACCACGAAGTCCTTGGCGCCGATATATTTCATGATCGCGATCTCTTCCTTCCGAACCGTGATACCCATGGCAACCGTGTTGCTGATCAGGAAAATGGAAACTCCGAACAGCAGCAGGATAATCGCGACGGAAATGTACGCCACCAGCACATTCACACTGGAGAGCATATTCGCAACCAGGTCGGACTTCTTCACGCTTCGTACTCCGTCCAGGCTTCCCGCGAACCTTACCAGATCCTGCTGGGTAGAGGAAAGCGATTTGCCGCCGCCCATCAGGGTGATATCCTTGTCGTCATCCAGCGTCTTCATATAAACCTCGTAGTTGCTGGAATTTGCCAGAGGATTGTCATTGCGGAAGCCGTCCGCAAGTTCCTCATTCTCTCCGAAATACTTGGTTCTGAACTCTTCCCACGCATCATCCGCAGATACATACTTCACGTCGGACACATCGTCTCTCCCTCTCAACGCCTGTCCGATATTGTCAATCTGCGCCTGGGTAATGCCGTCTTCAAAGAATACGGTGATCGCTACCCCTTCTTCCGCGCTCTTGATAATATACTGAAAGTTGAATAATATCGAAAAAAACAGTCCAAACAAAAAAATACAAGCAGACATCGTGGCAATAGACGCGAGTGAAAACATCATGTTCCTTCCGATATTCTTAACCCCTTGTTTTATCACATATCCTATCGTACTAATCCTCATCTATATACCCACCTTTTTGTTCATCACTGACGATCACGCCATGCTTCATGGTGATCACCCGTTCATTCATCTCGTTAACGATCTCCTGGTTATGTGTTACCACAAGAACCGTAGTCCCCCTCTCATTGGCCTCCTTCAGAAGGCTCATGATCTCCCAGGAATTGGTCGGATCCAGGTTACCAGTCGGCTCATCGGCCAGCAGGATCGCCGGCTCGTTCACGATCGCCCTCGCGATCGCCACACGCTGCTGCTCCCCGCCCGATAATTCCTTGGGATGGGATTTGTACTTCTGGGCAAGCCCTACCAGTGAAAGCGCGGCAGGAACCTTCTTTTTGATCACTCTGGTCGGCGTCTCGGTAACACGCAGGGCAAACGCGATATTTTCATAGATATTCCGGTCCTTTAACAGGCGGAAATCCTGGAATACCACGCCCAGCCCTCTTCGGTACTTCGCAATGTGCCGATGCTTCATTCGGTTCAGGTTCCGGCCATTGACGATGATCGTCCCCTCTGTCGGATCCAGTTCCTTCATGATCAGACGGATCAATGTAGACTTGCCTGATCCGCTGTCTCCTACAATGAAAACAAATTCACCCTTTTCAATCTTGACGGATACTCCATTGAGGGCGGCATTGCCCTTTGTGTATTCCTTCGTTACGTTCTTTAGTTCAATCATATGCTCCTCCTGAACACCATACTTTATCGGACGTACTTTGTCCGCCTCGCCGGCTGTTTCTAATACTCCAGTGTTTCCATATACTTCATGTACTTCACGACCATCAGCGCGATCTTGAATGTAATTGCGTCCTCAAACACGCGCAGATCCAGCCCTGTACTCTTCTGCAGCTTATCAAGCCGGTAAACCAGAGTATTTCTGTGGATATAAAGCTGCCTGGACGTCTCTGATACATTCAGGCTGTTCTCAAAAAATTTATTGATCGTCGCAAGCGTCTCTTCATCAAATTCATCCGGAGACTTCCCTTCGAAAATCTCTTTTATGAACATCTTGCACAGCGGAAGCGGAAGCTGATAGATCAGACGCCCGATCCCCAGGCTGCTGTATGCCACAATATCCTTCTCCACATAAAATATCTTACCCACATCCAGCGCCAGCTTTGCCTCTTTGTAAGACTTGGAGACTTCCTTGATATCGTTCACGACCGTACCGTAGGCAATATGCATCTGCTCATCTCCGCTGTCCTCCCGCAGGATCGTCAGCATTTCCTTTGCCATCCTGGCAAGCTCCCTGCTGCCGTCCTTCTCAGACAACTCCTTTACGACGATGATATTCCTCTCATCCACAGCCGTAACAAAATCCTTTGCCTTTCCGCCCAGAAGGTTGCGCACATTATCCAGGGCAGCGCTGTCCTTCTCGTGCGAAGTCTCAATAATAAAGATAACACGTTTTACTTCTGTGTCAATATGTAATTTTTTGGCGCGGTTATAAATGTCCACCAGAAGCAGATTATCCATCAGCAGATTTTTTATAAAATTATCCTTGTCAAACCGCTCTTTATATGCCACCAGGAGATTCTGGATCTGGAACGCGGCGATCTTGCCCACCATATAGGCGTCATCGCTCTCCCCGCCTGCCAGCAGGATATATTCCAGCTGCTGCTCGTCGAAAATCTTGAAAAACTGGCAGCCCTGGATCACCTGGCTGTCCGCCGGAGAAGCACCAAATGATAAAATTGCATCCTCAAAATCTTTACTCTCGCCAAATGTACTTGCCAGCACCTTTGCTTCCGTGTCAAATACACAGAAATCAATTCTGGAAATACTCTTCAAACCCTCAATCGTATTCAGAAGCACCTGATTCGTTATCATAATTTATCTCCTCCGCTCATCTCCACTTGTCCATGTGCATTTTTCACAAATTCCGTTCTCCTGTTTCAAATAAGAACACACACATATCGTATATATGTTAATACAAAACGCCCAAAAAATAAAGAGGAAATCCATGATATTTATGCATTCCCCCATATATTTAACAAAAAATTCATTTTTTGCCGTTGTATCGTAATTATGCATTCTGCCGAATTTACAGATTTTTCCTTTTTTTCCTGCCGGCGCCCGCGGTGTTCACGGCAGCCCTTTTCCTATTCTTTTATGTGTCTGCTTTTCTGTTGATCGACCAGGTGGATGAATGCTCGTTTCAATAAAAACTTTTTCAGCTTCCCGGCAGGTTTCTTTTTCCTGTCCTCCTGCAGCAGAGACAGGCTGCAGCCGATCCAGACACGCGCATTCAAAAGCGCCTTTGCCTCAGAGATAAAATTCTCCTGTTCCGGATAGCCAAGCACGGACAGGATGCAGTCCGGTTCCACGCCGTTGATCTCGTTGATCACACTGTCCTTCCTGCCTCCGTCCGGCAGTACGGCCTGTCCTGCCGGCAAAAAGCCTTTTGCGCAGCTTCGGAGCTTCTCCAGAAGAAGAAGTAAGTCCGTCTCCTGTTCCGCCAGAAGAAAGACCTTCTTCCGGGTCCTCTGGAGATACTTGAAGAACATCTTTAAAAATACCCGCTTTTCCAGCTCCTTCATCAAATGTCCGTTGAGCTGGGAAGCCCCCTCCGAAAGCCCGGCCGCCTTCTCCGAAGCCTCCAGGATCTCCTTCTCCCCAGGCAGGACCAGATCCATCTTCTGCATCTTCTCCCGCCACTTTGGATCATCCTGCCCCTGTACCAGCAGTTCCAGGGTCACAATCTCAACGGTGCTGACCGTTTCACTTTCCATAAACTGTACGATTCTTTTGAGCGTGTCCTTCGCAGTCAGTGCATCGATGTCTATCTCAAAGATATCTATCTTGTTTTCCATGACAACTCACCCGTTTCTTTTCCCGATTCGTTACTGTCCGCCGCCTGTCAAGCCATGAACAGAAGCCCCGATTCGTACAATTGTACCAAATCGCTGGCGCGATGGCCAGAGTAGGTACATATTTCCTAAAAATTAGTAGTTTTTCCTTCTATCTT
>QXWX01000012.1 GCA_009911175.1 Lachnospiraceae bacterium | reverse complement strand
ACGCATAAGAGACCGAACCCCTTATATTTCAAAGGTTTCGGACTCTTCCATTGTATCAATGTCGAAACTTCCGTTAGGGAAATATTACTAAAAATAGGGCGGTATATTTGTGCAAAATTAAGCAAGAAAAAATTAGAAAATCTGAGTTGAGGAAAAGAAAAAGCGGTATGGAAAATATGCCATACCACTAAAAAGATGGAATATTTTCCACCTGTACGGTTGGATGCTCTTTGGGCATCTACCATTTATAAAAATAATTCCTTTGCTTTTTGCATCCGCTCGGCAATCGGTACAGAGAAAGGACATCTGCCCTCACAGCTTCTGCATCCGGTACAGTCTGATGCATTTGCATTTAACTGCTGATAATGCGCGCGGACTGTTCCCGGAACCGCGTCTGACATCAATGCAAGATCATATAACTTATTTACCATAGCAATGTCAATCCTGGCAGGGCATGGCGCACAATGCCCGCAATAAGTACATTGTCCTGTAGAAAACGCATGTCGCGGAGCCGATGCCAGGACACTTGCATAATCTTTTTCCTCACTGGTAGCGGTCTCATATGCCACAGCCTCATATACATGCCGCGGATTGTCAAACCCCGCCATAATTGCCGCTACTGCCGGCCGGGTCAGCGCGTAATGAATGCATTGTACCGGTGTCAGAGCCACTCCAAAAGGGGATGTCTGTTTCTGGAACAGACGTCCCCCCGCATACCCTTTCATAACCGTAATCCCTACGCCGTTCTGTTCACAGATCTTATATAATTCTTCCCGCTCCGGCGCGATTCCGCTCAGTTTTTCATCGTATTGATCTGTAAAATATTGTTCCAGATCCGTAACAGGCGGCAGCAGATCAAAAGCCGGGTTGATACTGAATAAGATCATTTCAATCTCACCATGGCAGGCCGCCATTTTAGCAATCTCCGGATTATGGGAACTCATTCCGATATGGCGGATCTTTCCTTCTTTCTTTAATTGCCGCACATACTCTATAAACTCTCCATTCATTACATGATCAAATTCTTCTGTATTATCAATAAAATGGATCATTCCCAAATCAATATAGTCCGTCTGCAGCCGTGCCAACAGGTCTTCAAAAGCCGGTTTTACTTTTTTCAGATTTCTGGTTCTGACATATTGTCCATTTTCCCAAATAGAACCAATATGCCCCTGGATGATCCACCGGTTACGTTTTCCTTTTATCGCCGATCCGATATTAGACCGGACATTCGGTTCGGACATCCAGCAGTCCAGAATATTGATCCCTTCCTCTTCACACACATCAATTACCGCTTTTACTTCTTCCGTATTATGACGCTCCAGCCATTCTCCGCCGAGCCCGATCTCGCTGACCATTAAGCCTGTCTTTCCAAGTTCCCTGTATATCATAATCCTTCCTCCGCTTTTCGCATCTTTTTCTTTTCTGTTACCACCATTTTCCTCCTGTCTCCATTGCTTTTTCATACATCCCCCGCAGATAATGTGGGTTCATATCTTCTTCATAGCACATCTTAGGCATATATTCGTCCGGAATTAATTTCTTACATTCTGCTTCAAGTTTTTGTAAATTCTTTGTTTCAATCCATATGACTCTCCGCAGCCATATATTATCCGAGTACCTCTTTCTCTTCCGCCCTGTCTGCCTGCGCAAATGAGATCACTGCCTCATTCTTCCTCATAAACAGCAGCCCGAAGGACCCCGGTCCGCAGTTGCTGGCGATTGCGGAAGACGCCTTCTGCACGTAAACCCGTTCGAAAGGACAGTACTGCCGCACCAGTTCCTGGACATATTCCAGCTTCTTTTCATCCATGCCTGCATAGGTAATGAACAGGATGCTCCGGTCGATGTTTCTGGAGTCTATGAAAACCCTTCGGACATAGCTTTTCGCAACATGCGTAAAATCTCCCATTGCCATGCCGATGACCACCATCCGGCTCTTCCGCAGCACGATGAGTGGATGCAGCAGCAGCGCATCGCAAATGACCTGGATCCGTTTGGATATCCGCCCCGACTGGCACATCATATGTGTGCTGTTAATGACAAACGCAGAGGAAATATGATTCCTGAGCCGCTTCACGCCTTCCACGATCTCTGTCTTCGAAGCATGTTTCTCCGCCATTGATACGGCAAACAGTACGATCAGCCCAAGACTGCTGGACAGATGCCCGGAATCAATCACCGTAACATTTTCAAAGGATTTCGCCGCTTCCACCGCATTGTTGTAGCCCTCGCTGACATGCTTTGCCATGGTGATATGGATCACATTCTGTGCCTCGGTCAGCTTATCTGCAAAGAAACGCTCATAGTCTTCGACCTCAGGAGCCTGAGAGTAACCGCTCCACCCCTCCGAAATGTGCATCAGCAATTCATCCGGCTTCAATTCCAGCTCATCCAAGAACCGCCCCTCGTCCGTGCAGATATAGTATGGACACACGGATAGATGAAACTTTTCCTTTAGAGATTGGGGAAGGTCGCATACACTGTCCGTTGTGATCATAAGTGAAAGCCGTTTCGCATGCTCAAAGATCAGGACGTCCTTTCCAATCTCGGACTGGCCGGATTCCTCCGTCAGCTTTACCAGTTCCTTCGGCAGGATGCTCATAACCGCCGCTTCCAGCAGCGCGCCGCTGACCGGCTTCGCCAGATATCCGCTGAAGCCCTCCTTCCGGTAAAGCAGCTGATTGTCACTGCCCGCATTAGCGGTCAGCGCGATCACGGGTACATCCTGGCATAATCCGCCCGGCTGGGTACGCAGCGAGTGAAAGCACTCAATTCCGTCCATCTCCGGCATCAGGTGGTCCATCAGGATTCCGTCATAATGCTGTTCCAGAGTCCGCGTCAGACATTCTTCGCCGCTTGACGCCGTATCAATCTGGATCTTCGTTGCGGATAGCAGCTTACGCACCACGACCAGGTTCATATCATTGTCATCTACCACAAGAATGTGGGCATCCGGCGCCTCGAAGCTCTGCCTGTACTGCACCCCCTCATGAACCTTCATACGGGAAGCCAGTGTAAATGTCCCCAGTTCCTTATCATCTATGATATCCTGCTCCAGCATGACAACGAACTTGGAACCCTTGGTATAGACGCTGTTGACACTGATCTCGCCGTCCATCAGCTCTACCAGCTGCTGTACAATGCTGAGCCCCAGCCCGGTCCCTTCGATGTGTCGGTTTTTTTCTTCATCCACCCTTCGGAACGCATTAAAGATATAAGGAATATTTTCCTTTTTAACCCCCTGTCCGGTGTCCTCCACGGAATACCAGACGCGCACCCGATTCAGTCCCAGACGCTCACACCGGACGGAAAGACTGATAGAACCCTCAGTGGTATACTTTATGGCATTGTTCAGTAGGTTGATCAGGATCTGCTTGATACGCACCGCGTCGCCGCAGAGCATGCTTGGAATCGAAGAATCCACATGGAGGCGAAATTCCAGCCCTTTTTCCTTAGCCTTGATCCAGATCATATTGACGATTTCCGAAAACAACTCTCCGGTTTCATAGGAATCATTGATGATCTCCATTTTTCCGGATTTAATTTTGGACAGATCCAGGATATCGTTGATCAGTGTAAGCAGCAATTTGCTGGCTCCCTGGATATTTCTTGCGTTCTCCGCAACATCCTCTGGGATGTCCCCCCGTAGGATGATCTCGTTTAACCCGATGATGGAGTTGATGGGCGTACGAATCTCATGGCTCATACTGGAGAAGAAATGATTTTCCGCCCTGTTCAATTCTTCAATCTCCTTCTTCTGCTCCTTGGCCAATTTGTTCTCTTCTTCATAGAGTCTGTTCAAAAACATCAGAAGCACACTGGTCAGCAATCCCACCATGATTACAGAATTTGCAGAGTCAAAGAAAGAATGTCTCGGCGTATTCCGCGCCACAAGTTTCGGAAAGTAAAAGGATATATAATAGCAGAGCAATGTCTCGGCTGTACAGAGCACGAAAAAAACAGCCTTCCGCCTTCCTGTCTGGGTAATGCTGATATAAATAAAGCAGAGCACAAACCATTCCGGCATTCCGCTGTAGAACCCGCCTGCCGTGAAAAAACTCACCGGGAACAGCAGAAGAAGCAGGACCGCAATGGCAGTAGCCCCTGTAATAATACGTTCCTTTTGAATACTGACCTTCGTGATCATAAATATAGCAGCAAGGCTGACTGCAAGCAGCAGCCAGTTCATGAAAGTTCTGCCCATCGGCAGTATAAAGATCAATGCGATCATGCTGACGCCTGTAACCACACGAAACATACGCTCCTGCAGGCTGATCCTATGGTCAAAGATGATTTGAAGCCATTTTTTGAACACGCGGTATTTCCTCCTAAACTATAATGTATCGCCCCTCGCCGAAGGCTCGGCAGCACCTTACCGTAAGACAGCTCTGCCTGTTTTTGCGGCTGTCTTCCTTTATAAATCATATAAGCTTATAACCCGGCCATGCTTTCACATACCTCTTGATACATGTGCAGCAGTTCCGAATGGTTCTGCCGGATGTATTCAACGTCTTCCCTCTTTCCAGCCAGTTCCAGTTCCTTCGCCCGTCCTGAGAGCACTTCCGCCCCGATCGTCAGAGATGTACTCTTCAAAGCATGGACCTTGACCGCATAATCGTTCCAGTTTTCCGTCTCGTAAAGGGAAGTGATCTCTG
This sequence comes from Lachnospiraceae bacterium, assembly GCA_009911175.1. Next base: position 100,121 of record QXWX01000012.1, on the reverse strand, counting down.
CCGCCTTCTCTTCTCCCTGGGAGGAGAACATGCGCAGCATCTCCAGATAAAATTCCTCTTCGCCGCAGCAGTAATCCAGCCCCATCTCTACATTGATCCCTGCCTGTACGAGACGGGCACGGGGCAGGACAGACCCTTGCGCAGAATCATTTTCTTCCGATACGCTGCCGTCGGATCCAGCTGCGTCCGGCACATCTGTTTCTGTTCCAGACGCGTCCGGCATGGCGGCGCCCGTCTCATTCTCTTCCTGACCAAACGCGCCTGGTCTGTCATCCCGGGACGGGATTGTTGTCTGCTGCTTCGCCTCATCTGCGGAAGTACCGGCAGAAGCTTGTATACCTTCCTCCGGACTGTCCGGAATCGTAGGCTCTGCGCCATACTGGATCCGATCCTTCGGCAGTACCCTGCGCAGTACCCTTTCCAGGACGGCGCGCTCGATGGGTTTTGGGATAAATTCCGTAAATCCCTCACTCCGGAACATTTCCCTCGCTCCGCTGATCGTATTCGCGGTCAGCGCGATCACCGGCAGTTCCTGATAAGCCCCATCGTCAATCTCACGGATGAACTGCAGTGTTTCTACTCCGTCGAAGCCCGGCATCATGTGATCCAGGAATACGATATCATAGGAATTCTGACTGCATCGTTCCACCGCCTCCCGTCCGCTGAGGCAGGTATCCACCTGCATCCCGTAGCTTCCCAAAACACCTTTTGCGACCACAAGGTTCATCTCTTCATCATCTACGGCAAGAACCCGGACTCCCTCACAGGTAAATGGCCTGCGGCCTGCCGCCTGTGCTTCTTCGAATCCATTTTCCTTCACCTCGCCGTTCAGCAGGTTCACCACGGAAAGGGCTGAGAATGGCTTATGGATGATCAGCAGCCTGCTGGCCCTGTGAAGCATAAAATCCTTCTCCGCGATCACAACCACCCGCAATGTTTCCGCCAGTTCTTCATAATAGGAATGATTCTCTTCATATTCAGCCTGCGCGATAAACACATGGGTCAGCTTACAGGTACGCTGCAACTTGAGCAGCCCTTCAAAATTGTGTGCCTGATATCCCTCAATGCCAAGCCCATCCACCAGGCTCAGGATCAGCTTGTCGTAATAACGCCGGACTTCGTCGCAGCTGTATTTCTCCGGCCTGAAGTAGCAGGCGATGCAAAGTTCATCCGCATTGGAAAGCACAATGGCCGGACTGTCGTCCGCCACGCCCTGCGGAATAGCGATATGGGCATGCAGCCCCTGCTGTCCGTCGCTTTCAAAATGGATAAATCCGCCCATCGCATGGAGGATCCCCCGTGCGATAGGAATCCCAAGTCCCAATCCCCCCGCGAAACGGCTGCTTCCGGAATCCGCCTGATAAAAATCATCAAACATCTGCGTAAGCTGGGACTCTGTCATACCGATACCGGTATCGTAAATGTTTATGATCAGGTTGATCCCATAGCTTTCACGCCTAAATTCTATACAGACGTTTATTCCGCCTTCTTCCGTAAACTTGATTGAATTTTCCAGCAGGATCTTCAGTACGTGGGAAAGCTTTTCCGCATCCCCGACCAGAATCGACGGTATCCCCGGATCGATATCAAATACCAGCTCCAGTTGATTCCTGCTGCTCTGCATTGCCGTCATCGTGATCACGTCATTGAGTACGGAAATGATCATGTACTCTTCCCTCGCCGGAACCAGCGTGCCCTCTACGATCTCCGTATAATCCAGCATATTATTGATCTGATTGGACAGGCGCTTTCCCGCCAGCTGTATGGACTGCATATCTGTCCGAAGCTCGGGAGAAAGATCCTTCTCCATAGCCACCTCGCTGATCCCCAGCACCATATTGATCGGTGTTCGCAGCTCATGGGATACATTCGACAAAAACACCGCGTTCTGCCGTCCCGCGGTCTCCAGCTGCGCAAATGCGGCATCATACCGCTTTTTGTCCGCCCGCCTCCTGTTATGCCGGCGCCTGGCGATCTCCACCGACCCTGCCGTCACTGCGATCCCCAGCCCCAGACGTATGATGTCCCGGGTCTCCATGCCGGAATAGATGGTATGCAGATACAGAAAATGATACAGCAGTATCAGCACATACAGAGCAGCGATCATGTACAGCAGCCGCTTTTTATCCAGCATGGAAAACATCAGGACCATAATGCAGGCCACGGCCGGTAGATCGTAAAGACTGTCCCCATGTATCCCAAAGAAGAAAAATTCCACCAGCAAAAGGCCGGCGCACAGATAATCATAAAACGTTCCCGAGCAGGTCCTTCCGATATGCAGGCACCAGATGCTGACACTGCCGATCACGATCAAAGGGGTCATCCACATCTCCCACGACATCGCCATCGTGATCAGGATCAGGATTACGCTGAATACACTGACCGTAGCCGCCTGGAGCAACTGCATACTTATCTGTTCTTCCGTTCTCATCTCTTGATCAAACTCCTTTGCAATTCATCTCCCCGTGATTCTTCGAATCCACGTGAATCCTATTTTAGAACAGATCGCATGTAAAATCAAGTATTACAGACTGAGATTCTTACTATTCACGGTCTGACCGGTTACAGTTCACGGCATGTGAACTGTAACGCATCCAGCACAATGAAAATCGCCTAAAGACGAGGGGCCGGATACCTGAAACCGCTGCTTTACTGACCGGATGCCTTGCGTCGGAGCGCAAGACACCATGAACAGCAACCTCAGATCCCCGCGATTCTCCCCGCTGTCCGATAGGCTCCCCGGTACACTCCGTACATCACTCCGACGATCGCGGCCATCAGCAAGATCTCCGCCATCAGCATTTTTACCTCAAAGACCTGCAGGCTCATATCGTTAAAATATGTCAAAAGCAGGGAAAAACCTCCGGAGATCGCGCACCCTGCAGCCACGGGATAAGCGAAAATCCGGCGCAGCTGTACCCGGATGACCTGTTTCACATACGCCCTGTCCGCCCCCAGCTTTTTCAGATCCTCAAAAAGCTGCCGGTTGTCCATGGCAATGGTGATGCTCCGGACATAGCTCATCATGCCTGCCGCCGTCAGCGAGATTGCAGAGACATAGATGCTGAGCAGGACAAATACCGCTACCATTTCCATGGCCTCCGCCTGCAGCAGGACCTTCGAAAACGGAGCGTACTTCCACTCCTGGATCAGCCGGGGATTGTCCGGCGACAGATCGATCTCTCCGGCATAGCTGTAGTCCCTTCCTTCCGCCAGCGCCAGCTCCTCCTCCCGGGCATCATACAGCGTATAATGGTTGGAAGTTGCTGTTGCCCGGGCGGTCATTTCCTGCTTCAGCGCATCTGCGAAATCATAGGTTTCCATCACATGCTTCACGTTAAATAAGATGTGTTTTTCCTTCCCTTCCTCCGAAATTCCTTCGGCAAACCGGCGGTAGTCCTCATCCGCCAGCACAAAAGCAAAGGGATCGCTGACAAGATTCAGATTGCCGCACTCCACGGTTCCCATAAACCGCGGCTTCATCTCCTCTTCGGAGCCGGAAAAGCGGATTGCGTTCAGGCAGTCATAGTCGGTCCAGAAGGACTCCGGGGATCCTTCCGCGGCAACAGTCCGGTACTCCCCGCTGCCCAGCGTAACCTGGCTCCCGGAAATCCTCGCGAAATCAGAAGCCGATACAAAGGAAGCCAGCTTTTCATATTCCACGTCAAAGTATCGTCTCTGTTCATCCATATCTCTCCCTGTATAGCGGATGACCAGCTCCAGTGAGTCCAGTTCTTCAAAGGAAGTCATCTCCACGCAGTATTCCTCTGCCAGCTCCCGGATCTCCTCCTCTCCCATCTGCGCTTCCCCGGCCGGATAGTGGAGGGAATAGTCATACGGCATATCGCTGCCTCCTTCTGTCACGCTGTAATAATACATCACGCCCCAGAAGGCCGACAGCACGATCACGAACACCAGCAAGGAGATCACGCACATATTCCGGGTAGTTTGCCTGGCTGCAAAACGCATCAGATTGGTGGAAATGATATTGCTGTAGTATGTTTCCGGATGTTTCCCTTTCCGGGACTGCCCCACGGCGCTCAGGATCACCAGATACAGGCCTGCCGCACAGACCAGCCAAGTCAGATTCCAGACGGCCGGCATCCCCTGGCGAAACAGCCGGACCGTCAGTTGTGGGACTGCCATGGCCAGAAAGAGGCCCGATACGATCAGCAGGATTCCCAGTTTTTTGCTCCACGGACTGATTTCTCGAATCATCTCCGTCTTTCGTCCGGCATTCAGGATCTCCATAATGTCTGCCCGGCGGATGAAACGGATCCCCAGGAACAGGATGCACAGCGACAGCGCCACCGCAAACAGCAGTCCCGCAAATACGCCCGCGATCCCGAAGCGGTATTGCATCTGCTGCGTGTCGATCACCAGCATCCGAAACAAAAGCCAGATCAGATAAGAGACCGGCAGAGCCGCCGCCAGACCGGAAAGGATATAGATTCCCACCGAAGCGCGCAGCTCTGAGAACAGCTGACGGGACAGTTCTTTTTTCTCTGCCCCCAGAGCCAGCATCACCCCGAATTCCCTGCTTTTTTGTCGGAAAAACAAACTGCTTCCGTACAGGGTAAAGAGCAGGCAGCCCACCGCCACCGCCACCAGCATGAGCCACATCAGCTTCCTCGTATCTCCGCCCGGCGGAAGGGCCTCCTGGATTGAGGGCGAGAAAAACATCATCGCAAAGGAAGACACCAGGAGCATGGATAAAAAGATGCAGATTCCAAGCAGCCGGTACTGGTCCTTGTTTTTTCTGCGAAGCTTTTCCGTGATCTTATGCATTGTCATCGCTGTCACCTCCCAGGGTACGGATGGTATTCAGTAGCTCATCCATGAATGCTCTTCTTCCGCCGCTTCGTGTCAGCTCCCCATAGACCTGCCCGTCCTTCAGGACGACTACCCGGTCACAGAAGGAGGCCGCAAAGCTGTCATGAGTGACCATGAAAATAGTCGCGCCCAGCTCCTGCTTCGCCTGTAAAAACGCGTCGATCACAGCTTTGCAGGACTTGCTGTCCAGATTCCCGGTGGGCTCGTCGGCAAGAATGACATAAGGCTGGTTCATCAGTGCCCTTGCCACCGCGGTACGCTGCTTCTCCCCGCCGGAAATCTCGACAGGATATTTTTCCATGATCTTCTCAATGCCGAAAAGCCGGCAGATATTCCTCGCCTTTTCTTCCATCTGCACCACCGGGCGGCGTGCAATGATCTGGGGAAGGCAGATATTCTCGAACACACTCAGGCCGTCCAGAAGCATAAAATCCTGAAAGACGAACCCCATCTGCCGGTTGCGGACTCTGGCCAGCTCCGTTTCATTCAGATCGGAAATGTCCTGGTCTGCCAGAACGATGCTCCCCTGCTCATGTGGAATAAAGCAGGAAATGCAGTTCAGCAGGGTGGTTTTGCCCGATCCAGACGGCCCCATGACGGCCACAAACTCCCCTTTTTCCACCCTCAGTGATACGTCCTTTAATACCGGATACACCAGGCTTCCCGATGTATAGCTTTTTGATAAATGCCTGACCTGCAGCATAAAACAATCCCTCCTTTGATAAAAATGGTTTCTAAAATAGTTCCGACTGTAAATAGTTTAAATACTTTTTGTATGGAACGCATTGCGGAAACTGTCATGTTTGGTATCGATTTTGTAAAGTTTGCGCCGGAATGCTGGAACTGCATTTACAAATCCGGGGTTTTTCTGTAAACTAAGGAGCTGTAGGAACTGTGTTCCTCAGAAAGGAAGGACCCCTATGATCAGCATCGGAATCTGTGATGATGAGGCTCCCACGCGCCGTGCCCTCCGCACTCCTCTGGAGCGGAAGCTGCAGCTGCTTGGAATCTCTTACCGTATTTTGGAATACGACTCCGGCGAAGCATTGTTTTCACATCCGGAGCGCGAATATTTGGATATTTTATTTCTGGATATTGAAATGAAACAGATGAACGGCATGGAAACCGCCAAAAATCTGAGAAAAAGGAACTCCCATACGCTCCTGATCTTCGTAACCGCTTACCCTGACTTTGTATTTCAGGGATATGAGGTGCATGCCTTCCATTATATTCTGAAGCCCTATGAGGAGCACAAGATCCAGGCCGTTCTGGAGCAGGCATTGGAAGAGCTCGGGAGGGACCGGGAACCGTATTTTACCCTGGAGCGGAAATCCGGTATTCTGAAAATCCCTTTGAAAAAGGTCCTGGCTTTTTCCAGTGACCGAAGGAAGGTTGTGATCTTCCTGAATGACGGAAGCAGACCTGATTTTTACGGGAAGCTGGATGAGGTGGAGTCCGGACTGCCGGACTATTTTGTACGCTGCCACAACCGGCATCTGGTGAACCTGAACTTTGTAAGCGCTCTGGAAAAAGACCGCTGTATCTGCGGGGCATTGCAGTTTCCGGTCAGCCGTGCCTTCCGCCAGCCCCTGGAAATTGCCTTTGCCCGTCTCCTGCTGCGGTGAGCCAAAACGCTGTTTTCGAGTTGTAGAAAAATAGGAGAATCACCATGGATCTTATATCTGTTATGTATAATGTCGGCAAAATCCCTAATTGCATACAGGGTTTCCTGTTTTACCGGATTCTATGCCATTTTGCGCAGAAACGGGACGGAAAGCTCTGGAGCGCGGCCGGATATATTTCCTGCGCCTGCCTCTCCAACATGATTATCTATCCGAATGATTTTTTTAATGTGGTCCTGGAACTGGTCTGGTTTCTTGCACTGATGCTGCTCGCCTTCCAGGGCAGTATCTGGCAGCGTCTGGCTGCCGTGGCCGTCCTCTATCCCCTGATCGTCAGCCAGAACTTTTTTGTCATGGATATGCTGGGCGTGCTGGGTTCTTCCCTTGACTGGCCCATTGCCATAGACCTGTTCTGTACCATAGCGGATCCCATCCTGCATCTGCTGATCTGGTACGGCATTTACCGCTTTTTTGAAAGGCATCTGGTTCAGGCCCGGAAATTATTCGGCCATAAGACCTGGATCCTGCTGGATGTCATCTGTCTGGCCTCCCTGGTGAGCATAACCACCAGCATCCTCTTTGCCCCGGTTCAAAGCTATTACATGTGGCCGGCCGCCTTTTCCTGCTTTGCAACCAACCTAGGCTGCATCGCCCTGACGGAATATTTTGTCAGAAGCATCCGGCAGGACATGGAGCGGAAAAACCTGATGCTTCAGAAAAGCTATTATGAAGAACTGGAGCAAAATCAAACCAAGATCCGCAGATTCCGCCATGATATGAACAACCATCTGGGCGTGATCCAGGCTCTGTTCCGCTCAGGAAATACAGAGGATGCCGAGCACTATATGGAGGAAATCGAGACGCGGCTGGCGGCCCGCACTCGTGTCTTTTGCAAGAACAGCATCATCAACGCGGTTCTCAATGCCAAATACAATCTTGCGCTGGAGCAGGGAATCAATGTTTTTTTCCACATTGACCTGGACAGACTGATCGGCCTCGACCCGATCAGCCTCTGCTGCCTGTTTTCCAATACCCTGGACAATGCCGTCGAAGCCTCTGTGAAGATACCAGACCTTAAAAAACGCCGAATCTCCTTAAAGGCCAGAGTGACTGAAAACGGTTATTTCACCTTTGAAATAACAAACACAAAAGCAAATGCCGTCCGGGAACATAAAGGCCGGCTTGTATCTGATAAAGAAGATTCAGACACACACGGCCTGGGCCTGGCAAATGTTCGGGAAATGGTGGAAAAGTACAGCGGCACTCTGGATATCTCCTATACGGAGACTACCTTTACAGTGACTGTTCTGATCGGAAATGTATAATCTTCGATACAGCGGCAGCGCAAACCGGACGGCTGGAATAATTTTTGGTTCATGAATTTTATAACTTTTTCTTCTGCATGGACAGCATCTTATCCAGATAGACGGACTTAAACTGCCTGCTCGCCAGGGCCTGCTTCAGGGGCGGGAGCTTTAAGATGGCGCCGAATACGGCTGCCATGGCCCGGTGATTGGCAAAAGCCTGATTATCGAATATCAGGTTCTGCAGCGTTCCTTTTTCGATGGCCTGCAGGACAAACCGGTGCGTGCTGTTTACAGGCGTGATCACCTGCACCGGACGCCGTTCCAGCTCAATAGCCCCGGTGGGACAGTTCCGGGCGCAGACACCGCAGCCCAGGCAGATCTCCGTGTCGATCGCCGGATGCTTCCTGCCGCGCTCCTCTCCCTCCTGCCCCTTCTCTTCTATGGCAATGGCCAGGATCGGACAGACCTTCGCACATTTTCCGCAGCCGATGCATTTCTCCAGGGACACTCTGGGAATATAATTGGTCGTGGCCACGGGCTGCATGGGGCTGAACTTCCTTGCCGCCTGCAGCGCTTCACAGCAGCAGCCGCAGCAGTTGCAGATAAATGCCGGATGCTCCCGGACATTTTCTCCGATCTGCACCAGGTTAGCGGCATAGGAACGCTCCAGCGCATCCATGGCCTCTTCCCTGGAGATGAGCCGCGCATACTCCCCATGCTCGGCCAGGGAACGGGCCACATTGTCAAAGGTCAGGCACACATCCCAGGGCGCGTCGATCTCACAGGGGTGTCCGGCATGATACATCTTATGTCTGCAGTAGCAGGTACCAAGCCCGATATACTTTGCTTCCTCCACGATATGCGAGGCACGCTCATAGTCCAGGATGTGGTTCGTCTTGTCATTGGTCAGCACCGGCTCCTGCACAAACACCCGGCCCAGCCTTGTCTCTGTCACAAAGAACAGATCTTTGACAAAATCCTCCTCCACATTCATATACTGATAATACAGCTCGCTCAGATACTTCTGGTCAATATCGCCTCTCGTGCGCATCAGGGCAAACTCAATAAAGCCTGCCATCGGCGGCGGCATCACAAACTGCCGCTGCCCATGGTAATCAGAATCTACCAGCAGCGCTTTTTCACAGAGGTGGTCCAGGAGCTTCTCCGCCTTTGCCTCCGTTGTCCCCCAGATCCTGGCCGCCTTTTTCAGCGTAAACGGACGGACCGGAAGCAGCGCCACCCACTTGGCCTCCTTCTCCGTGTACAATACCTGCAGGATCTTATATAACGTATCTGACGCGGGAGCTCCCTGGGTAAACCAGTTGATCCGCTCCTCCAGATTCTTGTAGGCATCTCTTGTTGTCATATGTCCCATCGTTTTTTTCGCCTCCTGTCATTTGAGCCTTGTTGTTCCGTGCAGCTCTGAAACCGCGGACATCACCTGCGGCATCAGACAAGATCCTGTCTGCGGTTCCTGATCCTTTGCACATCACGACTCGGTCCTTCTGGTAGTATAACACAAATAAGATCGAAGAGGAGCATTTTTCTGAAAAAAGGCTGATAATGCAACGATGTGCTAGCCATCACTTCACTGAGGGGACCTTTGGATACTTATGATTTCATCCGCCGGAATCTCCGTTCCGTCCTCCAAAAGGATCGCCCGCTCGTATTCCTTTATCTTCTTCACACAGCCGGTCACAGTTACATAGGCCCCTCCCGATTTCTTCGGATCCGGCACAAAATAAGTAAAGGACACGGCTTCCCCTCTGCCGATCTGCTCCTGTATCCTGCGCAGCTCCCGATTCAGTTCCTCCCTGATGCCCTCGTCCAGCTCTGTCCGTACTTCCGTCAGCCGGGCGGTCTCCCTGACGGCCTCGTAATGGCCGGAAAGCGCCGCAAACGGCGCAAACTGTGCCGCCCGGTCCTGGATCGGCATGGGCGGATGGGTCCTGGATACGTGATGGGGAAGGTCAATCATATCCTGGTATTTGTACATCTCCTTGCGGTTGATCATGCTTTGTACTGCCTGACTCATGCTCTGTGCCCTCCGATCTGCCGATTCCGGTCGATGACCGTAGATCCCTCCACCAGATTTGCCCCTTTTAAAATCGCATTTTTTCCATATTTCTTTTTGATATCCAGCATGGCTTCCTGCAGCTTCCTCTCACGCTTCCGCTCCGACTCTTCCTCCTCACGCTCCTGCTCCAGCCGGGCATAGTCCGTGAATAAGTCAAGCTGCTCAAACGCAGGCGTATCGGCTGCAGTGCCCTCGTCCGCCACGCGGTTTGCACTGATATAGATCCTCCGGATCAGAAAGCCCGGGTTGATGATCCTGTCATATAAATCCAGAACCGCATTCACGATACACTTTGTGGACGAGGTCTGCCTTTCCAGGTTGGCAGTTCCGTGGGCGTGTCTGGGCATCTTCCGCCCATATCGGTCTGTCGTGACCTCCGTCTGCTCCGGTCTGCGCACTGCCGGATCGGATAGATTCCCAATGTCATAGCCGACCGTCAGGACGATCTGGTCCGTAACCAGCCCTTTTTCAACCAGATCCAATACCAGCTGCTCCGTCATCTCCCGGACGACCATTCTCGCCTCCCCGGCGGAATAGGGATGATGCAGGACCTGGCCGGAGCCCACGCTGCTGGTGCTGGGCTTATAGTTCTTGATATCCGCCATGGTACAGGACTCCCATCCCCACGCATGGTCGATCAGCAGCTCCGCGTTGACTCCGAATAACCGGTAAAGCAGATCTTCATTGTAATACTCCCCCGGCTTTCCGATGGAGCATCTGGCGATGTCTCCCATCGTAAACATGCCATACTCCTCCAGCTTCTTCGCATAGCCTCTGCCGATCCGCCAAAAATCGGTAAGCGGCCGATGAGCCCACAGGATCCGGCGGTAGCTTTTTTCATTGAGCGAGGCGATCCGCACTCCGTTCTTATCCGGAGGAATGTGCTTCGCCACGATATCCATGGCCACCTTGCACAGGTACAGGTTCGTCCCAATCCCTGCCGTGGCCGTAATTCCTGTGACAGTGTGGATATCCCGGATGATCCGTCCGGCAAGCTCACGGGCCGACGCGCCGTACTTTGCCGGACCAGGGACAGTCTCCGCATGCCAAAATTCCCTTGTCGCAGAAAGACCGCCCATCCTGTCGGAACAGACATGAGGAGGCGTCCCTGGCGTATCCCTTCTCGGAGGGATTCTGTCTGCCTCCCCGGGACAGGCATGATAGGACGCCCCTGGGGCACAGGTATCCAGATAATGCGTCACATCCATCATGATCTCGTCGATGGAGTATACATGGCAGTCCTCCGGCGCTACATATCTTAGATAAATCTCATAGATCCTTGTGCTGTATTCGATATAGAGTGACATCCTGGGCGGAGCCACAATATAGTCAAGGGCCTTCTTCGGCGATGCTTTCAGCTCTGTATCATCACAGGAAGCGCCCTCAAGACGGCGGTCCGGCGAGCGCATCTGCCTCTCTGCATTGACCTCTCTGACCCTCTGCATCACCTCGAACAGCCTTGCTCTTCCAGAGATCCCATAGGCCTTGAGAGAAGGGGACACCGCCAGACAGATGGTCTTCTCAGTGCGGCTTAAGTCCGCCACCACCAGATTCGTCGTCATGGGATCCAGGCCTCTCTCCACACATTCCACGGAAGCATAAAAGGACTTCAGATCAATTGCAATATACACGGGATCCTTTTGAGCCATAATCATCACCTCACATCTATCACAGTATACTCGGCAGATTTCATCGGCTGTGGGTATACCTCAGGGCATCCCAGCATGGCCATAGCGGGATGTCCAGGTATATAAGATTCCCTGCGGCCAGCAAAAAACCACCGCAAACATTTGTTCTTTTTATATTATAGCAGAACTTACGTTTGTTTTCAACAGAATAAAAATATATTTTTATATCACCAATACCATCCCATTATTGCCATTCGGCCGTTTCACAAGGTGTAGAAATATCGAAACCTTCATTTTAACCTTTATACTTCTTATATATAGCTATAATATCTCGTTTCAAGTAAACCGGTATCTCTGTACAATAGAAGCTGAAAAACAGCGGCGCGTTCTTAAGATCGGCATACCTTGGAAGCAGTGTACAAATGAAAGACAGGCGGTGGACATTTATGAATGAAAACAGTATCAAAAATAATTTTGACTTCACTCCCATTGGGCTGGAGATAAAAAAAGCCCGGGAATCCAGGAAAATAACCAGAGAAAAATTAGTAGAAAAGCTTGATATCTCTACACGGCATCTGCAGGCAATCGAAATTGAAGGAAGGTATCCCAGCTTTGGCCTGCTGGTCCGTCTTGTCACGATGTTTGATATTCCCATTGATCAATACATATTTCCCGAAAATGCGGGGTCAAAAAGTGTGGAACGAAAACGGCTGGATCTGCTCCTGGACAAATTGGACGAAAGGGATCTGTCAATTATCGAGGCAACTGCCATGGGACTGTTTCAGGCAGGAAAAAGGACAGAGGGTTAAATCCTCTGTCCTTTTTCCCCATACTTTAGTATATAGAAAACCTGCCATTGACAGCCTTCCCCATATGCTAATATCTAATTCTGGTCCCTGCGCCCCGGCTCTTCCCTCAGCCGGAGTATCCCGTCTACCAGGATCCGCGCGTCATCAAAGATATAGTCAAACGCTCCGGCCTGATACATATTGATCACAACCATTCCAATGGGGACCGACAGGATCAGCCCCAGTACGCTGCTGACCCGGTAGCCCACATACAGCAAAAGCAGCGTCACCAGCGGATTCATTCCCATACTGTCCGCCACCAGCTTAGGCTGCAGGATCTGTCTGACAAGCTGGGTAACGGCATAGATCACGAACAGCAGAATCGCCGTCTTATAATCCCCCACCAAAAATTTATACAGCGCCCACGGAATCATAGCTGTTCCTGTTCCGAAAAAGGGAAGGAAATCCAGAAACGCGATCAGGAACGCAATCAAAGCAAAATAATTGATCCTTAATAACGCAAGGCCTACCATCAGGATCAGAAACACGACTCCCATGATCTTAAACTGAGCCTTAAAGTATCCTCCTACCGCATACCGCAGATTGTCCATCACCAGCGTCATCCGTTTCACAACGGCCTGAGGCATCACTTTTTTGGCCCAGCTCAGGACCTCATCCCGCTCCACCGTGAAAAAGTAAGCTGATATGACAGAGACCAGCACCGAGACCAGGAAGAACGGGAGGCGCATCGCCAGATTTCCCGCCGCGGTCACCGTAGGCTCCCCGATCTTCGAGATCAGGTCTCCCATATATTCGTTCAGATTCGACATCATGGTCTGGAAACCGCTGCGCACCTCCTCCGGAAGCCGCGCAAACAGTCCGGACATGGATTGTCCGATCTGCGAAAGCCCGTTGGCAAGCTGTTCATACAGATCCGGTATATTTTTCAGCAGATCACCCACCTCCGTCACAAGCCTGCTGACCGCAAGATAGATCAGCAGTACGATCAGCCCGATGACCAGCACCACGATCAGGGCCGAACCCAGCTTCTTCACGATCTTAAAATGCTTTTCCAGCCAGTTGACCACCGGCGCCGCAATCGCCGAAATACACCATCCGATCACAAATGGCATAAAAAATACGATTGCCTTCACTCCTATGATGATAAATGCGGCGGTCGCCAGAAGGCTGAATACCAGGCTTACCGTCACCTGCCAGTATGGACGCCTATTTTTCATGAACTATACACCTCTGTCCTGCTTTTCATCCGGATCGCTCTGTCCGAACCTTTCATTTACTATTCTGTCTCTTCCTGCTCCAGAAAGGATTCTATGACTTCCCAAATCTCCTCCCGCCCCTGCTTCGTGACGGAAGAGAACGGGATCACCCTTGTTCCCGGCACCAGCTTAAGACCTTCCTTGACCACCTTGATCTGCTTCTGTACCTGACTGCGCTTCAGCTTGTCCAGCTTCGTCAGGATCATGATCGGCTGAAATCCTTTGTCCAGGATCCATTCATACATCATCCTGTCATTGGCGGACGGCACATGCCGGATATCGATCAGCAGAAAGACTGCTTTCAGCATGGAAGATCCATGGAGATAGCGTTCCACCAGCTTTCCCCACTGCGCCTTTTCCTTCTCGGAAACCTTGGCATAGCCGTATCCGGGAAGATCCACCAGATATACCTCTTCATTGATATTATAAAAATTGATGGTCTGCGTCTTCCCCGGCGTGGCCGAGATCCGCGCATAGGACTTCCGGTTCATCAACGCATTGATCAGGGACGACTTCCCTACGTTGGATTTTCCCGCAAAAGCCACCTCCGGCTTGTCGTTCTCCGGAAGCCGGCTGGTGATTCCGCATACGGTCTCCAGGTTTACATTTTTAATTACCATAATTATCTCCTGTTATACTAAGGGCATCCCTTATAGTCTTTTACGATACAAGCGCCCGCTCCAGCACCTCGTCCATATGCTCCACCGGAACAATCTCCAGCCCCTTGGTGATCTCCGGGGACAATTCCTCCGCGTCCGCCTTATTTTTCTTCGGGATCAGAACCGTCTTAATTCCCGCGTTTTTCGCCGCCAGGAGCTTTTCCTTCAAGCCGCCGATGGGCAGCACCCGGCCCCGGAGCGTCACCTCTCCTGTCATCGCAAGATCCGCTCGCGCCTTCCGGGCTGTAACGGCGGAAAGCATGGCCGTGGCCATAGTTATCCCGGCAGACGGTCCGTCCTTTGGAACCGCGCCCTCCGGAATATGTACATGGATATCATGAGTTTCAAAAAAGTCCTCTGGAATCTCATACTTGCTGCTGATGGAACGGATATAGCTGATCCCGGTCCGGGCGGATTCTTTCATCACGTCTCCCAGCTGCCCGGTCAGCATAAGCTCGCCCTTCCCCGGCATGATGTTCACCTCAATCTGGAGAGTATCTCCGCCCACACTCGTCCATGCCAGCCCCCGGACGATCCCTACCTCGTCCGAATCATTTGCCATCTGATAGGAATACTTCTCTTTCCCAAGGTACTTCTGGATGTTCTTCTCCGTAACGGCAATCTTTTTCCTGTCCTTTGTCAGGATTTCCTTTGCGGACTTCCGGCACACATTTCCGATCTCCCGCTCCAGCTGCCGGACCCCGGCCTCCTTCGTATAATTCTTCGCCATTTTCCAGACAGCCTGCCTGCTGAATGTCAGCATGTCCGGAGTGAGCCCGTGCTTCTCCAGCTGCTTCGGGATCAGATGCTCCACCGCGATGTGAAGCTTTTCATTCTCCGTATAGCTGCTCACCTCCACCACCTCCATACGGTCCAGAAGAGGCCGCGGAATGGTCTGCAGTGTATTGGCCGTAGCCACGAAGAGCACCTCCGACAGATCCAGCGGCACCTCCAGGTAATGATCCCGGAATTTGCTGTTCTGCTCGCTGTCCAGCACCTCCAGCAATGCCGAGAAGGTGTCTCCCTTATAGTCTGTACTGATCTTGTCAATTTCATCCAAAAGAAGCAGCGGATTTTTCACTCCCGCCATACGGATGCCGTTGGCGATCCGTCCCGGCATGGCTCCTACATAGGTCTTCCGGTGTCCCCGGATCTCCGCCTCATCCCGCACCCCGCCCAGGGAAATGCGTACATAGGGCTTTTTCAGCGCCCGCGCCAGGGACTTCGCAATGGAAGTCTTGCCGGTTCCCGGAGGTCCTGCCAGACAGAGGATCGGGCTTTCTCCCTTTTTCGTCAGAGTCCGCACCGCAAGAAATTCCAGCACCCGCTCTTTGACCTGCTCCAGTCCGTAGTGGTCCTCCTCCAGCACCTGCTTGGCAAACGCAAGGTCCGAGCTGTCCTTCGCCGCCTTGTTCCATGGCATCTCCAGGATCGTCTCAATATAGGTGCGCAGCACACCACTCTCTGCCGGACTGTTCAGGGAACTCTTAAAGCGGCTGATCTCCTTTGCCAGCTTATCCTTCACTTCCTTCGGCGCCTTCAGCTTTTTAGCTGCCTGCTCAAATTCCTCCGCATCGGACAGGGTGGTATCGTCGCCTAACTCCTCCCGGATCAGCTTTAACTGTTCCCGAAGGATATATTCCCGCTGGTGCTTGTCCACCCGTTCCTTGACCTTGGCCCGGATATCATCCTTGATATCCATGATCTGCACCTCATTGACCAGCTTGAATGCCAGCATCTCATACCGTTTCCAGAAATCTGTCTGGTTCAGGATCTCCTGCTGGTCCGTATAATACAGCGGAATGTTGGCGGAAATCTCATCCACCAGCTCCTTCAGATCACTGATCTCCAGGATCCGTCCGACCCCTTCCTTGGACATCTTCCCGTTTTTCGCGGCATAGTCCACGAAAATGTCTTTCAGGCCGCGTATCATGGCCTGTCCGTTCAGATCCTCCGGAGACTGGAAATCCGACTCATCCAAGATCTCCACCTCCGCCCGCAGATAGGGAGTCTCATATTCTATGCTTTTAAGAATCCCCCTCGCCTCTCCTGCCACCAGAACTCGAAGGATCTTCTTCGGCAGCTTGATGATCTGTCGGACCGAAGCCACCGTGCCGACCTCATACATCTCCTTCTGGCCCGGATTTTCCGCGTCCTGCTCCCTCTGCAGTACAAGGAATATCTTCTGATCCTCCACCATGGCCTCCTGCACCGCGGCGATCGACCGCTCCCGGCTAATATCAAAATGCACCACCATCTCCGGCATGATCGTCATCCCCCGCAGGGCAACCATCGGGAGGCTTTTGATTTCACTCTTCATGTGTCACTTCTCCTATTTGTAATGATACTCATGGCCGATGAAATCTGCCGTGAGTATTGCGCCAGCCGCAACAGCGCCAAAATACCTTTTGACGCTTTCATCATAATATGTTTCGCTGTCATATTCAATATGGAAAAGGCAGGTATATGGTCAAACCACAATACCCGCCCCCTTATTATACTGCACGCCAGATAAATATGCCGTACAGTATATCATAATGCGCACAGCCGCATGAGGAATTATGCCGCTTCACGGCTGCGGCTGGCGCAATACTCACGGCAGATTTCATCGGCTGTGAGTATATATTTTAAAAATCTGCTATGCACTCTGAGATGTCAGAAATGACCTTCGTTCCTCTCCGTCGCATTCATATAGCGGCTGCCCGGTCCCTTTCACCACATCCTTCGTGATCCTGCACTCCTTGATCGTTTCATCCGACGGCACACGGAACATGGTATCCATCATAATCCCCTCCATGATCGCCCGCAGCCCTCTGGCACCGGTCTTTCTTGCAAGTGTGGTCTCTGCAATAGCAGTCAATGCGTCCCGGTCAAACAGCAGGCGCACTCCGTCAAGCTCCAAAAGCTTCTGATACTGCTTGACAATGGCGCTCTTTGGTTCGGTCAGAATCCGGATCAATGCCTTTTTATCCAGCATTTCCAGAGATACCGTCACCGGAAGACGGCCCACCAGCTCCGGGATCAGGCCGAATTTGACCAAATCCTGGGGAAGCACCTCTTTAAGCAGCACATCCACATTGTACTCATGCTGGGTCGTGATCTCTGCGTTAAAGCCGATGGACTTCCTGTCCAGACGGGTCTCGATGATCTTGTCGATCCCCTCAAATGCGCCGCCGCAGATAAACAGAATATTGGTCGTGTCGATCTGGATCAGCTCCTGATGGGGATGCTTTCTTCCGCCCTGAGGGGGAACCGACGCGATCGTCCCTTCTATGATCTTCAAGAGCGCCTGCTGAACGCCCTCTCCGGATACATCACGGGTGATCGACGGATTTTCCGACTTTCTTGTGATCTTGTCAATCTCATCAATATAAATGATACCATGCTCCGCGCGCTCGATATCCCCGTCCGCAGCCTGGATCACCTTCAAAAGGATGTTCTCCACATCCTCTCCCACATACCCTGCCTCTGTCAGAGCTGTCGCGTCGGCAATGGCAAAGGGAACATTCAAAATCTTTGCAAGGGTCTGCGCAAGCAGGGTCTTTCCGCAGCCTGTCGGCCCCAGCATCAGGATGTTGCTCTTCTGCAGTTCCACACCCAGGTCCTGCTCCGCCAGAATCCTTTTGTAATGGTTATATACCGCAACCGAAAGTACTTTTTTCGCTTCTTCCTGTCCGATCACATAATCATCCAGAAATGCCTTCATCTCTTCCGGTGTGAGCAGATTGATGTCAGCAAACGGATTTCTCTCATCGTATTCCAGCTCTTCTTCAATAATCTCGGAGCAGACATCCACGCATTCATCACAGATGTAGGCCCCGTTCGGTCCCGCGATCAGCTTGCGGACCTGGTTCTGCGATTTATTGCAGAAGGAACATCTTACAATCTCATCCATTACTTTTCCTGCCATTTTCATTTTCACCTCATATTAAAATTGAGTATACGCAACTGTCCTGCTTCCATCCAAAGAAAGCCGAACCGTGACACGCATTTTAATCCGTCCGGCTCCCAAAACCCGCCGGGCTGCTTTTCATCTTCGCCGTCATGCCGGTTCCTGGCACAAATAGTCATGAAAGTTTCCTTTCATACGTTAGTGCTTGGCAATGACTTCGTCTACCAGTCCGTAATCCTTTGCTTCCTGTGCGGACATAAAGTTATCCCGTTCCGTATCCACCTGGATGACCTCAAGGGACTGCCCCGTATTGGCCGCAAGGATCTCGTTCAATCTCTTTCTGGTACGCAGAATGTGCTCTGCCGCAATCTGGATCTCCGTCGCCTGTCCTCTGGCGCCGCCGGACGGCTGGTGGATCATGATCTCCGCATTGGGCAGGGCAAACCGCTTGCCCTTGGCGCCGCCGGAGAGCAGGAAGGAACCCATGCTGGCCGCCATGCCGATACACACGGTAGACACATCGCACTTGATATACTGCATCGTGTCGTAGATCGCCAGCCCTGCGGTCACGGAACCGCCCGGACTGTTGATATAGAGCTGGATGTCCTTGTTGGGATCATCCGCTTCCAGAAACAACAGCTGAGCAACCACGATGTTTGCCGAAACGTCACTTACTTCCTCTCCCAGAAAGATGATCCGGTCCTTTAATAATCGGGAATAAATATCGTAAGAGCGTTCCCCCCGGCTTGTCTGTTCAATGACATAAGGTACTAAACTCATTTAAAATTCTCCTTCTTTCTATCTGCCGCCATCCCTGCGGAATGGACGGTCCGCATGCGCCCGGGCGCACTTTTTATTATACTATTCTTCCACTGCCGCATCCGCGATCAGGGTGATCGCATCCTGTACCGCAATGCTTTCCTTCATTTCTTCGATCCGCTTCTCGCCCATGTACTCCTTGAATCCTTCCAGATCTCTGCCGTATGTCTCCGCCATCTTCTTCAGCTCTTCCTCAAGGCGTTCCTCAGACACGACAATATTCTCTGCTTTCGCGACGGCTTCCAGTACCAGTCTGGTCCGGATGGTCTTCAGCGCCTGAGCTTCCAGATCCTGCTTCATCCGTTCCTCTGTCAGACCTGTCATCTGGAAGTACATCTCCTTTGTCATGCCCTGCATCTGGAGACGGTAGCCCATATCGTCCTCCATCTGCCGTACCTGCAGATCAATCATCGGCTGGGGGATATCCATCTCGGCATTCTCCGCTGCCTGATCCACTGCCTGATCCTCAATCTTCTCCCGTGCCTCAGCCTGCTTCCGGTCTGTCAGCTTCTTCTCTACTTCCTGTCTGTACTCTTCGAGCGTCTCGCACTCGGACACATCAGATGCAAATTCATCATCCAGCTCCGGCAGTTCTTTTTCTTTAATAGTGTGTACCACGCATTTGAACAGCGCATCCTTTCCGGCCAGAGATTTCTCATGATAATCTTCCGGGAACTTCACGTTCACTTCCACATCCTGGTCGATCTCAGCGCCGATAAGCTGCTCCTCAAATCCCGGGATAAACGCGCCGGAACCGATGGTCAGCGGATAATCCGTGCCCTTGCCACCCTTAAATGCTTCTCCGTCTACAAATCCTTCAAAATCCAGTGTGATCATATCATCCTTTGCCACGCTCCGGTCTGTCACTTCCACCGTTCTTCCGTTGCGCTCACGCTCCCTCTGGATCTCTGCGTCTACATCTTCCGGGGTCACTTCCACAGGGATCTTATCTACCTTGAGGCCCTTGTATTCTCCCAGCTTCACTTCCGGCTTCACCGCCACTTCCGCTGTAAAGATAAAGGGCTTGCCCTTCTCCATCTGTACCACGTCTACTTCAGGCTGGGACACAATATCCAGCTCACACTCGTCATAAGCCTGGCTGTAAGCGGTGGGGATCATACGGTTGATAGCGTCCTCGTAAAAGATCTCCGCTCCGTACATCTTTTCCAGCATCTGGCGCGGTACCTTTCCCTTACGGAAGCCCGGGAGAGAGATCTTCCCGCGCTGCTTCAGATATGCCGCCTGGATCGCCTTCTCCACTTCCTCAGCGGCAACCTCGATCGTAAGCTTTGCCATATTATGCTCTAACTTTTCTACCTGTAGACTCATTTTCATTTCCTCCTTGATTTTGCAGATACCCGGCCGTATGCGGGCCAATCTATATCATCTTTCTATTCGCATTTTCCGTTCACACTTCATGGGTGTTCACAGTCATTAAACAAGTATAGCATAAGAGTTCCCTGATTTCCAGCACTTTTTACACGAATACCAGCTTTTATGCCCATTCTCCCGGCCAATCAGCGTGGTAATTGGTCGGGGGCGGCATGGAACCTGCAATTCACACCCTGCCATGGTGCCGGCAGTATCCTTCATTTAATCGTGGTAAATAATGGACCGCCCGATTTCCACTGCCTTTTCCTCTCCGCACAGCAACGCGGTCAGCTTCAACGCGAAAGGAATAGCGGTTCCCATCCCCCGGCTGGTGATGATGTGTCCGTCCGCAGAAACCGGATCCTGAACTACCTCCGCGCCTTCCAGCTTTTCTTCGAATGTCGGATAGCAGCAGGCCTTCCGCCCTTTCAGGAAGCCCAGCCTGCCAAAAACGCTGGGTGCCGCGCAGATTGCCGCAAGATACTTTCCTTTTTCATGATGGCTCCGTAAAAGCTCCTGCAGTCCTCTATGGTTCATCAGATTCCGCGTTCCGGGCATGCCTCCCGGAAGCACCAGCATCTCTGTGTCTGAAAAATCCATTTCCTCAAACAGGCAGTCCGCCTGCACATCAATCTGATGTGAGCCGTGAATGGTCTTCTCTCCTGTGATGGACACCATATGGACCTGAACCCCTGCCCTGCGCAGGATATCCACAACAGTAAGTCCCTCAATCTCTTCAAATCCGTCAGCCAGAAATACACTGATCTGTTTCATATTCTGTCCATGCTCCTTTCTAAAGCAGAGGTTCGGCAAGATTACCTGCGGCGGACTCCCTGCCGTTCTCTTTCTTTACATCACTGCCCTGATCCGTTTTACATTTTCATACGGACAGCACAGTTACGGATCAGATTGCCAATATTTCCTTCACCGTATCTTTCATCTTATCCACGTCGCACTCCCTTGTATGCAGGATCTGTGCGTTGCGGATCTCCTCAATGGCATGGGGAACCGGGGTCCCGGAAGCCTTTTCCAGTTCATCGATCAGTGCAAATTCCTCCATGCTGCCGTATTTTTCGTCAATGGCCGTCATCACGCTCTTTACAAACTTGTAAGGACTTGCGGTGGAGGCAATCAATTGCTTCCTCTGATCCCCGCTGTCCTTCCGGTAGGCCCGGCACACATGAGCCGCCACAGCCGTATGGGGATCCATCACATATCCTATAGACTGGTACGTATCCCGTATCGCCGCCCTGGTCTCTTCCTCAGTGGCATAGCCGCCCGCAAAATCCGAAAGCTTCTCTTTCATCTCCGGCGTGATGTCATATCTTCCCTCTGCTTTCAGCGCGTCCATCAGCTCCTGGTCCTTCTCAGCATTCGCTCCCGCAATCGTATAGATAAGCCGTTCCAGGTTGCTGGAGATCAGGATATCCATGGAGGGAGAAGAGGTCAGGACAAATTCCCGGTTCTTATCATAGGTCCCGGTCCGGAAAAAGTCGAACAGGACTTTATTTTCATTGGAGGCGCAGATCAGCTTCGCGATCGGCACTCCCATCTGCTTCGCATAATAGGCCGCCAGGATATTTCCAAAATTCCCGGTAGGAACCGTCACATTGATCTCTTCTCCCAAGGTGATCTCTTCATTTTTCAGAAGCTTCGCATACGCATATACATAGTAGACAACCTGGGGAACGAGACGCCCGATGTTGATGGAGTTTGCGGAAGAAAACTGGAAGCCCTTTTCCGAGAGTTCCTGCTCCAGCTCCTGATCCTCAAACAGCGCCTTCACGCCGGTCTGCGCATTGTCAAAGTTTCCTTGAATGGCTACGACCGATGTATTGACACCCTTTTGGGTCACCATCTGCAGCTCCTGCACCCGGCTCACCCCGTTTTTCGGGTAGAACACGATGATCCTTGTCCCAGGCACATCCGCAAACCCGGCCAGCGCGGCCTTTCCCGTGTCGCCGGAGGTGGCTGTCAGGATGACGATCTCGCGGGTCACATGGTTCTTCTTTGCCGATGTAGTCAGAAGATGGGGCAGGATGGAAAGCGCCATGTCTTTAAACGCGATCGTCGCCCCGTGGAACAGCTCCAGGTGATAGGTATCCCCCACCTTCACAAGAGGAGCGATGACTTCCGTGTCAAATTTGGAATCATAGGCACATGTAATACAGTGCTTTAGCTCTTCCTCTGTAAAATCAGTCAGGAACTGCTTCATAACAGCATATGCCGTTTCCTGATAGGACATGTCCTTCAATTGCTCCATGGTGACATCCAGCTTCGGCATAGAAACCGGAACGAATAATCCGCCGTCCGGAGCGAGCCCTTTCAGGATCGCCTCGGAAGCCGTGACCGTATGCTGAGCATCCCGTGTGCTTTTATATAGTAGATTCATCTCTTCCACCCTTTTCTTTTTTCTATTTTTCCGCTTTTTTACCGTTGGTATACTTCACCAGCCCGCCGGCGGCAATCAGCTTCTGCATAAATTCCGGGAACGCCTGTCCCTGAAATTCGGTGCCCTTTGTGCGGTTGTAAATCTTTCCGCTGTCAAAATCCACCTCTACCTCGTCTCCTGCCTCGATCCCTCTTGCCGCTTCCGGGCATTCGATGATCGGCAGTCCGATATTGATCGCATTTCTATAGAAGATACGCGCAAAGGTCTCCGCGATCACGCAGCTCACTCCCGCCGTCTTGAGGCAGAGCGGCGCATGCTCCCTGGAGGAGCCGCAGCCGAAGTTTTTATTCGCCACGATCAGATCCCCCGGCTGTACCTTGTGTACAAATTCGGGATCGATATCCACCATTGCGTGGCTCGCCAGCTCCTGCGCGTCAAAGGAATTGAGATATCTTGCCGGAATGATCACATCCGTATCTACATTATCTCCATATTTAAAAACGTGTCCCAATGCTTTCATGACTTGTCACCTACTTTCTCCGGATTTGCGATGCATCCTGCGATCGCGCTGGCTGCCGCCACTTCCGGGGAAGCCAGATAGATCAGGGAATCCACATGTCCCATCCGGCCCACAAAATTGCGGTTCGTGGTGGAAACGCACTTCTCCCCTGCTGCCATTACGCCCATATGTCCGCCCATGCAGGGACCGCAGCTCGGCGTATTCACCGCGCAGCCTGCGTCAATAAAGATATCCACCAGGCCCTCCGCGATGCACTGTTTATAAATCTTCTGGGTGGCCGGCACTACCATCACTCGGACATCCGGATGTACGGTATGGCCTTTCAGGATCGCCGCGGCCTTCCGCATATCCTCCATTCGTCCGTTGGTGCAGGATCCAATCACCACCTGGTCGATCCGGATGGGTTCCATTGCCTCCACCTCGTCGATGGTCTTTGCATTGCCCGGGAGATGCGGAAATGCGATGGTGGGACGAACCTCATCCAGATGGATCTCCACCACCTCGTCATACTCTGCGTCCTCGTCCGCAGTATAAATCTGATATTCCTTTTTGGAATGCTCCCTGATATAAGCCTCCGCCTGCTCGTCTACCGGGAAGATCCCGTTCTTGGCTCCTGCCTCAATGGCCATATTGGCCATAGTAAAGCGGTCGTCCATAGACAGGCTGGCAATGCCGTCCCCGGTAAACTCCATGGACTTGTACAGCGCGCCGTCCACACCGATCTTTCCTATAATATGGATGATAATGTCCTTGCCGCTGACATAAGGTCCCGGCTTCCCGGTCAGTACAAACTTGATAGCCGGGGGTACCTTGAACCACAGCTCCCCTGTCGCCATCCCGGTTGCGATGTCGGTTGTCCCAACGCCGGTGGAGAATGCCCCCAGCGCCCCGTATGTACAGGTATGGGAATCTGCTCCGATGATGCACTCTCCTGCGGTGACAACTCCCGCCTCGGGCAGAATGGCATGCTCGACTCC
Source organism: Lachnospiraceae bacterium (assembly GCA_009911175.1). Next base: position 75,959 of record QXWX01000012.1, on the reverse strand, counting down.
GGACTTGCCCTGCTCAAAGAACCAGCTTAAGCCCTGAGCCTTCGCGAACTCCCGGATCGCTTTTGAATTTTCAGCCGACTTGATATCCTTATTCGGTGTAAAATGATCCGGAACCAGGACCACCTTGTCTTTATCATAAACCTGATCTGCCATCTCCCTGAAAATAGGCAGCGCCATCGGGCCGGTGATGTCATTTGCCATGACCACATCCAGCTTCGCTTCGATCAGTTGACCGGCCGAGACTGAATCCAGTCCCGCATGAGCGGCCAATATCTTCTGCGTCATTGTCATTCCCATTGTGACAACCTCCTTCAAATTTGCTTTCTGTCTGCTATTCTAACACACAATATCGGGAAAGAAAAGTGGAAATTGTGGGAGGCTGCGTAAGCAAAGGGAGAAGGGCGGCGGGGGGGACGCACAGGCGAAAACAATTGCCCGCGTCACCCCGCTCTCGCTTCGCAAAAAACGCAGCAGTGCTAAGCTCGGGAAAACCTCGCTAAGCGCTGGCGTTTTTTGAGAGGTTCCTTTGGGCAATTGTTTTCGCCTGTGCTGTGTATCGGCGGTTCTACGATTGTAAAACGGTAGATGGACGGCAGCCGGTGGAGCGCCGCGGCGCAAAAGCGGAAATGCAGCGCAGCGCTTTACCGACTCTGCGACATGCTGTTGTGAACGGTTATAAAATGACATTTTTTAAGTCTGTAAAATTACCTTCTTGTTGTAGTATTTTTGTCAAAGAATGTAGGCTTAGCCCAGTTTTTTTCTGGCGGCGGTGATTAAAACGGCCAGGGATAACATGAGAAGGAGGACTGGCGGCAGGATGTCTGCCGGGTCTCCGGTCTTGACGGATTTTGGCGGTTCGGAAGATGAAGCTGGCTGTTGCGGCTGTTCTTCCGGGGGAGACTGGGGTTTGTTGATGTGGACGGTCTGGGATTCGGCGTTGAGGTCTTCGTGAGTGGCCAGTACCGCTCCGTTGATGTATAGTTTTTCGAATACTACGAGTTCTTTGTTTTTGAGGGTAGCTGCCTGGAAGGTAAATTCTACTTCGGCGGTTCCGGCTGGTTTTTCCGGGGTGAAGGTGGTTTCGGCTTTGATCTCGGTTTGCTCGATCAGGAGGGGAGCGCCTGTCGATTTGTCCATCAGGATGCCTTTTATTGTGTATTCTTCACCGGGGATCAGGTTTTGATAAGTCACCTTGTCTACAATGGTGATCTCGTTTTCGGCGGTGATCTTCTGGCTGCCGGTCTGTTTTTCGGCGGCCTGGGTTTTCAGTTCCGGAAAGTAGAGGGTCTGGCCCTCGTAGTGGATGTCCTTGTGGGCAGCGACCTCTTCGCCTTCCTTTGTTACGCTCTCAAATGCCACGGCGGTTTTACCTGCAAGGCGGGAGGCGTTCAGTTCAAAGGTTACGTCCACGGTTCCGGAATCGGCTTCCGGGGTGAAGGTGGTTTCTGCCGTGATCTGTTCCCCGTTTTCCAAAAGGGGCGCTTCGGTTTCCTGGTCCATCAGGGTTCCCTCTACCGTGTATTCCTGGCCCGGGGTCAGATTGGAGTAAAAGACGGTATCCACGATTATCGCTTGTTCCGCTGTCTGGGCACTGCGGCTGTTGGTTTCGACATCTCGGGCGGAGGTCCTGACTTTCGGGAAATAAATGGTCTGTTCCTGGCTGTCAATGTCCGCATGGACGGCATAGATCTTGTTGTTTTTCTCCAATGTTTCAAATGCGACCAGGGTCTTTCCTTCCAAGTTTGATCCGTCAAAGGTAAATACCACTTCGGCTTTTCCGTCCTTTTCCTTTGGCGTCCATTTTAGTTCCGCGGTAATATCCGCCCCGGCAGCATCCTTCGCGGTCATGCCCGTTTCCTTGTCCACCAGTTTTCCGCGGAGTGTATACTCCTGGCCCGGTTTCAAATTTTTATAGGTGACAGTATCCGCTATGGAAATCTCTTCTCCTGCTACAACCGTATTGGTTCCGGTGGTCTTGTCCAGCGCTTTCGTTTCGATGCCAGGAAAATGGATGGTTTGGCCTTCATCGTTGATGTCCTTATGTTCTGCGATCTTTTTTTCCTCACAGTATAGCTCTTCGTAAAGGACAATATCCTGACCATACAGCTCGGAGGCGTCAAAGGTACACTCGACCTCTGTCATGCCAGCAGAGGCGGCTGCGGTAAATGCCTGTTCTGCGGTGACCGGATTTCCTTCCGGATCCGTGACAGGCTTTTTGGTTTTTTTATCCATCACAACACATTTCAGAAGATATTCCTGTTTTTCCTTCAATCCGTTGTACAGCACGGAATCGATCACTGTCACCGTTCCGGTCTGTGCATAATGGTTTCCGGTGGCCTCGTTTCTGGCGCTGGTGGAAATGGCCGGGGCGTCCTCGATCAGGTCTTTATTTTCCAGGTTTCCCAGGTTAATGGTTACTTTATCTTTGTAAATGACCAGAGGAATCGTCAGCATTTCTTTTCCTTTGTTTGCATCCGTAGGAAGCTCTTCCAGAATATATGTATCATAGGGAAGGGCTCCCAGGCTGTTGTCCACAGGCGCGCTTCCTCCTTCTCCGTCCAGTCCGAACCAGAGGCCGTCTTCTGTTCCCCCCTGATTGGAATTCCTGGTGTGCAGATTCCATTCTGCGGAAGAGGAATAGTAACCGTTATCATCCGTTGTGATCCGATGGGATTCCCCTGTCGTGGTACTGGTCAGGCTGAACTCGACGCCCGGCATCACCTTCTGGGTTTTGGAGTCAATCTTGCGCAATTCGAAGTCGCCCCGCTTCACCCGGTTCAAAATGGAATGATCCGCATCCGTCAGATCCACGACTTCTCCGTTCTTTGTGATAAAAAATTCTTGCCTCCAGAGTCCGGTGTCCAGGTATCCGGTGGGCGCGCCTGTTTCAAGGATCCGATACTTCCCATAAGGAAGCAGCCTTTCCGTTGTCTGCGCTATTCCGGTCTCGTCGGTCTTGATCGTTGTAATGGTCTCATTCCTTCCATAGACCTTTCCGTCCACAAATACGTTATTTTCGTTCAGATTTACAACCGCAAATACGGCATTTTCTAGAGACGCGCCGCCCTGGGGGACCGAAGCCCTGGTGTCGAAGTCCCGTTTCCGGATCTTCACGCCGCCGCGGATGACCTGGTTATAGACGGCGTATTGGTTTCCGCCTTTTAAATTCACTTCAGGTCCAACATAACGGATCTGCGAGGTATAGAGACCGGTTGTTTTTTCCTCACTCCCTTCCGCCTGCAGGTATGCGCCTTCCAGCAGATACCCGGCAGGAGCCTTTGTCTCTTCTATGGAGATCGTTCCCAGTGGCAGTACCGGGATTCCGTCCATGATGTAAAAATCATCTCCTGAAACCTTGTATTCCTCCCGAAGCAGGGCCTGATATTTCTTCGATCCCGCTCCGTCCGGCACCGCTTTGGTCTCCAGCACCCAGGTTCTTGTGGGCGTCTGAGGCAGAGTTTCCTTTTCAAAGAATCCGCTGTAGTATCTGACCGTAAACTGCGCACCCGCAAGAGACGCGCCGTCCTGGGGCGCTCCCTTCGGAGCGTCCTGATCCCGCTTCACCAGTTCCAGCCCTGTCGGATCATATTTCGGAATGTCGCTTACATCCAGATGCACATTCTCGCCTGCTTTTACATGGACCATATAAACCTGAGTATCTTTCTGATAGCCATGCGGAGCCGTATTCTCCCTTACCCAGTAGTCCCCCTCTGCCAGTTCTATCTTGTCACTTTCACCGGATTTCCTGGTGATCGCTGTCGCTGACTGTGTGGTGCAGGATGCATCCGCATAGATTCCATATGCCGCGTTTTCTAAGGAATAACATGCATTTCCATCGGTGATATCGGGAACCGCGGAACTCTTCCGTATTGTTACCGTCCCGTCTGCAGGTCCAACGTATTCCAGCCACACAATATCCTGCTTCTCATTATAGGCCACATATGCCCGATATTCTTTGAAAATGGACAGCTCCGCTTTCCCGCTGTTCATCTGCTCATCCAATGCATTCCGCATGGCCTGGATCTGCTCCCCTGTGAGCCCGTCTGTCTCTCCGGTATACTCAATGCCGATCATCGCGTGGACATACGGGTAAGGCTCTGCCGTACCGCCGAACAAGGCGGAAGCCTCTCCTGCCCACGGCCCGTCCGCACCGAACATCAAGGCCATTTTTATCCTTGAGTTGTCCAGTTCGGAAACCTGATAGATTCCCGAAGGGGTCTGTTTGTTGGGCTGTGCGCAGTATCCCATGTAATGTCCCTTGTCCGTCACCACGCGAAACTCTGTCGTCGTCCAGTTTCCGTAGCTGTGAGCGGTTCCGGGTGTAATCGCGCAGTCAGACCCAGCCGCCGAACGCATCATCCTTCCGCCGCTTCCGGCTACATATGCCGTACCGTAATTCCCGATTACTCTTCTTCCGATTGGGATCCTGCCGGAATCCGAATCTTCCGGAGCTTTCGAATCGGCGTCCGCATCTGTTCCTTCCTCTTTCACTTCCTCATTTCCAGGTTGGTTCGCCCCTCCTCTTTGCTCACTGCTTCCGACCTGATCCGAAGCACTTTTTTCTACACTGCTTCCGACGCCGGAAGGTTCCTGATCGGCTTCGAAACCGCCGTTTTCCTCTCTTCCGGCCGATTCGTTCTGTGCATCTCCTGTTTCCTCCTGCTTTGGCGTATCTGCCTTATCTGCTGTCTCTTCTACAGTTTCCTGTATTACTTGTTCATTTGCTCCTCCTGCTGTTCCTGTCATGGTCTGTGCCGTTGTTCCTTCCGCTTTCATTGCGGTCTGGATCTCCATCTGTTCTTCTGCCCGCACGGAAGCAGCGCTTGCCGAGGCCATACAGCCAAAGATCAGCAAAAAGGCCGCTGCCGTACGAAACATACCGGGCATGTTGTAAAAAAATCTTTTCATACTTCTTTTCTCCTCCATAAAATGCAGTCAAAACGTTGCTGTTTGGAATGCCTGTACGGAAAAGCGCCACTGAAAATTAGATACTACGTCCTCCTTTCTGAATCCGGAATCAAATGTGGGTAAAACTACATAGCTATGTCCTCGCTTTTGGATTATGGGATGATATTCCCCATGAAAAATAGAAATGTCCTAAGACGAGTAAGTTGATCATAAACGAAACAGCAGAATTTGTCAATATAATTTTGCAAAGCATTTAAAAAATACATCAGGCACAGAAAACGCTCCGTGACCGATGTATTTTTTCAGACTCTATTTTTTCTCAATATATCCTTTCGCAGTCAGCGCCTCCGCGCACAGCACCGCTCCGCCTGCCGCGCCGCGGACGGTATTGTGGGAAAGCCCGATAAATTTATAATCAAATATGCTGTCCTCCCGCAGACGTCCGATGGACACGCCCATCCCGTTCTCGTAGTCCACGTCCAGCTTTACCTGGGGACGGTTGTCCTCCTCCTGGTAGCGGATGAACTGCTTCGGAGCGCTGGGAAGCTCTGCCTCCTGGGGGAAGCCTTTGAAATTCACCAGCTTTTCGATGAGCTGCTCCTTCGTCGGCTTTTTCTCAAAGTTTACAAAGACTGCCGCAGTATGGCCGTTCAGCACCGGCACACGGATACACTGGCAGGTGATCTTCGGAAACTCCGCCTTGACGATCTCTCCGCCTTCTACTCTGCCCAAGATCCGCAGCGGCTCCTGCTCGCTCTTCTCCTCTTCTCCGCCGATATAGGGAATCACATTTTCCACCATTTCCGGCCAGTCCTTAAAGGTCTTGCCCGCGCCGGAGATGGCCTGGTAGGTGGTCGCCACCACTTCCTTCGGGCCGAATTCCTTCCACGCCGCGAGACAGGGCGCATAGCTCTGGATGGAGCAGTTGGGCTTTACGGCGATAAAGCCGCGGGTCGTTCCGAGACGCTTTTTCTGGTCTGCGATCACGTCAAAATGTTCTGCATTGATCTCCGGCACCACCATGGGCACATCCGGAGTCCAGCGGTGCGCGCTGTTGTTGGATACCACAGGAGTCTCTGTCTTTGCGTAAGCCTCCTCAATGGCCTTGATCTCCTCCTTCGACATATCCACCGCACTGAATACAAAATCCACCGTGGAAGCAACCTTTTCCACTTCATTCACATTCAGCACCACCAGTTTCTTCACTGATTCCGGCATGGGGGTGTCCATTTTCCACCTGCTCCCGACTGCCTCTTCGTAGGTCTTTCCGGCGGAGCGGGGGCTTGCCGCAACCGTCACCACCTCAAACCAGGGGTGCTCCTCCAGCAGGGAAATAAATCTCTGCCCTACCATACCTGTCGCGCCTAATATCCCAACCTTTAACTTCTGTTCCATTCTGATCCTCTCCTTTATCCTTTCAAAATATCTTATATTCACGGCAGCTGAAAATCTGCCTTGAATATCGCGCCGGCCGCAGCCGCAAAGCGGCAGATTTCCTTATGCGGCTGTGCGCAGTATAAATTTATTCCCCGATCAAATACGCTTCCTCCCGCGCGATCACCTGCTCCATGGCCGCCTTTCCCGGCGCGCCGATGGTATTGCGCGTCTCCACGCAGGTCTTCATGCTGACTGCTTCATAGATATCCTCTTCAAATACCGGGGAAATGTGTTTGTATTCTTCCATCGTCAGATCATCCAATGCCTTCCCTTTTTCGATACAGTACAGCACCAGCTGTCCCACGATCCCATGAGCGTCCCGGAAGGGCACGCCGTGGTTCACCAGATAATCCGCCGCGTCCGTAGCGTTGGTAAATCCATGCTTTGCGCTGTCCGCCATCCTGTCTTTCCGAAACCGCATGGTGGCCAGCATTCCGGTAAACAGGGTCAGACAGCCCTTTGTCGTATCCATGGCGTCAAAGACCAGCTCCTTGTCCTCCTGCATATCCTTGTTGTATGCCAGTGGAATCCCCTTCATCGTGGTCAGCAGTGATATCAGCGCCCCATATACACGGCCTGTCTTTCCCCGGACCAGCTCGGCGATATCCGGGTTCTTTTTCTGAGGCATGATGCTGCTCCCGGTGCTGTAGGCGTCGTCCAGCTCCACAAACTGATATTCATTGGAATTCCAGATGATCACCTCCTCGGAAAACCGGCTTAAGTGCATCATCACCGTGGACATGGCGGACAGCAGCTCGATCAGGTAATCCCGGTCTGACACGGAATCCATGCTGTTTCGCGTAGGCCCGTCAAATTCCAGCAATTCCGCCGTATAGTCCCGGTCCAGCGGATAGGTGGTGCCTGCAAGCGCTCCGGCTCCCAGCGGGCAGGTATTCATCCTGCGGTAAATGTCCTTCATCCGGGAGCGGTCCCGCCTGAACATCTCAAAATAGGCTCCCAGATGATGCGAGAGCGTCACCGGCTGCGCCTTCTGCAGATGGGTAAATCCCGGCATGTACGTCTCTGTGTGCTCCTTCATCATATTCAGGAGCGTTTCCAGAAGGCATTTCAAAAGCCGGTCCAGTTCCAGGATCTCATCCCTTGTGTATAATTTCATATCCAGAGCCACCTGGTCGTTTCGGCTGCGTCCGGTGTGAAGCTTCTTCCCCACGTCCCCGATCCGTTCGATCAGATTGGCCTCCACAAAGCTGTGGATATCCTCGTATTCCTCTGTGATCAAAAGCGTCCCGTTCTCCACATCCTTTCGGATGCCGTTCAGCCCTTCTATGATCTGATCTCTCTCCTCTGCGGTCAGGATCCCCTGCCTGGCGAGCATCGTCACATGGGCAATACTGCCCCGGATGTCCTGCGCGTAAAATCTCTTGTCAAATGAAATGGACGCGTTAAAATCATATACCAGCTTGTCCGTTTCCTTCGTAAAGCGACCGCCCCATAATTGTGCCATTCCTGTTCCCTCTCTTCTTAAATCATTGGAACTGCGCAAAAACGGATTCACTTGCACAGTCTGTTTTTACTTTGCAAAACGGCAGGTCTCCTGCCGTCACAAAATGATTATCAATCATCGTATCATACATCCGTGCTTCTGTCTATAAGGAACTTCTTACAGTTTCACTCCCGGATTCCTCGGTTTTCCAGTGAAAATTGACAACCGCAGTAGTCCTGGCGGTACAGCCCATACTCCCCGGACAGCTCCACCGACCGCTGATACCCGTTTTTCTTCTTAAAATCCGACACCAGGTAAGGCACCCCGATCTCCTTCCCCAGGGTAATGCCGATCTCATTGAGCTTCTGCGCGTTTTTCAGAGGGCTGATGCTAAGCGTCGTGGTAAAATAATCGAATCCGCCTTCTTTTGCCTTCTCCGCAGCCTCTTTCAGGCGCAGGGCATAACAGCCAAAACACCGTTCGCCGCCCTCTTTTGCCCGTTCCAGTCCGGCAGCCATCCGGTAAAATCTTTCCGGATCATAAATGCCTTCCAGAAAGGAAATGGAATGGACCGCTGTTAATTTTCCGATCAACATCTGCTGCTCTTCCACCCGCTTGTAATATTCCTCCTCCGGATAAATGTTGGGATTGTAATAAAATACTGTGATCTCAAAATAATCCGAAAGATATTCCAGGACATAGCTGCTGCAGGGGGCGCAGCAGCTATGGAGCAGAAGGCGGGGCACTATGCCCTCCTTTTGCAGTGCTTCCAGAATCTGATCCAGTTCCTTTTGGTAATTTATTTTTTGTACCTGCATTCCTTTCCCACACTCCATTCCCTGATTTCCGGGTTTCTGTCCAGTTCTTTTGCTGATATGCCCGCAATCCTGTTTTGAACAATGCGCTGGCCGCTTATTACAGCTGCGGCTGCTCCAAAATCGCCACGGACACCCTGGTCACAATCTCCCCTTCCAGCTCTGTGGAGTGGGGAACCTTCTTTCCGTCGATCATATCCAGCATCTCCAGCGCCGCGATCTTTGCCAGATCCCGAATGGGATTCTCCGCAGAGGTCAGCGGGACCTCGCAGTAGGCGGCAACATCGGAATTGTCAATACTGATCACCGACAGGTCTTCCGGAACACCGATTCCTCTGCTCCTGCAGACAGCCAGCAGCTTATTCGCCATCACATCATTATAACACACGCAGGCCGTACAGCCCTCCAGCCTGCGGCAGATCCAGTCCGCATTCTGTTCAAACTCAGACATCTGCCGCGAATCCAGCCACGCCACCCGCTTGTCAAGGATCCTGATATTCGCCTCCATAAGGGCCTCCAGATATCCCGCATAGCGCTGATGGCCCTGACCATCATCAGATTTTAAGACAGCCGCGATATTCTGATGGCCGCACTGCAGCAGATAGTTGGTCACTAGTTTCCCTGCCATCTTATCATTCAGACTGACATGAGGAGCCTCCAGCTGGGGATAATAGCTGTTGATAAACAGCACCGGAATCCCCCGTGCCATGATCTCCCTGTAGATGTCCAGATTGGGATTGGGCAGCCCGCTCTTTGTGGTCTCGGCGATCAGTCCATCTACCGTATTTTTATTCAAAATATTTTTTTAATATGAAGCGTTCTTTTTCTACAGAATTATTAGTCACTGAAATCTGAAGACTGTATTCAGCGTTCGAAAACTGTTCCTCCAGTTCCCGGATGATCGTGGAAAAAATATATTCCTGAACAAAAGTTGTCATCACCGCGATCTGCATGGTCTTCTCTTTTTTCGGAGTCACCTGATCCTTGCTGCTGATGTACGTCCCGCTTCCCCTGAACCGCTCTACGATGCCTTCCTCCTCCAGTACGGAGATCGCATGCCGTACGGTCTGCCTGCTGACCTGGAACCGATGGCACAGCTTATATTCCGATTCCACCTTATCCCCCGGTTTCAGTTCCCCGCTTTCCAGGCGTTTTTTCACCCACAGACAGATTTCCTGATATTTCGCAACTGCTTCTTCCAAATATCTACCTCCACCATCTACTTTTAAATACAACTCGATAACTACTCCATGATAACTTTCCTCTAATATACAATACAACTTTTATTTTTACAATCCATAATATGTACTAAAAAAGCCATACATTTTTTGTGCATATATGCTTTATCCGGTTCCATTTCTGCATATATACAAAAAGCTACCCGCCTGCAGCGGATAGCTTTTTGTATATATTCTGTGTTTTATAGAACAACAGACGATATTTACTTCGGAATTCATGCAGCAATGCACTAATTTTTCTTTTTGCTGGATAATACGTCAAATGTCACTGCCCCGAGGAGTACCAGTCCCTTGACTACTTTCTGCAGGTCGGTAGACAACCCGATCAGGAACATCCCGTTATTCAGGATTCCCATAACGAATGCCCCGATCACGGCCCCGACGACCGTACCCACACCGCCGGACGCCGCGGCCCCGCCAATGTAGCAGGCAGCGATGGCGTCCAATTCAAACCCGTCTCCCGCCTTGGGAGTCGCAGAAGCGTTTCGGGCGGACAGCACGATTCCCGCGATGGCAGCCAAAAAACCCATGTTGGTATACACCCAGAAGTACACCTTTTTCGTATCAATACCAGACAGCCTTGCAGCCTTTTCATTTCCGCCCAGCGCGTAGACCTGGCGTCCCGCAACGGTCTTGCTGGTAATGAAATGATAGATCCCTACGATCACGGCCATCAAAAGCAGAATGATCGGAATCCCGTTATAGGATGCGATCTTGAAGAAAAAGAACCAGAGGATCGCAAGCGTCGCCGCCACCTTGATACCGGTCTGCCAGGTGGGCGCCATTGCAAAGCCATACTTTTGCTGGGTTTTAATCGTTTTGAGCTCTGCGCCGATCACCAGAACGGTGGCGATCACGGCAACCAGGATCGTGATGATATCCAGTGTTCCGCCGCCAAACTCGATCTTGCTGGAAGCGAAGAAGCCTGCCCCAACTTTAACATAAGCATTGGGGAGCGGTCCTACAGTCTTGGATTCCAGCAGGGTATATGTAAGTCCCCGGCCGATCAGCATGCCTGCCAGTGTCACTACAAACGGAGGGATATTCAGATATGCTATGAAAAATCCATTAAATGCACCGAACGCCACTCCGACCAGAATGGTGATCAAAAAAGCCAGCGGGATATTCATATTATTTTCTACGATCAGTTTCGCCGCAACTGCCCCGCACAGCGCCACATAGGAGCCGACTCCCAGGTCTACATTACCGGTCAGCACACAGAGCAGCATACCCGTCGCAAGGATGATAACATAGCTGTTCTGCATGATCAGGTTGTTCATGTTCATCGGTGTGGCATTGACGCCCCCTGTCATTACATAAAATATGATAAAGATGATGAGCATTGCAAAAACCATGCCATATTGCTTTAAATTCAGATTTACGGTTTTCTTCTTTTCCATTGTTATTCCCCTTTCCTGTTATTATGCTGCATGATGCATTTCATGATTCTTTCCTGAGACAGATCTTCTTTGAATATTTCACCGGCAATACATCCCTCGTTCAATACATAGGTCCGGTCGCATGTACCCAGGATCTCCGGCATCTCTGAGGAAATGACGATGACCGCCTTTCCGGATTTCGCCAGGTCGTTGATAGCACAGTAGATCTCATACTTCGCGCCCACATCGATTCCCCTGGTAGGTTCATCCAGGATCAATACGTCCGGTTCCGTCAGCATCCATTTTGCCAGGATGACCTTCTGCTGGTTTCCTCCGGACAAGCTTCCCACCGCCTGATGGACTGAGTTGGATTTGATGTTGATCAGCTCTTTGTATTTCTCCGCCTCCAAGATCTCCTTGTTGGAATTCACGATCCCGTTCTGGGAAAAGAAACTGCGCAATGCTGCCAGAGACATATTCCATTTAATATCATTGAACAGGATCAGTCCGTAGTTTTTCCGGTCTTCGGAGGTATAGGCGATCTTGTTGTCAATGGCATCCTTCACACTCCGGATCTTCACCGGCTTCCCGTGCATGAGGATCTCTCCACTGATCTTCTGTCCGTACTGACGGCCGAAGATACTCATGGCAAGCTCGGTCCTTCCGGCGCCCATCAGGCCCGCAAGTCCCACGACCTCGCCTGCGCGCACCTTGATGTTGATGTCCTTTAACACCTGGCGGTTTGGATCCTCCGGGTGGTAGACATTCCAGTTCTTCACTTCCATGACCACGTCCCCGATGGGACAGTCTGTACGTTCCGGATAACGGTTGGTCAGCTCGCGGCCGACCATGCCCTTGATGATCCGGTCCTCCGAAAAATCGTCCACGCCCTTGGTCAGTGTCTCGATCGTCTGCCCGTCGCGGATGACTGTGATCGCGTCCGCCACATAGCTGATCTCATTTAACTTATGGGAAATGATGATGCTTGTAATGCCCTGTGATTTCAGCTTCAGCATAATCTCCAGGAGCTGGGCGCTCTCCTCGTCATTTAGCGCCGCCGTCGGCTCGTCCAGGATCAGAAGGTCTACCTTTTTCGCCAGCGCCTTGGCGATCTCGATCAGCTGCTGCTTGCCGACCCCAAGGGAATTGATGGGCGCTTCCAGGTTTTCATTTCCCAGTCCCACCTCTTCCAGCATCTTCTGCGCCTCGTTGCGGGTCTGTGTCCAGTCAATGACGCCGTTCACCTTCATCTGCTCATTGCCCAGGAAGATATTTTCCGCGATGGACAGATACGGGCTCAGCGCAAGCTCCTGATGGATGATGACGATTCCCTTTTTCTCGCTGTCCTTGATATTGCGGTTCCTGACCACTTCCCCGTTGTATACGATGTCTCCTGTATAGGTTCCGAACGGATACACCCCCGACAGGACATTCATCAGCGTACTCTTGCCTGCGCCGTTTTCCCCGCAGAGGGCATGGATCTCGCCCCGTTTTACTTTCAGGTTTACATCGTTCAATGCTTTGACACCGGAAAATTCTTTGACAATATGCTTCATCTCCAGAATATAATCAGACATCCTCTCAACTCCTTTCCTTTATTTTGCATTTTGAATCTCTTCCTCTTTGTAATATCCGCTGTCAATGACCAGCTCCCTGTAATTGTCCTTGTCCAGGGAAAGCGGTTCGCACAGATAAGACGGAACGACCATCTTCCCATTGTCGTAGGTTTCCGTATCGTTGATCTCCGGCTCGCTGCCCTCAATCACCGCATCAACCATCCCGGTGCATTTTTCAGCCAGCAGCTCCGTATTCTTGAAAATGGTTGCGGTCTGCTTTCCGTCGATGATGTTTTTTACTGCCATCACTTCCGCATCCTGCCCGGTGATGATGGGCCAGTCCTCCTCCGTGTATCCGGCTGCCTCTAAGGCCGCCTTGATCCCGTAGGCAAATCCGTCAAACGCGGAGCAGCAGATGTCCAGCTTTTCATCCGCGTAAAAGCCGGATAAATAGTTTTCGCAGTTCTGCAGGGCTACCTCCTGAGACCATCTTAAGATACAGGTGTCTTCAAATGAGGTTCTCCCGGATTTGCATACCAGCGTGCCGTCATCCAGATATTTCTGCAGCACACTCATTACGCCTTTATATAGAAGGACCGCATTGTTGTCATCCGGCGAGCCCATAAAAAATTCAATGGTCTGGGGCTCTGCCGCGTCTGCCAGGCCGGCCTTTTCCTCGATGTACTCCCCGATCTTCCTGCCCACTCCTTCGTTGTCAAAGGACGCGTAATAGCTGACCGCGTCGGTGTTCATCAGCAGACGGTCGTAGGAGATCACGGGAATCCCTTCCTCTTTTGCCGTCTGCAGGGCGTTGATCAGTGCGGAGGAATCGACTGACGCAACGACCAGGCAGTCTACTTTTTTGGCGATCATCGTCTCGATCTGCGCAAGCTGTACCTGTACATCATCCTCCGCATACTGAAGGAATACCTCATAGCCAAGCGCCTCCAGCTGTGCCTTCATGTTCCGGCCGTCTTTGATCCACCGTTCCGAGCTCTGCGTCGGCATGGCCACGCCGACCAGTTTTCCATTGCCTCCCTGTTTTTCCCCACCGTCACTCGAACCACACCCTGCCAGAGTGAGCGAAAGCGCTAAGACAGCAGCCAGAGCCACGCTGAGAATCCTTTTCTTCATCCTTTCTACCTCCTTTTTCGATGCTTTTACTTTCAAAACATCTTATATTTTATACATATATTGTACTGTACAAGTTTCTCTTTTTCAAGTCTCAATATATCACAAATTTGAGTACAACTTTTTGTGCATATTTCAACTCAATCATCTTATTTTATCATAATTGTATATATACAACTTTTAATCCTGTATTTATAAGTATGCTTTTTAAAATCTGATATTCAATATTTTTTTATTGATTTTCAATAAATTTATATTGATTTTCAAAACACACCGTGCTATAATTTTATTGTATCAACAGCCATATAAAGCTTGTAGGACAAATTGGTTACAAATATCAGGAGGCAAAATTATGCATGGTAAAAAGCTGATCCGGGTTACTAAATTATTGTTGGATATGATGTTTTACAGCGGGATTGCAGTCATCGTCACACTTCCGCTGTCCCTGCGGTACGCTGGAATCTATTATTCCAGGGCATTTCAGGAGTATTATATACTGATGCTGGTGATCTTCGCGGCGTCAGGCGTATGCGGGATCGTGATCATCGGGGAGCTGCGGAAGATGATGCGCACCGTGATGCAGAAAAACTGTTTTATCCATGAGAATGTAAAGAGCCTGGAGATGATGGGTATCACCAGCGCCGTGATCGTACTGCTCTTCTTTATTAAGTGCTTTTTCCTGCCCACCCCGGCAACCTTCATCGTGGTCCTTACCTTTTTTATCGCCGGGCTGTTCAGTGAAGTGCTCTCCTTTGTATTCCGGGAAGCGATCCGCTATAAAGAGGAAAATGATCTGACCATATGAGGAGCTGTCATGAAATTACTTTTCATTTTGACGCATATGCAGATTTAGACAATTCAAAATAAAAGTTTATTTCATAACAGATCCTAAGAAAAGAAAGGCAGGATAAGTCTATGGGAATTATTGTAAATCTGGATGTAATGATGGCGAAACGGAAGATCGGCGTCACGGAGCTTGCCAAGGAGATCGACCTTACGATGGCGAATCTTTCGATCTTAAAAAATAATAAGGCCAAGGCCGTGCGCTTTACGACGCTGGATGCCCTCTGTAAGGCCCTCCGCTGCCAGCCGGGGGATATCCTGGAATATGTGGAGGATGACGATGAAATCAGCGATTGAAAGACCTATGAAATGGAAAGGAGAATGACCATGGAACAGCAAAACAAGACTACTCAGCAAAATATAACCACATCGGAAACGGTACCCGCGCCGGAAACGATATCTGCGGGTCAAAATTCAGCCGGCAGAAAATATGAAGCCGTTCCGGAGCAGCTTCCTCAGACGAAGAACATAAAAGCCCCGGACAGCCCGCTCCTGCAGTATATGAAGGAGCACTTCACCTGGTTCGGCAAAACCGCCTGCCTGTTTGGGCTGATCTATACCTTCTGCCTCTTTGACAATCCGGCAGGCATCACCTTTCCGGCTGCCGTTGCCGCGGTGATCCTGTTTTCTGTCCTGTGGCTTGGTAAAGCCGGCATCCCATGGAAGCGTGGGCTGTTCTTTTATTTTGCGGGAATGCTGTTACTTGGCATTTCCACCTGCATGACGGCCAATGCCTGGATCCACCTGTTCAACCGCGTCGGCATCCTGCTTCTATTCTGTACGGGCATGCTGCATCAGATGTATGAAGACAGCCGCTGGAGCTTTTCTGCCAATTTAAAACAGCTCTTGTTCTTTGCCGGGACCTGCTTCGTATCACTGTTCAAGCCGTTCGAACATATGCTGTATTCTATATCAAAGCACAAGGCAGCAAGTTCTGAAGAAGCCCTGCAAAAAAGAGCGAATCTAAAAAAGAAAGCCCCGGCCGTGCTCACAGGCGCTGCCATCGCCGCCCTCTTCCTGCTGTGCGTGATGCCGCTCCTGATTGGATCTGATCCGGTCTTTGCCAGTTATTTCCGGATCCGCATCACGATCCCGGATATTCCGAATCTCACCACTGCCGTCCGGATCTGTTGGAGTTTTCTTTCTGGTTTTTTCATGCTCTATGTATTTTTTGCGGCTTTGTTCCGACAAAATCTGAAAAGCCCGACTCAAAAAGAAGGATCGGGGGCAAACGCGCTGATCGGGATCACATTTACCATGACACTGGCTTTCATCTATGTGATCTATTCCGGGATCCAGATCCTGTTTTTATTCCTGCGCCGGGGCCTGCCCGACGGAATGACCTATTCCCAGTATGCCCACCAGGGCTTCTGGCAGCTTCTGGCCGTGAGCCTGATCAATCTGGTGACCGTAATGGTCTGCATCCAGGTCTTTGAAACGCGCCGGGCGTTGAATGTCCTGCTGCTGGTGATCTCCGTCTGCACCTGCGTCATGACCCTGTCGGCAGCCTACCGGATGCTGCTCTATGTGGGAGTCTACCATCTCACCTTCCTGCGGATCCTGGTACTCTGGTTTTTGGGAGTACTGACCCTGATCATGGGAGGCGTGATGGTCAGCATCTTCCGGCAGGCGTTTCCTCTGTTTCGGTATACCGTGACGGTCGTGACCTGCTGCTATCTTGTGTTTTCCTTCGCCGGAGTGGACCGTATCATCGCCTCCTACAACCTTCGGCATATGGAACAGATCACCTGGCAGGATGTGAACTATCTGCTCCATAACCTGTCCGTCGATGCCGCGCCCTATGTTGCGCAGATGGCGGATATAAAAATGAAAACGTATATCTACACGGAGGATGACCGTTATTATTACAGAGACGAACCCTATGAATTCAAGTGCCAGGAGGACCTTTCCAAGTTCGAGACCATAGGCGAATATCTGGAATCGCAGTTTGAATTTTATATGGAAGGGATCTACGAGTTCAGGAAACCCAATTTTCGGGAATGGAATTTTGCGGAGGCGCGGGCCTGGAAAACAGCGGAGGAATATCTCGCTGAGCACTGAAATATGATTTTCATCCATTTCCTAACCGGCAGAATCATATCCATCTGCCGGTTTTTTTCGTTGGCAAAAAAATAATAATTGCCTGAAACCTTTTTGCCCTTTCATCTGTCTAATAAGTAAGGCGCCAGATAAAAGTGGACTGAAAAACCTGCTGTGACAGTATTTTTCGGTAACAAAAGACCCTGTGTCTGCGGAATATACATTTGCATGGTCCCACAGGTACATGGATAAAGTGAGGAGGTTTTATTCTTGAAGTTTTTAGTAAAAAGAGCAAAACGACATGACAGCAATGCTTTCGTGGAATTGATGGAAAGCCAGAAGCTTACGATGTATAAGGTTGCGAGAAGTTATCTGAGATCTGATGATGATATCGCAGATGCCATCCAGGAGACAATCCTGACCTGCTATGAAAAGCTGGACAGCCTGGAGAACGAACAGTTCTTCAAGACCTGGCTGGTCCGGATCCTGATCAACAAATGTATCGATATCTTGAATGCCGGCCGAAGGGAATGCCCCACAGAACAGCTGCCGGAGCAGGGAGGAAATTGCGTGTCACTGGAAAATTATGAATTTTATGAGCTTCTGAATTCTCTGGATGAAAAATACCGTCTCGTCCTGATCCTGTATTATGTGGAGGGCTTTAAAATCCGCGAGATCGCGCAGATACTGGATCTGGAGGAAAATACGGTAAAGACCCGGCTGTCCAGGGGCCGCAGGGAGGCTGCCAGAGAGTACCGTTTTGAACCGCCGGCCAGATATTTGAAGCAGGCTGTCCGGTGAATATGAGTTGGAAGCATAGCTGCCCGGCCCGCTGCTTCACAGATGTCAAACGGCCCTGCAGGCACGACCACTTGGCTCGCCGCTTCGCAGGAAGAAAGGATACAGACAAACCGCATGAATCAGTCAGGAGGTAACACATGAAGAGAACATATACGGATCAGGAAATGATAAGAATCTTAAATCAGGAGCTGGTCATTCCGGAGAAGGTAGACCAGGGGATGCAGGATGCATACCGGAAGCTGGGGATCCAGAGAAAGGGCAGAGTCTCCTTTGCCAGGAGACACAAAATGCTGCGCGTTCTGGCAGCGGCGGCTGTACTGGCCGCAGGCTCCTCTCTGGTGGTGGCTGCCGCCAATAAATTTTTGACCGCAAATCTGGTGAAGGAGGAGTCTTCCGTGACCTATGACCTTGCGATCGACCGCGAACAAAAGGAGGCCCATGAGATCGAGGTCACTCCCACCTATATGCCTGCCGGCTATGCATTAGGCGCGGAAAATACGCCCTACGGAGGGAAATGGCATAACAATGAGACCGGAGGAACCGTCACCATTATCGCATGGAACGCCGCAGAATTGGATCAGCAGATCCGCATGGGGAACAGCGATGACCTGACCCACGGGCTGAAAGAGGAAAATCTAAAGAAAGAGATCGAGATCAATGGAATGAAGGCCGCATTGTTTTTGTCGGAGAGCCGTTATATGGACAGCGACAAAACCACCAAGAACGTGATGCTGTTCAACGAAGAAGAAGGCTATCTCGTAGAAATCTTTGATATGAACAATACACTTCCCATGGAAGAGACGATAAAAATCGCAGAGGGACTGGACATACAGGTGCTGGATTCTACCGTGCCGTATGCGACGGACGAGGAGATCGAAGCTCTGCTCGCAGAGCAGAAAGCAAACCAGGAAAGCGCCTTGAGGGAATGGACTCCGGAGCTGCTGGCGGACAATAATTTCTTTTCCACAGGGGAAGAATTGAAAATACCTTTCGGGCCGGATAAAAACGGTATAAAGCCGGATGATATCCGCTATACCGTGGAATCCATCGAAATCAAAGACGCGCTTCCGGTTTCCGAATATCCGGTAGAAAATTATTATGACTTTGCGGGCGAGATGGCGGACTGGATCAACGAGGACGGCACCCTCAAATCCCATGAACGCTATAAGTATTCCTACGATGAAAATGGAAAGGAAACCGGGGAGCCGACCGTAGAGACCGTAAATTCTAAATTCGTGGTAGCGCATATGAAGGTAAAGAACCATAACACCGTAAATGAATATGACAATAACGTAACCGTATGCCCTTATATCCATTATCTGGATGTCAATGAAGACGGGATTTTCAAAAGTTATGCCGCTGACTGGAAATACAGTCCCGCTAATGAGGGATATCATCTGCAGACAGACGGATTCCCGGTATATTTTGACAAGATCTATCATACGGACGGAATCGAACGTGTCAAGGATTTCCATTTTGTTCCGATGGAACCGGGCGAGGAACTGGAATATACACTTGTCTATGTGGTAGACGAAGATCAGCTCGACCGCGCATTTTTCCAGTTTTATTCGGAGTATAACGGGTGGAAGGCTCCGGAAGGCGGAAATGACTATGTGTATGTAAAGGTGACGCAGTAAGGATAATGGAGGAACGGGAATACCGGAAGAGTAATGCTGGAACGGGAATACTGGAAGGAGAATACAGGAAGGGTACAAGGGGGGCCGGCGGGTCCTCCTTTTCCTATGCACCTCTCCACTTTTTTGTCATAAAGTATTATATATCTTTTGATTGGAGTGTCTGCATGGAACCCATATTGGAACTTAAAAATATCAATTATGCATATCACAGTCTGGAAGGAGAAACAAAAGCACTGACAGATATCTCATTTTCCGTATCCTCTGGGGAGTTTGTCGCCATCGTAGGACCTTCGGGGTGCGGCAAATCCACGCTGCTTTCAATTATAAGCGGCCTGATCGATGCCGAGGACGGGCAGGTGAAGCTGAACGGAAAGGCGCTCCGGGAGAGCTCCACCAACATCGGATATATGCTGCAGCATGACCACCTGTTCGAGTGGCGGACCGTCTACCGCAACGTCCTGCTGGGCCTGGAGATCCGGCACATGCTCTCGGAGCGTTCCCGGGAATATGCCCATGAGCTGTTAGATCTGTACGGCCTGAAACAATTTGAAAACGCGAAACCATCCGAGCTCTCCGGCGGGATGCGCCAGCGGGCGGCCCTGATCCGGACGCTGGTACTGGATCCGGACATTCTGCTGTTAGACGAACCCTTTTCTGCCCTGGATTATCAGACCCGTTTATCGGTCTGTGACGACATCGGCCAGATTCTTCGGAATGCCCATAAGACCGCGGTCCTTGTGACACACGACCTTTCCGAGGCAGTCAGCATGGCCGACCGGGTCGTGGTGTTGACTCCCCGCCCCGCTTCCATCGCGAAGATCATTCCCATCACTTTTGAATTAGAGGCAGATACTCCCATGAACCGGCGCAATGCACCGGAATTTAAGCATTATTTCAATATCATCTGGAAGGAGCTGAATACCAATGCGTGATATCTCTACCGGACAATGTAAAACTCAGGAAGCTGCATGCATCACGCAGAACACAGCAGTATTCTCCGCCGGGCAGCGCAATTTCCTGCATGGAAGGAAATTGCACCGGCGTATCGTCTGCTTTTCCCGCGCCGCAATCCTGATCTGTTTTCTTTTTTTATGGGAATTTACCGCCAGGGCCGGAATCATTGATTCCTTCATTTTCAGCAGCCCCTCGCAGGTCACCCGCTGTTTTTTGGAAATGGTAACGGACAAAAGTATCTTCCTGCATCTCTGGAGTACCCTGTATGAGACCATTGCCAGCTTCCTTTTGACCACCCTCATCAGTATCCTGGCTGCAGTGCTGCTCTGGTGCAGCCGCAAGCTGTCCGAAATCCTGGATCCTTATCTGGTGGTGCTCAACAGCCTGCCCAAGTCCGCCCTTGCGCCTCTCCTGATCGTATGGCTGGGCGCCAATCAGACCACCATCATCGTGGCCGGAATGTCTGTGGCGATCTTCGGGAGCATCCTGAACCTGTATACCAGCTTTACCGGAGTGGATCAAGAGAAGATCAAGCTGATCTATACCCTGCGCGGGAACAAATGGCATGCCCTCACCAAGGTCGTACTGCCAAGCTCCATCCCTGCCATCATCAGCAATATGAAGGTCAATATCGGGCTCTGCCTGGTGGGGGTCGTGATCGGAGAATTTCTGGCAGCGCGGAGCGGGCTGGGGTATCTGATCATTTATTCCAGCCAGGTCTTTAAGATGGATTGGCTGCTGATGAGCATTATCCTGCTCTGTATCATGGCGATGCTTTTGTATTCGCTGATCAATCTGCTGGAGAAGTGGTGCAGGCGGCGGTATTGATGCCGCAGGGCAGGATTATGCAGGATGATCTGTCGGGAAACAGCTGTTTACACACAACATCTCGCACGGCCGCTTATACATCACCGCAAGATGTTGTATGTAAATATCATTTCCCGACGATCCTCTGAAAGACTGCCATACCTTGCATCCTTCCCGCCTGTGTCGTATCCATCATATTTCTTTCCGGAATCACTTACATAAAATGATCCCCTGAGGCGTGTATGAAAATTCATTCCCGCGATCTATCGTTTCAGTTTACAGAAAGCAGTTTTCAACCACTCTCTGGAGTGACCGCTCTTTCCGCATCTTCGAGATCCTGATACCCATACCTCTTCGCCGTATTTTCATAAATCTCACGAATCAAATTACTCCCTTCCTTCTCCTTATTCTTCACCATCTCCAAATATAGCGTCAAGGTTTCCCTGGAATATGTATACAATTCCCCGCGCAGATATACAGAGATGGAAGTCATCTGATTCCCCTCCGAATCCTGTTCCTGCCTTCCCAATCCGATAAAATTCGGATACATTTCCCGCAGCTTATGATAGCATGTCATTTCCCATTCCAGAATCTGTTCTGCCGCCTTCTTTTTTTCCTCTTTGATCTCCGGCAGAAATGGAGCCAGCTTCTGTTCATAATACTCCGGAGCTGTGTCCTTCATCATATACGCATATTTCAATTCCACCGGATTCTGCCCCATGAATTCTGCCTGCTCCAGATCATGCGCATAGCTGTGCAGCACCTCTTGATCCCATGCCTCAAACTGACTGGACCTCATAATCTGAAATGTCCGGAAATCATCCTGGCAGTCTGCCCTCCCGCCGATATTATTTACCTTGGCAAAAAAGTTCCATTCTTTTTCAATGATCCTCTCTATGATATCTTCCCGCTCTCCATTTACTTGCATCATACTATGATCCCTCTTTTTCTTTTCCCGTTTTCGCTGAGCCTTAACGCCGCACACCCGACCAAAAGGTCGCCCTTGATTTCCAACGTCATTCCCTGCCCGTTTATGCTGGCCAGAATAGTCCCTGTCTTAGAAAGGAAAAAGCCAAATATGCTATCAGAAATCTTAAAAACAACTGCATCACCGTTGAAACACTTTCCAGCAGAATTTTTGTGGATACCATCGTACCGCCCCACAAAAGTAAACAAAGTCATGCCTCTGCATAAGCAGAGATTGTGTTCTTCATGTTCTGTCCCCTCTTCTTTCCATATCGTATCCACATTCCAGAACTACTCCCCCGCCATGATCGGCAACCCCCGAAGCACCGGATCCCGGATCATTTCCGTCACACGCTTTGCATGGTTCTGCAGAAAGCATTCTTCCCCATAGGACCACCCTTTTAAGATCAAAGCATCCCGCACCCGGATACAGACCCGTTCGATCAGCAGCATTTTCCCCGCAGAATCCTGAACATCCGACAGCCGCATCATTTTTTTCAAATCCTCCACCACACTTTCCCATTCCGCAAACTCCTCCGCCCCGCGAAATACCCATTTATAAAACGGCATATATGTTCTATTCAGCAGATAAACTGCCCCCAATGCCGCCGTTACAAACCGGCCGGCACAAAGTCCTGCCGTCTCATACATCCCGCGGCGTATACATCTCCCATAGTTATACTGTCCTGCCTGTCCCATCACAGCGCACTTTGCGGCCAGCTTTTTTCTGAGCACATCCTCCGGATAAAATCCCAGCAGCTTCCGGCGGATTTTTGTAAACTCCCCCAAAGGATCACAAAATACTTCACCATTCACTGCCATTGCCAAAAATCTTTCCGGAATGCAAAACCACTCCATATTGGTCTCCGGAGCATCCGCCCTGCCGATCAGGTCCCGGTAAAAGGACTCAATCGAATGGACCCCAATCCTGTTTCCGCGCTCCAAAGCACAGTCGGAAATTCCATACCCCTCAAAAAAGGACGGCAGCAATTCATAGGACCGCTGCAGATTTTCTCCTGTTACAGATTCATACCGCTCCGGAATCCAGATACAAAACCCGGGACCAAAATCATGATCCCGGGAATATGCGTCATCAAATCCAAAGCATTCCGAACCCGAACCCGCCAGACCGGCCGCAATGATTCCTGTATACTGCTGATACTCCTTTTCCAGCATCGGCCTTCCATATGTCTCAAAATATCTCCTTGACAGCTCAAGTCCTTTCATATCCCTGTTCCTTCTCTATTTTTTCCGCCTCTTTCTGATAGCATTCCCCGTTCTTTAAATCCCCCAGCTCCCGGCAGCAGACAGCCAGATTTCTCAGGCAGGAAGCATAAGAAAGGTTTTTCCCAAAATGGTCCTCGATCAGCGGAAGGGAATCCTCATAGCACAAACGCGCCTTTTCCCATTGTCCGGACAAGGAAAGCGTCTGCCCTTTTGCGGAAAGCAGAACCGCATAGTGCATTGGATTCGGAAATGCCAGCTTTGAGAATGCAGCTTCCGCCTGGGCAATATGTTCCTCCGCTTTTTCAAATTCTCGTTTCGCCGTGTAAATCTGAGCCAGAAGCGTATTTGTCACTCCCAGCTCATCCTCATTGTTCGGAAGGCCGCTGATCCATGCAAACGCAGCTTCAGCACTTTCCATCGCCCTGTCATATTGCTTTTCTTTCAAATACAGGGCTGCCCGGTTATTCTGCAGCGCCGCAGACCGATAATCCCGGATCTGCCGCGATTCATAGATCTCTGCAGCCTGATCGAATTCGAAAGCTGCTTTTCTGTTCTCGCCTGCCGCCGCATATAACGTGGCCAGGTTCATATGGATGGTGGCCTCCTGCTCCGAACCTTTCATCCCCAGCAAAAAAGCAGTCTCCAGGGAATTTTGAAATGCTTCGATCCCCTCTTTGTATTTTGCGCAGACACGAAGGAATCCTCCCAGTTCGTTCCAAAGTGCCAGGGCAGAAGCCAACTCCCCTTCCCGGACCGCGTCTTGAATCCCGGAACGTAAGAACGCCTCCGCTTCCCCGTATTTTTCGTTTGCAAATAACCGGTCTAATTCCTCATACATTGTCCGCAGATCCATCTGTTTCCCTTCTTCTCATTACGAAAATTCCACAATCATGCAGTCAGTACACTTGCATATTCACCGTTATCCTCAATCGCCGCAATCCGCTGCATGCAAATTTATCCTTCGCAATCTACATCTGTTATTTCACGGCATTTCCTAATAGACCGCATATCCTCCGCATCCCTTCTTCCAATACGGACCGAGGGCACGCCACATTCAGACGGATATATGTATCCGAATTTTGGACAAACATATTTCCCCCTTCCAGAAGCACTCCTGCTTTTTCTGCAAAAAGCAGTGGAAGATCCTCCTCCTTGTCGACATAAGCTCCGATATCCACCCAACCAAGATATGTAGCGTCCGGAATCCGAAATACCACCTCCGGTAAATGCTCCGCCAAATAACTGCGCACAAATTCAAAATTGGCATCCAGATAGGTTCTCAGCTCCATCAGCCAGTCATATCCACCTTGATAAGCCCCCATCGCTCCGGCTAGAGAAAGCGGATTTTCATCAAAATTATGCCATTTCAGCCAGCATTTCCGAATCTCTTCATTGGGGATGATGATATTGGAAAACTGCAGCCCGGCCGTATTGAAGGTCTTGCTCGGCGCCATACAGGTAATGATCCGGTCACTGTCCGGATACATCTTTGCGAGCGGGATATGGGTCCGCCCGGTTCGGATCAGGTCGCAGTGGATCTCATCGGAAATGATCATCACATCATTTTCAAAACAGATTTCCGCCACCCGGCGCAGCTCTTCCTCTGTCCAGATCCGTCCTGACGGATTATGGGGATTGCAGAATATAAACAGTCTGACCGCCGGATCCTCCGCTTTTTTCCGAAAATCTTCGAAATCAATTTCATAATATCCGTCCTGCTTCCGGTTCAGCAAGTCCGAGCACACATATCCCACTCCATTGTGCTCTGCGGCATATTTAAAATAGGCATAGGAGGGTGTCATCATCAGTACCTTATCCTCTGACCCGCAGATATATCCGGTCAGTTCATATAACGCCGGAATCACCCCATGAGAGGTATACAGATCTTTCTGAGGAAATGTCCACCCGTAGAGTTTTCTGGTCCAGTCCGAAAATATCCGATAATACTCGTCTCCGAAAATCCTTGTATATCCGAAAATTTTCCGGTCCAGCCTTTCCCGTATTGCGTCCGTAATACACTCCGGCGCCGCGAACTCCATATCCGCAATCCACATGCGAATAAACTCCTCATCCGCAAAGGGAAATTTCATCGTTTCATCTGCGTGAAAAATATACTGTCTGAATCCATCCGTGTTCATGCAGTTTGTATGTTTCCGGTCAATGATTTCATCAAAATTATATTTCATGATCGATACTCCTTCAGTCGATTCGGATATGCTCTATTTTTTCAGAGCCATCACCTTCCTGTATAATTGAATAAAATCTTCCTTTGTCGTCATCCTTGCGTTGTTCGGCCGGTCACCGCCCAGCATGGCATCATCGGCAAGTCCCTCCAGACTTTCCTCTGTAACCCCGAATGACTCCAGAGGTCGGATCGGCATATCCTCCAGCAGCTCATATACACACCGTACTCCTGCTTTTGCGGCCTCCCTTACGGACATTCCATAGATATCTTCGCCGAAAAAGCCGGCAATCTCCGCATAGCGCTCCGGCCACGCGCCCATGTTAAATTCCATGACTACCGGCAGACACAGTGCATTGGCCACACCATGGGGGACCTGATACTGTGCTCCCAGCGGATGCGCCATACAATGAGAGATTCCCAGACTGGCGCTGGTAAATGCATAACCGGCCAGCATGGCTCCCATCATCATATCATATCTTGCGTCATGGTCGATATCGCCCCGATACACTGCCGGCCGGATCGCATGGGCAATGAGCTTGATCGCCTGTACGGCCAGTGCGTCCGATATCGGTTCCGTACACCGGGAGGTATAGGCTTCAATGGCATGGGTCAGTGCATCCATTCCGGTTGCCGCGGTGATACCTGCCGGAAGCGACCAGGTCAGCTCCGGATCGCAGATTGCCAGGGCCGGCATGATCCCGGTTCCTCCGATGGGCATCTTCCATGCCCGCTGCCGGTCCGCAATCACCGCAAACGGCGTACATTCACTTCCGGTTCCCGCTGCCGTAGGAATGGCCGCAACAGGAAGCGGTGCTTTGGTAAATTTATCGCATCCCTGATAATCCCGGATGCTGCCTCCGTTCGTAACAAGGATCGCGGCTGCTTTGGCCGGATCCATGGAGCTGCCGCCTCCAAGTCCGATCAATACGTCGGAATCCCTTGCAAGGGCGGCAATTTTTTCTACGGTTTCTACGGAAGAATCCGGTTCGCACTCGTCATAGACATCCAGTATGATCCCGGCGTCTTCCACGGATCGGATGATCCGCTCTGCAATACCGAATTTTACAAGCCCTTGATCGGTCACGAGAGTCGCCTTTTTGACTCCCAGCTTTTTTAATTGCTCCCCGGTTCTTTTAGAAGCTCCATTCCCAAAAAGAACCGCGCCGGAAGGCGCCCATGAAAAAACTGATTTTTTATCTTTAAACACGCTGTAATCCAGCGGTAGCTGCGCAACTGGCCGAAACATCTGAAAAACCTCCTCCTTTAAGCTTCAATGCCTTCCTTTTGATCTTTGGATTTTACCATCACATACCTTGCTACGATCACAGCAAAAACGATGGCCCCGGAGTAGCCGCAATAGGTCATGATAAATCCAAGCAGCTGCTGATACGGTACGAAAAGACATACAAAATATGTAACCACGCCGAATCCGACAACTGTCAATTTGTAGTTCCTTGATTTGTCATCTTTGATAAAAAAGCTGACCGTATTCCATAGGGATGGACAGATCGTGGAATAGATCGCCAAAATAATGATCACGGCAAACAGCGTCCCTACGGATCCCATAATATTCGAAGCCAGTGCCAGGTTCGGAATCGCGACTGTGGAAGCTTCCTCAATATTTCCAAGGTGGTTCAGTCCCATGAGTACGGATACGATTGAAATAAAAAACGCACCTGTAAAAAGAACCAGCTTAAACGGCGTAAACTTATATTCCCGGTTCTGATATGCCATGGTCGCGACAAAATTGGAAACCAGTAGAAGGGAACAGCCTCCGAAGGACAGGCCTGCCGTCAGCCAGTGGTTCGTCCCCCTTGTGATCGAAACCGCGCCGCTGTCTAAAAGCGCCATTCCCTCCGGAATCTGCGGGAAAAATGTGAATGCGGAGATCAGTCCGACGATCAGGGTAAAACACACAATGACCGGCCCGATAAAACCAATGATATCGACAACACGGTTCAGACCAAAGATTGCGGTTGCCACAGATGCCGCTACCATGATCGCAATCGCGATCGGCATAGCCAGCCCCCACTGCTGGTTAAATGTTGACGCGCCGCCGGAGCACATGAAAATATAACAGCATGCAACAAACAGCCATGCGAATATTTCAAATAATTTTCCCCAGAATTTTCCCGCATAAAACGTGGTAACCTCTTTCAGGTCCGTCAGGCCCCTGGTCCGCCCGGCATACGCATACGCCACATATGTGGCATACATCATGATAAAGTTGATCAAGCCTACGCCGACAGCCATATAGCCGTATCCCGAAAAGTATTGGATCGTCTCCTGTCCGGACGCAAATCCGGAACCAATCAGAAACGCCAAAAGCGCTCCCGCCAGTTTAAAAAATGTCATTCCGCTCATATTCTTTTTATCCATAAAACCCTCCTTCAATTTATCTGATCTGTATTCCTCGCCTGATTCTCTTTTTGATAACCCTTTCGTTATGGAACAAGTCATTTCCCGATTACTGTACTGACCTGCGGCCGTGCAGCATAGTACACGGCCCGTTCTAAATCCTATGATCAGCAGCAGCTTGTATGCTCTGTACGTCCGATGATATTTTCCTGCACTCTCGGATCCAGCTCCACGAAGAATGCGGAGTATCCCGCCACCCGGACCATCAGATTCTTATATTGTTCCGGATGTTCCTGGGCATCGCGCAGGGTTTTCGTATCCACCACATTGATCTGCACATGCTGCCCGCCCGCTTCACAGTACCCTTTTACAAATGCTTCCAGCATCTCCAGGCCTTTCTCCCCCTTTGCAACCGCAGGGTCGAATTTATGATTCACCAGAACGCCCTTCGGAACCATCAC
Source organism: Lachnospiraceae bacterium (assembly GCA_009911175.1). Next base: position 47,772 of record QXWX01000012.1, on the reverse strand, counting down.
TGTGTCCATCTTTCCAATGGAATTGCCCACTGCGGTCGGGCCGTTCCGGTCCATGCCGTTGGAAGGCGAAGCATTGTTGGCAAGAGGCTCTCCGTCCTTTCGTCCGTCCGGCGTTGCTCCTACAACTCGTCCCTGCCAGATATTGTAAGTCTGATTCAAAAGGATCAGTTCATACTGTCCGAACCTTGAATCCTGATGAGCCCGGTTTTCCTCCGCGCAGAAGGTTACAACCTGACGGCAGTAATCATCAACCAGATCTTCATCATTTCCAAAATGCACATATTTATTCAGAAGCATCTGATGCCACTCTTCATGATCTTCATAATTATGATCCAGAATGTCCGTCAGTTGGGGAAGCGTCAAAAGCTTCTGTCGGAATACCACCTGGTCGATTGCTGCCAGAGAATCCGCCGCATTTGCCACACCGCTGATAAAGGTACCGGTGCTGCTGTATTTTGCGCCGTTCTTTTGAAGGATACGTCCTTTTTCAATGCATCCGTCCACCAGGGTTGACGCAAATACAGTGGGGCAGATCTGGGAATGCAGCGCAGAACAGATCCCATATGCCTGCAGATGGTAGTCAATGATGTATGCAAGCTGCTCCTTATAAGCCTTCATGAACTTGTCCATGCTGTCCATCTCTTCCATAGAACCGGTCTTTGGCCCGAACTGCCGTCCGGTTTTTGGATCCAGCCCGTTGTGCATGGTCAGCTCCAATACCTTCAGGATATTGATGAATCCGGCTACCGGGCGAAAATCCGTTTTTCCCGGCACCTGTGCCTCTACGCAGCCCTCTATCGCATAGTCGCGCGCCTCCCGAATATCGTTGCATCCGTTGGCCAGTACACGTGGGATATTGATATCGTCATTGAAGAATGCCGGCTGTCCAAGGCCTTTCTGGGTCAGCTTCAACGCTCTTCTAAATGTCTCCTCATCAATTTTTTTGTTGTAGCGGAAGGAGATCGCAGGCTGGGTCGTCTGTGCGCCGTCCGCAGCTTCCAGGAACAGGTAGGTGAGACGGTTGCATGCATTTTTTCCCTCAGAATTGATTCCTCCGATCGTAATGTTTGTCCACATCGGGAATCCTGCATATGCCTCAGCCTCAATATGGTCGCGCAGCTCAAAAATCTCCGTCCATTTGATGAGCATGCACTCAATCATCTCAACCACTACATCTTCCGTCACGATCCCGCTGTCAATGTCGTGCTTGAAATACGGGTACATAAACTGGTCAAAACGGCCTACGGAATGATTGTGCCCCGCATTCTCGATCTGATAGATGAGATGGATGAACCAGAAAAACTGCATTGCTTCATAAAATGTTCTCGGCGGAAGCTCCGGGATGTGCTCACAGGTTTCCGCAATGCGGATGAGCTCCGCTTTTCGTGTTTCATTCTGTTCTTCTTCTGCCATTTCGCGCGCCAAATCCGCATAACGATGAGCAAATTTGATCGCTGCATTTAATGTAATGAGCATCCCCTCCCAGGTATCCTTCTGCTCCTGCGTCATGAAATCATAGTGCTCAATGTGATCCAGCTTGTCCTGGATCTCTTCCATCATCTTCCGGAAGCCTTTTTCAAAAATCACGCCGTACTGCGGCATATGGCTCGCAGTGGAAACGATACGGGAACCGATGGTAATCAGTCCGTCCAGAGATGCCTGTTTCATGTCCTCCGGAAGCCGGCTGTCGATCACTTCCCGGAAGCCGTGTCCCTTCCACTCCGTACAGATTTTGATCAGCTCTTCTTTGTCCTCCGGCTTCACCCAGCACATGTTATCCGTAGACCGGGTGTCAAAGGTATCGATATCCTCCAGGATCCAGTTTGCCCCCCACTCCGGATATGCCGGAACTGAGCGGTACCTCTCCCCATGGTCTCCCACGAAAATAGACTCCGGATTGATAAAGATGGTCATATTCTCCAGCAGGTACTCCAAAAGGTGTGCCTTCCTGGAAACCGGTGATTCTACGGACGGAATACGGTAGAACTCCGTGACCAGCCTCGCCCTTTCCACGGAAATAGACGGGTGCGTGTTCCGAAGCCGTGCTTTTAAAAATTCGACTTTCTTGCTGCTCATAATGCTGCCTCCTTTTATTTTTTATAAAACCCCCTGTTTTAGCGGGATGGTTTTCAAAATCCATCTACTCATCGGCACTGTTCTCACTATTGTAAAAACACTTTTTTCCAATCGGCAGAAGTACTTCATTGGCCGCATCTACCAGATGCAGCATGTGATCTTTCCCAGGTTCCTCCACATCCTCCAGCTGATATTTCCTGCCCAAGATCTTATATTTATTGATCCCCAGCTTATGATAGGCCAGAAGCTCATACCGTCTGACGTTCGCGCACTGTGCGGCAAATGCCGCCGTAGCTCTGATATTTTCCTCCGAATCATTCCAGCCGGGAACCACGGGCGTGCGTACACAGATTTCTTTGCCGTGTCCGCTGATCCGTTTCAGATTTTCCAGAATATGTACATTGGACTGTCCTGTAATTTTCCGGTGCATCTTACTGTCCATATGCTTGATATCAAAATAAATAAAATCAATATAGTCCAGGCAGGACGCAAATTTTTCATAATTGCCGCAGCCGCATGTTTCGATGGCAACATGGATTTTATAGTCCTTGCACTTCCTGCAGACCTCCAGCAAAAACTCCGGCTGCATCAGCGCCTCTCCTCCGGAAAATGTAACGCCTCCTCCGGAATGCTCAAAATAAAAATGATCCTGATAGATTCGGCGGAACAATTCATCTACCGTATATTCCTGTCCGAACTTCTTTCTCGCCTCTGTCGGGCACAACTGCGCGCACAGTCCGCATGCGGCGCATTTCAATCTGTCATACTTCATAACCCCCTTTTCATCCAGGCTCACTGCGCCGGAGGGACATTGTTTCAGACAAAAGCCGCATCCCATGCAATTCACCGGATTCAGTGAAATCTCCGGCGCAAAGGAAATCCCTTCCGGATTTGCGCACCACAGACATCGCAGACCGCAGCCTTTCAAAAATACGGTGGTCCGCATTCCCCTCCCGTCTCGGATCGAACATTTTTGGATATTAAATATCCTGCCGGTCAGTTCCTTCATAGATATCCTCCTGCGTAATAAATTATTATCAGTTCTTCGTATGTTTCTTATGTCAATCGCACTTCACCCTGCATTGATTTTGCTTATTTTTTGCATTAACACAATCAAATTTCTGATTATTCAGCAAATATTTTTCGAATTAACTGTTATTAATTCAAGCATATCAGCAAATGCGCAAATCGTCTAACAAATAAAATTCATAGAAATATTAATCATCCTCATACATAATTCTGATAAAAAAATATTATGATATAGATAGCGCGAGGTATGCGGCTGTGAATTGTAACTATGGAATACCAAGGAATCAGATTCAGGAATTGACTGTCCTGGATACAAAGGAGGAGCTTATGGATACTGTAAAATACGAAATCTTTCTCAAAGTCCTGGAATGCCGTAATTTTTCGAAAGCAGCGGAAGAGCTCGGATATACCCAGTCCGCTGTCAGCCATTCGGTCTCCAATCTGGAAAAAACCTTTGGCTTTAAACTGCTGAATCGGGAAAATAATAACATCAGCCTCACCAGAGCCGGAATTGATGTACTTCCATACATCCGTAATATCGTAGATGCCCAGAACGCCCTGGATTTCAGCCTTGCTTCCTATCATGACCCGGGGGCCGGTACGCTCTGCATTGCTACGATCCCCAGCCTGGCGATCCACTATTTTCCAGATCTTCTGTCTGCTTTTAAACAGCAATATCCGCAAATACATATTGTTGTGATTGATGGAAATTATGAAGAAATTGAAGAAATGCTGGTTGGCGGAAGAGTCGATTTCGGAATTACTTCCATCACGCCGTCTCTTCCCTTCAAAACGATTGTTTTCTTTCGAGAGGATTTGTGCGCTGTTCTTTCCTGCAGCCATCCCCTTGCAGAAAGAGAAACCATTTCCCTGCGCGACCTGGAGTCGGATTCTTTTATCATGCCTGGAGAAGGGCCGAATCATCAGGTAGGGCAGCTCATTCAAAAATATCATTTGAACTATAATATCAACTATTCTGTCTCTGATGACAACCTGACTGTGTCTATGGTCGCGCGAAATCTGGGAGTCAGTATTCTTCCTGAAATGTCATTTAAGGATTATCTGAATCTTCCGATTATTTCCAAAAAAATCATAGAAGAGCCTTTCAGAGAACTTGGAATCATTTACAATGACCTCAATTCCATTTCTCCGATCAGTAAGACCTTTATCAAGTTTACACAGAATTATATGGAGGTGATGAAGCATGGATGACATGATGCATTATTACAAAACTCTGGTTCCATTTCTGGGAACCGCACTTGGGGAACATTGCGAGGTTGCTCTTTTAGACTGCCGGATCCAGAAGATCGTTGCAATCACGAACGGGCATATCAGCGGGCGCGGTATCGGCGCGCCTATGACAGATCTGGCGGAACGGATGATCAAAAATGAAGAATGGAAATCCAGGGATTTTATTGCAAATTATTCCGGGTACACGGCGGATCAAAAGCTGCTGAAATCTTCCACTTATTTCATCAAATCCGAAAGCACACTGTTCGGCATGCTCTGTATCAATATGGACACCTCTTGTTTTCAGCTGATCAGCGATACGGCTCTTCTGTTGGGCGGACTTGTCCGCAGCAGCGCCAGGCTGGAGGGAAACGGAAATACGAACAGCGAGACCTTTCAGGACAACGTGACAAAGACGATCAATCAGGTTCTCCACAGCCTGTATCAGGAAAGGATTCCAGAGCATTTTACAAGGGATGACCGTATTTTGATCCTTTCCCTGCTTCAGGAGAAAAAACTGTTTTTAGTAAAGGGCGCCGTCCACCGTATCGCTGATGTCCTCAGCTGCAGCGTGCCTACCATATATCGGGAACTGGCTCTTCTCAAGGAAAAATAAAGCCTCTGTTTATCAGCTCGTAAACTCAGAAAAAATCCTGTATCTCCTGATTCTGATATGATATAAAATATCTTAAGAAGATACGAATATGATTTTTAAAATCTGATATTTGGGACGAGAATAACATACAATAGCTTACGAGGTGATAAACAAGATGTATGAAGATTTTTTTGCCGATCGGATGGCCTCACTGCGAATGAAAAGGAGTGTGTCTGCACGTGAAATGAGCCTTACCATCGGTCAGAACGAAAGCTATATCAATCGCATTGAGAATAAGCAAACCTTTCCATCTATGCAGGCTTTCTTTTACATATGTGAATATTTTCAAATCACTCCAAAAGACTTTTTTAACTCTGATAATCCAAATCCTGCCAAGATCAACGACATCATCAATATACTTTATACGCTGGATGATGAACAGCTTGAAATTATATTCAATGTCGCAAAAGGCCTGTCCCACGGAAAGGAGGAGCATGTAAAATAATCAATCCTGAAAGCACATACCTGTATCCGGGAAACCTGCCGCCTGCAGGTTTTCCGGATTATTTGGCGTGCAGATTTTTCTTCAAGATCCGCGGCCCGGACGGCAGTTTATATTTCCTGAGTCCCGGCAATGTCTGCAGGAACCGCAAATTCCATTTTTGTATCTTTTTTCACGGTATCTCCCATCAGGTCTTCGATATATTGAAAATATCCGTTATTCCCCCTTGCCTTCGTCCACAATTCGATGGATTTTTCCAGACGCAGCAGACACTTGACCGGTTCCTCATAATAGGCCTCCATGGCTTCCCCGGAATCAAGATCACTACCCTCCAAAGCCTCCCTGATCTCCGGATTCGTAAATGGATCGAAACTCATCAGAAGGCCATGGGCCAATGCCTGATTTTCTTCTGACAAAAACGCGCCCAGATCGTAATTGATCTCTCTCAGGTAGCCGTCGATGGTCAGAAGGCAGATATGGATCGCCTCAACGGTGCGCCTGCCATCTCTCTTTTCTTCTTCACGGTGAAGCTTTAACAGATTTGACTCCATACAGAACAGAGAAATGGAATGTTCCTCTTCCTCTCCCTTTTTGATCGAACCGAATTTCTGCGCCATTCTGCCGCTGATCCTGTCAAAATCATATCTTTTTATCTTTTTTTCCATTCTTGTACTCCTTCTTTTATGCTATGTTCTTTTTATTCTATGGTTATTTTTTTCAACAGACAGTGTAACATTTTCCGGGGCATCAATCAAGAGATTTTATCAGCAGATTTGACAGTTACATGTCACTCCCTGACCAATCACCACGCTGATTGGTCAGGAGGATGCACATAAAAGCTGGTATCCAGGCCGTCCATTGCCGCAGACAATTTAAAATGACGGCCCGAGTTACTGGGCACGCCTGGTCAAGGTGTGACCAGTAACATTTGACAATCTATCAGGGATGCTATATGATGGTAACGAAAAAAAGAGCAGACGGTTCATTGTACTGACGCACAGGCCACTGGTTGGGCATTGCGTAATGAGCGGTGAAAAATGTGCCTGAGTGAACGGAAAGGAATGATTAAACTTATGAAATTAACAGTGGAACTAAAAGAAAACAGTTATCCGATCTATATTGAAAATGGTATTTTAAAACATGCGGCAAGCTATATTTCCCAGGCTTTCAGCGGCCGGCGGGTCATGATCATTTCCGATGACCAGGTCTATCCGCTATACGGCGAAGCACTGAAGGGCATGCTCTCTTCCTTCGAGTGCCACACCCTGATCCTTCCCCACGGGGAGCAGACCAAGAACTTCCAGACGCTGCCCCGGGTCTATTCGGCCCTTCTGGAGGCGAAAATCTCCCGCAGCGACCTGGTCATTGCCCTGGGCGGCGGGGTCATCGGCGACCTTGCCGGATTTGCGGCGGCCACATTTCTTCGGGGCGTCAGGCTGGTGCAGATTCCTACTTCCCTGCTGGCGCAGGTGGACTCCTCCGTGGGCGGAAAGACGGCCGTGGATCTGCCCCAAGGGAAAAATCTGGTGGGTGCGTTCTATCATCCGAAGCTGGTACTCATCGACCCGGATGTGCTGGACACCCTGCCGGAGCGTTTCATCCACGACGGCATGGGGGAGGTGATCAAGTACGGCTGCATCAAGGATTCCTCCCTGTTCGAGACTCTGAAAAAGCACCGCTCCTTTGAAAGCCTGAAGAGCGAGCTTGCGTCTGTTATCTGCCGCTGTATAGATATCAAGCGGATGGTCGTAGAAAAGGACCAGTTTGATACCGGAGAACGGATGCTGCTGAATTTTGGACACACCCTTGCCCATACGATTGAACAGTATTTTCACTATGGCCGGGAGAGTCACGGCGAGGCTGTTGCCATCGGCATGTACCAGATCACCCGGCTTGCCGAAGAAAAAGGGCTGACTCCTGCCGGGCGCGGGGACTCCATCCGGGAGGTGCTGGAAGCTTACGGGCTGCCCTGTGCGTGCAATGTTGCGCTCCCCGAGCTGACGGCAGCCATTGGATTCGACAAGAAGAATCTGAACAATCATCTGAATGTAGTCCTGCTTCATGAGATTGGAGACAGCTATGTGTATCCGACAGATGCGGGATTTTTTGACGGGGACTTTTCTGTATAGGTAATCTCCTGCATCCGCAAGAAAGACAGGAGGCTCTCTAGGGCCTCCTGCCGCACAGGTGGAAATTTTTTCATAGAAAATGGGCTGTTAGAAAAGCCAAACCGCTTATTCTTCAAAATCGTTCCCCTGATACCGCTCCGATAACATATGCATGGTATCCTTTGTCTCCTCATACAGCTTCCCATATATCTTTTTCAGCGGCTGGTATACTCGATGTGTCTCCGCGTCCGGTATGAAGGTCTGTCCGCTCTTGATATAGTTTTCCAGATCGCCGTAGTCTTTGATATGGCCCGTGCCGATGGCTGCGATCATGGCATCCCCGTAAGACGCGCCGATTGTGACTTCCGCCGTTTTTACGGTTTTTCCCGTGATATCCGCAATGATCTGAAGCCAGGTCGGATTCTTGGTTCCGCCGCCTGCACACAGGAAATTCCGGATCTCAAGCCCGTGCTCTTCCATGATGTCGATATGCTGCGCAATGGAATATCCGACTCCTTCCAAAGCCGCACGGTTGATGTGGTCTCTCGTGTGATGAAGCAGAGGCCCAAAAATCATTCCCCTTGCCTGAGAGTCATTGATCGGAGTTCGCTCACCTGCAAAATACGGAAGTACCATGATCCCATCTGATCCCGCTGGAATCCCAGCCGCTTTTTTTGCCATCATCGCATATGCATTTTCCCCTGTTTCCGCTTCATTTACATCGGAATACATCGTATCACGGATCCATTTTGTAAGGGAGCCCGCCGCATTGGTTCCCCCGTCTACACAGAATGTCCCCGGAATCAGAAAATCCTCCGACCAGATCCGATTGTCTTCTACCAGTCTGTCAGAGCAATACATAATATAGCAGGTAGACCCGATCTGCACCATCAGATCTCCCGGCTTCAGTACTCCGGTACTGATGGCTTCCGCACCTGAGTCATCCGTCCCTGTCACAACCGGCGTTCCTGCCGCAAGCCCGGTTTCCGCCGCCGCCTTCTCCGTAACAAACCCGACGGTTTCGGCTGTTTCACGTCCCTCGGCCAATTGGTCTCCCCGGCAGTACAGTTCCCTTGACAGTTCTTCGTCGATGGACAGATCCTGTCTGTAGCATGGTCCAAAGGAGGAAATTGCAAGGTAGCGGTCGATGACGTATTGATCCGTCAGCTTTGCGGTCAGGTAGGAGGACGCAGTCAGAAATTTGTATGTCTTTGCATAGATTTCCGGCTCGTTATTTTTGATCCAGAGAATCTTAGGCATACAGTCTGAGGAACACAGCTCGTGTCCCAGAAGCTGCCGGGTCCGTTCTTCCCCGTAATATTCCGTAATCGATTCCATTTCTTTCACGGCACGCGCGTCAATTCCATACAGGATTGCCTTCCGAAGCGGCCTGCAGTTTTCATCCACCGGCACCACATCCGCACTGAGGGCACTGGCTCCGACCCCTTTGATCTCCTCCTTTGCAATGCCGGATTTCCGGATCAACTCTTTTGAAATCCTGCAAAAGTCTCCCCACCATACCGCTTCCGCATCGTGCTCAAAATATCCTGGCTTTGGATTTTCCAAACCATGAGACGCAGATGCGGTCTGTATGATCCGACATTCCCCGTCAATCAAAACTCCCTTGCTCTCGTTGGTTCCTATATCAATACCCATAAAATATTTTTTTTCCATCGTGTTCTCTCCTCTCTCACTGCCCGTAATTGCCGTAATCCATACTTTCCATCCGGATCTGTTCTTCTGTTAGCAGCTTCACGCTTCCGACAGCCCGCGCCGCCAGATAAGTTTTTGCCCCTTCCTCCAGATAAACCACGGTTTCCAGAGCTTCAAACAAGGTCTTTCCAAATCCGATCACTCCGTGATTCCCAAGAATGACAGCCTGGCTCTTTCCGCAGCAGGCAACGGCCTGGATCCCCATCCCCTCATCCGAAGATATGGTAAACGGGGTGACCGGGACATCCCCCTGTGCCGTATCCGCGATCCCTGTCGTACAGGCCGGCAGTTTTTCCTCTACCAGCCCTACCGCCGTCGCATAAGGCTGGTGAGTATGGATCACGGCATTTACTTCCGGCTTTTCCCGGAAGATGTATAGAAGCGCATCCAGGTCTGAGGTTGGCCGCCGCCTTCCTGTTATCACTGTTTTATCCGCACGGATATGCACGATATCTTCCGGCTCCATTGACTCATACAGCATTCCAGAGGGCGTCGCTAAAAACGTTCCGTCTGGAAGACGCACGCTGATATTTCCTCCTGTCAATGTGATCAAACCGTACCGCAGCATTTCCAATGCAGTCCGGATAATCTCCCTTTTTTCCTCTTCATACATCTTCAATCCCTCTCCATCTCTCTTTTTAAAAAAGCAATCGCTTCCGTAAGAACGTTTTCATATTCCGGGTTCGTCTGGTTCCAAAGCTCTACCACCAGTGGGCCATGAAACCGGATTTCTTTCAGGACTTGAAAAATCCCGTCAAAGTCCAGCTTTCCCTGCCCGAATGGAAGATACACATCATCCGGCGCTTCCCTTACATGGACTGCCGTTATATGTCCTTTTCCTTTACGAAGTTCCTCCTGTACCCGGCATCCTGTCATATACAGGTTGGCAACATCCGGATATACGCTCAGCCATGGGGAATCAATCCAGCGGACCAGCTCCATGGCCTTCGCAACGGATGTCACATATTTTTCCACGGTTTCAACAGACAGCATAATTCCGGCCCCGGCTGCCATATCCACACTTTTCTGTAAATTTTCGTCAAACCGCTTTGCCGTATCCTCCGTATGAGGTTCATAAAAAACGTCATATCCGGCCATCTGGATCACAGGAATCCCCAGGTCATATGCCAGTCCGATCGCCTGCTTCATCATCACCATTGCCCTTTTTTCAATCTCCGGATCCGCACTCCCCATCGGATATTTTCGATGCCCGCTGAAGCAGATGGAAAAGAGCCGGATCCCGGCATGAGAAGCCGCCCGAAGCACCCGGTTCCTTTTATCTTTATTCCACTCCAGACGGGACATACGCATGTCACTCTCGTCCACACTGATCTCGAACAGATCAAATCCGAGCCTGGAAGCGTCGTCAAGCATCCATTCCAGTTTCTTCACATACAAAGCCTTTTCATAGATTCCAATCGGATATGCTGACATCAGGCCTCCCCCGCGGAAAATACCGCCCTTCCCATGATCGCCGCGTCTACCCCCAGCTCCTCCAGTTCCTGAAGCATCTCCATTTTGATTCCGCCGTCCGTCCAGATCTCTGCGGACGTGCCTTCCAAAATCCTTTTCATCTGCCTGATCTTGGCATAGATATACGGCTTGAATGCAAGCCTGGGATCCCCAGCTTCCCCTGTCTGCAGCAGCACATAGTCAATCATTGTCGCATAGGGGATCGCGTCATCCGCCCTCGTCTTATAATTCAATGCGATCCCTGCTTTTCCACGTCTTCTATGGATCAGCTCAATACATTGGGACGGATATTCTGTGGATTCCAGATGAATCGCGATCTTCCGGACTTTGCATTTCATAAGCGGTTCTACATATTTCAGCGGATCTGTTACCATCAAGTGCGCATCCATCTCACAGGATGTCACTTTCGCAAGCTGCTCCACCAATCCCATCCCAAATGTAATATCCGGACTGAAATTTCCATCCTCAATATCCAGATGGACGGCGCCGTACTTCTCTGCCTTTTTGATCTCATCCCCTACGCACAGCAGATTCGCCGATGCAATAGAGGGAATGATCTTTATCATATCTCCCCCTCCCCGCCATAAAAGAAATCCAATGCCTTCAATGCTCTTTCAAATCTTTCGTACTTTTTACGGTAAATCTCTTTTCTTTCCCCATCCGGCCGGTAAACCTTCCTGATGTTCACCATCGCTTTCGACGCCTCTTCGAGTCCCTTATATTTTCCTGCCGCAATGGCGGCGCACATGGCAGCGCCCAGCGCACCCGGTTCCAAAGCTTCGGATACCTCTACCGGAATCTGCAGCATATCCGCAGCCATTTGGGCCCACACCTCTGACCTTGCGATCCCGCCGGATAATTTAACTCTGGAAAAAGTCCTCCCGCATGCTTTCAGCCTTTTGATATGCAGCAGAGCCGAAAAGAGCACGCCTTCATAAACCGCGCGAAGCATATGCTCTCTTTTATTCACACTTTTCAGATTGAAAAATGCCGCCTCCGCGTCCGGATTGGTGGACGACGCATACAAGTAGGGAATAAAGATCACGTCACTGTCTTCCGGCCGGACGCTGTCAACCGCCCGATTGCACTCTTCATAAATCGCAGCCCTGTCCGAAGCAGTTCTGCCGGCTTCCAGAAAATTTTCCACAAACCACTCGAAATTGCTTGCGGATGTGGGGCTTGATTCTTCCATAATAAAATAATCCGGGTGGAAGGATCTTGCAATGGAATTGGCGCCTTCGATCAGTTCCTTTGTCAGTACTTCATTGATGGACCAGGTTCCCGCCACCATACACAGTGTATCATCATCCAGAATCCCGCTCCCCAGCGCACACGCATTGACATCATAGCAGGAGCCTGCCACCGGAGTTCCTTCCACCAACCCGGTAACCGCCGCCGCTTCTTTCGTTACCCTCCCGGAAATTTCAAAAATGCCGGTATGCTCCGGCATCAGGGATTGATACGCTTCCAGTCCCAATGCCTTAAAAATCCTTTCATCAAATGTGTTGCTGTGGATGTCCATAAGGCCGCTGCAGGTAGCTTCCGTCAGTTCATAGCATCTTCTTCCGGTTAATTTCATTCGAATATAGTCCTTTATGGAAAAAACCGATGCCGCCTGATCCAATACATCCGGTTTATTTTCTTTCATCCACACCATGAGAACGGCAGTCTGCGCCTCCCAGAATTCCTGATATGTAAAGGGATAGATCTGTCCCTCAACGCCTTCCTCCCTCAGTCTCTGGCAAAGCGCTCCTGCCCTGCTGTCACTGGACACGATGGCAGGATACACGGGTTCGCCGTCGGCATCTACCAGGCAGATTCCGTTCCCATATCCTGTAATTCCTATTCCCACGATATCTTTTGCGGAAATTCCGGCCTTTTTGATCACTTTTCGAATCAGTCCGGCATTGCATTCCCAAATGGTCTGCATGTCTCTTTCTACCCATCCCTTATGAGGCTCCGATACCGGAACCCGCTCTCCCGCAGATGCAATCTCCTCCCCATGGAGATGAAAGATCACACATTTTGTATTGGTTCCGCCGTTATCGATTCCCATTACATATTGTCCCATTTCTCCTCCTCTCTATATCCACCAATATTTTATTTAATAATACCATTAAACATTATTGTTGTCAATTTATATTTATTATTTAGAATATAACATCTTATTTCTTGATTATACTTGTTTTTTTATTATTTTTCAATTTACTGGTTGCCTTTTTGTCTTATAAATGGTATTATTTTAATATGAATTGGTTGATATGGTATCATTAAAACTATATGTCAACTTCTCTTTTTTGATTCACATCATTTCATTTTCAGGAGGTAACTGTTATGTCATGGAGAAAAAAAATGTTTGGTTATGAAAAACCTGTGATCGCATTACTGCACTTGAATGCTTTTCCCGGGGATCCTTTATTTAAAAGAGGAGACAGCATGAAAAAAGCAGTGGAAGACGCGAGAAAAGATCTGCACGCACTGCAGGACGGCGGTGTAGACGGAATTCTTTTTTCCAATGAATTCAGCCTTCCCTACCAGACTCACGTGGACTTTATCGCGCCGGCAGCCATGGCCCGTATCATCGGTGAGCTGATGCCGGAGATCCGAGTGCCTTTTGGCATTGACTGCGAATCCGATCCTATGGCGGCAGTGGATCTTGCCGCAGCCGTAGACGCCAATTTCGTCCGCGGCCTGTTTACAGGGGCCTATGTCGGGGACGGCGGTTTTACGGTCCCGGATGTGGCAGCCGTACTGCGCAGAAAAAAAGCCCTGGGGCTGGATGACTGCAGGCTTCTTTACTTTTTAAACAATGAATCGGATGAGTATGTGGCGCCAAGAGATGTAATCTCCATCGCAAAATCCATACTTTTCTGCGCAAGGCCGGACGCTTACTGCCTCATGGGATTCCATGCCGGGCAAGAAGCAGATTCCAATTCCATCATGGAGATCCGCAGGGCTGTACCGGATGTCCCGGTGTTCTCCGGAACCGGCTGCAAGGCACATAATATCATCCAAAAACTGGAAGCCTCGGACGGGGCATGTGTGGGGACTACGTTTAAGGTGGACGGAAAGTTTGATAATCACATTGACCCGGAACGTGTCAAAGAGTTCATGGCGCAGGTTGCCGTTTTCCGCAGGGAACATCCAGACAACGCATAATATAGAACTTTGTAAAAAGGCGCTGCAGAACAGGTGTTCTTCCTGTTTTGCAGCGCTCTCATGATCTTTTATTCTATAAACAATTCTCTTTGCCGTTTTATTCATTTTAGTCGAAAGCTTACATCAATCGACAGCTTCTGGTGATTGATCACGCTCTTCGTATACTCTACGGCTCTCTGGTACTGATCATACGTCCTGTCATCCGTGACAAAAGCAATTCCGTTTTCTTCTATTTTCAAGATCGCCGCTTCCGGGTTGGATATCTCCGCAAAAGTAAATTTTTCATCGATTCTGCGGACCTCGATCCCGTTCTGCTTTAACACGCCATACAGAGAATGCATTTCAAAATCCACGGTCTCGATCTCCGGCACCAGTGAGGAAACCACATAGGAATCCATCAATGCGATCGGTTCTCCATTCCCGGATCTCAGCCGAAGTATCCGAAAAATCTCGGTGTCCTCCTCCACCTCCAGAAGAGCCGCATATTTTCTCCCCGCTTTTCTGGATTCCGTATACAGAACCCTGGTGGAAGGCTCCATCCCGCTGCTCAGGATCATCTGCTCCAAGTCGTCCAGCATCTCAACCTGATACGGGATCTGCGGCTTTGCGATATACGTTCCCTTTCCCTGCATGCAGTTCAGGATTCCCTCTTCGCTCAGAAGGGCAATCGCCTTCCGAAGCGTCTTTCTGTCCACGCCGTAGTTTTCCGCCATCTGCCTCTCTGCGGGAAGCCTGCTTCCATAGGGGATCTCCCCGCTCTTGATCTTGCTGCGGATATCCTCGCTGATCCGCACATACAAAGGTTCATTCATCATTCTTCCCCGCCCTCTTCAGCCGTCAGCTCTGCGATGTATTGGATCCGATCCACGCTGGACACGGATATCAGATATTCCACAGGAGTCTTCTCCTGATAGAGCAGATGCTTTTCTACCGCAACGGGCGCGTTTTCTTTGATTCCAAGCCATTCGCTTTCTTCAAAATCCGCCTTTCCGATACTGATATGGATGTCCTTTTTCGTCAGGCTGCCTTTCAGCTCCTTATTATAGAAGGAATACATGGTCTTTTCCTCCAGCTGTCCAAAATCAACAGCCTTTAAATAAGAAACCGGAATGTATGAGGTTTCGATCGAAATCCTGGCCTGATCCGCCATCCGGATCCTTTTGATCTGATATACCTCGCTTCTTGGCTGCAATTTCAATTTAATATTTACACTTCCGCCCGCAATCTGCTTTTGGATCCCGATCAGCTTGTACGCATCCTGGGGCGCCGCTTCGATTTCCATTAAGTTTCTGACGATCCGCTCTTCCGCAAGATATGTGCCCTTTCCCTGGATATTCGTCAGCCTTCCTGCCTCGCACAGCTTTTTTACCGCCTGCCGCAGTGTCACGCGGCTGACGCACAGCTGCTCACAAAATTCCCTCTCCGGGGGCAGCCTGTCCCCGGGGCCTAATCGGTTTTCATAAATGTAATCCTCTATTTTCTCTACCAGTCTGGAATTCACCAGATTCGCATATTTACTAATTCTAACTCGCCTGCCTTCTGTATGTCATAATGGTTTGCTGTTTTATCCATCATAACATAAATCTTCCGGACATCCAACAAAAGTTTTCAGAAACGGGCCAAAAGAAAAATCCATGGTTACAGTTCGCAGGCCGTGAACTGTAACCATCCATGCGTCACGGTCAGATCAGCTTATAATGCCTTAATCCATGAAATACCCCTTCTTCCTCCAGAGTGCCTGTTACGTATGCGGCCCTTTCTTTCACGGATTCCACAGCCTGCCCCATTGCAATCCCTGCGTCCACGGCCTGGAACATCGGAATATCGTTCTGGCTGTCCCCGATCGCATAGGATACCAGGCCTTGATATTCCGGACGATCCAGTACCTCGCGGATCGCATTGGCCTTATCCACTCCACGGATCTGTGTCTGGGAGGTATATGCATTGTACTCAATAACCTCCGAATGCTTTTCCAGCACCTTCCTGCAGTCCTCATATTCCGCCCTGTCCGCATATTCCGAATCAATACTTGCGATCTCCGCGCATACTCCGTTTTGGAACAGGTCTTCTACTTTCCATATTACACCCGTTTCCCTCTCCACCGGCTTCATATAGCCGGTCCGAAGCACTTCCTCCGCGCCCAGGAGCAGCGCCGCGATCTTATGCTCAAGCAGAACCCTCACACTCTCCAGCAGCTCCTCCTCCGAAAGAGCCGCATGGCGTACTTTCTTCCCGCGGATCTGAATTTCCGCCCCCATGCAGCTGATCACGCCCTCGAATCCCAACTCATGGATCTCCTTCGGAATATCCGGATTTCCACGGCCGGTACACAAAAACGCGACATGCCCATTCTCATGCAGCTTTGCAAATGCCTCCCGCACCTTCCCGGTAGGAACCGCTTCATATTCACACAGTGTTCCGTCAATGTCAAAAAAAATGATTGCTTTTTCCTTTTTCTCCATATTCCCTTTCCTTCCATACGTAAAAAGATGCTTTCCGACAAGCTTCCACATCACCTGAGTCTATAGAAGCGAAAGGACATCTACAATCGTTTTTTGCAGATGCCCTTATACTCACGAAAGCTGCGTTGACAGCTTGATCCTGCTGCTGTTTGTATATGTCCTGGTGTACTCTATAACCTTCTGGTCCTGATCCCTGGTAATATCCGAAACTGAAAAGACAGACTCTCCTTCCTGGATTCCCAGATATTTTGCCTCGACCGCGGAAACCTCCACGGCATCAATCCGCTCCTCCACAAAAGCAGGCACGTGTCCGTGCTTGGTATACATATCATATAAGGAATACACTTCAAAATCGATATTTGCAAAATCAGGAATGATCCCCTGCTTGACATATGTGATCTCCAATGCCAGCGGTTCTCCCTTGGCAAAACGCTGGCGTATCATCTTCCATACAGGCTCCGCCCGGCCGATCTCCATCAGCTTTCCCAGCCGGTAACCTGCCTGCTCTTCCGATACGGAGATGACCTTTGCGGTGCTCTCAATCCCCTGCTGTTCCAAAAGCCCTCCGAATCCGCTGATCTTCCGCATGGAGTAATTGATATCCGGGCTGTTCACAAACGTTCCTTTCCCTTTGATCCGGGTCAGCAAGCCCTCTTCTGCCAGGATATTCAATGCTTTTCTGATGGTCTTCCTGTCCATCTCATAAGTCATTTCCAGTTCTCTCTCCGGCGGAAACATCTCCCCATATTGATATTCATTGTTCAATATCATATTCCTGATCTCGTCGCTCAGCTGTATGTATCGTGGTTTCTTCATGCCTATCTCCTCAATCCTCGGAAACATCTCCGCCTGTACGGTTGGAAATATTTTACCATAGATTGATTTGGATTTCAAAGAATTTTCCTACATTTCCACACAGTCAACCGTCCTCAGCCAATCCACTGCTTTCGCGACTGCCGCATCCGGATTGTCAAAATACATCTGGTTATTGATTTCCATGGTAATGGATTTCTGATAATCATGCGCCGCAAATGTCCTGAGGTACTCCTTCAAAGGATTCTCACCGTCTCCCGGACAGAGATGCCCTGTGGGGAAGCCGTCCGCCAGATGCGCGTGATGCAGTTTATCCCCGAACATATTATAAAAGTATTCTACATCCTCCCCCGCTGCCGTGGCTGCCACGCAGTCAATACAGGCGGTCAGGGACGGGCAGTTCACGTCCTCGATCATTTTTTTCAGCATCGCCGTGTTATAGCAAAGGTTGGATTCATATTTCTGGAGCTGTTCCATCACCATCTTCACACCGATTTTTTCCGCATATTCACAGAGTTCCCGCATGGATTCGATAGAACGCTGATACGCCGCGTCCGCATCCTCGTCGAACATGCAGTATCCCATCTGCATAAAGTAATAGCCCGCGCCGAACTCTTTCGTGTCCTCCAGATATCTCTTGACGATCTCCATGGAATTTTTGCGTACATAGGGATTGGAGGACGCAATATTGATGGGATACAGACAGATCTGTTCTGCTGTAAATACAGACATCTCCAGCCCTCTGTCTTCCATCATCTGGCGGATATCCGAAACTCGTTTCTGCCGTTTCGCAAGCGGGGTATCGAACGCGCAGTAATGCGTCGCGCCGCCCCAGAAATCCATATAGCGCAGTCCGTTGGATGCCAGGGAATCCATTGCGTATTCCAGACTATACTGCTGATACAATACGCTCATTACGCCAAACTGTTCCAATTTTATTTTCTTCATGACCGTTCCTCCTCCATGTGAGACTTCATATACTCTAAGCTGCCTGCATGAACCCCATGCGGATCTTCCGCGTATTCTTCCATCAGAAGCTCCATCGAAACCGATCCTTCATAGTGATATTTTTCCAGTACCGCAATCTGCCCGGCAAGGTTTACATTCCCTTCGCCCCAGGCAAGCTGATCACAGTCCTCTACCGCGTCCGCAAGCTGTACGTGGCCGATCTTATCACCGAAGGCTTTAAAATACGTCTCCAGAGTATCCCCCGCATATCCTAAGATACTCGAATTTACACAAACCTCCAGATTGTCTGCTCCCACTTCTCTCAGCATCCGTTCCGCTGTCTTGCAGTCTGTCATCAGATCCGATACAAAGGCGGATACCGGAGACATCAGAAGGGTAACCCCATATTCCTCCGCAATTTCGCAGAGCTGTTTTACGGATTCCCTTGCATACATCCACCCTTGTGAATGAGGATGGTCCATAAATGCTTTTCCGGGATAGATCACGACTTTCCCGCAGTCAAACGCATTTGCATTTTCAATATAAAACCGGAGCTGACGGATGCTCTCCTCTCTTAAAAACGAATTGACGGCAGCTATATTGATCGGAAGGAAATTCTGTTCCGGCATGATGACCGGTACCGAGATCCCTGCCGCTTTGATCTGCTCTGCCAGCTCCCGCACCGGAAATTCCTCTGCCTCAAAGCTGGTAAAATGGGGATGGCACCCGCACAGTTCGATATTCTTAAGCCCAAGCTTTTTTACGGATTCCAGGAAATAGCCGAAGCTCCATCTTCTGTAATTAAAGTTACTGATCGCGATTCTTTCTAAAATTTTTTCAGACATATTTGTCCTCCTTATCTATTCTCCAATGACTGTCACGGTAACGGTTCTTTCCTGAGGCCCGTCAAATTCCGCAAGATAGACCTCCTGAGCGGATCCCAGCAGCACCTTGCCTTCAACGACCGGAAAGCTGGCATGATTCCCGGTCACCATCGCTTTCAGATGCCCGGTCGGATTGCCTGCCATGGCGCCA
The DNA here is from genome assembly GCA_009911175.1 of Lachnospiraceae bacterium. The sequence continues at coordinate 28,629 of QXWX01000012.1, read as the reverse complement.
TAGCTGTCCAGGAACCTGGCATGATAGTAAAAGCCATCCTCCGGAAATACCTTTCCAAGCCAGCCCAGAATGTCATCCTCCAGGCATTCCAGGCATTCATTTACCGTGATCCCGGTTGTCGTATGCTTAGTGATCACATGCACGATCCCGTTTTGGATCCCACTTCGCTCCGTGATCCGGCAGACTTCTTTTCCGAGCGGGCGCAGCTCATTATAGGCTTGGGTAATGTATGTAATTTCTTCCATTTTTACCATTTTAAGCACCTCCATTTAGAAACCGCAGCGCATTTTCTCCCAAGATCAGCTTCTTCGTGGATTCCCGCATATCCATCTCCCGAATGGTGCGGATCATACGGAGCATCTCCAACCTGGGTTCGTCAGAGCCGAACATGACCTGATGCCTGAGACTCCTGTCAATCCAATGGGGACCAATATCCACGCCGAGACTTTGCGCATAGAATTCTTTCGGGTTATCAAAGTACAGCATCGCCGTATCCGTATAAATGTTGCGGTATTTCAGCATCAGCATACAGGTCTCCTTTACCCAGGGCCATCCAAAATGCGCAAGACAAATCCGAAGCTTCGGAAATCTGTATGCTGTTTCTTCAAAACGCAGCGGATGCGCGTATTTGGTCAGGGTTCCAGGTTCCATGGATACTCCGGCATGGAACAGGATGGGCTTGTTATATCTCACACACATCTCATAGATCGGATCCATGGCCTCATCATCCGGATAAAACCTTTGCTTAGAAGGATGCAGCTTCAATCCGGAAAGCCTCTGCTCGGTAAAGGCACGTTCCAGAACTTCCAGCGCATCCTCCCTGTGCGGGTCTACACTGGTAAATCCACAGAACCAGTCCGGATTCTCTTTTACAAGCTCCGCGACCTCTTCATTGGTTCCCACACCTCCCCCCTCCGTTGTTTTCAGATCCAACGGCAGAAGGAACAGTCGGTCGATTTCCGCACACCTGCACAGATTCTTCCACGCTTCTATCTCAATCTCATCCGTTTTGTACAGTCCCATCACATCCTGCCGAAATTTTAATTCCGATTCCGTCAAGGCACCTGTCTGAGCCAAAAATCCCGGATGTACATGCACGTCTATTACCATACTCTCTTACCTCCTGTATATCATCGCAATCGGCAGCCCTAAGCTCCAGCGGTACCTGCTGAGAACAAACCGGAACAGGGCGCGGCGCATCCATCAATCCACCCACGGGCCGAATACCGACACAACGCCTGCCGCCACCTTTGCCCCCTGCTCCTGGCATTTGGGAATATCCCATCCCTTTAGGATGCCGTTCATGAATCCTGCCATATAAGAATCTCCTGCTCCGATGGTATTGACAAGCTCCGCCTCCTGTATTCCGCACTCATAATACGTCTTACCGTCATACGCCACACTGCCCTTGTCTCCGAAGGTTCCCACTGCGATCCTGGCCCCTTTTTCTACCATGTCTTTTAAAAACCGATCGGTTTCTTCCGTACGTTCCTCAAAGGAAAAGAACGGATAATCCACATATGCGATCGTCTGTTCCACCATAGGATCCTGGTATTCCGTCGCGTAATCAAAGCAAATCTTTGCTCCCTTGTCATGGATTTCTTTCAGATGCATATGCGCGTTTCCCCAGAACGCGGAATGAACCAGGTCACAGGAGGACGCAAAATCAATATCCTCCTTTGTAAACACCACATGCTCCATGACACCTTCCACATAATCAAGGTAGATCCGGTCCAGCCCTTTCAGATCCATATAGGAAATCGCGGTCTTTCCTTCCGCCACCTGAAAATGTGACAGATCAATCCCCTGCTCTTCCAGAGTCTTTCTCATTAATGTTCCGTACTCATCATTTCCTGTCGTACTGATCACAGCCGTGTCGATTCCAAGCTTCTGCATATTTACCGCAAAATCCACCGCATTTCCCGTTGCATAAAAACGGTCCAGCTTTTCATACAGATCAATACAATTATCGCCGATTGCCGCTACTTTCATGGTTCTTTTCTCCTCCTCGCCCTACATATTCTGATATACGATGTTTCCGTTACAGATCGTCATAGATACCTTTGCCTCTTTTAACTCCTCCGGTTCCATTTCAAACAGATTCTGATCGATCACCGCAAGATCCGCCAACTTTCCCGGCTCCAGTGTCCCAAGCACGTCTTCTTTAAAGTTTGCGTACTGTCCTTCTCTGGTCCAGGCCTTCAGAATCTGATCGACCGTCAATGCACATTCCCTGTTCACGCCGCCTTCCGGTCTTCCGTCGGGGAAGGTCCGGTTCACGGTCAGATATGCAGATAACGGGATGTCCGGAACGGTCAGCGGAAGGTCCGTACCGCAGACTGCATGGACTCCGTTTTCAAGCATCCTCTGATACGGCCAGTAGTTCCGGATTCCTTTTTCCCCTACACAGTCATAACCATAGAATTCCTCATAGTCTCCGAGGCAGTCCAGGATCTGCACATAGTTGCACGCCGTAATCCCAAGCTCTGCCATCCGCTGTAAGTCCTCCGTCCGCACCATCTCCAGATCAGTGATAATATGTCTGGAATCCCGCGCTCCATTGACCTTGCGGCATTTTTCGAAAATGTCAATGGTCCTTCGCGCCGCGCCGTCTCCTTCTGCGTGCAGGGCGCACCGAAGTCCCAGGGCATCCGCCCTGATCGTCATTTCTTCCAGTGCCTGGTAATCAATCTCCTGTTCCCCATGGCTTCCGGGCAGATTACAATATTCATCGATCACATCCGCATTGTTGGAAGCGATCTCCCCGTCAACCATTACGTTATAGCCCATGAACTGGATGAAGTCCCCGGTAAAAAGCTCCTGGCACTCCTTTGCGTAGGAATAATCCATGTCATACCCTACCGGCTGTGAAACCAGGTTGACCCGGTGCTTCAGATTCCCTTCCTTTTCCATCCGGCTTAAGAGTTTTGTAAATCCGGAATATCGGTCAAATCCGATCTCTTTGATGGAGGTCACTCCCCGGCTGGCCAGAAGATCGCTGAATTTCTCATATTCCTGTAAAATAAATTCCTCCTCTCTCAGATATTCGTCAAAGACCCTCCAGCATACTTCCGCATATACTTCGCGCTCATCGAATCCATATTTTTCCCTTGCTGCCTGATTCATCATGCAGCCGTCCCGGCTTTCCGCAAAACCGATCACCGCCGTATCACCAAAGTTGAGCAGCGCCTCGTCCATATCCTCTTCGCTTTCCAAAACCTCTTCCGGGAGTCCATGCCCAAACACGCTCCTTCCCTTGGGCAGCTGCTTTGCATACTGCGCCAGAATTTCGGCCGCGTCCCTCTTCGAGCCTGCGCCGGAAAGATCGGCCCCAAGATGGGACCATACAAATCCGGTAAAAAACACATGGTTGTCTACGAACCCGGGACAGACGAGCTGGTCTCCCAGCTCATATACGATCGTGTCCTTGCCCCGGAGTTTGAGTGCTTCTTCCTTTGTCGTTACTGCCGTGATTTTATGATCCGTGATCACAACGGCTCCTGATACCGGCCGGTCTTTCATGCCCGTGAAAATATGATTAGATATCAAGATTTTTGATGTATTTTTATCCATTTATCTCATTTTCTCCTTATTTTTCCCTGTTTTTGGGTACAAAAAAAGCGCTGATTAAATCTGCCGGTTTCACAGTTTAAAAAGCGGCTTCTCCATGTCAGTTTTCTTCCCTGTTCAATTTAGAATATAAATCCTGCTGCCAGGTACATGACTGCGGAGATCACAAACGCCGCAATGCTGTATGGCATCATGGAAATGTTATGGTTGTAAAGATCCACCCCGGTGGCCGCCGCATTGCAGAGTCCCGCGTCCGACGCAAAGCTGCAGTTGCTTCCAAACAGACCCGCGCAGAACATGGCCGCAAGACAGATATACGGGTTTGCTCCTGTTGCCTCCGCCAAGGCGATGATCGCCGGCGCTACCATGATATATAATGTCCAGTTAAAGGTAACCAGAAATTCTGTCGCGCTGAACAAAACGAAGATCAGCACCGGCAATAAGGACGGATTCAGGATCCCTCCCACTGCCCCAACAACAAACTCGGTAAATCCAAGCTCTGATACCATATTGGACATGGTAAATCCTACTACCAGAAGGAAGGTCATCTCCATCATACTGTTAAAGCCTTCCACCAGAATACTAAACAGACGGTCTGGTGTGAATACCTTCTGCACCGCAAATAAAACCCCTGTGATAAAAATTGCTGCCGTAAGCCCGATCTGCATATCAAAGTCAAAATAGATACACAACCCGATCATGGACACAATCGGAACAATGAATGAAACCAGATTGATCCCTTCTCCCGGTTCCACAATTTCCTCCACCTCATCTTCACTGCCGCCGTCTCTTGGCGGAATGGTCGAACCGCCCGCTTCTACCCGTTCATAGGCTTTTTTCATCAGTCCGACCTTAGGCATCTTTCCGATACAGAACAAAAATCCGAAAAGCAGGCTCACAAAACAGTAGAACAAAAAGGGCATGCATTTCATATATGTGGCAACGCCTCCGCCCGACTCTGCAAATCCGTTTGTCTCCAAAAGAGTTGCTCCAAAGACGACCCAGGAACCGATCGGAATTATGGAGGACGTATGAACAGCGCTGGAGCGGATCACATAAGCAGTTGCCTCCCGCGGGATCCTGTACTGGTCTGTTACCGGCGAAAGCGCCGCGCCTGTTACAAAGGCGCAAAGGTAGTCATCTACGGACAGCAGCCAGCTCATGGCCCAGGTAAGAAGCAGGGCTGCTTTGGAGCTCTTGGCCTTAGTCGCCACTTTTCTCGCAAAATAGGTCGCGGCCCCGCTCATTTTTAACGCAGTGATCAAAACACCCAGAAGCAGGAATACAATGATCAGGTACGCGTTATCCGGATTCGTAATCTGCTCCTTCACTTTTTCACACCAGACCGTGAGCAGCTCCCACTTGAACTTAATAAACACGGCTAATACGCTGGCCCACAGGAATCCTTCGATCACCCCTTTGGTCAGGAGGATGAAGAAAAAGATAAACAGCGGAGGCATCATGGACCACGCGCCGTAATCCTCTGCGCCTACCGGCGCAAAAAGCGCCGCTGCCGCCATGCAGGCCAGAAATATCATGTATCCAACTAATTTACGGTTGATCTTCATCTGTCAGTCCTCCATTTCACGGGCATATCCAAACGCGCCCTCTCTCAGGCAGTTCTGTGCGGAAAATTTTGCCGCCGTATGGAATGCCGTATTGATCATCTGGTTTGTCAGCGGGTTCTTTTTGGTCCAGCCTTCCTTCAAAAGAGTACATACGAATGAGGTGAAAAAGGAATCCCCAGCCCCCATCGTATCCACAGCCTCTACCAGTTCTACGATTCCGGTATAGTACGTTTCACCGTCAAACAGGATCTGTCCATCCGTGCCTTTGGTGGTCAGAATGTATTTTGTTCCCATGTCATATACTTTCTTCTGCAGCACATGGATTTCCTCCTGATCCATTCCTTCGCTGGAAAACAGCGCCATATCAATGTAAGGGCAGATCTGTTCCAGGTAAGGATCCTCCTTAAATTCCGGTTCTACGGAAAAATCAAAGGTTACGAGCCCTTTGAGCTCTTTTAATTTTGCGATCTCACTTTCCACGGCAGCATAGCATCCGCTGTGGACCAGGTCAAATGTATCCAGATAACGCAGATCCTTTTCCGTCAGAAGCGGAGGCGCCGCTTTCGTCTCTCTCAGATCGTCCGCAATAAATACGCGGTCCCCTTCTACCAGGTTCACATCGCACCGTTCCGTAGTTGCCCCGAACTCCCTGCGGCATCCGGTCAGGCCGATCCCCATCTCTTTCATAGAATCTATGATGTGATCCGCTTCCCTGTCATCCGCAAAATTCAGAAGCAATGACGCGTCCAAGCCGCTTTCCTTTGCATATACCGCGAAGTTCACGGCATTTCCCCCCGGAAACATGATCTTCTTATTGACATAACGATCCACCACATTATCCCCATATCCAATAACTTTCATTTTTCTTTCCGTTCCTTTCTTTTCCTGAAATCTTCTTTTTCCTTCTCTGCCTCATATTCCGCTTTTTCATATTCCGCGGCTTTAGTATTCCACAACCTTATAGTATCTCCGGAAGCTCAGGCTGTGCCCTGTCGCATATTCCATATGGGGATTGATACGCCCCAGCGCCGCGCAGATGACAAGCGGCGAAAACATACTTCTGTACTCCTGATCGATTCCCTCCAGCGCATAATCCTTTGTATCATATACGGTTACCTTTTTCGAATAGCTGCCGCAAAAAGCTTCGATCCGGTCTGTTACGGCACGGGACTCATCTTCTCCCTTGATGATGACCACATGTACGTCTTCATCCACCAGCTCCAGTGTTCCATGGAAAAAATCGGATGCTGTCACGGATTTTGTACGGATCCACTGCATTTCCTCCAGTACACACATGGCGTAGCAGTAAACCTCTCCCCATGTATTTCCGCCGGCAGTAAAAATATGATAGTCCTCTTTGTGATACTTCTTCGCAAATTCGCGTCCCTGCACATCTGCCTTACGCTTCACTTCTGTCATTGCCTCCGGAAGCCGCTCCAGGTTCTTGACAAATTTCTGGTAATCCGGAAATTCCCCTCTTTTCTCCAGGTAATACGCAAAAAATAAATACTGTAAGATATAATCCGCGTCTGCCGAGAACGGATCCTTGTGGAGGTAAAGGACAGAATGGTCTACCAGCTTCTCGATCGCCGAATTTTCACTTCCGATCCCGCAGATCGTGGTCGCGCCGATCTCTCTGCAAAGCTTGATGGCAGCAATGATCTCTTTTGTATTTCCTGAATCTGACATAAAAAACACGACCGAGTCTTTGCAAAGATTCCGGTTTCCCGTAGCCAGAAGCTCCGCCGCGTTCTCCGCGTATACCGGCGCGTCTGACATCTTTTTGAACATATGTACAAATGGAAGCATGACTGCCAGCGTGCCGCCGATTCCGACTAAAAACAGATTCTTCTTATCCGGCGTCATCACCTCATCAATGATGTTTTCCACCTGCGGGCGCAGACCCACGATCTTTCTCATCTTTTCCTCATACTCCTTCACAAATGCATCCGTTAAAAAATTCATTTTCCTGATCCTCTCTTTCTTATTCTTGATTTTCTCATTGTATAACTGGTTTTAAAGCTTAAAAAAGGGTACACAAAACACAGCTTTTGAAGAATCCTTCAAAAACAGCTTTTTCCTTATGCAATTGTCCGCATATTCTATGCGGTCACTGCCGGCTGATCATCAATACTGATGGTATAGGAAACTCTTTTGGCATCTACAATCGTCTTTGTATATTCCATCACTTCATCTCCAGAATATGCGATTGCTTTTTCCACAAACACCTGGTCGCCTGGTTCAATGTCCAGATGGCGCGCCTCTTCTTTTGTCGCCTTCGACAGACGCACGGTAATGTCCTGGTTGCTCATATAAATCCCATAGTGGATCTCCAGAACATTGTATAGAGATGCCTTTTCAAATTGGAACTTCTCGAGTCCCCTGCATTTTGCCTCCGCAATATGCGAGGTCTCCAGGAGAAGCTCCTCTCCGTCTACCTCCCGGATCCTTGTCAGCACATGGACGTTGTCTCCTTCAGAAATCTGCAGCGCCTCCGCGGCTTCTTTTCCAGCCGGTTCAATCGTCTGGCTGATCACGCGGCTTCCCGGAGTCTTTCCCTGGGAACGGAAGGCCCCGGAAAAAGAGATCATATCTTTCATATCAATCTTTTCCTTTTCCGGTGACACAAAGCTTCCCTTGCCTTGAACCGTATAGAGAGTGCCTTCTCTGCACATCCGCGCGATCGCGTCCCGGATGGTTCCCCGGCTGACCTGCCAGAGCTCGGAAAGCTTTCTCTCAGATGGTAATGGCTCGTAGGCCTTGAGACCGTTCACATCAATGTACTCCTGAATTGCGTCAATGACTCTGTCGGAACGTAAATTATTATACTTTTCCATGCTTGCATCCTTTCTTTTTTGTTCCCCCTATTTGCTTTTTAGCATACCAGTTACATTTTTGCATGTCAACACTTTTTTCATTTAATATTTCACAAAATCAAATCCCACTTTTTGTCTATTTTTGACAAAATCATATTTTTACATCCATATTTATTGACATATTTTTTCTAAATGGTATATTTAAAATAACTTTTGGTGTACTATATCGCTTTTTTATCATATGGTTTTTGCGGTATTTGTTTTTAAATAATTGGGGTATTTTTTCACGAATTGGGGTATTATTCCAGGAATTGGAGGAATCAGGATGGAACAGGGGCTTATTGCGATCATTATTACAATACTGATCATTGTCAGCGCGGTAAAAACAAAAAAATGTGTGGAGTGCATGACTGCCGGCTCGCTGATCGCTGCCGTATTTGCTTATAAAAGTCATTTTTTAACCGGATGGCACGGCGTACTCCAGAAAACAATGTCGGACAATATCTGGGTCATTCTCGTCTGCCTTCTCTTTGGAGGACTCATTTCTTTATTGACCGCTTCCAAAGGCAGCTTTGGGTTCTCTAAATATCTGTCCAGGCTTTGTACAAACCAGAAGAGAACCCTGCTGGTCACTTATCTTATGGGGATCCTGATCTTTGTAGATGATTATCTGAATGTATTGTCGATCGGAGCCTGTATGAAAAAAATCAGCGATGACAAAAAGATCCCCCGGGAAACCCTGGCATATATGCTGGATTCCACGGGAGCTCCGGTATGCGTCTTGATCCCCATCTCCACATGGGCTGTTTTTTATGCAAACCTGTTCTACGGCCAGGACAGCATCCAGGCATTGAACTGCGCTACCCCGATCAGCGCGTATATCAAGGCAATTCCATTTTGCTTTTATCCGATCATCACGCTGATCATCGTTTTTCTTTTTTCAATGGGATGGATGCCCAGACTGGGGGCAATGAAGAAAGCGTATCAAAGAGTGGAAAAAACAGGGCAGGTCTTTTCTGAGTACAGCGCGAAATATAACCATAACACGGCTGTCTCAGAGGATGGAAGCGGAAATATATGGAATTTTATGATCCCCATGGGAATCCTGATCCTTTTAGCTGTAGTTACCGGTGATATCCTGACGGCAGTGATCGTCGCGCTGGCCGTATGCTTTCTCTTATATGTCCCCACAAAGACCATGAGCATGGATGAGTATATGAATGATTTGCTTCTGGGTTTCAGTGATATGCTGCCGACCCTGACCATGCTTGTGATCGCCTTCGTCCTGAAAGAAGTGTCGTCGGACATGGGCATGGCTGTGTATATCGTGGAACGGGCAGAGCCGTTTCTGATCCCTGCCGCTTTTCCGGCCATGGTATTCCTGCTGGGCGCTCTGCTCGCTTTTACGACCGGGTCCGACTGGGGAATGAGTTCCATCATTACCCCCATTGTCTTTCCGCTGGGCGCAACCATCGGGGCCTCCCCGATCCTGATCATGGCTGCCATCATATCCGGCGGGGCCTTTGGCAGCCACGCCTGTTTCTATGCGGATGCAACGCTTCTCGCCGCCCAGAGCTCCGGCATCGACAGCATGGAGCATGCCCTGACCCAGCTGCCCTATGTCATCATTGCCTGCGTTTTGTCCATTGCCGCCTTTTTGGCCGCCGGATTCATCCTGTAGTACAGATGCGGCATTGCCATGCCAATTCAGTTTGAAGAGGTATGATAGCTGATCGCGTACCGGTCGGCCCTGGTGATCGAGATACTTCTTTCCACCGCCTTCCCGTCAGCACAGATCCCCACGGAGGTGACATAGAACGCATTGATATCCGGCTCCGAGCAGAAAATTTCCGCCTCTTCCTTTGTAACCTTTGTGGCGCGGATATTCTGCTGCTGTCTCGTGATATGGATGCCGTATTCTTTGTCCAGCGTCTCATACAGAGAACGATTCCTGTTAAAATCAAACCGCATCAGTCCCGGGCAGCTGGACACCTGAATATAGGAGGATTCAATAGAAACCGGAATATCCTCCAGCAGACGGAGCCTGCGCAGTTCATATACCTTTGCCCCCAGAGGCACTCCCAGCATCTGGGATGTTTTCAGATTTGCCTCCACCTCTGAAAAGCTCAGCACCTTGCTGGAGGTCCGTTTTCCGGATGTATTCCAGGAGGAGGTAAAGGAAATAAACCCGGACGTATTTTCAAAAAACTTTGGCTGTGAGAGAAACGTCCCCTGACCCGGGATCGAATAGATCACGCCTTCTCCCGCCATCTGGTTCAGTGCTCTTCGCAGTGTCATCCGGTTTGCCTGCAGCATCTCGGACAGCTTCCTCTCAGAGGGCAGAGCTTCTCCCGCCTTGAGATCATTGCGTATAATATATTCTTCAATCAACTCTCTTAACTCATCACTTACGAGTTGCGTATACCTGCTCATACTTGACATCCGCCCTTCTTTTCTTGTGATACAGAAAGCCTGCCACTGGCAGCCTTTCTGCATACGATGGTATTCAAAACGGCAGGCCTAAGACCTGTCTGCTGACGTTCTGAAGCGTTACTCTCAGATCGTGGAAGCATAAAATACAATCCGGTTCGTATTATCATAAATTTTCGTCCATTCGATGACACGCTTCCGGGCATCATAAGATAACGCACTGAGCATAAAAACATCTGCCCCGTCTTCCAGGTTCAAAAGATCCGCCTGCGGATTATAAATCTTGACGATTTCCAGCATCTGCTGCTCCTCCACAATATTCAGTCCGTTTTTTTCATATACCTCCCGCAGTGAGTACATGCTGTAATCATAGTCCGCGATATCCGGAAAATATCTCTTCGGCGCCACATTATACTCGATTGCCAGCGGGCAGTCTTCGCTCAGACGAAGCCGGATACATTCAAATACTTCCTCCTCCGGGGCAATGTCAAATATCCGGCTGTATTTGAATTTTGCAGGACGCAGGCCGCTGTAGAGCACCCGGTTCACAATGGAAATTCCCGGCTGCCTGATCGAACCGGAAAATCCTTCCAGTCTCTGCATATCAATAGAAGCCTTCGGGGTGCGGACAAAGGTTCCCTTTCCCTGGGCACGCAGCAAAAGCCCCTCCTCCTCCAGGATGGTAAACGCCTTTCTTACTGTCAGATGGCTGATACCGAACTTCTCCGCCATACTTCTCTCCGATGGTAATTTATCACCGAAAGAATACTCTCCTTCATATATTTTATCACGTAAAGAATCCGCCAATTGCTGATAGAGTGCATAATTCCCCGCCATCATTTCTCCCTCTGTTTCCGAATGCCTGACCTGCGCCACTTGAACCCATTCATTCTCTTCTGTTAAGAAAAGCACCCCCGCAGGCCTGAAAATCTGCGGGAGTGCCCTTGCTGTATTGAGTATTATATCATCAATTGGACAAATTCTCAATTTTTTTTGCTGTTTCTTTTGCTTCTTCTTCGTTTAAAAGCGCCATCTTATATTTCAAATAAATTTTTGTTGTCATTTTTTCCTTTCCACTCTTCTCCTAGAAAATAAATCCCGCGGCCAGATATGCAATTGCTGCCAATACCCATGCAATGATCATATATGGATATTGTGTCGTATTCTGCTCATAAATATCGATCTTTCCGCAGGATGCGCAGGTCAGCATACCTCCGTCCGAAGAGAACGCCAGCAGATATCCAAATACACCTGTGGATACCAGCGCCGCGATGCTCAGAGGCACATTGGCCCCGCATGTCTGTGCCAGCGCGACAACGATCGGCATTGCGATCAGATAGAGTGTATAGTTAAATGTAACCAGCATTTCTGTCGCTGAAAATACGATGAATATAATGATCGGAAGCGTCTTTGCTGTGACCAGCCCGCTGACCGCTCCGACTACATAATCCACAAATCCAAGGGAATCCAGTCCATTGCAGAGGATCAGTCCGAATCCCATCATGATGCACATTTCACTCATGTATCCGAATCCGCCGGTCACGACGTCTTTTGCGTCATCTGTATTGAACACGCCTGTAATACAATAGTAAACAAAGGTGATCAGCATTCCCCATGTAATCCCGTAAGCCATATCCCACTCGAAAATATATCCGAAAAAGATGATCGCGCAGATCGGCACCAGGAAATGGGAGAGATTTACTTTCTTTCTGGGCTCCGGAGCCTCTTCGCTTTCTTCCTCAATCGCATTGCCTTCTTCATCATATTTTGTCTCTTTCACTGGACCCGGAGATCCGCCGGACTCCACTCTCTCAAATGCCCTTTTCATCTTTCCAAACTTGGGAAGAATCCCTGCGATCACAAGCCAGCTTACCAGCATTGCCGTAACCGGAAAAAATAAAAATGGAAGGACCTTTGAAAAATAGTAGCCGTATCCGCTTGTATTTGCAATAATATCCAGATCCCACATTTCCAATACAGCCCCAACGTAGATCGCCCATGCTCCGATCGGAAGCAATGTAGCTGTCGGCGCGGCGGATGCCCGGATAATATATGCCGTCATTTCTCTTGGAACCTTATACGTATCCAGCAGCGGGCTGAACACACTTCCGGTTACGAGCGCGCTCATATAGTCATCAATACACAGAGGCCATAGAACCAGCGACGTCACAAACATCGCGATTTTCTTATTCTTGATCCTTTTTGCGATCCAACGCGCAAAATAGGTTCCCGCGCCGCTGATCTTAAACAGATATGTGATAGAGCCCGCAAGCAGGAACAGGTAGATTACCCACCAGTTGTCCCAATTTGTCACATTTTCAAACATATCGTCTACAAAACCGCCCATAAATCCCCATCGGTAGCGGATAAATACGGTCAAAAGACTGGACCAGAAAAAGCCTTCCAGGATCTTCTTTGTGAGAAGGATAAACGCGAAAATGGAAAGCGGCGGTACCAACGTCCATATCCCATAATTTTCTCCTTCCGCAAGCTGCGGGGCAAAAAGCGCCACCAGAATATAGCACAGGAACATCAGCGCATAACCCAGATATTCTTTTTTACGATCAATTGACCAGTCCTTGATTGCTGTCATAAAAACACCTCCCTCACGTAATCAATTCGCACAGCAAATTGATTGCCTCCTTGCCCGCCATCCGCAAAGCAGATTTTTAATGCGGGCAATTCCCGTATCGCTTTTTCATACAATATTTTTCCCTTGCTCAAGACCTACATTTTGAAGCGCTGTCCGGATAGCCCGGATGGCTTTCAGATTGTAGAGGATCGGATCTGTCCTGTATTCATCAAAAAGCTCTACGGAGCAGTAGCCGTCATATCCATAAGAGTCGATCATCGTAAGGACCTCCTCCACAGGCAGCTCACCATCCCCCAAGATCAGATGATCCTCAATGTCTTTCTTGCAGTCCACCAGGTGAATGTGCACCAGTTCTTTTCCCAGTTTATCAAAATACTGGGAAGCCGGTTCTCCCACCGTAAGAGGCGCTGCCAGATCCAGCATTGCTTTTACCTTCGGTGAATGGATCTCTTTCATTGCCCGGACTACGTCATCGGATCGGATCAGAATATTCCCTTCCCATGGAGTCACGGTTTCCAGGATCATGGTCACGCCGTCGATGGATTCCGAGTAATCTGCCAGTTCCTTTACATATTTGATAAACTGTGCCCAGTCCTCATCCGTTGAATATTCATAGCTGGCCTGAAGGGCGGCCATGACCATATAGGGACAGTGGATCGCCTTGCACAGATCAATACACTGCTTAAAATATTCCATGCTTTCATCAATCCACCTCTGGTCTCTCCAGAGCAGATTGGCCATATCCGGCTCGAAGGAAACAATCGGAAGGTGATATTTTTCGGAAAGAAGGTTGATCTTTTCAATGTCCTCCGGACGCATATCCGGCGCGTAAGCGTGGGGCCTTCCTCCCCAGATCTCCATACCGTCATAACCGAATTTGGAAGCGATCTCAAAAGATTTTTCAATCGGATATCTATGCATGCTTGCAGTAAAAAAAGAAATTTTCATATATGTTATTCTCCTTCCTGACTCCTTAAAGCGTTCCTTTGCCGCCCCACTCCAGTACCTCCTTCATCTCATCCAGCCAGAGATATTTGCCGAGGCATCCTTCCGTTCCTTCTTTTTGTACGAGCCATGCGCAATACTGATTTGCGTACTCCAGCGCTTCCTGAATCTTCTTTCCCCAGACCAGATTCTGCACGACCACTGCCAGAAACGCGTCTCCTGCCCCGGATTCATCTACAAGCTTTACTGGGATCCCCAGGACTTTGCCGGAGCCTCGTTCTCCCCATGCACAGGCGCCGTCTCCGCCCAGTGTTATGATCGTATTTTTTACTTTGTATTTCTCACATAATAATTTTGCAGTCTCCAGCCAGTCCTCTGTTTCTTCCGCGCCGGACAACAGAGCCGCCTCTGTTTCATTGACGCACATGGTATCCACATATGGAATCTCCGGGAGCTCCTCTGCGGATTCAATGGGGCTTGGATTCAGAAATACCTTCATCCCGAGCCTCTGCCCGGTCTCCGCGCTTTTCAATGCCACATCAATGGGAATCTCAAAACCAGTGATCAGATATTCCGCGCCCTGGAGCGCTTCCACATGGGGAATCGCCTCCTCCATGGTCAGGTCGCTTCCGGGCGAATCAAAATTGATGATCATATTTTCCCCGGACTCTGCCAGAAGAATGAGCCCCAAGCTTGTCTGGATCCCTTCCTGAAGCCAGAAATGCTCCGTATTGACTCCAGAGGCTTTCAGCCAGCTTTCATTGAGAGCGCCGCCTTCATCCTTTCCCGCTTTTCCGATGTAAGCCACATCTCCGCCCAGCCTGCCGATTACGATCGCATTGTTCACGCCTTTGCCGGAGTCCTGCGCATAACGCAGATTCTTGGGGATTGCGGTCTCCCCCTTTCTTGGGATCCGCGCCACATCACAATACTGACCGATCCCGTTTCCATTGATACAAACTATTTTTGGAATATGTCCCATATCCTTCCTCCATCACTGCCTTTTGGTAATGCCGAAATCTTCTACCATCTGATCAAATCTTCTCAGCTCTTCCTCCGGAATGTAAAGCATATCCTCCGGATGCCTGGTTCCCTTTACAGGAATGCCTGCCGTATATTTCATCGCATAGATATATGCCGCCGAATCCGGGAACTGCTGCATAAAGGAACGCAGCTTCAATACAATTCTCTGTGACTGCCATGCTTTTTCATACTCTCCAGCCTTAAAATAATCATAAATGTCTTTCATCTGATCCAGGAACGGAACGCTCAGGAAGCTGACTGACGCGGATGCCCCCATCGCCATATGTGTAAATAATGTCGCGTCTGATCCGGAAATAATGCTGAAATCCTCTTTCAGGTCGTCCAGCGCGTCAATGCACTGATTCAAATGAATGATATCTCTGGTTGCATCCTTGTATCCTCTGAAATTCGGATATTCATGGGCAAGGTGTCCCAGCATCTCCGGTGTCACAAGCTCGTCCATTTCCCGGCAGTTGAATACGATCATCGGAATATCCGTCGCCGCAAGCTGGTCTGCCAGATATTGATGCGCGGCCTCCTGCGTCATGGTATAGAACGGCGGCAGAGATATGGACATTGCCTTCACATCCAGCTTCTCATATTCCCTGACAAGCCACATCGCGTCCCGCAGGCAGGTCGCCAGCACCACTGCGACTACCATGCAGTCTGTTCCCTTTACTGCTTCCTGCGCACATTTTACGATTTCAATCCGCTCTTCCAGGGAAAGAGAATAGGTCTCATCCCCAAATCCATTGACGAAAAGTCCGGAAGCGCCTCTTTGCGCAAGATTTCTGAATATCTGTGCAGTTGTCTCAAAATCAATTGTCTGGTCCTCATTGTATGAAATCATTGGTTCGGAAATAATTCCGTTAAAATATTTCGCCATTTTCTTCTCCATTCTGCCATGATTCATAACTGGCTTTTCTCATATATCATTTAAAAAACAAGATCTTCTCTTCCAAGCTCCCGGAAGATTTCCGGTATTTCTTTTTTCCATGGATAAAATTCCAGAGAACCGGATTTTGTTACCGTATACGCGGCATAGACATTGGCCCATTCCATTGCCTCTTTCAAGGTCTTTTTACAGCTCAGGCAATAGGTCACGGCCGCGAGAAATCCGTCCCCCGCGCCTGTCTCATCCACCATATTTACTTTTACAGGCGGACAGATCCAGGCATCGTCCGCTGTAATCCCCGCAGAGCCAAAAGCCCCTAGTGTCATGACGACTGCTTTGCATTGATACTGCTCCAGAAGCTTCCTGCCGAGTGCTTCCCAGCCAATGTTTTCATCTGGATCTGTTCCTGACAATTCATAGGATTCTCCTTCGTTTACACACAGGACATCCACATAGGGCATCTCCGGAAGCTTTAATCCATCTCTCAGCGGGCTTGGATTCAGAAGGGTGAACATCCCAAGCTCTTTCCCTGTCTTGCACGCCGTCAGGCCGGATTCCACGGACTGGGCAAATCCGGATGCCAGATATTTCGCGCCTTTGAGTTTCCTAATCACACGGTCCACCTCATCCGGCTGGATCGCGTGAAGGTCATCATCAAAATCAAGCAGAAGATTTTCCCCGTTTTCCGCAATGACGCAAAGTCCCAGGCAGGATTCGATAGAAGGGTCCAGCCAATAGTAGGAAGTATCTACATTCGAGTCTCCAAGCCATTGGAATCCAAGCTCTCCGCACTGGTCCGCACCGCATTTGGCGACGAATGCCACGCTACCTCCCAGACGGCCGATCGCGCAAGCGACATTTGTGCCCTTTCCCGCATCCATGGCCGCTCTTCTGTTATAGGCTGTACAGGTTTCTCCGGGCTTTGGAATCCGTTTTACATCACAGTATTCCCCGAGTCCATGTCCGTTTACAACAACGATTTCTGGTATTTTACTCATCTTACTCCTCCCAATCTATTTGCCGTCCTCCGCATAAATCTCATCTGTCAGCGGGGGCTGTGTGGTATTCGTATCTGCCAGGACGATCACTTTCGGAACATATTTCGGAAAAAGGGTTGCCGGATATTCTACCGTAGGTTCACTGAACATCAATACTCTGACCGAGGTCTGCTTCCAGCTTCCGGTTGTTACCATGAACACCGCTTTCTTTGCCGACAGCATAGACTTAAAGCCGATTGTAACCGCCATTGGCGGAACGATCTGTACAAACCCTCCGATATCCCGCTCGCTCAGGGAAATCAGCGTGTCCGCATTCAGATGTACGATCCTGGTCTTTGAATTTGCATATTCTTCTACTGTAATATCGTAATAAGAGGAATCGGGTGCTTCACAGAAAGCGACAAGTCCTCTGTATCCCAGACCTCCGTATACTGTATCTACCCCTCCAAGTTCTTCAATTTTTTTATCGATCGCGTCAATGTCATAAATACTCGGGAAAAATCTGTTTTCTTCCGGTATGTTCAGTTCCTCATCGATCAGTCCATAAAAACCATTTATCATGTTTGCTTTCAGGCTGTAATAATTGTCTATTTCTGGAAATGGCCTCCCCTGCCAGTCCAGAAAGTCGTCCATGTGAAATACATACACATTTTTCAGGCTGATCCGTTCCGTGTTCACACGATCCGCAAAATAACGATACTGTCCCATCGGACCTGCCGGTAATATCCATTTTGTCGGTTTTCCGGCTTTGTTATTCTCAATCACCTCCTCTGCCATCATATTTCCCGTCACGACAGAAACCTCATTCTTGTCATCATAGACTTTTAATTGAATCTTTGACTCCGGATGATTTACCAGCTGTTCCGCTGGGATGCGGCACCATCTGCACATCTCTTCCCTGTTCATTCGATCACTCCTTTTCTCTTTTTCAGTGTACACCTTTTAAATCATACATCTCTTTAATATGTTATATATCTTATATATGATTTATTGTTTTAAATATACCGCTATTGTTAAATAATGTCAACATCTTTTTTTGTATTCACTATATTTTGTGCAATATCTACAAATCTTATCAAAAAACCACTTTCTAATCTTTTTCTGTTTTATCCACAACTTTTTTGTTATTTTCCAGCTTCTCTAAAAACAGTTGACAAACGTTCTTTTTCACTTTAAAGTATAGAAGTACGCAGTTCTGCACCAAAAGGGATTTTCAAATATATGTTCTGCGGACTTCTTTCTATTATAAAATATCAGAAACAGGGATCATAATTTCAAAAAAGGAGTACAGGATCATGAAACAGATCACAGGACACACCGGATTGACCGGGCTTCTGGGAAGTCCGGTCGCACACAGCATCTCTCCGATGATGCACAATGAAGCATTTGAACAGCTCGGGCTGGATTATGTCTATCTTGCCTTTGACGTAGGCACGGACAAGCTGGAAACCGCAGTCGAAGGGCTGCGCGCCCTGAATGTCCGCGGTTTCAACCTGACCATGCCGGACAAAAACCTGATGTGTACGCTCTGCGACAGGCTGTCCCCTGCCGCTGAGATCTCCGGAGCGGTGAATACCGTGGTCAATGAGGACGGTATACTCACCGGTCATACCACAGACGGGATCGGATATATGCAGGCGGCCCGAGATGCCGGCCACGACCTGGCCGGAAAAAAAATGACCTTGATGGGAGCAGGCGGCGCCGCCACTGCCATTCTGGTGCAGGCAGCGCTGGACGGACTTTCCGAGATTTCCGTGTTCAGCATCCACGATGCATTTTATCCTAGGGCAGAAAAGATCGTAGATCAGTTAAACGAGCGCACAGACTGTAAAGTCCGTCTCTATGATTTTGACGACGAATCCATTCTGCGCCGTGAGATCGGCGACAGTTACATCCTGACCAACGGAACCTCCGTCGGCATGGCTCCGGCCACAGACCGGTCCATTATCACAGATCCGACCATGTTCCGCAAAGATCTGGTGGTGTCCGACGTCATCTACAATCCCAGGGAGACCCTGCTGCTTCGAACCGCCCGTGAAGCCGGATGCCGGACCTTCAACGGGCTGTATATGCTGATGTACCAGGGTGCGGAATCCTTCCGCTTGTGGACCGGACAGGAGATGCCCATCCCCCTCATCAAAGAAAAATACTTTTCGTAAGCCCTGAGAACGGCAGACGGTCTGAGGTCTGCCATTCTCTTCCCCCTATGCACATACTTTTCTCCGCCCGAGAATAGAATAGAGTAAAAATGAATACAGGAACTATTTATGAATATCAGAAATGAGGATGCCCTTGATCCGAACACCAAAGCATTGATCCTCTACATCGGAAAGCTGTTCCTGCTCTTTGCCGCAGCGTTCCTTGCCGGACATTTTACGGCCCGGCTGCAGGAGCATTTTACACAGAAAGCCGCTCTGGAAACCATAGCCCAAAGCCATATAGCCGAGGCCTCCGAGGGGAACTGGGGCTTAAGCTTCCAGCAGGACGGGCAGCCGCCTGTGGCCAACGCCAGCGCGGAGGAATTGAAAAAATACAATGCTTATTATGCGGACATTACCCAGGATAAGGTCCTCTATCTCACCTTCGATGCCGGATTTGAAAACGGAAATACTCCGGCCATACTGGACGCCCTGAAAAAGCACAGCGCTCCGGCCACTTTTTTTGTGGTGGGAACCTATATCAATTCCAACCAGGACCTGATCAAGCGGATGGTCCAGGAGGGGCATACCGTCGGAAACCATACATATCATCATCCCGATATGTCGCAGATCGCGTCCAAGGAGGCCTTTGAAAAGGAGTTAAAAGACGTGGAGGATGCCTACCAGGACGTCACAGGAGAACTGATGGTAAAATTCTACCGTCCGCCCCAGGGGAAATACAGCGAGAGCAATCTGCAGATGGCAAAGGATCTAGGATATCAGACCTTTTTCTGGAGCCTGGCCTATGTAGACTGGTATCAGGATCAGCAGCCGTCTAAGGAAGAAGCCTTCGAAAAGCTGCTCGGCCGAATCCATCCGGGCGCCGTCGTGCTGCTCCACAGCACCTCTTCGACGAACGCCCAGATCCTGGATGAGCTTCTCACCAAATGGGAAGAGATGGGATATACCTTCCGTTCGCTGGATCAGATAGGGACATAGCCGCGGCTGGCGTAATACTCACAGCAGATTTCATCGGCCGTAAATATCATAGAAAAGCTGCCGCGGCAGAGAGCCATATCTCCCTGCCGCGGCAGCCTTTCTAATAGCATACGGGCAGCTTCCTGCCCTTTTTCTGTTTCCTGTGCTTTTTCACTTCCGTCTGCTCTTCCTCCCGCTGTGGATGCAATGCCATGAACTTCTTCATATCATGCTTCATGATATACCAGTACATCCCGATCAGCAGCAGGCCCGCACTCACCCAGGCTGCCGGTCCCGCGAAGCAGACTCCCGCGTAACTCCTCTGCCCGGAAGCGATCCAGGCGGTGATCCCTCTTGCGGCAAGCTCTACGATCCCTGCCGTCATGGGCAGCAGGCCATATCCCATGCCCTGGATTCCGTTCCGGTAAATATTGACCACCGCCAGCGGAATGAAAAAGATCCCGGCACATCTCAGATAGATTCCCACCAGCCCCAGCACCTCTGTCACATTTTCCGACAGGAACAGATAGGTCATATACTTTCCTCCGGTCAGGATCCATGCCCCGACCACCACGGAATACACTGCGGAGATCAGCGTCGCCGCCCGGAATCCCTTGCGGATCCGGAGCACCTTGCCTGCGCCGATGTTCTGCGCGCAGTAGGTCGCCATCGTCGTTCCCAGAGCCACATAAGCCTGGGTCACCACCTGCTCGATCTTGCTTGCCGCCGTAAATGCCGCTACCGCAGTGGAACCCAGCATATTCAATGAAGTCTGTACCATCATGGTCCCTACTGCCGTAATGGAATACTGCAGCGCCATGGGAAATCCTACACCCAGCTGCATTTTCAGCAAGGAGGACCTGGGTCTCCAGTCCTCCTTCTCCAGATGCAGAAGCGGAACCTTCTTCACAATATAAAGCAGGCAGAGCAGCCCGGATACGCCCTGGGCCGCCACCGTCGCATAAGCTGCCCCGGCTGCTCCCAGCCCGAAGCCCACGATCAGCAGCAGATCCAGCCCGATATTCAGGATTGCGGACAGGATCAGGAAATACAGTGGGATCCGGCTGTTTCCAAGGGCACGCAGAACACATGCCAGAAGGTTATACAGCATCTGCGCGAAAATCCCCCCGCAGATGATCATGATATAGGCATATGCATCCGCAAAAATATCGGAGGGTGTCTGCATGAACCTGAGCAGCGGCTTCATAAATGCCATGCTCAGCACTGTCAGCACGACCGACACCAGTACGGAAAGAACCGCCGCGCCGCCTACCGTCTGGCGCATGGCCTTCATATCCCCGGCGCCGAACTTCTGGGCCGTCAGCACCGTAAACCCTGCGGTCATGCCCAGCACGAACCCAATGATCAAAAACATGATCGTACCTGTGCTTCCCACCGCCGCCAGGGCCTTCGTCCCTACGAACTTTCCTACGATAATCGTGTCCGCCATATTATAAAACTGCTGAAATACATTTCCGATAAAAATAGGAAATGTAAAGTTCAAAATCGTTTTTGCCGGATTTCCTGTCGTCATGTCTTGCTGCAATGTTTTCATAGCCATCCTCCTTTTCATATAACGCGCGGAATCCTTTTGTGGTTCAGACATTAGACTCTGCACATCTTTTTTCCTTCAAAAAAATTGCACGGGTTCTATTATATGAAAGAAGAAACGGATATTCAATAAGGAAAACTCACAAAATTACAAAACATTTCAGACAAAAATCTGAAAAAATCACCATAGTCAGAACCGCATCCATCCCCCCCTGAACAAAAGCTGACAGCACCGGTCCTTCCATATGCCTGAAACATGGAAGTGACTGCTGCTGACAGCTTTTTTTAGATGATTATGCCTGTTGTTATTTCCGATATGCCAGTGCGTTCCACCGCAGTTCATTCTTGAACTGGCGGATTGTCGTATCCTTGTCAATAAAGACCGCTTCGATTCCCATGGCATCCGCCCAGTCGCCCATCTGCTCCGCCGTCAGGTCGAAGGAGAATGCTGTATGGTGCGCGCCTCCCGCCAGGATCCACGCCTCCGCCCCGGTCTTAAGATCCGGCTGGGGTGTCCAGAACGCAGTCGCTACCGGAAGCTTGGGCATCGGTTTTTCCACCTTTTTACAGTCCACATCATTGATGATGAGACGGAACCGATCTCCCAGATCGATCAGCGAGGCTGCCACCGCAGGGCCTGTCTTTGCGGTAAATACCAGACGCGCCGGGTCTTCCCTGTCTCCCATGGACAGCGGCTGTTCCTTGATGCTGATGGATCCCTCCGCAATACTGGGGCAGACCTCCAGCATATGGGCCTGCAGGATGCCTTCCTTTCCCGGAACCAGGTTGTAGGTATAATCCTCCATGAAGGAGGTTCCCTTGGCGTCCTTCATGCCCTGGGTCATGATCTTCATGACGCGCACCATAGCAGCCGTCTTCCAGTCTCCCTCTCCGCCGAAGCCGTAGCCCTTTTCCATCAGCCGCTGGATAGCCAGACCGGGAAGCTGCCGGAGTCCGCCCAGATCCCCGAAATGAGTCACGATGGCCTGGTAATTCTTTTCTCTCAGAAAGCGTTCAAATCCGATCTCGATCCCAGCCTGAACTGCCACATGCTCACGGAATTCCTTTTCATCCCTGCCCTCCAGAAGAATCTCATATCTGCTGTAATATTCCTCTACAAGCGCATGGATGTCCGCCTGGGAAACCGCATTCACCGCTTCCACGATCTCATTGACCGGATACGCGTCCACTTCCCAGCCGAATTTGATCTGCGCCTCTACCTTGTCTCCCTCGGTAACCGCCACGTTACGCATATTGTCCGCGATCCGCATGACCCGCACATGGCTGCTCTCAATCACGCCCACTGCCGTGCGCATCCAGGAGCCGATCTTCTTCTGGACCTCTTCCTCGTCCCAGAATCCGACCACCACCTTCCGCTCCATGCCCAGGCGGCTGAAAATGTGGCCGTACTCCCGGTCTCCGTGGGCGGACTGGTTCTCGTTCATAAAATCCATATCAATGGTGTCATAGGGGATCTCCCGGTTAAACTGTGTATGCAGGTGCAGCAACGGCTTCCGGTATTCCTGGAGTCCCAGAATCCAGGATTTGGCCGGCGAAAAGGTGTGCATCCAGGTAATGACCCCGGCGCAGTTTTCATCCGTATTGGCCTCGTTGAAGGTCTTGCGGATCAGTTCATTTGTGATCAGGGTAGGCTTCCACACCACCTCATATGGCAGCCGGCCGGATGCATTGAGGGCATCTACGATGACGCGGGAATGCTCCGCCACATTGGCAAGGCATTCATCCCCGTAAAGATCCTGTGAACCGGTGCAAAACCAAAATTGATACGCTTTCTGTTCCATGATAAAATTCCCTCCTGAATGATCATGATCTGCTATACTGTGAGTTCTATGTTTTAATTCTGCCGCGCGCTCTGTCCGTAATACGCATTCGCCCCGTGCTTCCGGTAATAATGCTTGTCCTGCAGCTCCTGGGGCGCCGGAGCGATGTCCGGGTTGAGATGCTCGCAGCGGAACGCCATCTTCGCCACTTCCTCCAGCACCACCGCATTGTGGACCGCCTCATGGGCATCCTTCCCCCAGGTAAATGGCCCGTGATTCTTGCAGAGCACCGCCGGAACCGCCAGATAGTCCTTATTCCTGCGTTCAAACTCATCGGCGATCAGAATCCCGGTATTCAGCTCGTAGGCTTCCTCAATCTCTTCCTTTGTCAGATTGCGGACACAGGGAACCTCTCCGTAAATGTAGTCCGCATGGGTCGTCCCGTAGCAGGGAATGTCCCGCCCCGCCTGGGCCCAGCTTGTCGCCCAGGACGAATGGGTATGTACGATCCCGCCCACATCCGGAAAACGGTTATACAGAATCCGGTGCGTCGGGGTATCGGAGGACGGATTATATTTTCCCTCCACCTTATTTCCTTCCAGGTCCACCACCACCATATCCTCCGGGGTAAGCCGGTCATACTCCACACCGCTGGGCTTGATGACAAACAGCCCGGATTCCCGGTCAATGGCGCTGACATTTCCCCACGTAAACGTGACAAGCCCGTATTTCGGCAGAAGCATATTCGCCTCATAGACCTGTTCCTTTAACTGCTCCAA
Organism: Lachnospiraceae bacterium; assembly: GCA_009911175.1. Next base: position 4,564 of record QXWX01000012.1, on the reverse strand, counting down.
CATCTTATTTTTGTCTCCTTCCTTTTTTCTGCCGGCACTCAGAGCCCTTCCGCCGGGCCCTGAAATACACATCCTCTCCACGCAGGCGGCACAGCACTGTACCGATCTGCCCCGAACCGCCGCGGCTATGCGTCTCCTGTCAACGCAGGCTCTCTACCGCCGCCCGTTCAATGGGAAGCCCTGCTTTATAGCGCGCCATGAACTCCTCGAATCCGGCCGCGTCTCCCGCATCCGGGGAAATGCTTTCGCCCTCTTCTCCGTGGAATACCTTCTGCGCCAGATAGTCCGCAAGGGTCTCGCTCTCTTCCTTATTCTTCATATAGGACGCCAGGAGCGCCATGCCCCATGCGCCGCCTTCTCCGGCTGTCTCCATCACAAAAACCGGGGTGTTGATGGCCGCTGCCATGATACTCTGTCCCACGCCTCTGGTCTTGAACAGCCCGCCGTGTCCAAGCATTTTATCCAGCTGCACATGCTCCTCCTTGGTCAGGATGTCCATGCCCGTCTTCAAAGCTCCCAGGGAAGTAAAGAGATGTACCCGCATAAAATTCGCCAGATTGAACTTGCTGTCCGGTCTGCGCGCAAAGAGCGGCCGCCCCTCTTCGAACCCGGTGATGTGCTCCCCTGAAAAATAGTTGTATGCCAGCAGTCCGCCGCAGTCCGGGTCTCCTTCCAGAGCCTTATTGTAAAGTGTTCCGAACAGGGTATTCATGTCCACCCCCGCGCCGAACGCTTCCAGACATTCCTGAAACAGGTTCACCCAGGCATTCAGGTCCGAAGTACAGTTGTTGCAGTGGACCATGGCTACCGGGTCGCCTGTCGGCGTGGTCACCATGTCGATCTCCTCATAAGGTCTGGACAGCGCTTTTTCCAGAACCGCCATTGCAAATACGCTGGTCCCTGCGGATACATTTCCGGTACGGACCGCCACGCTGTTGGTGGCTGCCATTCCGGTTCCCGCGTCTCCCTCCGGCGGGCACAGAGGAATCCCTGCCTCCAGCTCTCCACTGGGATCCAGGAGGCGCGCTCCCTCCTCTGTCAAGGTCCCTGCACGGTCTCCTGCCACCAGCACCTTGGGAAGAATTTCCCCGGCCTTCCATGGGAATGCCTTATCACGAACCAGCTCATCAAACTGCCCCAGCATCCCTGCGTGAAAATCCTTTGCGTCGGAATCAATGGGGAACATGCCGGCAGCCTCTCCGATCCCGATCACCTTTTCCCCGGTCAGTTTCCAGTGGATATAGCCTGCCAGCGTCGTCAGGAAGCGGATATCCTTCACATGCTCCTCCCCATTCAGGATCGCCTGATACAAATGGGCGATACTCCAGCGCTGGGGGATGTGGAAGCGGAACACTTCGGAAAGCCTGTCCGAAGCCTCTCCGGTAATGGTATTTCTCCAGGTCCGAAATGGCGCCAGAAGCCTTCCCTCCCCGTCAAATGGAAGATAGCCGTGCATCATGCCGCTGAATCCGATGCTTCCCACCTTCGTCAGTGACACGCCGTACTGGCTTTTCACATCCTCTTTCAGCTTTCCGTAGCAGTCCTTCAGTCCTGCCCATACATCCTCCATGGAATAGGTCCAAATGTTGTCTTCAAACCGGTTCTCCCAGTCATGCCCTCCGGATGCGATGGGGGCATTGTCCGTATCCACCAGAACGGCCTTGATCCGTGTAGAACCAAATTCGATCCCCAAAATGGTCTGACCCGCGCGGATGACCTCTGCTGTTTTCATTTTGTCCATAGTCTGATTTCTCCTTTCCCACAACAAAAATCATTACTGTTCACACCTACGGTATCCGTTGCAGAGAATCCCTGCCGCTCTGAATACCATCGTATGCAGAAAGACTGCCGGCGGCAGACTTTCTAAATTGTTTTGTTAGATATAGTATACTGTAAAATGGGAAATTTGGAAAGAAAATAGTTATCCAATTATGGACATTTATTAATCTTTGAGATAAAATATAATGAATTGCGCTGAAGCGCAGGCAGGTCATCAATTTCCTGCGGAAATTGGTGACAAATTATAAAAGGAAATGTTCGAAAGAAGGATCTCTTATGTTAGCAAATTTTGAAAAAAGAAATTATGAAGGCAGGGAACGGGTATGGACCGGCCGTTACCGGAACCTCCACAACCTCCCCCACTGGCACCTGGAAAGTGAACTGATCTACATAGAGCAGGGAACCATCACGGTCTCCAACAACCACCAGAAGTACCGTCTGGTTTCCGGAGACGCGGTCTTTCTGGGCAGCGGGGAGGTCCATTATATCAAAAGCGAAGAGGACAGCATCGTGGAAATGGCACTGTTTGATTCCGCCATCATACAGGATCTGCTGGGCAGATACCAGCTCCGCCAGGCAAAGCTTGCACATCCGTATGACATTTCGGAGTGTCTGGAGGGAATCCGCCGGGAATTAGAAGAGCGCCGGCCCTTTTTTGAGCTCCAATGCTGTGAATCCATTGCTTCCCTGATGATCCGGATCTTCCGGGGAGAAGTGCTGACAGAAAAGACAGGAGCAGGCGAAGGCTCTTCCATTTCCCACTATAAACGCCTGCTGGATGAGATTGAAAATAAATACAGCTACATCACCTTTTCTGATGCAGCCGCATTTATGGGGCTCTCGGAACCCTATTTTTCAAAGTTCTTCCGAAAAATATCCGGCATGACCTTTTCCCAGTATCTAAACTCCGTCAAATTGAAGCATGCGGTGGAACTGCTCCAGGATCAGAAGTCAGACCTCTCCATCACGGAGATTTCCGCGCGGTGCGGATTCGACACCATACGGCATTTTAACCGGGTGTTCAAAAATATGACAGGAATGTCGCCCCGGCAGCTCCCTTTGAATTATGTCCTGGACGACCGGCCCATCCGCACCATCCAGGATGCCTTCAATCCTACCCTGCAGAATTCAGAATTATTATAAACCGTACATCCATCGCATGTATTACGGTATACCCTCAAGTAGTAAGGATCGGGTAATGAATGCGGCGATATACCGGCCTGCTTAAAAATCAATCCGGATCTCCTGCTTTTCGATCTTGTGCCGCTCCACATATCCAGTCAGGAGCATGGTCAGCGCCCCGTCTCCGGTCACGTTGCAGGCAGTACCGAAGCTGTCCTGCAGCGCGAAGATTGTCAGCATCAGCGCAGTGCCTGTCTCGTCAAATCCAAGTACGCCTGTGATCAGCCCCAGGGATGCCATGACCGTTCCTCCCGGCACGCCGGGCGCCCCGATGGCGAATACCCCCAGCAGCAGGCAGAACAAAAGCATGGTCCCTACCGGCGGGATCGTGCCGTACAGAATCTTGGATACGGTCATGACGAAGAATACCTCGGTCAATACAGAACCGCAGAGATGGATATTGGCAAACAGCGGAATCCCAAAGTCTACCATATCATCTCGAAGGGTGGGCTCTGATTTTTTCGCGCAGTTCAACGCAACCGCCAGTGTGGCCGCAGAGGACATGGTTCCCACCGCAGTGATATAGGCCGGGCCGTAATTCCGGATCACATGGAACGGATTTTTTCCGGAATAAATCCCGCCCGCCGTATAGAGCACTGCCATCCAGATAAAATGTCCTGCCATTACGATCAGTACGACCTTGATGAATACCGGGAGCTGCTTCGTGATCGTCCCTTCATAGGACAGGGAGCAGAAGGTAAATGCGATAAATACGGGAAGCAGCGGAATCACGACCCGCTTTACGATCTCCAGCACGATCTTCTGAAATTCATCCAGCAGCCGGGTGGTCGCGGAAGCCTTCGTCCAGGTCGCGGCCAGCCCCACCAGAACGGAAAATACCAGAGCGCTCATGACTGGCATGATCTGCGGAATATCAAGCTGGAATACCACCTCCGGCAATTCCTTCAATCCCTCCACATCGGACGCGATGGAAAGGTACGGGATCAGGCCGTACCCAGCCGCCATGGACAGAAATGCCGCCAATATGGACGAAACATACGCACATACGACCGCCACTCCCAGGATCCGAGAGGCGTTATTTCCCAGCTTTGTAATGGACGGGGCAATAAAGCCGATCACGATCAGCGGAACGCAGAATGTGATCAGCTGTCCTAAAATATATTTGATGGTCACGACCACGTTCATTGCGGTCTCATTAGCAATCTGCCCGATGATGATTCCTGCCGCAACTCCCAGAAGAAGCCGAAACGGCAGACTTTTGAAAATATTCTTCATGTGATAACCTCCCTTTTTCCCTCAAAAGCATTCTCGGAAACTCGCTGCACCCGGCCCCCGAAAGCCATTGGCGTTCCCGGATGATATCCTGCGCAGCCTTCCTTTATATTATGCGGGGAATCTCTAAAATGTGATATACCTAAAGGCATCCCATGATGAGATGCACTCTGCGGTATAGAACAAAGAGTTTCGCTTGCGAAACTCGCGCCTGCGGCGGTCGCAGTGCGACATCTACCTCATACGCCGCAGTGCGCATCCCCCGGAGGGTTTTTGTTCTATAGGAAAATTCAGAGAAGTTTGGTAAGTAGGTAAGTCCCTTGCGGGGCTTACCCCTCTCAGAACCGGACGTGCAGCTTTCCCGCATCCG
>QXWX01000124.1 GCA_009911175.1 Lachnospiraceae bacterium | reverse complement strand
ATCTAAAAACTCGATATTTTAACCTTTTATAAGCACTTTTATTTGAGTCCGTATTATCCGAGTTTTAGGTTATATAAGACAGCTAGGCTAGAATCTAACAATGAATCTAGAGAAAGCCTCACTCTAAGCGATGATACTATCAGTGTAGAAAAAGATAACATTTTGATATTTTTTAATGGTCTTGATGAAGAGTTACCAGAATGTAATAACTTTACTTATGATTTTCTTACCTTTGAGGTAAGGGTAGTATTTGAGAAAAAGCATATGGTCAAGCAGAGAGTCCGTGTTGTTAGTGATAAACGCAAGACTTGGCATGAACGCATTCAGGCTAAAGTCGGAGACAGGATAGAAATTGAAGTGAGCTATACTAATTATAGTAGTGACAGCATAGAAGACCTTACCATTACGACAGATATACCAGAAGGCTTCCAATTTATCAAAGATTCTGCTACTACAGATGGAGCAAGGCGTCTAGACTGTGCGCTGATGAAGGAAGATGATCTCACCATCCTGAGAATTGCGCTTGGTAAGTGCAAACCGGGCACAGCAGTTTCCGTTCACTATATTATGGAAGTCATCAATAAAAACCTGCCTGACGGTCAAGACGGATTATGTAACTGGGTACAAGTAAGCGCAGACTCAAATGTGCAATATGCCTATACAGAAATATTCTTCAAGTAACCTACTTACAGTTAAAAGCCCTCTTCCGGGGCTTTTAGCTTGTAGTGGAGTAAGGACTCTTATTTTCGATATTCTAGTTGATCCTTATAATTAAGAATCACTGTTTGATAGCAGTATCCAAAGAAGTAAAGGTTCATCTCTAGCTTATTAGGTATCCCATTAATTCGATTATGTTCATCTGCAATCTCTTGATAAAGCTCTGCGTTATTGAACATTTTGTACGTTATTACATCAAGTGTGGTTTCTACACCAGAATCTGAGATTTTAACGAAGCTACGATATACGTGGAAGCTAGGCAAGCTTTCATAATACAGCCAACCTGTTAGTACTATAAGAATAAAAACTGCCGTGAACCTGTTGGATTTTTCCATACCAGTATACTCCTTGAGATATGTAAACAAGCTTAGGATATATGTTTCTTTTGAAACTGATGCAACAAAATGTTGCTCTGTAGCCTATAGTTGTGGCTGTTCTTTCGAAAAAGAACAGCCATTATGATTTACGAATTTTCTATAGTTCATGTGCTATAATAAATATGCCTTACTTTTACATATAATCGGGTTTTATTTTGTATTTGTTGATGTGTGTTAAGCGACATCGCATAAATAATCACAGCAGCAAATGCTCCCGATTATGAATGGAAGTAAGGCACCTTGCGGTGTCGCTTTTTGTAAGCTGGGATAATATAGCAATACACTTCTAATACTACTAATGAAGGAATGAATATGGTTAGTCAAAGCAAAAATACTCGTACTTCGTCTGAGAAGCATCTGTATACTACAGTTCTATGTTGCTTAATAATCGGTGTTTTAGTGTCAGCATTTTCCATCGTACTAATTGGTAGTTGCCTGCTTAATTTTCCCGATTTTGGAGCTGTACTCCGTGCCCCTGTTTACGGTATTTTTATACTTTGCACTGCTGTTCCAATAGGTATTACTATGTCTACATACACACATCTACAAATTAAACGCTTCTTCTCCAAAGTTTCTGATTCTAAGAACAATAAATATTATTATATAGCTAGAATAGGGATTATTCTGTGCTTTGTACCACTGGTAAGTATTTTTATTGAAATTTTATTCGCAGCACTACTTATTAGTTCGTTTTAGTAATTGTGTTCAATTGTAGCTATTTGTTCAATACTATTCTCCTGTATTTGGCGATTTTTTATTTTGTGAATGATTTGCATTAACAGAATTGGTAATGCCCATGTTGATAGCGGTTCCAGTGTTTGCATCATTTACGGCAACATCAGGTTTATTAGAAAATCCGTTATCGTTCAAACCTCCTCCCGAATTACCAGAGCTACCGTCCCCATTATTTTTAACTGGAATTTCTGTGCCATTACCATCCGATAACACTTCTTTCTCTGGTATCCCATTATTATCGAGAACAAATAATTGGACATTGGGTACATCAGCGCCAGAGTCGTCATCACGCGCATTAATATAACTAACCATTTTCTTACTATTAGTTATTAGTACATTAGCAAAATTTTTCTCTTCCACAATTTCCAAAGTATCCACATCAATATTCTGGACAAAATAATGCATTGCTCCTTCATCGGTTCCAGTAAAACTAATCGTGTATTTATCGTTATCGAATAAGAAAATGTCTTTTTGGCTACCATGCACTTCAATATATATTTTCTCAGGCATAACCTCGTTCAAAACATTATTTATTATTGTTCCAACAACTTTACCGTCAGTAGTACGAATTTCCACGTCCACGGGACAATGACTTCCTACATGAGTAAATATTCTTCTACCTCCAATATTAGAGTTTGCTCTTAGCCTTCTAGCCTCGTTGGCTCGCTTATTTTGGGCAGTATTTAAGGCTGAATTTACACTATTGCGTGTTTTGTATTCACTTGTGGAACGCTCTGAACGTAAAAAATCCATGTATCGTGCCTGGTTATGTACATTGTCGGTGTCAAAAACTATTTTCAAATTGTTATAGTCATCCCAATTTTCACTATACCAGTAGCTTAGACCGTATTTATCCCAATACGAGTCTTTTCCCCAACCATCTTTTTCACCAGAACTTCCCCACACCATACGTGGTACCCAACTTACAATATCTTTAGCGTTATTGATATTAAATATATATGGATAAGAGCGTGCCGTATTTTCAGTAATAACGGCAACATCTGGACACGCAAAAGTATACGCATATATATTTGAGGCAGTTGAAATTCTTTCATCTGTCATTCTCGCGGATACCATATTTGCGACAGCGGCACCTCGGCTAAACCCAGTGATAATAAATTTTACCTTAGAAAAGTCCCGACCTCGCGTACTCAAGAAAGATGTTATTCTTGTATATAGATTGTCGGCAGCATTGGAAAAGCCAGTGTGCAGCCCCTTATTATTTGCGCTTGCATTAAAATTATCTAAAATTTCTTCGGTATTGTCAGTTCCTCGTACTACAACCAACATTAAGGTCTCACCACTATCCAGTTGCTTTTCGCCGATGCTATAAGTTAGAAGCACTCCATTGCCTCTCAGTACATCTTTTTCGGTGTTAAAACCAAAGCTTTCAAATGTTTTTTTCATATTATTTTCACTATAAACAGAATTACACATTGAAATTAGCATATGTGCCAATTGAGGATTATATTGTGTAGAATCAGTCTTTTTTATACAACCTTCTAGGGATACGTCAAATACTTCATATCCGTCATTGCCAGAACTGTCCTTACGATAAACTTTATAGTCTTTTGGAGTTAATGGTTTATTTCCTCCTGGAGTAACAGGTTTATTTCCTTCCGAGTTAGTACCAGCGCTACCATAATGAATCTTAACATTTTTAAGAAAATCATAACCGGAAAGTTCTACCCATGATTTCCAATCATTTTCACTACCTGCATAATAAATATCCGTTAATTTATCACAGCCATAAAATGCGGAACCAACTATAAGATATAGATAAATATTCTTGATTGTTACGCTAGTTAGATTCTTACAGCCATAAAATGCCATAGCTTCAATATGTTGAACTTTTTCTGGTAATATTATATTGGATAAGCTAGTACAGCCTGAAAAAGTATCTTGACTAATATTCAATAAGTTATTTGGTAGCGTTATATTATTTAGTTTCTTGCAATTCTTAAAAGCACTCCAACCAATAGTCGTAACACTATCTGGGATTGTTACTTTAGTTAAATTTTCACAGTCTTGAAATGAGTCGTTTCCTATTGAGGTTATACCATTTTCTATAATAACGGATTTAATGCGACCTCTTGATGGATACCAAGGTGGATCATGTATTGTAGATGGAGAGCCATTAAGATAGTCTCCAATTTCGTAATGGCTCATATTTCCTGTTCCGCTAATTGTTAAAACACCATAGATGGTTAGAGTCCAGGTGACATCATCACTATGCACTCCCTCTCCACAAGTTCCAGAAGCCATAATCTCTGAGTCTGTTACTGAAGCTCTGGCTGGTTCTTCATTCCCCGAAAGAATCATAGGCTCGTCCTGTTCGTTTCCAGAATCCGAACCAGAAAGCTGAGAGTTTGTGGCATATCCTGGCAGATTTCTTAACTCGTTCGTGCTACCGGAGTCTGGAGCTTCCGTTTGCTCATCCGTTGTTACTTCTGTGGACGTTACCGGTGTCGGATTCTCAGGTGTTGTAGGTTTTTCTTCTTGTAGCTCAGCCCCTGTCTCTGTTTCCACTGGTGGCTCATCTGTCGCCAAAGCATTCAATGGTAGTATTGTCAGCACCAAGCATAGTGCCAACATGGTTGATAGTAACCGTTTTTTCATGTTCGTTTTTCCTCCTCAAAAAGATTCTGGGATAGACCAGATTTACGTGAGCATGCTATACACATGTTAAAAAACCTGCCGTCTCCGGTATTGAATGGCAAGCAGTATGTAATAGAAGATTTTAGCGACTAAATAAATCTAGCCAGCAAAAACCGGATAATCCCTCAAGATTCTCCTTTAACGCCACAAATCTAATCAAATCCCCTAAGATGTAACACAATATTTAGAATGTTACATCCTGAGACTAGCCACACCCTGCAATATCCGGGAAAAGATGATTATAAACAGGTATTCATTGCTTTTGACAAATTTTTCCAAAAAAGTACCGGAAAACCTTGAATCTGGGTATTTTTGATGGTAAGATAGGTATCAATATAAATAAACGGTTACAAAGCCCTCTCGTCCGGGGATACACTTTATTTACGTATCTTTAGACAAGGGGGTTTTAATCAATTATGGCAGCAACAGAACCAATTAGAAGCAAGAAAGAACTTAAAGGTTTAGCAAAATATTATCTGGACAAGGGGCAGATGCGTAATTACACCATGCTGATCATGGGTGTATATACCGCACTCAGGATTTCTGACCTGCTTCGTCTTAGATGGTCGGATGTGTACGATGAAGAAAAACAAATATTTTATAAAGAAGTAACACTCACGGAGAAAAAGACCGGCAAAACTAAGACTATCGCCTTAAACAAGCAGATTCTCGGAGCTTTAAGACTTTATCTGCCACATCGACGTGGCGAGTTTATCTTCGCCAGTAATCGTAAAGAAGACAAGGCAATTAGTCGGGTGCAAGCTTGGCGGATTATCCATGCGGCAGTAGAAGCGCTAGGTATTGCTGGTAAGATTGCTTGTCATAGTCTCAGAAAGACCTGGGGTTACCATGCGTGGAATAAAGGCATCTCACCAGTCGTGATCATGACTATTTATAACCATAGTAACTTTAAGGTAACGATGCGATATTTGGGTGTAGAGCAGGATGATTTAAACGAAGCATACCTCAAGATGGAGCTATTCTAAGTTCTATAGAGCGTATAGTTTTTTGATGTAATAGACAGCGGACGGAGAAACCATGGGCGCGGTTACCGTAATCGGATGGGACGACATTAGCGCTATTAAAATACTGAATGTAGGCATGCGAGGCAGTAGGGAACGCAGTAGTAGACCAATAGAGGCTACCGTAGCCTAAATATCGTGATGAACCGTACCACGGGTAGACGTCTCCCCCACGGACAAAGCCATTCGTAAATAAAAATAATTCTCCCCACCTAAATAACGAAAGAGAATTACTTTTTATCCGACAACCCTAGCATATAGTCTGCAGAAACCCCGTAATACTTACAAAGTGCTACTAAGTATTCTATTGGCATCGGACGTTTATAAAGTTCATATTGTGAGTAGGTCGTTTGTGCAATTCCCAGCATTTTGGCTACCGTTGTTTGTGTTAAATCATGATCTTCACGTAAGGCTCTCATACGCTCGGGGTACTTCATAGTTATCACCTCGGACTTATTTTAGCAAAAGCGAAACTTATTATTGCTTTTTAAGTCGGTGTGAGTTAAGATAACGACCATAAAAATATCTCAGGAGGTAATAACCATGGAGTTCAAGGCAATGGCAGAGGCCATGAGTGACAAAGAGGCAGCATTAGTTCTTCATCTGGTGGAACCGTTTAGCAGAGTAGGAAAGATTATCCGGAATTACGAGAGCAATTCCATCAATGTCCATTATTCTATACTACGAGAGCAAAATAAGATGCAACATCAAATTAACTTTCTGCCAGATGACATTTACTTAGTGCCAGATGATGATTTATTAGACGAGATTAGAATGGAAGAAGGTGAAATAATTTATAAGTATCGTCAGTTTATGATTGCTAAAGGCTATAGTGAGATGTGGCTGAATAATCCGTATATTGAATTATAATTCGCACCGCACTGGTGCAAGATTGGTGCATGGGATTAAAACATAAAATCATTAGCAAAACATAACGCACCATGGTTTACGCTATTATATAAAACCATGGTGCAAAGAGTATATACGTGTATCAACGGTGACAGCTAGACACAACCGTACAGGTGGAAAACTTTCCCTAATTCCATCTTATCATTTTGCTTGGAGATGACGATATAAATATGGACTTTCACGTAAAAGCTGCAAGTGAAAGCAAGAGCTTCAATATTTTTACATAAGGAGACTATAGTTATGAAAAAAGTGATCCAAAATTTAAAAATCAGCCAAAAGCTCTATGTCCTTGTAGGCGTCGCACTGATCGGGATGCTGATAATCGGGGGCATGTCATTCAGCCTGATGGGCAAATTGAATGAGAAAACAAGTGATATCTCCACAAGCTGGCTTCCCAGCGTTGACACGGCCAGAGATATGGATACGACCATTTCCTATATCCGTCTCAACGAGCTGGCGTATCTCACCGCCGTTTCTTCGGAAAAGGAGGAATCCAGCCTGCAGTATCTGGAGAGCGAAAAAAAAGAGATGAATAACCTTCTTGCCAAATACGGCGGCCTGATTGATCCGGAAGAAACCCCATATTATGAAGCCGCTCAAAAAGCATGGAGCGAGTATGCCAAGGCGGATGAGGAACTGCTTGCTCTCGCAAAGCAGGGCAGAATCGAACAGGCCCGCAGCCTTCTGGACGGCGAATGTGTCGGACTTTACAATGCGGTAACCGGCGCCCTTGCCGATATCATCGCATATAATACGGAAGGCAGCAATTCCGAGACCCAGGAGAGTATTTCTCTTTACAGGACTGCGCTCCTTTCCCAGGCTGCCGTCATGATTATCATTATTATCATCGGCGTGTACTTTTCCTTTATAATCATACGTGGGATCAAGTTTCCCTTATTTGAAATTGAGCAGGCCGCTACGAAGATGGCGCAGGGTGACCTGGATATCCATATTTCCTATGAGTCGAGAGACGAGCTGGGCGACCTTTCCTCACAGGTACGCAGGCTGATCCGCAAGCTTCAGGCCATCATTGAAGATGAAAATAAATTTCTGGCGAAAATGGCTTCCGGAGATTTTACCATAGATTCCGCCTGCGCCGAGGAGTATACCGGCGGTTTCCGTCCTCTTTTGGATTCCTTCCGCACGATCTCTGAACGGCTGAATGACACCATGCTTCAGATCAGTTCCAGCTCTGAGCAGGTGGCAAACGGTTCCGAGCAGGTATCCAGCGGAGCCCAGGCGCTTTCCCAGGGCGCGACGGAACAGGCCAGCTCCGTGGAAGAGCTTGCCGCCACAGTGACCGAGATCTCGAACCGCGTCAAGCAAAATGCGGAGCACGCCAGAAAGGCCAACTCCATGGCGGATACGGTCAGTGATGAGATGAATACAAGCAACCAGAAGATGCAGGATATGATTCAGGCTATGAACGATATCAGCCATAGTTCCGATGAGATCGGCAAGATCATCAAGACCATCGAAGATATTGCGTTCCAGACCAACATCCTGGCTCTGAACGCAGCGGTGGAGGCAGCCCGCGCGGGAGACGCCGGAAAAGGCTTCGCCGTGGTGGCCGATGAAGTCCGCAACTTAGCAAGCAAGAGCGCCGATGCTTCCCACAGTACGGCTTCCCTGATCGAAAATTCCCTGCAGGCAGTAGCCAGCGGAACACAGATTGCAGACGAAACCGCAAAATCTCTGAGAGAAGCGGTGGAAGGCGTCAACGCGATGCACGATATCATCTCCCAGATCTCCGAGGCCAGCAGCACACAGGCAGACGCCATCTCCCAGATCTCCATGGGGATCGAGCAGATTTCCAGCGTGGTGCAGACCAACTCCGCAACCGCCCAGGAAAGCGCCGCGGCCAGCCAGGAGCTGTCCGGCCAGTCCCAGCTCATGAAGAGCCTGGTTGGACGATTCCGCCTGAAAAACGGCAGTCATCGTTAAATGTCAAAATACTTCCAGCTGTCGGATTGGCAGTCGCACAGCCGGAAATACTTTCAAGGGACGCTCTCGCAGAGGAAAGCGTCCCTTTATTGCTATTGACAGTCGGATCAGCCCTAGTGTACTGACCGCATTATATCCGGTAAAACTCCGCAGGATAATTTTTCATCGGCAAGGCGACTGAATGAGGCGATGTGGTTACTGTTGTCACAAGGAGGGACCCGCTTGCGGGAGGATTCCTTATGACCTGATCGTCGATTGAAGTCAACGCAGTCCGATGGAAAATTAGACAAGGAGGTTTATTGGAATATAATGCGGTCAGTACACTAGTACAATGTTGCATTAATAATTGAGTAATAAGCGCTCGCTGTCCATGCCATTACTGCGTTGGAGTCAGTCAACGATGCTACCGGCATCGCCTCCTTCCTCCGCCTTGTACTGACATGAACAGCGAACGCTTATCACTTCAAAATTAATGCAACATTGTACTAGTATTGATACCGAATATCCAGCGCCTTGATCTCATGTGGCGCCAGCTTCGCCTCCACCCGGAGCACCCCGTCCTCCGCCTTGAGCCTGCGCAGCTCCACCCTGGGCATAGCGCTGCGACGCATGTAGTCGATCTCCCCTTTTGACAGATTTCTGATATACTCCATATCCTTCCAGGTATTCTGCACGCTTCCGTTGTCCTTGTTTACATAGAATACCCGCATCAGATAATCCCCGTCTTTCACATTCCGGATCTCGAATTTCAAGTGAACCGCCTCCAGGTCTTCGTACAGCTCGTCCATCTCCTCAATCCGGATGTCCTTCTCCTCCTTCATGGCATACCGGTAATTGAACTGCTTGCAGTTGTGGCATACAATGGAATAGGTGCCTCTGCCGTTGGTGGTCAGCAGGGCGTTTTCCGTCTTTCCCAGCAGTCGGGACTGGGCGAAATGCAGGAAATGGAAGGCGTAGAACGACGGCTTCTTGATCCCGTCCCTGGTCAGCAGCCCGTTGTCCCCATACAGGACGCCTTCCGTATCAAAAAATTCCGTATGCAGGTCTGACCCGTGCCAGTACCCCATCATATCCACATTTCCAATGGACTCAATGCAGGTTTTCATCACATAGGCTCCATGGGCGCAGCTGTCATTGATGCAGTTCCGGTTGGAAATGGTGAAGTTCCACTCCGTAATATGCAGTTCCTCCGGCACAAAGTCCTCCTCCGCCAGGATCTTTTTAAAAATATCCACCTGATTTTTTACAAAATTGTGATCCAGCGAACGCTTCCCGAAATACATGTTATTCTGCTGGATCAGCTCATAGGAGTATGCGTACACGCTGATAAAGTCCGGACGGATCTGCCGCTTTTTCCAGTTGCTGATCAGATCCCGGTACTGATGCCGGTCATATCCCATGGCAAATCCTGCGCCGCCCACCCTGATCCTGGGCGAAATCTGCTTCAAAGCCTTGTATCCGATCTCAAAGCAGTCGAAATACCATCCGTTTTCGTCCAGCATGTTCATCCGCTCGTCTTTCCAGAGTTCAAAATACCAGGTCTCGATCTCCTCCAGCCCGTACCGGTTGATCAGGTGGGCCGCCAAATCCTGCATCACCTTCTCATAGCTTTCCCGCTCGTGGAAAATGATGTCGTTCTCCTTCTGGGCCAGGGTGGAATTGATGGTATAACTCACATGGATCGGTTTGAAGGACAGCTCGATATACGGCTTCAGCCTGTGATCCACGAGAAAATCCAGCCCCCGGTCCACCCGGCTGAAATTGTAGTGCCACCCTTTCTCCTCGTCCTCATCGTACATGTCTCCCACGAAGATGTTCCAGATCCGGACATAGGAAAAGCCCAGTTCCTCCTGCATAAGCAGAATCTGCTGCTGCATGCTGCTGTCCAGAAGTGATTCCACCCGCCCGATATTGATGATCTTGCACCAGTTTTTGGTGTATTCCTTCGTCTTCGAAGCGTCCACGGTAAACAGGCTGATATTTCTGGCCGCAACGGTGTCCTCCACCGTTACGCTGCCTGCCAGATAGTCCTTCACCCTCTGCCCCACTTCCTCCTGCTGTCCGGCTGCATCCATATCCTCCCGTTCCTCCTGCCGCACGCTGGTCCGGTAGGCGGAGGGCGTCATATGGTAAATGTCCCGGAATGCCTTGTTGAAGGATGCCGAAGTGGGAAAGCCGTTGTCCAGCGCAATCCTTGTGATCTTCTTCTCCGTATACAAAAGCTCGTCCACCGCATGGAACAGCCGGATATTGTTCACATATTCCAGAAAGCTAAGACCGAACCGCTTCTTGATATACTTGGACAGATAGGCGTTGGACAGATACAGTTTTTTTGCCAGGTCATTGAGGCTGATCTGCTTCTGGTAATTGGCCTGCACATAATTCTGGATCTCAAACACCCGGGAATTGTCCGGCGACACCTGTTCTTTCAGCCGGTTATCGTCCGCCTTGATCATAAAGTAGCTGGTCAGCAGATATAATACCTCGTAATAAATGCTGTTGAGATACAGAGCACCCTCTTTTTCCTTGTCATAGTACCGGTTCAGCATCCGGTCCAGCACCTTTTTCAGTTGTTCGTAAGCCTCGCTTTTGTCCGCCGCGGAATTGCACCAGAACAAAATCTGGTTCGTCCCCAAATATTCCACCAGTATCGAAAAATTCATCTGGATGCTGACTATGAGCAGGTCTTTTCGTGTCTCCCGCAGGGAATGCCGCTTGTTGGCGTTCACCAGCAGAAATTCCCCTTTTTGCAGCTCCTGGGTCTCCGATTCGATCTCCAGCTCCAGAGCGCCCTCCAGCACATAGATGATCTCGGGGTTCTGGTGGAAATGCGTATTCTGTATTTTTCTCGTATCAAACTCAAAGTCCATGACTGAACGTATATTTTCCATGTTCTGTACCTTTCCTGTGTTTATTCCAGCCATTCTACCTTACAGGCATGTTCTTTTGTTTCTCTGCTGTAGCCGATTCCGACGGCCAGCAAGCATGTCAAGCGCCTGGGGGATCTATCGTCTCGTTGACCAGGCCGATCAATCCGCTTTTGTCAACATGTGTCATTTCTGATCCCGGCAAATCCACTATTTCCTGGATTCAAATACATTCCCATCACCGATCACGCTCCTCAATTCCGTAAAACTCCCGTCAAGTGTTCACATTATAACACAATCTTTGATATCTGTCCTCTATTTGTTCTTGTTCATTCCCAGCTTCCTTGCACATGAAAATTTATCCTGTGTGTAAGGTAGCGGTAATTATCGTGAGTTATACTAGTACTATACTGGCCTGTGACCGTGCAGCGCAGTACACGGCCCAGGAGTCAACAGTAACATACCAAGCGTCACTTTCGCCCCGCCTTCCTCCCCATTCTCCATCGCCAGATATCCCCCCTGGCCCATGGCAAACTGCCGGGCCGTGTGCAGTCCGATCCCATAATGCACCTTGCTGCTCCGGCTTTTATCTCCCTGGTAAAACCGTTCGGCGGCATATTTCAGATCTTCCGCTGAAAATCCCGGCCCTTCATCCGTAACTACCGCCAGCAGATACGCCTTCCCTGCTTCTTCCCTGTTGGAAAACGCAATCCGTATCCCTTTCCCAGGGGGGCTGTAATCCAGCGCATTGCTGACAATATTCTGAAATGCCCTGATCATCCGGCTTTCACTCCCTCTGACCATGCCCCGCAGCGGGCCTCTTCTGAACGTAACCCCGCATTGCCGCGCGGATGCCAGAAGCCTGGCCTGCTCCTCCATTTTCCCGGCCAGCGCTTCACAGGTGATCTGCCGCTCTTCGTCATCCTCCTGAGCGCTGCCGTTTTCCATCTCCGTCCGGTCTGCCTGCAGAATCTCATGCAGCATTTCCAGATATTCCTCCATGATCGCCACGCTTTGCAGGATATCCCGGTTATACTCCTGTTCCTCCTCCGCAAGCTCCCCTTCCGCCAAAAGCTCCGCATTTCCCCGGATGACCGTCAGCGGAGTCCTGATATCATGGGCCAGCGCCGCAATCTGCTCCTCTTTGCCCTTTTCCAAATTCCATTGCCGATGCAGGGAGCTTTTCAGGGCCTCCTTCATCTGATACAGGGAATCCAGCACTTCCTCCACTTCCTTCAATTCCGAATGCGTCCTTTCAAAATCCAGGTTCTGGTTCCGGATTTCTCCCGTAACCTCATTGAGCACCGCAAGCCTTGCCCCCATATCTTTCCCAAAATGCCGTGAGACCACGAACGTATGCAGCAAGAACAGAACCACATATCCGATCACCAGCAGAAAATCCATCCTGGGAACCCATTTTCTAAGAAATGCGTTCCGATACAGCATAGTAATCCTGTAGTTTACAATGCACACCTCCCCCTTATCCCGTTCCAGGAAACGCAGGTACCCACTGCCATCGGTATAGGCATCATTCTTTTCATAGTGCTCCCAGGCCACTTCCCTTAGCTCCCCGGAAAACGTACCGTACCGCCAGCTTCCATCTGTCTTGTAGACTCCGAAGGTACACTCCGGAGGTATCATGTTCTCTGTGACTTCCGAAGCCGTCCGGATCTCTGCCGCCGTTTCATTGAGCCAGAGCTCCGCATAATTGGCCGGAAGCACCTCCCCAGACGCCTCCAGCGCAATAAAGATGCAGACCAGGATCAGAAGCCACATCAGCGCCCCTCCTGCCAGCAGGCAGATATATCTCAGAAAAACATTTGCGATTGTTTTTTGTCCTTTTCTCCTCATCCCTGTCTCCATCGATATCCGATCCCCCACACCGTCTCAATCGGCTCCAGCCCTGCCTTCTGGCATTTTGCCCGAATATTCTTGATATGCTCGGTGATCACCGAATTGTCGCTCTCTTTCTCATAGCCGAAGACATGCTCATAGATCTGCTCCTTGGAAAATACCTGGCCATGGTTCAGCGCAAGGTACTCGCAGATCGCATACTCACTCTTTGTAAAATCCAGTTCCTCATCCTTGTACCGCACCTTTTTCGCCTTCAAAAGAAACTGCACGCCGCCCACCGACACCGCCTGCTTTTTCTCCCTCGTCTCCCGCCGCAGATGGGCCGCCACCCGTGCCCGAAGCTCTCCGATGCCGAAGGGCTTGGTAATGTAGTCGTCCCCTCCCACGCCCAGCCCCTTCATGATATCCGCCTCTTCCGTTTTTGCGGTCAGAAACAGGATCGGGCAGTCCACCGAATCCCGAATCTCCCCGCACAGCGCAAATCCGTCCTTCCCCGGCATCATGACATCCAGAAGGATCAATTGATACTCCGTGAGTTTCAGCTTTTCAAGCTCCTGCGGATCTGACACCGCCGTCACATGATACCCTTCCTTTGCCAGCGCGTTTTGAATCAGCCTTAAGATATGTTTCTCATCATCCACTGCCAATATATTAATCATGACATTGCCTTCCTTCATAATAATGATACCACAGAAAAATCATTCCCCACAGCGCCGCCGTCAGAACTGCGCCGATTCCCAGGCTCCGGGATACAAATCCGGCAGGCATCGCCTGCCCTTTCCAATATAATAGCAGATATCCGCTCCATCTGCTACCCCAGGAGCAGGGAAAAAACTGCCACAGCCCTTCCCCCAGCCCAGTCAGAAATAACGCCGCTGTGAGCAGCTCCGCCGTTCCGACACACATGGAAATGGTTTTGGAAAATGCCAGGTTCAGGAACAGATGAAGGAGGTACAAATTGATTCCTCCCAGCCACAGCACCCCCGCCATCCCTGCATATTGCGCCGGCGTATAGACCATCCCTCCGGTCATTATCCCGAAGCCCGCCGCAAACCCTCCCACTGCCAGCAGCAGAGCCCCCAGCCCCAACACCGCCAGCACCGTCCACTTTGCCAGCAGAGCGGCTTTTTTATGCACCATCGCCCCGAGCATCGTCTGGAAATGCCCCTGTTCCTCCATTTCCACGGACAGGGAGCAGACTACGCTGATGATCAGCGGAAATGCAATGGATAATACCTGGATGTACCCGGATACCTTCCCTTCGTCACTCCACCCTGACCAGCTGTAATACATCAAAAACACCGCAATCCCCAGCAAAGGAACCAGCAGATGAATCCAGGTCAGAAGGGTATGCCGCACTTTCCAAAATTCCGCTTTTATGAGCCGCGGCAGTTCCCCTTGTATGCTTCCATTCACTTTTGCAGACCTTCCGGATTCCCCGGGCTGCTCTCTTTCTGTCCTTACATGCTCTCTTAATTTCCCAGGCGTCACTTCTTCCTTTACAGAACGTTTTAATTCCCCCGCTCTGTTTACATCTATCCTCACAGCTTCCATCATCTCTCCACCTTCCTTTCAAACCACTTCCGGCTCAAACGCCAGAAAAGAAAGAACCAGATAAGCGATGCCGCGATTCCCAGAGGCAGCCCCGTCCGTTCCATCAGTTCCGGCGAATAGGTCATACTTCCCGGCTCCGCTATCAGCCCGTTGGGCAGTATCCCCAGGATTATACACATCATCCGGGACGCAATTCCTCCCGGAAGCGCCCAGAAATAGGGTTTCAGCGACAGTTCGACGGAGCAGAGGAACCACATGCCCATATGGAGAAGCACCATAGGAAATGTCCCTGTAACCTGCTGCAGGAACAGACAGAACGGAATCTGCCACAATGACACTGTAAACAATATCAGCACCGCAAAGATCTGCTGTCCGGGTGTCAGGCTGATCCGTAATACTCTGTGCAGGATCTGTTCCATTCCGATACCGGCAGCCAGGGTCACGCCTCCCAGCACCAGCAGGGCCGTTCCCATACAGCGGATGCCGTACAGGATCTTTCCGTCCCATATGTTCCCCGGCTCTGCCGGCAGCGTCCAGATAGCCCGGTTCCCCAGCTTCTTATCCCTGTTTCCCACTGCCCCGCACAGGAACGCAGCCATTCCCGGGAACAGAACTGTATACCACCAGTTATAGCAGTCGATTGTAAAATAATCCCAGGTCAGCATGGCCGACAGTGCCACCACCGTCAAAGGCATGATCCAGGCCAGCTTCCCCGCGAAGGTGTGCCGGTTCTTTAAACTCTCCGCAATATAATATTCTCTCATCTGATCTCTTCTCCTTCCAAATATATACCTGCCAGTTTCTCTTAACGCACAGTCTGTACATATGATTTCGCGCCGGTTCCTAAGCCGCCCGGTGCTTCGCCGCAATCTTCATAAATAATTCCTCCAGATGTCCTTCCTCCGGCATTTCTCCCTGATAACCCAGCATCCCGTTTGCGATGATCCCGATATAGTCTGCAGTCTGGGCGATCTCACTCAAGATATGGCTGGACACGATCACCGTGATCCCCTCCTGGGGGAATCTCCGGATCATTTCCCGCAGCTCCTGAATCCCGATCGGATCCAGTCCGTTCAGCGGTTCATCCAGGATCAAAAGCCTCGGCCGGTTAAGCAGCGCGATCCCAAGTCCCAGCCTCTGCTTCATCCCCAGCGAAAATGCCCCCGCCTTTTTCTTCCCTGTATCCGCCAGATCCACCAGTTCCAGCACTTCCCGAATCCGGGCGTCCGATATTCCCAGGATCAGCGCCCGGACTTTCAGATTCTCCCAGGCCGTCAGGTTCTCATATACCGGGGGCGTCTCCACCAGCGCGCCGATCTCTGCCAGATCCTTCCGGCTCCATGGATGTCCGTCAAAAAGCACCTTCCCGCTGGTGGGCCTAAAAATCCCTGTCAGCATCTTAAGAATCGTCGATTTTCCCGCCCCGTTGGGGCCAAGAAGCCCGTATACACAGCACTCCGGCACCTGCAGAGACACGCCGCACACTGCGGAATGCCCCCGGAACTCTTTTGTTACACACTCTGTTTCTAAAATATGTTTCATCATATTCCATCCTTTCCTTTATCCTCTTTCATCGGGTACTTTGTAATAGCAGTTGATCACTCAGCCTATGCAGTAAAATCTTCTGCTTCATATCCGATTACATATATAAGGATAAATTGGAATTATGAAGAATTTATAAGGAAATGAAAAATCCGCTGTTCTTTTTTCTATATACGGCCACCAAAAAAAGAGTGCCAAACAGTCAACACTCTTTCGATATCGCCAGTCTTTTTTAAGTCTACTACCGCCCTTTATACCGTTTTATATGACACTTCTAAACGGACAGCTATTTCGGACAATGAAATCATTTACGCTATTATAAGCACTAAAACCCTTATGTTTACAGTGATAAGGAAGTATAGAAACTAACTTATCATTAACACGGACAAACAGGGGCTACAAACAGAGAGCCAATTACCGCAAAAAATTTCCAGTTTTATATCTTGATTCTCAGATCTATCTAGTGTAGCGTCTCAATCATTTTTTTAGTAATAAACTAATTTTTGTGGTGTTCCCTGCATCAATCATGCTTCAT
>QXWX01000123.1 GCA_009911175.1 Lachnospiraceae bacterium | reverse complement strand
GACAGGGAGATTGGGGGAATCCTCGGTCTGGCAAAAAGCACTGTCTGCAAATGGAGGAATGATACGGTAAAAACACTCCGGTGGCTGGTGGAGGGAATGTGTCATGGAGAATAAATTTAAAGACAGGGACATTTCCTTTGAAACACTGGAAAAGGCAGTAAATGGCGATTATTTTGCTATGCAGGAGGTGATTCGGCTGTTCAAGCCGTACATGGCAAGGCTTAGCATTGAGGAAGGCAGATTCAACAGGGAACTGTACGAAAGGCTCGTGCGGAAAGTTATGCTTATAACGGTACGGATTAAGACGGATTATGATGAAAAATAAACAGGCGTGACAATAGAGATGAAGGCGGAGCCGGAAACGCCATTCATTGCACAATACTATGTCATACAGAATGCTGATGGCAGCAAAGCGGAAAGGGCATATCAGTATTTTTCAGATATGGATACGGCAGTCACTGCCTACCATGAGATTCCGAACCATGTGGATAAGCGGCTTGGCATGGAGAGCAGCGAACAGCCGCCCTCCAGAATGTCCCTGATTGAGTGCAGGAATGGGATAGAAACGCTTACGGACATAGAAAAATATTCCCTGAGTGGGACATGGGTGCGTGAGGAAACGATGTCGGCATCGCAGAAAGCAAAAGAATATCTCGACAATTGTGATGCTGAAATTGCATACCAGACCGGAAAAGGCTATTTTTCCATCCAGACTGTTTCTGACGGCTATGATTATACAATTTACGGTAAGGATTTCCGGGAGATTGACGGAGGCGTGTATGACAATCCGGATATTTCCATTGGTGAAGCGATGGAAGAAATCCTTTCTGATGAAGGGATCTCTATAACAGCGTGTAAGGTCATGGATTATGAGGAATTGCAGGGAAAAGCGGAAACGGCGGCACAGGAAGATCTGCAGAAAGCACAGGTGAAAGAAACGGAGAAGGGGAAGCTGCCGCTGGTTTCTGATATGACAGAGCCGGAGCCTGCGTTAAACGGCCAAAGCCGTGCAGGGATAGAGGAAACTGTACTCTGCTATGCTCAGGCGCAGATTGATGAAATGGGGCTGTCGGAGGAGGTGGAGCTGCTTGGCGCAAGGGTATTTGGGAGCCGTTCCAGGGAAGGAATGTACCATGAAGGCTCAGATATAGATGTTGTAGTGTCTTACAGCGGCGATTTAAAAGAGGATGCTTTTTTCAATACATTACATGAGGGAGGTTTAAAGATAGCGGGAATCCTGGTTGACATCAATCCAATCTCTATGGAAAAGACGGGGACGTTGGAGGAATACTTAAAAAGTGCGGAAGAATATCTGGACGAAAAACAAAGCCATATGGAGATTCCTAAAAACAACAAACAGACAGAGCAGGAGGCAATCATTACGTATTATGTGGCGGAATGTACGGAATTTCCTGTGCTGGGGGAATACCATGAGCGGCTGAAAACATTGCAGGAAGCGATGGAGCTGTATGAGAAAATTCCTGCAGAGAGGATGAATGGCATTAAGGGGATCGGCTTCCGCTTGGAGGACGGCAGCATCTATGACGGAAATTTTGATTTGATGGTAATGGGAGAAATGCAGACGGAATTTATCAATGAAATCCCTCAATACCGGGACAGCCCCTTAGTGCAGAAAGCGATTGCGGATATGGAGGCAATCCTTTTGGAACGGAGGCCGGAGCAGGATGTATCGGAATTGGTAGAGAAAGCAGAAGAACCGCAACAGCCAATGCCAGAGGTAAAGGAAGGAAAAGCTGTTCAGATGGAAGAAAGCAGGAATCCAGTTACAGAGGTACGGAAATCTGTTGGAGATACAGAGGTATTGGAAAAGCAGTCTGCAGAACTGAAAAAAGCGGCTGAAAATGCCCCCAAAACAGACAGAGCCATATCCGGCGGCAGCAAGAAGCAGTCTGTCTTAAATGCCCTCCGGGAACGGCAGGCAAGGATGAAAGCACAGGAGAAGGAAAAGCCGGGACAGGAAAAACAGCGGCAGAAGGCACAGGCAAAGAAGAAAGGAGAACCGGAATTATGATGGTGAGGTTTGAGGAAAATGAATATTTCCTGATGGCAATGTTCCAGAAGGAAAGCAGGCAGGCAACCATGGAGGAAATACATAATGTGATCCCCTACATCGGCAGGGATGAAGAAATGCTCGCACTTATTAACAGCACACTGGAAAAGCTATGGTTCCTTACGGATGAAGCATTTTTAAACATGGATTTGGAACCGTACAAAGAGGAACTGGCGGAGGACGAATGATGGATGTGAACCAATTTGCAGTCTACCAGCTTAAAAATATCCCAGAAAACAGGCAGATACGGTTTCGGCCTTACAGTGCGCTGCAGGAGAAGGGAATCCAGATACAGTATATGGATTATGAGCAGGTGTACCTGGCACGGATGCAGCCGGAGGACGAGCCAGGACAGATCCGCAAGCGTTTCAATGAGAAGCTGCCAAGGACATTCCACGGGCATTCGATCAGCGTCAGCGATGTGCTTGTTTTGAATAAGGACGGTGTTGTGACTTCTTACTATGTTGAAAAAGAGGGGTTTACTGTCATAGCCGGGTTTATCCGGATAAGTTCGTCCGGCACACTTGTGTCTCTTGATACAACAGATTTCCACATCAAGGGGAAGGAGGGGAAATGGCTTGCCTTTGACAGCATTATGATAGAAGGCAGGCAGTTCTTCCTGATGGAGCATGAAACCTATGGAAAAGAAGTGGCATGGGTTGTGTTGGATGAAGAAGGGAAGATAATTGTAGACCATACATATCAGGGTTTTGGCCAGACGGCCTTACAGCAGATTAAGGATTACCTCAATCTGCCGCAGCTTACCGCAGAGCTGCAAAAACAGGAAATACCCGATGGGAATATCCAGACGCAATCCGGCAATGCTATGGATAAGCCGCCTCTTGAAAACTGGCAGAAATATATGGAGAATGGGGAGTATCTCCGCAGTTCCGAGATAGATGAAGAACAGAATTACAACATGATTGACGGCAGGCGGAATAATATGTCCCCAAAAGGGAAAAATGGCAGGGTATCAGTCCTGGCAAAGCTGCGCCGCAAACAGGCAGAGATTGCAAAGCGGAGTGGAAAACCTGCACAGCAGATGGCAATGGCAGAGGATAGGGAGCGCAGACGGAAGTAAGAAAGGGAGAAGTGTCTGGCGAATGCTGCCGGATGCTTCTCCCTTTTTATGTCTTGAACAATCGGGAGTTTCTCTGTATAATAAAACCATAAGGCAGGGCATAGCCGATTTGCCGGACTGATTGGCAAAATCTGGAACCGAGGTGATATGATGCAGGGTGAAATATTACAGGAAGAACCAAAAGAGAAAACAGCGGAGAAAAAGGATGCGTTTGCAAAATATACGGCGAAAGACAGTGTTTTTTCAACGCTCTTTCAGGATAAGAAATATCTGATACAGTTATACCGTGCGCTCCATCCGGAGGATATGGAGACGACGGAAGATGCGCTTATGGATATTACCATAAGGAACGTCCTCACGAATGGAATTTATAACGATCTGGCTTTCAGGGTTGGGGATAAAGTCATGTTTCTGGTCGAGCATCAGTCTTCATGGACGATGAATATTATTATACGTGTGCTGATGTATTTAGTGCAGATTTACCATGACTATTTTGAGGAACAGGATGCAGATTTATATGGGAGCAAGAAGGTTCATGTTCCAGAACCAGAATTATACATGATTTTTACCGGAGAGCGTGCCGGCAGACCGGAAACAATCTCACTTTCCAAAGAATTTTTCGGCGGGAAAGAATGTGCCATTGAAGTAAAGGTGAAAGTGCTTTACGGCGATAAAGGGAATGACATTATCAGCCAGTATGTTGCGTTTACAAAAGTATATAATGAACAGGTGAAACAGTATGGAAGGAGCCAGGAGGCTGTCACGGAAACCATCCGTATCTGTAAGGACAGGGATGTGCTTCGGGAATTTCTGGCAGGCAGGGAAAAGGAGGTTATATCTATTATGATGGCTTTGTTTGATGAAGAGAAGATCATGCGTACCCATATAGCAAGCGAAAAGAAAGCCGCTTCAAAAGAGACTGCACGGAAAGCTGCAGAAAAGATGTTAAGGGATAGGAAAATAACGGTAGACGAAATTACTGAATATTTTTCAGAGCTTTCAGCAGAGGATATTCAGGAAATTGAAAAAGAGCTGTTTCAAACGATATAATACCTGGTGACAAACAGACACACAAGAAAGAATATTGGAATCCCCGGTTGCAAATGAATACAGCCGGGGTTATTCACGTGGAGGATAAAGTGAAAGAATCAGAACTGATAGGAAAAGTATATTCTGCTGTCTATCACCAGTGCCAGCAAAGAGGATATGCCGCCCCTGCTGATGTGCTGGTTGATATAGGTGTCCTGCCTAAGCAGAAGTATGAGGACTGGAGATTCGGGAAAGTACGGTATCTGGAAGCGGTGTGTACGTGTAATTTAAAGAAGCTCTCCTTTATTATGAAACAGATTCGCTCCTATGCAAAGAAATCGAGTTTGAAACCATCTTTCTGCTATTATAAGCGGTGGGGCGTGAAGAAAAGGCATGGCCATAAGCCGGTAATCCCCCTGCGGTTCAGCAAAAGCGGAAATCCGGAGATTGAAAAAGCATATGCGACACACTATGTGGATTTAGGGCGGACAGAGCAGTTGAAGAAAGAAAAAACGGGGAAAGCGGCAGCTGCAAACCAGGCTGAAATACCAGACGAAACACAAGATATGCCGGTAAATATTTCTGACAGCAGAAGTGGGGCATAAAATGGGGAGGAAAGATGGGAAAAGAACCGGACAAAAAATATGAAACCATGAAGAAAATCATGGATGCTTTAGAGGATATTCTATGCTCTTATCAGGGCAGGGGACATCAATCAGTATATGTTGACCTGGATTCCCTTGCACTTTTTACAAGCCTGATCGCATACAGACAGATACAGGTAGAAAATTACAGGTATGACTATGATGATAATATCCGAGAGGACGAAGAAGCCAGACGGATTTACAGGGAGCTTGCACCGCAGACAGGATGGCGTGTAGGCCAGCATACACAAATAGAAGCGATATGGATGAACGCATTGAAGCAGTTTGCGTCCTTGGGTATGCCGGCGTATCAGGGACAGATTTATTATGCAGATACAGGCTCTGTCCTGATATGTGGGGAAATCCTGCCCTATGAGATTTTCCAGTTGCTTACAGATATGCCGGAAGTGAAGAAATTATATGTTTTCCCCTACCCGTTCCGGGAGGGATGGGAAAAGCCGCTCTATTTTTCTTTTGAGCCGACAGAAGCGGCACGGGAGGAAATGCGGAAATATGTGGATAAAAAATTGGATGAAATGCTTCGTATAATGAGGGAAAAAAGTGAAAGCCTTGACGGAATCATTCCTAAAGTGAATGAAGATATTTTTTAATCATATTCGTTTCGTTGGGAAAAAGACAGCCGCAAAATTCTATGTAATCCTGCGGCTGTTTTTCTGTTCAGAACGGTTAAGAAATGTCGGCGCTTTTCTGTTTTTCCGGCTGTCGGGTGTTTGGCTGCCCTAAAATCTTATCGACATTGGAGCAGACGGTATTCAACTCTTTTTGGTAATCCCGGTAGTAATGGTAGGCTTTCTGTGCCTCTTTTTTCTGTTGGAGCAGCTTTTCCTTTTCTGCTTTCAATAGCTTCATGGAGGGGAGTTTCCCGTCTGCTGACTGCCCTTTCAGGAATTTCCGTGCGGCTTCATAGAGTGCGATTTCCGTCGGATGCTCCTGCCGGAACTGCCCTTTGTTCTTTGCTTTCACAAACTTTTGGTAGACAGGTTTATTGGCGAGGTACTGGCCGGTGTAATGGATCTGCTCATTTACCTTCCGGAGATTATCTTCCACAGATTTTAAATCTTTTTTGGAAGTGGAAGCATGGTTCTTAATCTCTGAAAAGAAATTTTCCAGGGAATCCCTGGTATCATATCCATTCTCCTGTATATAAGCGACCGTCTTAGCCATCTCTTTCAGGTTGGAAAGTTTCACTTTGTTAGCGTATGCGGCATTTTGCTGTGCCTTTACACAGTCCTGCAGATTAACCACCAGACGCAAATCTGACTTGATAAACAGGATTGATATAGCTTCCTCTTGCAGTAGATTGGATGGATGGGGTGCAGATTTCTCCGATTCCGTATTATATTTTTCCATATCAACCGTTTTCTTTTTATTTTCTTTAGGCTCTGCATTTTCCTTAAACAGCTCCCGGAGGTAATCTTCTTCATAATGTGTGCCGAGCATCCTTCCAGTGATATACTTGTTCCGTTCCGGGTGAAGGTAGCTGAACCTGCCACGACTAACTTTCAGCTTGACATTATATTTTTCGAAAAGTAATTTCTGAAAATCTTCCTGGCTGCAGGAAATGGCTGCGGCATCTTCGATGGCAGACCGTAAGAAATCTTTCTGTGTTTGGAATACCATTTTTCGTGGTGTAAGTCCGTCTGCACGGAGCTGTCTGTTACGTTCATCCAGTTTCTTTTGCCCTCTTTGCCCTGCGTGGTATTCCCGGTCTGTAATTTTCTTCCCTGCCGGGGCAAGCAGATCTATCTGGTGCAGATGTTCCCGGCAGCATATATCCATGAGTGACTGCTTTAAGTGGATCAGGTAATTTTTAGTAACATGATGCTTATACCCGGCATGGGAATCGCAAGCCCGCTCCATAAAGTCCTGGCGTTCCACATCATATTTCCGTAAACTGTTGATTACGATATGCACGTGGATGTTGCCGCTCCCATTATGCCCGTCCATGTGGGTACAGACAAGAGCCTGATGTCCTGGGAAGTTTTTCTTTGCATATTCCATTCCGATCTGCTGTGCCTGTTCCCCGGTCAATCCATTTTCTGTGGCGTCCTTTGGATCGAAGCTGATGATGTAATGGTGGGATTTGATTTCATCATAGGATTCATTTTTGCGGTATAGGGCATTTAGTTCCCCGCACTCCATGTCGAACGTGAACGGATCACAGTTTATGCCATCCATGATATATTCCTTACGGGGAATCCATTCACCATTTTCATCAAGTATCGGTTTGTTGGTATCTTCATCATGTTCAAACATGAGATAACGCTGTATCTCTGCATAGTTAGCATTTTTACTCGCTATGTGTTTCAGGATTGCCATGAGAATGCCCTCCGGAAACCGCCTGGAAATCTCCCGCCATCTTCAAGACTTCAAATTTCATTTCATAGATTCTGGCCACGCTCTGGTCGATTGCCCTGCGCATTTCCTGTGAATGGATGCCGCCGCTGTTAAAGTGCCTTGCAATCTGGTTTAAATTGCTGCCAATTTTCCCAAACTCTGCAACCAGTTTTTTCAGTTCCGGCAGGTCTGCCACAATTTCATATTTCGCTGTGACCTTCTGCTTCATAATTTGTTTTCGGACATATTCAGCCAGTGGGAGGTGCGCAGCTTTAGCGCTTTCAGAGACGATTTCATATTCCGTAGCGGTAAGGCGGAGCATGATCTGGTGCTTGTGTTGTAATTCCTTTTCCTTTTTTGGTCTTGCCATTACATAGTTCCTTTCTGTGAAAATTGTAAGGATGATATTTCTTTCCTGATTATAGGGACTTAAAAAGAGTTCCTATCATATAAGCCGATTAGGGAACGTCAATGGGAAATGAAAAAAGGATTTTTTATAGAAATACTTAGATTTCTCCGCGATTGGGACAATCACGCTGCGACTATTTTTAATAGGAGCCAACTTGCATATTTGGAAAATATGCAGGAACCGAGGGCATGGGGAGCGGAATCACCATCAAGTTTGCCGGGTTAGCAAAATCCACGAAGTGGGTTTTGAGTAACTCAGGCGAATCTTGCTTTTTATGTCAGAACTGAAATAAAAAGCATTATCCGAGAAGTTTTATTATCAAAGAAACATCATGAAAAGCACAGTCTATCGGCAGTTTCTAAAGAACTCTTCGGATAATGTTACTTAATAATGCAGTTTGATTAAAAAAGCCATACATAGTATTTTTGTTAGTATTCTTAGTAAATCTATTATTACGATTGTTGGAATGTGTTGTTCTCAGCAAAATTTTATAATGCTAATCTTCTATGTCAGAATGCTTTTCTTTTGACCAAGGCTCAGGCACGAATCCTTTTACTAAACTTTTAGAATTCCTGTGTTTGACATAAAAATATCCCATTGTGGAGAATATAATAGCTCCTATAAAGTTTACAATCAGATCACTCATGGTATCTATCAAACCAATATCCAAGTAACCTTCTATGCCTAGTTCTTTTCCGTCAATCACTACTTCCTGAATATTTGTAATTTGGATAGATTGGTTTTGACCTCCGGTATTCAGAAGTGTTGAATGTATAGAATGGATAACAGTATCTTTCTGCATATCCAGATTCCATAAAAAATCCATTCCAAACTCAAAAAATTCCCATAATACACCGATTGTCATAGAAAAACAAAATGCTGTAATAGCCATGAATAAGGGGGATAGGTCAAATTTCATTTTCCTCTGTCGGTTCATAATATCTACAAGCGAAAATCCTATTGCTGCACATAAAAATCCATTTAGTGTGTGCAAAACTGTATCCCAATATAGGAAACGCATATAAAAAGAACGGATTTCACCTAATATTTCGGCCGAAAAAATAAAAATGAGGACAATGATTTCCAGTGGAGACGGAAATTCCACTTTTAAAGTCGCTTGAATTACACTTGCCGGCCTCCACCCAGGAATACAGTTCTCCCTGTTCCAGCCAGTCAAGTGTTCCGGCATAGATTTTTTCGACGGCCTTAAGCTCCCGCTGTAAGCGATGTCTTTTTTTCTTCATAATGCTGCACCCCCTATCCCAGCTCGCAGTCGTTGATAGCCTGCATGGCTGCGTCCGCATCTACCAGATCCCGCCTTTTTGCCTCTGCACACAGAAGGCTCTGGCTGCAGAAACGGTTTACCATGCGGGGTGTCCCATCCGAGGCGTTCAGGATCGCTTCGACAGCAGCATCCTCAAAAACAGTATGGCTGCATCCAGCGCCATGAAGCTTTGTCCGGATATATTCCCGTCCTTCCTCTTTCGTCATGCCCTCCATGTGGAAGTTCATCACCAGCCGCTGGCGCAGGGGTTCGTGGACGGACAGGCGCAGGGTGTTGTTCAGCTGGCCAAGGCCGCACAGGAGGATCACGGCACGGTCCTTTGAATCCATCTCAAAGTTGAAGAGGAGCTTTAAATCGTTCAGGATGCCGTTGCTGACATAGTTGGCCTCATCAATGATGATGACAGGCGTCTTCTTCTTTTCCAGGGACAGCCGCTTTATCTCCTCCTGGATGGAGCGGAAGTTATCGGGCTTGCGGAAGGAGGGCTGCCCTCCCAGGGCCTCGGTGAGGCTGCGGTAAAAATCCGTCACGGTGAGGGTGGAGAGGCAGGAATAGACCACCTTGTAAAGGGAAGGATTCAGGGAGGCGGCCCATCCCCTCAAAGCCGTGGTTTTGCCGCGGCCGGGTCCTCCCGTGAGCAGGCCGAAGCCTTTTGTTTTTTCCAGGTAAGAGAGGCGGAAAAGGACCTCCCGGTACTGTGCTGTCTCTACCAGGACCTCTTTGGAATTCTTGAGGAAAGGATTATATTCCATTCCGAAACGGGAAACGTCCATCATTGCTCACCCCTTTCGGAAAGCAGGAGTTTCTCCCGCTTCACAGAGGCGTTCTCCTGCTTGTTCAGGAGCCGCACCGGGATCAGCCCCCCGTCTGGCAGCATCAAGGTCAAACCGGAAGCGGAGAAAACGATCAAGGAAGCCGGAAACCGGGCAGTAAAAACAGCGCCCCGCATGGTGAAAGCGTCCCCGGTTTCTTCCAAGAAGGTGAAAACCCAGGCAATCTTACAAAAAAAGCAGGCTCTAACATCTATGAGGGCGGCAAGGGAAGCAAAACGGGCTGCCATGCGTTCTGCCCAGGCAGCAAGACAAAGCGCCAAGGCGGCAAAAACAACTGCCAGGGGGCTGAAAGCTATGGCGGAAGCTGCCGCCCATGCGGTAAAGGCAGCTTTTGCAGCATTGATGGCAGGCGGTGGTATGGTATTTGTGATCTTGATCCTTATTGTAGGAATCATTGGCGGCGCTTCGTTTATCGGGAGTTCCCAGAGCAGCGAGCCGCTGAGTGCGGAAGTCCTGGCCCATACCCCAGTGATCCAGCGGTATGCCAGTGAATTTGGAATCCCGGAATATGTATCGGTCATTCAGGCAATCATGATGCAGGAAAGCGGCGGGAGAGGAACCGATCCCATGCAGGCCAGCGAGTGTCCGTATAATACCCAGTATCCTAATACGCCTGGTGCAATTCAGGATGCAGACTATTCCATCAAGGTAGGCGTACAGTATTATGCAGATTGTGTCCGGGAAGCCGGATGTAAAAGCCCACAGGATATGGACAAGTTAAAACTTAGTTTACAAGGCTATAATTACGGGAATGGGTACATCACATGGGCAATCCGAAAACATGGGGGCTATAGTGAAGCCAATGCACTGCAGTTTTCCCAGGAACAGGCAGCCGCCCATGGATGGCCAAGGTATGGCGATCCGGAGTATGTACCCCATGTGCTTCGATATTATTCCGGTGGGGGATTGTTTGCCGGACTTTTTGGAAATGGGCAGCTTGTGACCATTGCGAAAAGCCAGTTGGGGAACGAAGGCGGCCAGAAGTTCTGGTCATGGTATGGATTTGACAGTCGGGAAGAATGGTGTGCCTGTTTTGTCAGCTGGTGTGCGGATCAGGCAGGACTTCTTCAAAAGGAAGTAGTGCCAAAGTTTTCTGTTTGTACGGACGGTGTGGCTTTGTTTCAGGCAAAGAGAAAATGGCAAGGTGGTGGAAGTGTTCCGACACCAGGAAGCCTCATCTTTTTTGACTGGAATCAGGATGGAGCCAGTGACCATGTAGGAATCGTGGAAAGCTGTGATGGAACTACGGTACATACGATTGAAGGAAATAGTGGAGATGCAGTAAAGCAGAATAGTTATACAGTGAATTCCCAGTCCATTTTGGGATATGGACTGGTTACTTATTAAAAAATGAGAAAAAATCAAAGAATGGATTGCATTGTAGGAGCAGAGGAACAATGCTATAATAGAAAAGGTGGGCAGGGCTAATGTCCTGCCTGTTGATAAATACAAAAAGTACAATCATGAGATTGATAAAATAGAGTAATCAGGGAGTGGAATATTTGAAACGAGAAGAGATTTTTGAATATGTAAAAAACCAATATGGAACAGTTCCAGAGTATCTCTGGGAAACATCACCGAAAAGTGCAGTGCTTCGGCATAAAAATGGAAAGTGGTATGCAGTGCTGATGCAGGTTGAAAAATCTAGGTTGGGATTAGAAGAAGAGAGCATGGTAGATGTCATCAATGTGAAGTGCGAACCGGATATGGTTGGACTTCTGACACAGACTTATGGTTTTCTTCCGGGATATCATATGAATAAAAAGTACTGGATTACAATGTTGTTGGATGGAAGGGTGAGCGAAGCAAAGATATTGGATTTTTTGGATCTGAGTTATGATTTGATAGATCAGAAGAAAGATTGATTTGTAAATAAATTTGAATGGTGTGCAGAGGATGAGAAAATATGAAAGCAATAAATATATATTCAAGAATACAAGAGAATATGGCCACTGAATTTGAAAATATTTTCTCACAAAGATCAAAAAAGTTAAATGTAAAAGTATAGGAGTTTCTTGCGATAAAAACTCTTGTTGACTTGTTGCTGGATATAAATATAGAAATAAAGCATTTTGAGAATATTTTTGCTTCCTTTACGATAGAACAGATTGGAAAAGAAACAGAGTAGATACCTTACTCATGAGGGAATATCTCTGTGGTTGGAGACAGGAACTATAGAGGCAGGTGGAAAACAGGCAGAGCTTACAAAAAATGAATTGCGGATCATGTATTATCTTTTTGAGCATGACGGAGTCATCTGTACAAGGGCAGATTTGATTAAATACTTATGGGATAATCGGCTCTACTCAGATACATCTTACCACAATGAGGAATTAAAGTCACTAACCCGTTATCGTTTTGATAAGGTCAAAGAACGGGCAAAATTGAAAAGTTCTGTTTCAAGACTTGTCTGTATTCTTTTCCCGGAGCTGGAAAGACTTGTTCCTACGCTTCATATGGCATCCGTCTATGCTTTGCTTTGTGAATTTCCAAGTGCAGATGCTGTTGCAAATGCACATCTCACAAGGCTTTCCAACCTACTCTTTGATAGTTCGAAAGGCAGATATGGAAAAGATACTGTTGTCATGTTTCGTGACGCTGCAAGAAGTTCTATCGGTTCTCATATGCCTGCCAAGTCTTTGGAACTAAAGCACACCATAAAACTTATTCGGGAATTAGCGATTGAGATTGACGAGATTGAAGCAGCCATCAAACGAATCATGGATAAAGAAATCCAATCGCCAATCTTTACCATTCCCGGTATCAGTTACCGGATGGGCGCAATGATCATCGCTGAGATTGGGGATTTCTCTCGTTTTGATTCCGCAGATAAGATATTCGCATATGCAGGAATGTCTCCCTCCACTTATCAATCCGGACAGTTAGACAACTGTTATTCCCATATGGAGAGAGGTTCCAGATACCTCCGGTATGCCCTTTACAATGCCACAAAATATGTCTGTCACTGGGATAAATCTTTTGGTGCATATCTTGAAAAGAAACGCTCGGAAGGCAAGCATTATAATGTTGCCATATCCCATGCCGCTAAGAAGCTTGTGCGATTGATTTTTGCAATGGAGAAATCAGGAAAAGCATCTGCCAACTGCTTAATTTTTTTCTGTAAATATCTCCTTTTAGAGCACCTATAAAGATGCTCTTGTTGTCATACAGTTTTCAAGGTTCAAATATATCTGAAATGCGTTTCTGCAATTCATTCAAAAAGCTTTCATTTTAGATTTGACTTTTAATAGTTAGTCTTTCTATACTCATTTTCACTTCAAATGTCGTTCCGCCCTGCTCATTTCCATGAACCTCAATCTTCCCGTCATGCGCCCGCACGATCTCGCGTACCATTGCAAGTCCAAGACCTACACCGCCAATTTTTCGGCTTCTTGACTTATCCACCCGGAAGAATGGTTCAAAGATCTGCTCTCGGAATGTCTCATCGATTCCATTTCCTGTATCTGCAATCGTCAGAACAACTTCTTTCCTCTTTCGTTCTGCCGATACCGTAACTTTTCCATCTGCATGGTTGTATTTAATCGCATTTTCAACAAGGTTATAAAGCATCCGATAGATCAGTATATCACTTCCTGTCAGCATCAGACCCTCGCCTGCATTCTCTTCTTTCTCATCTACTGTACTCTGCGATTTCTGTATCAGTGCAACACCTTTTTCCTGTGCCAACGGTTCCAGATCTGCCAGCACTTCCTCGATTAGTCCGCAAAGTTCGATCTTGTCATTGCGCGCTACTGTCTGTAACTCACTCATATCCAGAAGTGTTCTGACCAACTTGCTGAGACGCTCGTTCTGCTCTGTCACCATCTGGATCGTCTCTTGCGCCGCTTCCCCATTCTCCAGATTTTCTGACGCATGATAGAGGTCCAGTTGTGCTTGAATTAATGCCAAAGGAGTCCGCAGCTCATGCGCTGCATTCCCGGTAAACTGGCGCTGTGTCTCGAACGATTCCGACAGTCGCAAAAGCATCTTATTATAAGACGTACGAAGTATGTCCAACTCTGCAATCTTATTCTCTTCGATCGTATAATCCGCCAGGTTCTGTGCCTGTACTTTTTCAACTGTCTCAGAAAACTCTCTGAGCGGTTTTAATGCATGACCACTAATAAAATATGTCACCGCTCCACCAAGTAACGCTACAACACCTGTGATCAGTAGACTTCTGTTTCTATAATCGGATTTCGAATTATACACCTCCGTAGCAAATTGTGATGCAAAATTGTCCCACTCATTATCCGGAATCTCAATGTATAGTGCTTCCGGTGTTTTTCCCTGATCTGTAACTGTTTCCTGAAGTGTATCGATATAATAGACTCCATTCTTATATAAGAAAAATGTAAGGCATCCGCACAATACTGTGATCAACACTGTAGTAAGGATTGTCAGTCTCCACTGGAGTGATAATTTTCTCATGCTTTGCCATCTCCTCCTATCTTATAACCCTCGCCAATCCTATTTACGATCGGATCATAGCCAAGTCCCGCCTTGAGTTTTCTCCTCAGGGAAGACATATGCACACGAATAGAGCCGCTAAAACTATCCACAGAAGAATCCCAAACATGCTCAATCAACTCTTCCTGGCTGACCGGCCGGCCCTGATTCAGAAGAAGATACTCTAGAATCCCATTTTCTTTTCTCGTCAACGCAACCGGATTCTCTTCTGCATACGCCACTCGTTCTCTTATATCAAACCGAATGCCGTTGCATTCCAGGCAGACATTTTTCTGTATGAATTTTCGTCTCGTCAGACTTCTCACGCGTGCCTCGAGTTCCTGCAAATGAAATGGTTTTTCCATATAATCATTCGCACCTACATCCAACCCTTCAACTTTATCTGCAATCTGACTTCTCGCAGACAAGATCAATACCTTTGTCTCTTCATCTTCTTTACGAAGTTCCCGAAGAATCTCCATCCCATCCACCCCAGGAAGATTAAGATCAAGCACGATCAGATCATACATTTCAGCATAAATCATATCCAATGCTTCTTCTCCGTCATTGCACACATCCACCTCATAGCCGGTCTGGTGCAGACTTTTCGCGATCATGTCACATAATTTCTTCTCATCTTCAACGACTAATAATTTCACTTTATTTTTCTCCATCTTCTTAACAGAAATTTTACACCTCCTATTGTATAATGCCAACATCGAAAAGTCAATAAACTGACTTTGAACATTGAAAGGAGTATTTTATGAAATCTGAAAAAGCATCACAGATTCTTTTACTTACAGCCGGTCTGGTTCTTTTCTTTGGCGGAATTTTCCGCGGCGAAGCCGCTGTAGTACTCAGCAAAGCAATAAAATTATGTATGGAGTGTGTCGGAATTGGATAAGAAAATAAAATCAAACAAAAACATTTTCGTCCGTTTCCGCGGATGGATTCAGGCCGCTGCAACACTGCTTACAAACATTCACATTCCGAATCTATGGAAAGGAAAAATTTATCAGGGAAATGTAAAGACAATGTGTGTACCCGGACTGAACTGCTACTCTTGTCCGGCCGCCACAGGTGCCTGTCCGATTGGAGCTTTCCAGGCTGTAGTTGGTTCCTCAAAATTCAAGTTCACCTACTACATCACCGGATTTTTCATCCTGTTAGGAGTTCTGTTAGGACGATTTATCTGCGGTTTCCTTTGTCCGTTTGGATGGTTTCAGGATTTGCTGCATAAGATTCCGGGTAAGAAATTTTCCACCGCAAAGTTGAAACCCATACGGTATCTGAAATACGTGATTCTGGTCGTCTTTGTTATACTGCTTCCGGCATTTGTAACCAATTCACTTGGTATGGGAGATCCTTTCTTCTGTAAATACATTTGCCCACAGGGCGTACTTGAAGGCGCAATTCCTCTGTCACTTGCCAACTCAGGAATCCGTTCTGCACTCGGACATCTGTTTACATTTAAGTTCACAATCCTTGTGCTTTTTATCATCTTAAGCATCTTGCTTTACCGTCCATTCTGTAAATGGATCTGCCCACTCGGTGCCATCTATTCTCTGTTTAACAGAGTATCTTTTCTTAAGATTCAGGTGGATCACGAGAAATGTGTTGGCTGCCAGAAGTGTAGCCGTGTTTGCAAAATGGATGTCAATGTAGTAGACACACCGAACCATCCGGAGTGTATTCGCTGCGGAGAATGTATGAAAGCCTGCGCGACTGATGCAATCTGCTATCATTACGGATTTTCAAACAAGAAACAGGCTGACAATAAACTAAGATAAAATCAATAAAATGAAATTCAAAAGGAGCTTTAAAATTATGAAAAACAAATCAATCAAAACAAACTCAATGAAATTAAAAAAGGTAATCGCTGCATCACTTGCCATTTCCGTACTTCTTGCTTTCACAGGCTGCGGAAGCGCTTCCTCCTCAACAAACAATAAGAAACAGGAATCCACTTCCTCTGTAGATGCCGGAAGCACAGATGAACTGAACGACCTTTACCAGCAGGAAAATCAGCTTTTTGCTGATCACAAAGACGCTTGGGACAAAGTATTTGGTTTTATGAGCAAGAATACTGACGGTGATGCCATGAGTGAAAACTATGCAGATGTCCTTGCAAGTACAGTTGAATCTAATAAAGATTCCTTCTCAGAAGAAGAGTATGAAACTCTGAGCAAAGACATTGAGACGATCCGCGGCATCGAAGAAGAAATTGCAAAGCTTGAGAAAGAGATTGCTGCATCTGATTCCTCTGACAGTGCTTCCTCCAAATTAGATGAATCCGCAAGTGTGTTTCACAGGTTCAAAGGAAAAGATTTGGATGGAAATGATGTAGATGACAGCCTTTTCACTAATAACAAAGTTACAGTTGTAAACTTCTGGTTCAGTGGGTGCAAGCCATGCGTTGGAGAGCTTTCTAAACTGAATGAATTAAACGAAACACTCAAGAAAATGGGTGGCGAAGTTGTTGGTATCAATACAGACACTTTAGATGACAATCAGGATGGAATCAAAGAAGCGAAAGAAATCTTAAAAGCTCAAGGTGCTTCCTACAAGAATCTGACTTTCGATTCTGATTCAACAGTTGGAAAATACGCCGGCAACATTATGGCATTCCCTACAACAGTTCTTGTTGATAAAGACGGAAATATCGTTGGCGAGCCTTTGATGGGCGGAATTGACGATCAAGCAAACTACGATCAGCTGATGAAACAGATTCAGTCCGTAATCGACCAGAAATAATTTATCTTATAATTAAGGATTGTCAATTTTTACGTATAAATTTTGGAGAAATCTGTGGGTAGGGATGTATCCCCCAGTTTTAAGAAAAATGGATTAGATTATCAAAATATTGTTATTTTTGCAGGATATAATATCGATAGTCTTTCGTTAATGAAAAGTCTAATCCCCTAACCCGGATAAACCGGAAAAGTTTTTTTGCATTTCCTCCAAATTTCAAGTACAATAAAGAAAAATATTGG
>QXWX01000122.1 GCA_009911175.1 Lachnospiraceae bacterium | reverse complement strand
CGATAATACTACGTTAGAGATAGTGTAACATAATAGGATAACGTACGCAAGCCATTGCGAAGCAATTTGGTACAATCAAACGGAAATACTTCATTTGCCTGTGCTGATGCAATTCCTCCTGTAGTAGCCATCCCTTTGAAATGATATAACCCACTGCTCTGCATCGTAGGCAGCATAGTAACTCTTGCAAATAACCCAGCACCGATCAGGCCAAGATTAATCTGTTTTTTATTTATCCTCTGTTTCATCCGCAGCGGATTTTTTATCACCGAATTCCACTTCAAAGCATTTTCTTCATACTTTAAAAGAACCCCAATATACTTTTCATGATTGGGATTCGCTGTAATCATTTCATATGCTTTTGTTGCGTCGGTAAATGGAATTACATGGGTGATCAGATCTGCAATGTTCAGTCTGCCTGTACTCAGAAGCCTTATAAATTCTTCTACATTACGTCCTTGTGTAAATCTTACATATCCGATAGGGTAGTCGAAGCCGTCTTCTTCATAGCTATTGTCATACCGGCCCGGGCCATAGGATCTTGCAATTTTAAAGCTAAGTTCCTTCTGATAAAAAGGCCTTCGGTCCAGTTCCATTTTCGTTACACCGATCATACATAGGATTCCCCGGTCACGGGTAATCTCTTCAGACAGATCAATCGGTGCGTTCGAGTCTGTTGCTGCCGTTATGATCACCTTATCTACACCACGACCATAAGTCAGATTTTTTGCCGTGTCTGCCGCATGATCATCCGTAGACTTGATAAATGCCTTAAGCCTGGTGTCCGGCAATGTTTTATCTACAACATCAAAACCAATGACATCACAGCCATATGCGTCCAATATCCTTGCTGTAATATGCCCTAAAAGCCCCAGACCAATGACGGCCACTGTTTCGCCTGGTACAACTTCTGCCTGGTGGATTCCTTCCAATGCAATTCCGCCAAGAGCAGCAAATGCGGCCTGACGGATATCAGTCACTTCCTCCGGCACACGAACAACCAGGTTTTTCCCTACACGATTGACTTCACTGTGATAAGCCTGTCCTACGGCAGCGACCGTATCTCCAACAGATACCTCTGTGACTCCTCTGCCCGTTTCCACAACCTTTCCGACAACCGTATATCCCATGGGCATTGGATCTTTCAGCCGCCCGAATGCCGCCTCAACTGTTGTAAGGATTCCGTCCGTTGACATCTTCTCCGTGACCTTCTTGACCTGATCTGGACGCTCCATGGCCTTCTGAATCAAGTTCTTTCCGCCAAAAGAAGTCAGACTTCGTTCTGTTCCTGCTGATACGACAGAATATAACGTCTCAATTACAACCGTATTCTCCTTGACGGTCGGAACCGGCGTATCTACAACGTTCATAGAACCATCATTTACTGATAAAAATAATTGTTTCAAACCTTTTATCCTTCCTAATCGCAAAAATTTAATAGGTCACTTGCAATAATTTCATTCAGAAATTGCATGAAACCGCTTTTCCCTCAAAATATTTCTTTTTCTATAATCAGCCTATGCCAAAATCGTCTAAAGCAAATATATCCCCTCAAGATTACATACATGCCTTGTATCCAGCACAACTTTGCCTTTCAGTTTCTCCATATTTCTTTTCAGTTCCTCATGTCCAACCATTACCACTACAAAATCTACGGAGTCTAAAAATTCATCCATGCTATGCAATTGATTCGGCACGATATCTTCCACAATATAGGGATCGTAAACCTTAAGTCCTACTGCAAGATGCCGCTCCTGACTTTCCAGCAATTGTAATGTAGGACTTTCCCGCATATCATCCACATTTTCTTTATAAGTCATCCCATATAGACCGACACGGCTAATATCTGTAAGATTCTTTTTCTGCATTATTTCATAAATCCGGTTGAGAACAAAATCCGGCATCCCATCGTTTGTTTTCATAGATTCATCAATAACCTTTGCCAAAGACGGATAGTCGCCGACCAAAAACCAGGGATCTACAGATATACAGTGTCCTCCCACCCCTGGTCCCGGTTGCAGAATATTCACTCTGGGATGCATATTGCAGATTTTAATAATCTCATAAACATCCATATCATCATGCCGGCAGATTTTTGCCAGTTCATTGGCAAATGCAATGTTGACAGCACGGTATGTATTTTCTACAACCTTTGTCATCTCTGCCGTACGAATATCTGTGACAACAATGTCTCCCTGACAGAAAGAAGCATAAATCTGCTTAACCTTCTCTCCAATCTGCTTCTCGTCAGCTCCAATCGTCCGGTTATTATGAAACAGCTCATAAACCATATTCCCCGGAATAATCCGTTCCGGCGCATGGACAAGATGCACATCTTTACCGATTTTAAAGTCACTCTCTTCAATGACCGGTCTTACGAACTTATCTATGGTTCCAGGTGAAACGGTAGACTCAATAACAATTGTTGCATCTAGCGGGCACACTTTCAATACATCCCGGATTGCAGACACAACATAACAGGCATCTACTTTTTTACTGAATTTATCATAGGGAGTCGGCACAGAAACGATATATGTATCTGTAACCTGATATTCGTCTGTAAATTTGATTCCAGCAGCAAGTGCTTCCTCGAACAGCTTGTCCAGACCTTCTTCTTTGAATGTGGTACGGCCTTCATTCAATGTTTCAACAAGTTTTTTATTATAATCTGTACCAATTACTTCCACGCCATGTGAGGCAAGCATCAATGCTGTTGGCAAGCCAATATACCCTAATCCGATTACATTAACCATTTACTTCCAATTCTCCTTTGATTATAATTTCTGTTTGAACAAACTGCATCCTATTTTCCAGGATTCCACACGCAGCTATACAGGACATTTCTTTTTCCTGTAAATAATATAAACTTCGCTTGGCCTTTTTTATCTTATAGGGCAAACTTAATTTCATTGTACAAAGCCTTCTGTCTCCTTTATACAAGCTTAAGCCCCCCGTTTCCTGCTCAATTATTTTACACGGCGTATGAAACAGAATTTCAAATTTATTTCCTTTTTCCCCTTTTACTTCGTCCTCTATATGGAATCCCAAATGTGTTTTTTTTACTGTTCTTTTATGTTGATATCCATTCCCGGACTTATATTCTCCGCAGAAAAAATCTCCTGTTTTTCTAACCTTTGTTCGTTTTATCCAGTTATAAACCAAAAATGAACCATACAGATTCATCTGAGTTTTCTTTTTAAGCACCAGAGTATTATGGTTTTCATTGAATATCATCTTTCTTCCCAGCTCACTGGCATAAGAATATGTTCCGCTATCGCAAAAAACATTAATCCCATCTATCCATAAATCCATATGCAATTGATCCATATGTGCCGGGCGTGAATGATAATCATTCAAAATTAACATTATCCATGCATCTATGTCCTCACTACGAAATGTAAAGAGTCCCGCATGCTTAAATTCACTATCTTTTCTCTGTACGTTCTCTTTTCTATAAATTCTTTTTTCTGTTTGCCTAAACCACAATAATTCTTCATCATATATCCCTTCTTCATACAAACTTTTTCCTGTAAGTATGGTATAAACCGCATTAATCACTGGTCGGAAATCACGGTAACTGCATGAAGTAACTGGAAATATCAGTGCTCCGTCATTAGAGCCATAATTAGGCATATCACCAGATATATCCTGACATTGATACATTAACTTTACTGCATTCAGCATTTTCTTTTTACTGTTTGCATTTAATTCATAATGAACTTTTCTTTCTATCGAAAGTACTACTTCCAAATCCTGCAATGCAAGGCGTTGATAGTTAAAGGAAAATTGCTTATATCCTCCGTCATCAGAAAACTGTTCATCAATCACTTTATCCAGGATACGAAATGCATATGCCAATTGCATCTTATCGCCGCAACACCAGGCGCCAATAATCATTCCCGTCAATTCTGAAATAGTATGGTTATTTTTTATACATTTCTGAGCATAAAAAAAGTTGCTAAGGATCTTCCTATAGCACCTTAAAATCAAACTCTTAACATTATTTTCATCCTCTTCCGTCGTAAGACCACAAAAATGATATACTGAATATGCAATCAATACATTGATCATCCTGAACGAACATTCCTGTCCGCATTTAAAATTTGCGCCATAGGAATATGGATTTTTTTTCAGCCAATCTGATAACTGTTTTGAAAATGCCTCATAAAATCTTCGTTCTCCTGTTAATAAGTATGCTCTTGATAACGTTATAAAATGTGAAAATCGTGATATCTCCCATATAGCTTTGATATCCCCTCTCTTTTTATCAAAGTCCGGAATAAGATACCATTTTTTCTTTATATCACATGTATTTTGTGTCATAGGATTCAAATTCCAATTAATTGGAAGTCCATAATCTAATGGTATGGATGAAAAACCCAGCACTTTCCCTTTACAAGCTTCCTCTGCACACAAAATCAATTCTTGTTTTTTTTCATCAGGAAGCAATTTTATAAATCTTTTTATAGACTTTATATCTAATTCGAATATGTCTATTCTACTTGGATATGAAACCTTTTTTTCAAAAATACTCTCCACGCCTGGAGCAACACACATTATTTTCAATTTTATGGAATAAAGGCTTCTATTAAGAACCCACGAAATCCCGTACTCCCTTAATATAGAACTAATTATTTCTATTTTCATCTATCATTATACTCTCAATAACATGCTCTAATTTCTTAGTTAATACAGAAAAGTCGAAATCTTTTACTCCTTCTATGGCATTTTTTCCAATCTCTTCATATTCCTTTTTATTCATATCATGGATTTTCATAATCTGTTTCGCCAAAGC
The DNA here is from genome assembly GCA_009911175.1 of Lachnospiraceae bacterium. The sequence continues at coordinate 12,532 of QXWX01000122.1, read as the reverse complement.
GTCTGGTGTATCCTCATCTAATTCTACACCGCATTTATATCGTTTAATAATTGAATATCCCATTTTAACAGTTGATATGATGGGTTTTCCGCTTGCCATATACTCAAATAATTTGTTAGAACTATTTCCTCTACTCCAATTATACTGATTTTGAGAATAGTTTAACATATTTATCGAAGAATGTGACAAAATATATGGAATATATTTTCTATTAATATACCCTTTCAATTTTACATTTAGAATATTCTCATCCTTTATCCGTTGCCTCAATTTTGGCAGTTCAGCTCCTTCTCCAAAGACAAGAAATTGTACATCCTCATACCCTTTATGACAAGATATTATTTTTGCTGCGTCTAAAAGGTTTCCCACGTTATTTACAGGACGTATTGTACCAGCGTAAGTCACATTAAATTTTAATGAATTGTTCAGATCCTTATCTTCAAGCGTTACTGTATTCTTTTTTTCTTCAAACGCTTTAATATCTACTCCGTTATTTATATAATAACACTTCTTTAAATCTATATCTCCTCCTTGTTCTTTGGTCCAACATTTCTCTTTTAAATAATCAGTATCTCCTTCTTTTGTAAAAATAAGCGAGTCTGCCTTTTTATATATCCAATGCTCTCCAATAACAAGCATTTTTCCCAAAAGGCTTTTCTCCTTCGCTTTCCCAAAATTAAAAATAGCCTCCGGCCATAAATCTCTTATTTCACATATACATGGTACATGGAATCTATTAGCTATCTGAATCCCTGCTACCATTGTCAACGGATGAACTGAGGATGCCAAGATCATGTCAGGGGTACCATATTTTTTTGCATAAAGCTTTGCTGCCGGAAACAGATTTCCATAGAATGTTACCATATTCTTTATTCGATCTGTTCCATTTCCTTTTGTTGGCGTTGTATGTACAAAAACAAATGGAATGTTTTCAATTCTCCGAACAGTAAGTTTTCTACCATGAGTGTCAATAATATCTTCTGTGTCTAAAAATGTAGTTGCACAGAACACGGTAACATCATGTCCATACTTCTTTAACTCTTTTGCAAACCAATAATGACGCCCTGCCCTATCCCGAAACATTGTCGTAGCATAATGGTTCATCATCCATATTTTCATTAGTGTTCTCTCTCAGTCTTTCTTGCAGGTATGCCAATGTAGGTTCCCGCTATTTTTATATCTCTGACAACAACAGCTCCTGCTCCGATCATACAGTTACCGCAGATCTTTACGTTATTACTCACTGTTGCTCCCGCCCCAATCCACGTACAGTTTCCTATTTCAACAGTACCTGCAACATGAGATCCTATTGAAATATGCACATAATCCCGCACCTTACAGTCGTGGTCTATGGAACTGCTGGTATTTATGATACATCCCTTTCCAATCACAGTCCCTGGATTGATAACAGCTCCTGCCATTATTACCGAGCCTATTCCAATTTCTACATCATCACTGATAACTGCATCGGGATGGATGAGTGTAACCAACCTGTGGTTATCAATACCTCCCTGAATTTTCTGGCGGATTTTTGCATTACCGATTGCAACGATCACATCCCCTTCAAATTCTTTCACCTCATTACTTTTGCCAAGGACCAGATATTTGCCACAGCTTTGCAAGTTTTCATCATCATCTAAAAATTCAATTTTCTCATACCCATTTTTTTCGGCAATCTCCGCCACGACTTTACCATGACCAGATGCACCGATGATAATTAAATTCTTCATATACTCCTCACATACTACATGGATAGAAATTTCCTACGCTATCTTCATTCCTCATTTCCCATAAAGCTTTCCATCGTAGTAGATGTAGCCGAACTTATTCCCTCTCTTTTCAATACAATTGCTATGGTCTTTAAAATAATTTCCCAGTCAAAGAAAAAACTCACATGATCTACATACTCGACATCATCCTCAAATCTTTCATTCCAAGACAGCCTGTTTCTGCCGCTGACCTGAGCATATCCCGTAAGTCCCGGCCGTACTTCATGCCTCCGCGCCTGCCTCTCATTATAGCGTGGCAGGTATTCAGGAAGCAGCGGTCTTGGTCCTACTATACTCATATCACCTTTCACTATGTTTATTAATTCCGGAAGTTCATCAACACTTAATTCCCTCAGCTTTTTTCCATAATCCGTAAGCCGATCTTCGTCTGAAAGTAAATTTCCATCTATGTCTCGCTCATCTGTCATGGTTCTGAATTTGTAAAGTTTAAAAATTTTACCATTTAATCCTGGTCTTTCTTGTGAAAAAATCACTGGTGATCCCAGCTTCATCTTAACAGATAACGCAATAATCACTATTACAGGACTTAAAAGCACTAATGCAATGCTCGATAGAATTAAATCCTGCGGACGTTTTATGTATTTTTCGTATAATCCTTTTTTATGCGGAGCAATGTTGGAACTTATTTTTCTTTTTTCTCTGGCAACTACTCCCATAATCAAAACAGATAATCCACTTCCCAATACAAGAGCTAATTTTTTCTTATTCATAATTCTGTTTATATCGTTATTCAAAACATTGGTGTATAATATTGACAATTAGATTCTGGTCACTTTCACTCATTTTAATATCTGATGGCAGACATAAACCTCTATCAAAAATATCGCCCCCTATATCCTGACTTCCAATACTATTGGTATAAGCATTTGAAGAGCCTCTTCCATTGCCATCAATTGTAATAAAACTATGATTCCTGTATATAGGCTGCTGGTGCATGGGTTTCCATATCGGCCTTCCATTTGCTCCGAAAGCCTCTAACACCTCAAGTATTTCTGATGGGCAGGATTTTCCCTTTTCTGTTCTCCACATTGCTTTCTGTTCCGACCTTCTGGTCTCGCAAATGGCGTCTTTATCAATCAGCATACAAGAAAGCCAAAAGTTAGGAATACTGTTCTTTTCATCCCATGGATTAAGGCTTACCGGCAAATCTTTTAATCCTTCTTTGTATCGTTTATAGATTATTTCTTTCTTTTCTATATGATTTTCCAAATATTTCATCTGTCCTCTTGCAATCCCTGCAACAATATTTGAAATTCTATAATTATAGCCCAACTCTTCATGCTGATACCATGGGGCATCCTCGCGGCTTTGTGTTGCCCACTTGCGCGCTTTATTAGCACTATACTCATCATGGACAAGCAGCATACCGCCCGAACTGCCAGTTATAATTTTATTTCCATTAAAACTTATAATCCCATAATCGCCAAAGCTTCCCGTCTGTTTCCCCTTATATGTCGCGCCAAATGACTCTGCCGCATCTTCAATTAATAGGGCGCCATTTTTTTCGCAAATATTTTTTATTTCATCAATTTTTCCAGGGGTACCGTAAAGATGTGCTAAAACTACTAATTTTACTTCTGGATAAATCTCAAAGGCTTTTTCCAATGCTTTTGGATTCATATTCCAGGTTTCATACTCTGTGTCTATTAGCACAGGTTCTCCGCCTTCATATACGATTGGATTAATTGTAGCGTCAAAAGTGATATCGGAACAAAAAACACGTACACCTTTTAATGCTCCTCCAGTTCCTAATCCATGTGGCGTACTGATTCCACTGCTGCTTCCATATAATCTCTCAGCAGCCAATTTAACAGCCAAATGCAGTGCAGCTGTTCCGCATGTAAGCGCTACTGCCGAGTGTACTCTTACTTTTCGGGCAACCAGCTCCTCCAATTTATTAATGTTCTCACCAACTGTAGTCACCCAGTTCGTGTCAAATGCCTCTTGAATAAACTTTAACTCCTCACCATGCATAGTAGGTGATGCGAGAAGAGCTTTTGATTTTAATGGCTGAAAATCCTTAAATCGAGAATCCAAACTAATGTCAAACATATCATTTTCCTTTTCTTATTCAATCCGCATCTGATATTTTCATACAAATTTTTGTCGCACTAAAAAAACACCCATGGACTAATTGTCTAGGTGTTTTATTTTCGGTATTTAATTAAATTTTACAGCAAAATTTTACTAATAAAATATAATCAGTAACTATTTCACTTTATAGTCCATATTACAGCATAGGGCATTTACTATTTAGCACATAAAAAAGTATGCTTCGCCACTCCATTTTTATTCAAACGGATTATCTGCGGTTTTTACCCAAAATATAACATCCACAATTTCCCAAACGCGACGAAGCGACGATTTGAAATCTCCTGGATTTTTACACTTCTGTTATAGCAAACACAAATCTGCTCCCCATTCATTTATCCCATAATGAGGGCAATACGAATGATTTACATTTATCATTCTATACCAAGGCTCTTCTCTAGAAGATCCCCCGCTGCCAGGCTTTTGCAAAGAACCGAAGTACCTCTGCCCTGAACCTGTTTTACGGAGGCTTTCATCCGTTACGGATATTGGCCCGCCTCAAGGCCGAATCCATATCTACCCCAGGGATTCCCTGGAATCATATACAGCTATTGCAAAAAGATTTTTTATAGCCATCGGCACATAATCTACTTCACTGTAGTTTTCCAGATACATGCCGCCATATAGGAGTATTTTTTCCTCTAATCAATATTTCCACCGAGTACTCCGGCTGTTTTTAAGGAAATTTACGGCTTATGCGGTGGAGAATTTTCGTAAAGTATGTTACTCTACTACAACGAAAATACACCGCTTTTTCCTGAATTACTTTTATACCATAGCACATTTGTTCCTGATTGTAAATATTTTTTTCTATTTTCCAAACGGTGCCTGTTTTGCCGTATCTATCCATTTTTCCCTGAAAATCGCTATTCCCCGTGAATATGCCACAATTTTTATTCATTTCATTTTTTCACCAGTATATTTTACAGCCATCAAAAGCGCAGTCAAAGGCTGTATTGCGTTCAGTAGAGATGTGCCCGCTATTTTCAAGGCATTGCAATAAAATGTTGGACAGCCCCTCCATTTTCATTTGTAACGCAAATTTTATAGCAGTCATTTTCAACCGTCAAAGATATAATCAGAATCATTCTAACCCGCATTTTCCTGTGGAATTTCTTAAGATTTCTATTCGTTGTCGTAGAGTAACATACTTACGAAAGTCCATCCTCCTGTCCTTGATAATTTCTATGCGCTTCTCAAATCCAACTTTTTTTCGTGCATTGTGTTGACATATTACGAATAAATATTGTAATATTAATTATCATTATGAAGAAGGAGTTATCCATATGGCAAATTTAAATATTCGTGTTGACGATACACTAAAAAAACAGGCGGAAACTATTTTTTCTGAATTAGGAATCAGTCTTTCTGCGGCGACAACGATGTTTCTAAAGCAGGTTGTGCGATACAATGGAATCCCTTTTGAGCTTCGTGTCGATCCATTTTACTCAGCGGAAAATCAGGCTCGCTTATTGAAGGCTAAGGAACGTATAGAGCAAACAGGCGGCAAAGTTCATGAACTGATTGAGGTGGATGATGACGAAATCATGGGATGATTTTGCCTGGGAGGATTATCTTTACTGGCAAAGTCAGGATAAAAAAACGTTAAAGCGTATTAACCAATTACTAAAAGATATCGACAGGAACGGCTATACGGGTATTGGGAAACCCGAACCATTAAAAAGTGATATGAAAGGTTATTGGAGCCGACGCATTGATGATGTCAATCGCCTGGTCTATCGCATAGCAGATAACCGGATTGAGATTCTGCAGTGCCGTTCTCATTATGGTGATAAATGATCAATCCCCCGGAGCCTTCACTCTCCGGAGGATTTTTTATCCGCCATTTTCTTCATGCAGATCCAATAATTTTTTTCGCTTGCATACCTCGCTTTTTTTATATACTCTTCAAGCTCCTCCGGCGCCCGCAGCCAGTCTGACCGCACGATCCCCAATCGAAGACATCTTCTGGCCTCTCGCATCTGCTCCTTACTCTTCCCATCCCTCTGCATGTTCTCCAATACCCTGGCAGCCCTCTTGTCATAGCGCGGATGGGTAAACATCTGCAGCTCCGGAACATATTCCAGCTCGAAAAGCCGGTTCTCTCCTGCCTCCGGCAGAAAGCAGACTTCCTCGGAGGTTCCTGTGATATGCAGATAATATAAGGATGCCCTGTTTTTCCCTTCTTTTTTGCGGATGATCCGCCCCAGACGCTGGACTCTCTGGCGCTGCGCGGAGGTGCCGGAGAGAATGATCCCCACAGTCGCGTCCGGAATATCCACACCCTCGTCCATGGACTTGCAGGCGATCAGGATCCGGATTTCATTGACCCGGAAACGCTCCAGAATATTTTTATTGGCCTGATCCCCCATCTTGGAATGGTACCGTCCCGCCCTTCCCGGACAGATCTCCTGTAACAGCCGGTACAATTCCTCCGCTTGGCTGATACGCTCTCCGAAGATCAGTATTTTTTCATGGTCCGCAAGATTTTTTATCAGCTCACATGCACAGGCGATCCTTGCCGATGCCTGACAGACCAGGCTTTTCCTTCTATAAGAAAGATACATATATTTGGATGCCGCTTCCGCAATCTCCTTATTTTTTCCGGCGGCCATCGCGCGCAGCAATTCGTAAAACTCGCCCTGACTCAGCTTGTCCAAAAACGGCTGATCCCTTTTCAGCTTATAGTACAGCGTCAGCAAGGCATCGGTGAGTTCATCATATTCGCATCGTTCATCACTTTCAAATGACAGTCCGATATGGTAAATGTCATATTTGCATACCGTGCGCAGGGCGGATGCCCGGGACATCTCGTAGCTGTAAATTTTCCGACCCAAAACGGATGCCAGGAAATGCTGTGCCTGCCCGGACGGAAGTGTAGCGGAAAGCCCCAGTGAATAGAATTGTGTTTCTTCCGGTTTGATATATGGCAAAAATTCAAAGATCAGCTGGTTCTGCCCGCTTACGTAGTGGTGGCATTCATCAGCGATCAGCAATACGGCCTCCCCATTCCTGAGTTCCGCCAGAATCTGTCTGGCCAACTCATAGCGTGCGGAATTGATCACGTAGATCATATATCTGCAGTCCGGGGATGCCTGGTGGCCACCGCCCCGCAGGCCGATCATTCCGCGCAGAGCAGCCGGAGGCTGTTTTTTCCCATGAGACGAAATCAGATATTCTCTCAGCGCGCGGTCCCACTGCCGCATCAATCCCCCTGTAGGAACGACGATCTTCACATGGAGTTCCTGCCCAAGCATCTGCTCCAGACGCGCGGCCGCCGTCAGGGCCAGCAGGGTCTTTCCGGAACCGGTAACCGCCTGTACCAGGCCCCTGCCCCTATTTGAAAACCATCGCTCCAGGCACTCTTCCTGCCATTGATAAAGCTTCTGTCCCATGTCAATTCTCCCGCTGCCTCTTCACACTCATTAGTAATAAAGCCGTCTCCCTTCTCTTTTGAAGCCAGGGAGATTTGTCACCAATTTCCACAGGAAATTGATGACCTGCTTGCGCATCAGCGCAATTCATTATAATTTGTCACCAATTTCCTCCGGGAAATTGATGACCTGCTTGCGCATCAGCGCAATTCATTATAATTTGTCACCAATTTCCTCCGGGAAATTGATGACCTGCTTGCGCATCAGCGCAATTCATTATAGCATGGATAACATATGCCGACAACAAATCTTTCCAATTTTGAAAACTGCGCTTTTTTCATTACAGTTCTCGGCCTTTCAGACTGTAAACTATACTCATTTTTCACAAAATTTCCCATAAATTATTGAACAAAACATTGCAAACCGACACCATTTCATATATACTTTTCATAGTTCATCGAAAGCCGATTCTACGTGGTTTTCGTGGAATGATCATGCATACAGCCATTGATTTCAGCAGCATGGCATCATCGTTACAAAGGTCCGTTTTTATAACCCGAAAGGAACGGCCTTTTACAGGCGAATCGTACCATACCATAGTTTTCATGGCTGTAAATATACCAAAAGAAAAGGATGAAAACATGAATTACGAAGATTTTTACCAGGACCTGCAGCCCTATGAAAAATCGGTGAAGGACAGTCTTTCTTCTCTCCAAAAGCTTTTCAAAGCAGTCTCCCGGGAGACTGAGAGCGGGGATGTCAAGAGCCTTGCCCGTGACTTAAACGCCATGGAAACGGCAGTGGCAGACATTGCCTCCTCTTTGAAGGAGCTGGTCGGTGTGGTAGATGATTTTGATACACAGGCTTATTTTGAAAATGGAGATTTTGCGGAGCAGATGCTTGCCTCCTGTGAGGAAAAGGGGGTCGATGTCCGGGGTGAATTTCCTGTCTATGAGATGTTCCCCTATCGTGTAAAGCTGGACACGGAGAGCCAGGATGTCTACCTTGACCGCAAGAAGCTGCAATGCATGCGTCCCCAGAGTCTGGTAGATGTGATCCAAAGCAGCCAGGAGAAGCTCAACAAGGCCTCCTTCAATGCACTGACCTTTGCAAATGAATTGTCTGACGCCTATGACCTGGCGCTTTTAAAACAGAAGCGCCGGCCCGGGACAGACATTTATCTTACCAGTCTGTACAAGTTCCTGGCACCCATGAGCCGTTTCCGGAAGGATTACAGCCAGAAGAGCTTTGCGTTCGACCTGGCCAGGCTCTATACTTCCGGAATAGAGGAAACCAAAAACGGAAGGAAATTCCAATTCGGTCCGACCCGGGATCAGAATAAATCCATCCGTATTCTGGATCAAAACGGAAATGAGCAGTTCCTGGCTACCATCTGTTTCTTTGACGAAGAAGAATAAGAGGTGAGAATATGAACCCGGATTTCAACGATAAAAATTACAATGATGACGCTGCGTCTTCCGCATTGGATTCTGCCTGCCGGCTCACCTGCGGGATTGATTTTCTGACGGATTTCTGGAAGGAAAAGTATCTTCAGGAATACATCAAAAACGGCGGCAGCAAGATTAAGTTCATCACCGGGCGCAGCGGAAGCGGCAAGTCTCATTTTCTGCGTCTGATGACTTCCATTGCTCAGGACGAGCATTACAAGACGGTCCGTTTTTCCGCAAAAAATATCTGGATGCATGATTTCAGGGAGCTCTATAAGGAGATCTTTCTCCAGTGCGGCATCATGGAATGCCTGGAGGGCATCAGCCGTCATCTGATCCGCGAGATGGGCTTTGATCCGGAGGAGATCCCGGAAGGAATGCGTTTTATTGATTATCTGTCTGAAAATAACCAGTTTGACGCATTGACCCGGCGTGAGATCCGCACCCAGTTAAAGCACATCTTTCTGGAAAATCCCATGCTTGACAATAATTTTGCCCTAGCGTGCAGCATGCTCACAGGAAGTATCCTGGGCTATCCTGTCCTGGAGGAGCAGAACAAGAATCTCCTTCTGGCATGGCTGGAGGGCGACCGGACGATCAAGCTTTCCCAGCTTCGGGCATTGGACTTTTATCCCAGCCGCATTACAAAATATAACGCAAGACACATGCTCCGTTCTTTGACGGAAGTGATCCATCTGGGCGGATATTCCGGATTGTTCATTGCCATCGATGACCTGGAGATCCTGATCAGCCGTTCCAGCCTGGAACCGGTGCATTATACCAAGATGAAGCGTGAGGATACCTATGAGAGTATCCGGCAGCTGATCGATGACATCGACAGCATGAAGCATATCATGTTCGTATACGGTTTTGACCGGGAACTCATCGACAATGAAAATGCCGGACTGAAATCCTATCAGGCTTTATGGATGCGGATCCAGAATGAGATCGTCGGGGAACGCTTCAACCGGTTTTCAGATATGGTGGATCTGGACCGGCTGGCAGCGCAGGAATATACACCCGATGTCATTATTTCTATTTCCAAAAGCCTGGCGGAGCTGCAGAAAAATGTGCAGGCATCCCCATTGGACCATGAAACAGCCGTGGAAATCGCGGCCCAGGCCCGGACCGGAGCTATCGGCATTCCCCGGCTAATCCAAAATATAATGCAGGAGGTAGGGATTGATGTATGATATTGAAGCAAGGCACATCATAGAAGCACTGCGTTCCGGCGTCCCATCCCGTGCCGTGGGGCAGTATTTTTCCGAAGCAAGGCCCCGGATCATGCGGGAGATCTCCGACCGCCTGGATTCGGTCTGCGACGGCGGAAAGTCCAGCGGAATGATCATCAGTGGAAAATACGGCGAAGGAAAGACCCATCTTCTGAATACTGTATTTAACCTGGCCCATTCCAACAATATGGTGGTTTCCTATCTCACTCTGAGCAAGGAAACTCCCATGGACAAGCTGTATCTGGTCTATCAGAAGATCATCCAGAACACCTATCTGCCCAAGCGCCAGCAACCGGGATTTATGCAGGAGCTGGAAAAAATCTCCGCAAACAGTCCGGTGGCCAGCGAGATGCTTTTCTATGCGCTGCAGCAGTTGGAAACGGACAAACTGTATTATCTGTTCCGTTCCTATCTGAACACAGAGGATTCTGACGAAAAGTTCCTCCTGCAGGCCGATCTGGAAGGCGATTTTGTCGCAAATGCCGCTTTAAAAAAAATCTATCGCCGAATATTTAATGAAACGGTAAAATATAAAGTCAATTTTACAAAAACCCGGCACTGCAGTGACTATTTCAAATTTATGAGCCATCTCTTTACCCAAATGGGGTATCATGGGTGGGTCATCCTGATCGATGAGACCGAACTGATGGGACGTCTCGGTAAAAAGGCAAGGCTGAACGCTTACCGCAATATGGCCCGCTTCCTGCTTCCGGAAAAGTGCCCGGAAAATACATTCAGCATTTTCGCATTGAGTGCTTCCTACACAGAAGATGTCATTGAGTCCAAGCATGAATATGAAAATCTGGAGGACGTTTATCCGGATGAGCCGGAGCCTGCCAGAACGGTTCTGGACCTGCTGGTAAAAGCGCCGCAGCTTGTACCGCTGACCAAAGATGAGATCCACAATGTATTGTATAAAATACAGGATTTCCACGGTAAGGCCTATGAGTGGACACCGAACCTGTCCCTCTCCTCCCTGGCGGAGTCCACCCAGTCCGGGGGATATCTGCTCCGGACGAAGATTCGTGCGGCAATTGAATTTTTAGACCAGCTCTACCAATACGGAAAAGCCGGGAATACCACGGTGAATGAGTTGGGGGAAGAGACGTTTACGGAGGATGTTCCATTGCTGGATGATTAATCGTATGATCCGCCCGTCAAATGAGAACTTTTGACGGGCGGATCATCTATGTCCTTCTCAGGAAAAATCCCGTACCAGAAGTTCATCCTCTGTCAGCAGTTCTTCCACCGTTCCCAGTCCCAGTTCTTCCAACACCTTCCGGACATAAGGATTTTCCAGCGGTGTATTGTAAGGGGCTTTTCCTGCATAGGCGTCTACATAACCGGTTCCTTCTTCCACACCCAGAATTGCTTTCGGACCGCCCACACAGCCGCCCACGCAGCCCATTCCCTCGAAAAAATTCGCATCCGTCTTCCCTTCTTTGATCCTGCGGATCATTTCCATGCAGGCCTTGGTTCCGTCTGCCTGCTCGGCGCGGACCTGGATCTCCCGGTCCGGGTGCAACTGATATACCATCTCAGTGACCGCATGGCTCACTCCTCCGGTTCTTGCGTACAGCCGGCCTGCCTTGGAGGCGTGCTCTTTTTCAAGATCCGCAAGCTCCTCCGGATGGATATCCGCTGCCCTGAAAATGTCCTGCAATTCCTGAAATGTCAGCACATAATCCACCGCATCCGCAATGTCCGGCTCCCGTGCCTCCTTCTTTTTTGCCAGGCAGGGGCCGGCAAAGACCGTTACCGCATCCGGATGGATTCGTTTGATCATGCGTCCGCAGGCAACCATGGGGGAGACCGCGCCGGGCACATGGGGCATCAGCTCATGGTAAATCTTACGGATCATGGAGATCCAGATCGGACAGCAGCAGCTTGTCAGCTGATAGTCCCCGGTATGCTGTACATGCCGGTCAAATTCCAGCGCTTCTTTCAGGGTCAGGATATCCGCAAACAGGGCCACCTCCACCATCCCGGTAAAGCCCAGCGCTTTAAAAGCCGTGCGGAGCTGCCCGGGAGTCACATGCTCACTGAACTGGCCGAAAAAGGCCGGAGCTACCATCATGTAGGCCGGACCTTTTGCCTCCCGCACTGCCTTCATTGCCGGGAGTACGTCCCGGCTTGCCGTCAGCCGGCCGTCTCTGCAGGCCTCAATGCAGGCCTCACAGCCGGCGCAAAGCTCCGGGTTGATCGTCAGCTTCCCATCTTCGTCCGGCCGGATTGCGTCAAAGATACAGCTGTTCTGACAGGCCCGCTCGTAAGCGCACTCCTGGCATTCATCAATATGCAGGACCGGCGCGTACTGTTCCGGATGGAGCAGGCAGTTCAGATGGTATGGATCGTAATCCGAGGGCAATGGCTCGTCCAAATTGATTTTTCGCTCAAGAATATCCTGGTATAATTCATCAAATGTCTTCATAGGTTCCTCTTTCTTCCAAAAAATAAAATGACGCTTATATCCTATTATGGACCTATTTGAAGAATTTTATTGATTGAAATACATACTTTTTAGGCACTTAACAACAATTTCTTGCGCAAAATGGCAAAATTTTTCCACCTGTACGGTTGCAATCCGAAGTCACATT
>QXWX01000121.1 GCA_009911175.1 Lachnospiraceae bacterium | reverse complement strand
TTTTATCACAAACCGCCTCAAACAACAGTAGTTATTTACTTTTTTAGTGCGAAAAAATTTCACCTTTCAATCCTGTATATTTCCTATCTCCAGCTTCACGTCTATATATGAAATTTTTGTAAATTGAGAGCCCCACGCAGTCTGTTTGGCAGTCATTATTTTATATAAAAAGTGTATAAACTCTTATACATTTAATATTGGCACTATGGACAAAGCAAAACACAGGAGGTACTTGTATGGCAAAGGGTGAAAATATTTTCAAAAGGAAGGATGGCCGTTGGGAGGCACGGTATATCAAAACCCGTGAAAAAAGCGGCAAGATCAAATATGGGTTCTGCTACGGCAAAACCTATATGGAAGCTAAGGACAAGGCTGCGGAAGCTAGGGCGAAGCTGTTAAGCGGAACGGTTCCGAAGCCTGAGGTAAAAGCGGAAAAATTTTCGTTTTATTGTGACAGCTGGCTGGATCTTCGCAGCACACAGTTAAAAATGTCCAGCTATGTAAAATATCAATACGGGATTGAAAAACATGTGAAACCTTATTTGGGAAATCTGTATCCCGAAGATATTACAACGGAAAAATTATCCGCTTTTTCGCAACATCTGATCAATGAAAAGGAACTCTCTATAAAATCCGTGCGTGATATCCTGACTTTTATGCGTTCTATCCTTACCTATATTAATAAACAGATTGACGGAGCATTATCCCATGTCGAAGTGATCTATCCCCGTGAATCTCCCAAAGCAGTACGTGTATTGAGCAAAGAGGAAGAATCCAGGCTGGTTTTATATTTGTCAAATGGGATGGACGCGGGAAGGTTTGCCGTCTATCTGGCACTTCGCACCGGAATGCGGATCGGCGAGATCTGCGCTCTGCGCTGGAAGGACATTTCCTTCAACGAGGAGATCATCTGTGTAAACAAAACCGTACAGCGTATCAAAGATATCAATTCTCAGGGAAAGACAAAAACAATCCTGATGATCGGCTCGCCCAAAAGCGACAAGTCGCGGAGGACCATCCCGCTTATGCCGGATATTTCGGCACTTTGCAGACAATTTTACCAGGATGACCCGGAGTGTTTTGTGCTGACCGGAAATGGGAACTGCATGGAACCCAGAAATCTGCAAAGGTATTTAAAGAAATACACAGCGGCATGCAGTATAGAAAATGTACATTTTCATACCCTGCGCCATACCTTTGCGACACGCTGCATCGAAGTCGGCTTTGATGTAAAAACCTTAAGTGAGGTGCTCGGACATGCAAATATTTCCATAACGCTTGACCGGTATGTACATCCGAACATCAATTTAAAAAGGGAAAACATGCGACGCTTAAAAACAGCGGACTGCTTTTCTACTGCGCAGTCAGATTAAGCAGTCAATTTTTAGAAAGCTCTGCCAGCAGGGCGATTCCGGTACATTGTCGCAGAGCAGGGCACTCTGCGTCAGATCCTAAGTATACCTTGCGAAGCGGCCGAATGGCCATGGTGGGATGCCCTTGGGTATAACAAATTGGAGCTGCCGCATTCAGAAGGATCCACATCCTTCCAGAAATTCGGCAACTCCGCTTTCTATTTCAATCGTTCCCGCAGCACCTCCACCTTACATTCATGCCGCTTTGTTTCATCCTTTCTGTCATACGCGATCCCCACAGCCAGAATCCTCCCTGTACACTTGGGTTCCTCCCCCAATTTCCCATCAAAATTTAAGGCATACTTCCTGTCTTTGATCTGCCTGATCGCGCTGTCTACAGTATCGTCCACTTTCAATTCGATGATAATCCCATCATCTTCTTTTTTATAAGGATAAAAAATATAATCCACATAACCGGTCCCTGATCTGTCCTCCAGTCGGATATCATAATATTCCCGTGCCTGGAGATATACAAAAGTGATCACCTTGGAAAGCTCCGATTCATCGCTGTATCTGGTCAGCGGGCTTTCCGTATTATGCACACGCTCTAAAAGCTCAACCATCGTATCGGTATCACCTTTTCTCGTTGCCGTCAGCATCTTACCGGATTCTACCGCCAGGCGGTAGATATAGCCGAAATCCGGCCTTTTCCTTACCATTTCCGCAAACTTATCCATCAATTCTTTATTCGGGATTGATACACAGCCATCCGCATAGCTCAGAAAGCCGTATACAACCATGGCTGAAAAAATCTCATCCTTTGTCTTAAGCTCCATGGAGACGGAAGCATATTCCTGTACATTTGCAGGCACCGGTGTTCCGCTCATCATGAGCGCGATATCTTCGCGCATATTGGCGGTGTCATTTTTTACATAATAATAGATTTCATCATAAGGCCCGGAATTTGTCCAATAGCTCCCGATCTGATTGTATTCCAACGCGCCTACTACCGAACGGGGATTGTACAGCCTTCTTCCTGACTTTGTCTGATAGCCGTTATACCAGAGTCTCAGATCATTGCGGGACACCTTTGGATCTTCCTCCAGTTTTATATAACGCTGATATAACGCATCCACCTCTTCATCTGTAAAGCCGAAATACTCACTGTACTTTTCCATCGTTGCCATCGAAAACTCAAAAAACATATTGAGTTCGGAGCCGCTGGAGTATTTCGAAATCGGAAGGATCCCTGTCATATAGGCCATCTCTACATACGGCTGGTCCTTCAACAGAGTACTGAGGAATTTGGTGAACGCGTCCTTATCTTCCTGTGAAGCAAATTTCTGGTGATAAATAAAATCCCACTCATCCAGTATAAAGACAAACTTTTCACCATCGCAGTATTCATAAATCTTTGTCAGTGCGTCCCAGATGGAATCATCCTCTCGAATACGTACATTCTGATACTCCATCAGCAGATCGTCCATAAGCAGCCTCTTTATCCTGGAAATATACTGCTCAAAGGTGGTAATCTCGTTCGGCAGCTCATTGAATGTAATCCGAATCACATTATGCTGGTTCAGATGCTTTTTATACCACTCATACCCGGATGCCTTTAATCTGTCAAATTCCCCGCTGCTGTCCACGCCTTTTCCCAAGTAGGAAGCGATCATATTCGCTATCATCGTCTTTCCAAATCGGCGCGGCCTGGTAATACAGATATATTTGAGTCCCTTTCCCCTACCGGTTTTCTCTTGTCTGGTTCTGCTGTTTTTTAGTTCTAATATCGGCACAAGCTCATCCAGGATATCCGTTTTATCCACATAATATGTGAAAGCAACATCCTCCTGAAATACTCCAAATGCCTTTTTCCCATTCAGATATATTCCCATTCTTGCCGGCACACTCCTTTCTAAATCGACGTTTCCTCAATTTCCCGCATCTATAACCCCAATCTTTGGCCCACGCATCATCATATATAGAAAAGGCGTAAAGCCTTTTTCATTATCCTATGCTCCACGCCTTTTAAATCCTAAACCACTATATCGTTAAATAATGCAGGTTCCGGAATCGGTACTCCCTCTTCCTTTGCTGTCTCTATCCACATATCCCGTACAATATTCACTTCCCTGAACGCTTCCTCCTGTGTCCTCCCATGCGCCATACACCCCTGTAGTTCCGGAATGCTTGCCACATAAATATCATCAATATTATCATATTGAATCAACACAGAATATTTTGACATTTTATCACCTCTATAATCCATATTTCAACATAATCTTTCTAAGTTGTCTTACTTCATAGCCCTTAGCTTTCGCCCCATCCTTTTGAATATTCATGAAAGCCTTGAGTTCACGATGAAAATATTGCATATGTGAACCATTTTGACGAATAAAATCAAACCCCAAATCTACAATTAAATTGCGAAAATCATTAAAGCGGATATTATTATCACTTTTTCCGCTCATAACATCATTATACGTCTTTTGGTTCATACAGATTGGCTCCCCTCTACATCTTCACAATCCTGACCTCCGTACTCTCATCTCCCCCCAGCTCAACGCTGACGCTCAATTTTCCGCTTAAGTTTGTGTTCATCTTCCCTGCCGACGCGCCGCCGATCAGCACCTCATACTCACTCTCGGGCTGCAGCTCCAGCGTAAAGTTCACGTCCTCCGGAGCGGAGATCTGGAAATTCACCTCTGTATCGGTTGCCTTGAAGTTCTCCACCGCGCTGCCCGGGACGGATTCGTACACGAACATGCCGTTCCTTTCCAGCTTGGTGATTTCTGAAAATGTTTTTACTTTATAAAGATCGCCTTCAAATTCGAAATTATCCAGCTTTGTCTTCGATGCCAGTGTGTAATCTCCAAAGCTGATCGTCCCATCCTTTTCCGTACGTAACAATTCTTCTACTCTTGCCATGTCAATGTCCTCCTGGGTATTTTAAGAAAAACTTATATTGTGTATCGCAGCGGTTCCGGACAAGACTGTCTACTTTTTTGTATTGTCCGTAAAACTGTACGGTTGGATGCTCTAAGGAGCCTCCAACCTGCTCATCCATTCGCAAAAGCCGTGCTAACGCACTCCTGCGTCTGCTGCCGCTGCCTGTTGTCTATATTATATAATATTCCGTCCGTATTTTCTACTCATTTATTTGTTTTGGATAAAATTTAATCTCCTTTTTGGCTATTCCGGCTTCTACCTGGGTGCCAGGAGTTACTTCTCCGGTCAAGATGGCTTCGGCCAGCTTATCCTCCAGCTCGGTCTGCATCGCGCGCCGCAAGGGACGTGCCCCGTATTTTGCGTCGGTTCCTTTTTCTACGATATGGGCCTTTGCGGATTCCCGCAGGGTCAGCGTGATGTTCATCTGCTCCTTCAGCCGGGCTGTAAACTCTTTGACCATCAGGGTCACAATCTGCTTCATATGGGTTTTATCCAGCGGATGGAAAACAATGATCTCATCGATCCGGTTTAAGAATTCCGGACGGAAGATCAGCTTCACTTCGCTCATTACGTTCTGCTTCATCCGCTCGTAGTCGCTCTTTTTGTCCTCCTTCACGGCAAATCCCAGCTTCTTCGGGTCGATGATGGCCTTGGCCCCGGCATTGGAGGTCATGATGATGACCGTATTGCTGAAATCCACCTTTCTTCCCTGGGAATCCGTGATATGTCCGTCATCCAGCACCTGCAGAAGGATATTGAACACATCCGGATGCGCCTTTTCCACCTCGTCAAAAAGCACCACTGAATAAGGATGGGTACGAACCCGGTCGCTGAGCTGGCCGCCGTCCCCATGTCCCACATATCCGGGAGGCGCCCCGATCATCTTTGCAACGGAATGCTTCTCCATATATTCGGACATGTCTACCCGGATCATGGAAT
This sequence comes from Lachnospiraceae bacterium, assembly GCA_009911175.1. The sequence continues at coordinate 12,390 of QXWX01000121.1, read as the reverse complement.
CTTCGTTTCCAAATAAAGCCTCCGCAAGCGCTTTGGACAGCTCCGTCTTCCCTACGCCTGTAGGACCTAAAAACAGGAAGGAACCGATGGGCCTTCTGGGATCCTTCAAACCGGTACGCCCCCGCTTTACAGCCCTTGCCACCGCGCTGACTGCCTCGTCCTGGCCGATGACCCGCCTGTGGAGTTCCTTTTCCAGCTTGTTCAGCCGCTGGGTATCGCTTTCCTCCAACTTGGACACCGGGATCTTGGTCCATGCGGACACCACCTCCGCGATATCCTGTTCCGTTATGACCGGATGCTGAGACTCATTTTTCTTATCAAAACGCTTCCGCGTGGCGTCGATCTTCTTCTCCACCGCCTGCTGCTCCTTCTGGATCAGATGTGCCTCCGTAAAATCACCGGCCATGATGCTCTCTTCCTTCTGCCGGATCAGCTCTTTCAGGGAGTCCTCCAGCTTGGAGAGATTCTCTGGAACCTTGTAGCCCTTCAGGCTGACCTTGGAGCAGGTCTCATCCAGCACATCAATGGCCTTATCCGGGAGGTTACGATCCGTAATATAGCGCTCCGACATGTGTACGGCCGCTTCCAGGGCATCCTTTCCAATGGTGACCCGGTGATGGGTTTCGTATTTTTCCTTTAAGCCCTCCAGGATCTCCAGACAGTGGGTCTTGGTAGGCTCTTCGATCGTAACCGGCTGGAAACGCCGTTCCAGTGCCGCATCCTTTTCAATGTATTTTCGGTATTCCGTCAGAGTGGTGGCTCCGATCATCTGCAGCTCCCCTCTTGCCAGCGCGGGCTTGAGGATGTTGGAGGCATCCATGGCGCCCTCTGCGCCGCCGGCGCCGATCATCGTATGAAGCTCATCCATGAACAGAATCACATTGGGATCTGACTCCACTTCCGAGATCAGTGCCTTCATCCGCTCTTCAAATTCTCCACGGTACTTGGAGCCTGCGATCAGTCCGGGCAGGTCCAGCGTATAGATCCGCTTTCCTTTCATGCTTTCCGGCACCATATCCGAGGCCAGACGCTGCGCCAGCCCTTCCAGGACCGCTGTCTTGCCTACCCCCGGCTCGCCTACCAGGCAGGGATTGTTCTTCGTGCGCCTGCTTAAGACCTGCATCAGCCGGAAGATCTCTTCTTCCCGTCCAATGACCGGATCCAGCTTACCGTCCTCCGCTTCTGCCGTCATGTCCTTACAGAACTGCTCCACCGCACCGTTCCTGCCTCTGTCGTCCTGGAGCTCCTCCTGATAGCTTCTGGGATCCATCCCTGCCGCGAACAGGATATCCTGAACCACCTTCTGGATATTCACATTCAGCGTAGTCAGGATCCGGGCCGCCACGCAATCCGCATCGTGGATGATGGCCAGCAGCAGATGCTCTGTTCCGATCTTATCCATATGGAAATGCCCTGCCTCCCGCAGGCTGTCTTCCAGGATATACTGAAACCTCGGGCTTTTCTGCGGGCGCTGCGTGATCGGCTCCTCTGCGGCCGGTACGATCAGCTCATCCATGAGCTGCAGAAGCTTTTCCTCCGTCACCCCGTGCTTTGCAAGAACCTGTCCAGCCACTCCGGTCACTTCCTTGCAGAGCCCCAACAGAAGATGCTCTGTTCCAATATATGGATGCTTCTTTTCCTTTGCGGACATTTCCGCATAATTGATGACATTCTCTGCCTGTCTTGTATATTGATTCCGCATAAATTCCTCCCTATATAATCATAATGCAGTGCTCTCGGTGCATACACGGCCAAAAGGCACGATCTGGCACGCAGTATATATTCCGCGTTTGCCTTTCTTCTCAGATCATCCCTGAGTAGGTGTCAAAAAGATCATCCACCAGCGCATGCACCTCTTCCCTGGTAATGTTCTTGCAGCAGCCCTTCGCCAGTACGAGCCGAAGCTGCTCCCGCATCTCTTCCAGCGCCTTGATCTTGTCAATATCCACGCAGATCACCGCGCCCCGTCTCTTGTCCAGGCTGATGAAGCCCTCCTGCTTCAATACGGCATAAGCCTTATTGACCGTGTGCATATTCACTCCGATGGTCTCCGCAAGCTGGCGGACCGAAGGCAGGGAATCCCCCTCCTGAAACATCGAAGTCGCAATTCCCAGAATGATCTGATTTCGAAGCTGGATATAAATCGCCTCGTCACTGTTAAAATCTATCTCAATCAGCATATATTCTCCCTCGGAACTGTGAAAGAATGAATCTTTGCATCTGATTTATCTGAATCTTCTTGTGCTGCCTCCATGCAAAATTAATTCTTAACAGTCCCATATCTTTCGAATTGTTATAGCCATGGTAGCACAAAAAAAGAATCTCTGCAACAAGAGATTCTTTTTTGTGCATCCTCCCGGCCAATCAGCGTGGTGATTGGTCAGGGTGTGAGTAACCGCATCCGGCCAATGCAACCCATTCATTCCTCTCATAACGCCCGGAGCTTTTCCGTAAATTCACTGCTCAGGCTGATCTTCGCCACATAGAATACATCTCCGGTCATATAGGTCTCCCAGTCGTTGTCAATCTCGATCTGCAGATTTCCGCCCGGCATATGGACAATCACCTTATTGCCCGTCAGCCCCAGCTTATATGCCACACCCGCCGCCGCGCAGGCTCCGGTTCCGTTTGCCATGGTATAGCCGGCGCCCCGCTCAAATGTCTCGATCGCGATATTGGTATTGTCTATGACCTTCATGATCTCCGTATTCACCCGCTCCGGGAAATATCTTGCCGTCTCGGAGACGCTTCCAATCTTCCGCGCCAGTTCTTCCGAGATCTCATCCATGGGAATGACACAGTGGGGGTTCCCCACCGAGACGCAGGTTGCCGGATAGAACATATTTCCAAATACCATGTCTTCATTGATCACTTCCCTGCGTTCCCCGGTCACCGGAATCTCGTCGCTCCAGAAGGACAGCCTGCCCATAGAAACGCGCAGCCTGCTTCCGTCCTCGTTCAGATAAGCGATCTCCACCATCCCGCCGTCTGTCTGCAGATGATATTTTTTCTTCTGCACATATCCTGCGTCTTTCAGATATTTTGCAAAAATGCGCACCCCGTTTCCGCTCTTCTCCGCAATGCTCCCGTCCGGATTCCAGATCTTAAGGGACATGTGCTTCTCCCCGATAAACGGCCCTTCCAGGATTCCGTCGGAGCCCAGTCCCAGATTCCGGTTGCAGAGCATCGCCGCATTTTTCTGATTCAGCTTCAGCTCATTTTTATTCGGATCAAATACCAGATAATCATTACCCAGCCCATGATAGCGTTCTACTACAGTTTTCATCGTCATACCTCCCTTAAATAATGTAACCAATTTGCGCGGCAAATTGATTGCCTGCTGAGTGTAACCACTTGCCCGCCATCTGCGAAGCAGATTTTTAATGCGGCAATTCCCGTATCATTTTTTCATTCGATACTTTACACTGCCAAATGTGATCCATCCGCAAACGCAGTCTCTACCGCCCCAAATCTGCCTTTTTGTATATTATAGCAAGCATTTTTTTCAAATAATACGTAAGAAATGCTTTAAACATTGCAAATCCTGCTATATAATAAAAATGACTGCACGGAACGATTTTCAGTTTGGCGGCACATACAGAAAGCCTGCCACTGGCAGCCTTTCTGCATACGATGGTATTCAAAACCGGAGGGGATTGTGCACAGTTCCGGCCGGTAAAGCCGCGGTTTGAGGAGGAATTTCCATGGAAAACTATGAAAAAAAAGGCTATCTGAACAGCGATTTCCGCATCTTTCACCTGACAGACCAGCTGGCCAGGGAATATGAATTCCATTATCACGAGTTTCATAAAATCACGATCTTTATCCGCGGAAACGTACAGTATTATATAGAAGGAAAGACTTATGAACTGGAGCCTTACGATATCGTGCTGGTGGAGAAAAACGATCTGCACCGGATCCAGGTGGACAGCTCCGTGCCCTACGAGCGGATCATCGTCTATATCTCCCCCGGCTTTATGGCGGATTATAAAAATGAAGAATATGACCTGAGCTTTTGTTTTCAAAAAGCAAAGGAGGAGCATTCCCACGTACTTCGGATCCCTTCCCTGGAAAAAAGCTCCCTGTTCAAGATCACAAACCGTCTGGAAAAGTCCTTCCACGATACGGAATACGCCAGCAGCCTCTACCGTCAGCTTCTGTTCCTGGAATTCATGATCCAGCTGAATCGGGCAGCATTGAAGAAACGGATCGAATTTCTGGACACGGAGCGGTACAACTCCAAGGTCATCGCCATCCTGCACTACATCCATGCCCACCTGACCGATACCCTGGACATTGACAGCCTCGCGGATATATTTTTTATCAGCAAATATTATATGATGCGCCTGTTCAAGGCCGAGACCGGATATACCATCGGCAGCTATATCACCTACCGCAGGCTCCTCCTGGCCCGGGATCTGATCGAAGAGGGGACTCCCATCACGGAAGCCTGCTTTGCCGCCGGATTCCGGGATTATTCCACCTTTTCCAGGTCCTACAAGGCAGAATTTCAGGAACCGCCCAGGAATCTGCAGAGGACGCAGGTGATTTCGAACGCGCATGCAGGCATGTCTGCCCTTTCCCGGAAATAAAACTGCCGCCCGGGTCTGCTTTCCGGACGGCTTCCTATCATTTTTTCTTCCCCTGCTCTGCCAGCGTCTTCACACTGTCCACTGCGATTACGATCGCCAGTGCCACCAGCAGGATACTGATCACAAGCCGGATTGCGCTCCACATCGGATCCGCTCCTGCCGTCACATTTCCAAAATTCTTCAGAATGGTCTGACACAGGGATGTGATCGTCACGATCAGCATAAATGCCATCGGGATAAAAAACATTTTGTTGTTCTTGCCCATTTTGCCCAGCCAGGTCGCGACTGCCATCAGGCCAAGAGCCGCCAGCAGCTGATTCGCGGCGCCGAACAGCGGCCATACATTCGCGTAACCTGTCATTCCCAGCGCTACGCCGAGCACCACTGTAATGGCCGTAGCCACATAAGGATTGGTCAGGATCTTCTTATAGCCTTCTGCCTGCTTGATATCCTCTCCGGGATCCAGCCAGAATTCCTGGAACATATAGCGGGCCAGACGGGTCGCCGTATCCAGGGAGGTCAGGCAGAACGCGGACACCGCCAGCACCAGCATGGAGAAGATCACGCTCTGGGCGCCTTTCAAAAACGGGATTGTCGCACACATCTCCGAGATTCCCGTGGCAAATACATTGGTCGGAACGACCAGTTCTCCGCCGGAATAACGCTGCCACACATAGCCTACCGCACACAGGGAGATCAGCGCAAGCGCGCATTCGATCAGCATTCCTCCGTAGGCAATTGGCCTCGCGTCCTTCTCATTGTCCAGCTGTTTTGCAGTGGTTCCCGAGCCAACCAGAGAATGGAAGCCTGAGATTGCCCCGCAGGCAATGGTAATAAACAGGGCCGGGAACATATTTCCCAGGGAAGCGCCTGTAGGCGCAAGGGTATCCGTAAACCCGGTAAACGCCGGAATATCCAGGGATGCATTTCCGGTGAGCCCTGCTCCGATAATACCGACCACAGCAACGCCCATCATAAAGTAAAGCAGGAACGAACTCAGGTAATCCCGCGGCTGGAGCAGGATCCATACCGGAGTCACTGATGCCACCAGGATATAGATCCCAACAATGACCATCCATACTTTATTGCTCAGATAGAAGGGATGAAAATTCAGTCCCACCGCCATACAGACCACGATCGCGGCAACTCCTACCGCCGTGGATACGGCCAGAGGCGCATTTCTGCGGTATACAAGGATTCCAAATACGACAGAGATCACAATGAACAAAATCGAGATCATCGCCGTAGACGCATTTGCCGCGGATGCCGCGTAATCCACCTCTCCCGCTTCCGTATAGGTTGCCATAAATGTATTCGCCACGATAGAAGCAAATGCCGCGACCACCAGGATCAAAGTCAGGTAGGAAAAGATAATGAATATCTTTTTCGCTTTAGTCCCCATACTCTCGGAAATCACCTCACCGATGGACTGCCCTTTATTGCGGATAGACGCAAACAGCGCGCCGAAATCATGCACCGCTCCAAAGAAGATACCGCCGATCAGAACCCACAAAAGCACCGGCGCCCATCCGAACACCGCCGCCTGGATCGGCCCGTTGATCGGCCCCGCGCCTGCGATGGAGGAAAAATGATGCCCCATCAGCACAGGCGCCTTTGCCGGACAATAGTCCATTCCGTCCGCCAGCTCGTGGGACGGGGTCTTTTTCGCCGGGTCGATGCCCCACTGCTCTGCCAGCCATTTTCCGTATGTAACGTACGCCGCGATCAGGACCACAATCCCCGCCAGCAAAATAATTACTGCATTCATGATCATCACTCCTATTTTTTTGTATACTCAAAGGACATCCGGCCGCGCGTCAGAACGCCTTTTTGTACCCCTTTACCAGTTGTCCTGCCGCCCGGTTCCCCATGACCTTTCTGTTCTTCATGTCAAATACCAGAAGCCTTGCCTCCGAATATCCGCGGATCCCGAAACGGTAGTTTTTAAAAAACCGGAATGTTTTAATCTGCTTTTTCCATTCCTTCTGAACAGTGTCCTCACAGATAAAAATTCCCGTGATAAAGGTATACATATGGTCTTTTTCCATACAGGCCCTGCCCTGCCGCACAATCTCCGGCTCAATATATTCCTCGATCTTACGGCGGAACCCATCCAGGAGCTCCGGCGCAAAGGACGGACAGCATTTAAAAAATGTATGCTCATAGCAGCTGGCACGCCACAGTTCCGCTTTTTCTACAAGGACATACTTTGCGCTAGTCACATTGAATGCCGCATACGCATCATAAATGTCTCCGCCCGCGTCAAAAGGACGGGTAATGTCAAACGCTTCCTCATAGGAAGCCAGGACCTTTTCCAGAAATTCCTGACCGGTCATATATCCCTACTCCTTTTCCGCATCATCGCCTTAACGCGACAACGCAAAAATCGTATTTTATTGTACACCCTGCAAAATAGTTTTGCAATGATCAATTCATGCTTTTTTTAGATATATTTTAATCTTTTTTTATTTTTATATGATCCTTCCCCTTCCGATTATTACAGCAGGTCCAGATACGCCGCCTCTTCCTCACTCATTTTCATCGACATGGCGTCAATATTGGCCTGCATCCTCTCTGCACTGGACGTGCTGACGACAGCCAGCATATTCAGCTCCTGCCGGAAGATCCATGCCATGGCGATCTGGGACACCGTACACTGCTTTTTCTCCGCCAGTTCCTCGCATCTGCGCAGCCGTTCAAAGTTATCCGCACAGCCATACCCCTTCATGGCAAATTCATCCAGGATCTGGCCTGCTTTTTCGCGTTCCCCGCTCTTCACCCTTCCGGATAAAAACCCGTGGGACAAGCTGGAATAGGCAATCACCGGCATCCCCTGGCTCCGGTACCATTCCCTCGCGGCCCCGTTGGAAGGACCGGAGATGGTCACACAGCCGCCTCCCCATGGATCCTGAACCTGCTCCGCCAGGCTGAAATGCGGGCTGGATACAGTAAACGGGATCAGATGGTGCTCTTTGGCATATGCATTCGCCTCAGCAATCCTCCGGTGAGTCCAGTTGGAACCTCCGAACGCACCGATCTTGCCTTCCTCATGCATGGCATTGAGGAGTTCCACAATCTCTCCCACAGGTACCTCCGGGTCGTCCCGGTGCAGCAGATAGATATCGATATAATCCGTCCGAAGCTCCCCGGCGGACACTGCGTAATCTTCCCGGATTTCCTTTTCATTGACCCGTTTTCTTCCGGACGGATCCGGGTGGGCGCATTTGGAAAGGATGACAACCTTATCCCGCATCTTCCGCTCCTCTATCCATTTTCCCAAAGACGTTTCCGCCCCGCCGTACACCCGCGCCGAATCAAATGTATTGATTCCCAGGGCATACATGGCGTCTAGCAGGTCGTTCCCGTCCCCGCCCTGCATAAACGGCGGCGCGGCGGTTCCGTACAAAATGCGGGAGACCTTCTTCTTCACATAAGGGATTTCTACATACTTCACGACAGCACTCCTTTCAACGCCTCCTGCTTGATACAACGGATCCTATATGCGGACACTCAGAATCTATCCTGCGCAATCTGTTCAGGTTATTTTCTGCAGTTCCTTACCGACCTGCCTGTAAGCAGGAAGCTTTCATCGTTCTCACATATTCTGCTACATAAGGCACGCAGTCCTTCCCATACTGTGCTACGATCTTTACGATCGCACTTCCTACGATCGCCCCGTCGGACACCTCCGCCATCTTCCGGGCCTGCTCCGGAGTGGAAATGCCGAATCCCACCGCACAGGGAACCTTTGTGGTCTCTCTCACCAGCTTTACCATCCCGGCGATATCGGTCTTGATCTCGCTGCGCACTCCCGTCACGCCCAGAGAGGACACGCAGTAAATATATCCCTTCGCTTCCCCGGCGATCATCCGGATCCGTTCCTTTGAAGTGGGCGCGATCAGGGAAATGATATCCACGCCGTATTCTTCACAGACTTCCAAAAGCTCCCCCTTCTCCTCAAAGGGCATATCCGGTACAATGATGCCGTCGGCCCCGCACTCCCTGCAGCTCTTCATAAACCGCTCTTTTCCGTAGGTATAAATGGGATTCAGATAGGTGAGAAATACCATGGGCACCGTCACCCTCTGCCTTGCCCGCTTTACCATATCGAACAGCTTATCCGTGGTGCACCCTGCCGAAAGTGCACGTTTATTTGCCTCCTGGATCACCACGCCCTCTGCGATGGGGTCGGAAAATGGAATTCCGATCTCGATCAGATCTGCTCCTGCCTCCTCCATAGCATACAAAAGCTGCTCTGTAATGTCAAGTGTGGGATCCCCGCCCGTCACAAACGGAATAAATGCTTTTTGGCCCTGAAATGCGTTTTCAATCCTACTCATAAATCTCTACCCCCCTGTATCTTGCAATTGCCGCCACATCCTTGTCCCCCCGGCCGGACAGGTTGATGACGATGATCTGATCCTTTCCCATCGTGGGTGCCAGCTTCATGGCATGGGCCACCGCATGGGCGCTCTCTACCGCCGGGATGATGCCTTCTGTCCGGGACAGGTATTCAAATGCCCGCACTGCCTCCTCGTCCGTCACCGGAACATATTCGGCCCGCTTCGTTTCAGCCAGCCTTGCGTGCTCCGGCCCGATCCCCGGATAGTCCAGCCCTGCGGAAATGGAATAAACCGGGGCGATCTGTCCGTATTCGTCCTGGCAGAAAATGGATTTCATGCCGTGAAATACTCCTGTGCTCCCTTTCGCAATGGCTGCCGCATGTTTCTCTGTATCAATGCCCAGTCCCGCCGCCTCGCATCCGATCAGCTGCACCTGGGGATATTGGATAAATTCATAAAATGCTCCCATGGCATTGCTCCCGCCTCCCACGCAGGCAAGCACCGCATCCGGGAGCTTTCCCTCCCGCTCTGCAAGCTGCTCTTTGATCTCTTCCCCGATGATCTTCTGGAAGTCCCGCACGATCATAGGAAATGGATGAGGCCCCATCACGGAACCCAGCACATAGAGGGTATCATCCATCCGCTTCGTCCACTCCCGCATGGTCTCGTTGACCGCATCTTTTAAGGTCTGGGTGCCGCTGGTCACCGCATGGACCTTCGCTCCCAACAGTTCCATCCGGTATACGTTCAATGCCTGCCGGTCGGTGTCTTCCTTTCCCATAAAAATCTCGCATTCCATATCCATCAGAGCCGCCGCAGTGGCTGTAGCCACTCCATGCTGGCCGGCCCCTGTCTCCGCGATCACCCTGGTCTTTCCCATCTTTTTTGCCAGAAGCACCTGGCCCAGGACGTTGTTGATCTTATGGGAGCCGGTATGGTTTAAGTCCTCCCGCTTGATGTAGATCTTCGCGCCTCCCAGATCCCTTGTCATTTTTTCCGCATAATAGAGCAATGACGGGCGTCCCGCGTAGTTCTTCATCAGATCATCCAGTTCCTTGATAAACTCCGGCTCATGACTATATTTCTCATAGGCCGCTTCCAGTTCATGGACTGCGTTCATCAGTGTTTCCGGGATATATTGACCGCCGTACTGACCGTATCTGCCTTTCTGATTTGCTTCACTGCTGCTCATATTCGAATCCTCTCTCTCCTGCATATTTTTCCAATCTCACGGCTCTCATAAAGCGCCGCACCTTCTCCTCATCTTTCCTTCCGTCCGTTTCCACAGAGCTGCTCACATCCACAGCCCACGGACGGCAGGTTTTTAAAGCTTCTGCAATATTTTCTTCATTCAGTCCGCCGGCCAGGAAGAAGGGCTTCTCCAGCTCCGGGATCATCTCCCAGCAAAAACTCTCTCCGCTGCCTCCGTATTCCCCTGCCTTGTAAGTATCCAGAAGCAGATATTCACAGGGCAGCTTTTCCGCCTGCAGGATATCCTCCCGGCTTCTCACCCGGACAGCCTTTATGACCGGCTTCCCTGTCCTGTCCTTGATCCGCCGGATCTCCTCTGCGTCCTCATCCCCGTGAAGCTGTATATAATCCAGTACGCCGCCTTCCGTCAGCCCGGCGATCCGCTCCGGATCCTCATTGACAAAGACCCCCACGCTCCGAATCTCCGGCAGCAATTCCCTTTTCATCTCCGCCGCCTGCTCCGGCGTGATCCGCCGCTTGCTCCCCGCAAATACAAATCCTGCAAAGTCCGGTTTCTGACGGTTCACCATACGGATGTCCTCCATCGTTTTCAGCCCACAGATTTTTATCTTGACCATCAGTTTTTTCCTTTCCGAATCCAGTCTCAAATTCCTTCATCATATACGAACTCTTCTGATTCCTCTGTGCCGTTATTCTTGAAGCGGCATCCTCATCTGCTGATTTTCTGACTGCTTCACTTTCCATTCGGCTTCCTTCTTCCATCTCCCCGCAATTCTGCCAGCATCGCCTTTTTATCCTCGCACCGCATCAGCGTCTCCCCGATCAGCACGGCCTGCACATTCCCCTGCCGCAGCCCTTCAATATCCTCCGCCGTGCGGATACCGCTCTCTGCCACAAAAATGATCTCCTCCGGAACATGCTTCCGCAGATTCAGGCTGTTCTCCACATTCACTGTGAAGTCCTTCAGGTTCCGGTTGTTCACTCCAAGGATCCTTGCTCCGCAGGACAGCGCCCGGCGGATCTCCTGTTCATCGTGTGCTTCCACCAGCGCCGAAAGCCCCAGACCGTCCGCGATCCGGATATACTCCCTCAGCTGCTCATCACTGAGGATAGAACAGATCAGAAGGATCGCGCTCGCCCCCAGCACCTTTGCCTCATAGATCTGATAGGCATCAACCGTAAAATCCTTCCGCAGCACCGGAATCCTCACCTTCCCGGCAATCTCCTCCAGATACCGGTCCCGTCCGAGGAAATATTCCGGCTCCGTCAGGCAGGAGATGGCTGCCGCCCCCGCCCGTTCATATTCTTCCGCAATCTCCAGATAAGGGAAATCCTCCGCAATCACACCCTTGGAGGGTGACGCCTTTTTCACCTCGCAGATAAAGGAAATCTCCTTCCCGCGCAACGCCTTTTCCAATGGAAATTCAAATCCGTTTTTTCCGCTTTCCCGCTCAGCCTCTGCTTTTTCTTCCGCAGCTTTCCTGATCGTTTCAAACGGTATTTTTTTCTTCTGTTCCGCAACGCGTTTTTTTGCGGACTCTGCAATCTCATCTAAAATCATGATCCGTTCCCCTTCCTGTACAAGCATATTTCCTAACCTGGATAAACCAGAAAAACACGATACGAGAATTTTGCCATTTTGTGCAAGAAATTGTTCGTAAGTGCCTAATATGACTGTATGCATCATCTGATACTGTGCGGCAGATTGATCTATCGCTCGGTTTAAACCTCATATTCCTTCGTTGCCGCCGCAAATTCTTCCAGCTTCGCCAATGCCTTCCCGCTGTCGATCAGCTCCGCGGCTTTTTGGATCCCCTCCGCCAGCGTGATGCCGTCGATTCCCAGATACAGGCTCATTCCCGCATTCATCAAGATCACATCCCGCTTCGCGCCCATTTCCTTTCCGGACAGGATATCCCTGGTGATCTGCGCATTCTCCTCCGGATTTCCTCCGATCATCTCATCCAGGCTGCAGCGCCGCAGTCCGAACTGCTCCGGCGTGATGGTATACCGGGTAATCTCGCCGTACCGGATCTCACACACGACGGTTTCTCCGGTCAGTGTAATCTCATCCAGCCCGTCTTCCCCGCACACTGCCACACCCCGGACTACTCCCAGATTTCCCAGGACTCTTGCCAGAGGCTCTACCAGCTTTTTATCATAGACGCCTAACCCGGATAAACCGGAAAAGTTTTTTTGCATTTCCTCCAAATTTCAAGTACAATAAAGAAAAATATTGGAGG
>QXWX01000120.1 GCA_009911175.1 Lachnospiraceae bacterium | reverse complement strand
TCGTTTGTGCCGGAGCGCATACCAAAGAAAATCTAGGAGGAAAGCCGGGCTGCGATCCGGCATAATCACAAGTATGAGTAAGCAAAGAATAACTATGTTTAGAATAAGCCATACTGACAAAGGAGGTGTTTCTTATGGCAACTTCAAGCATCACGAAAAATTTTGTCATATCGGGCAAGAGGCAGGTGGAGATGTTCGCCGATGCGATTGAAGCGTCTGCCAATGATCAGACGCCCCCGATCAAAGTGAGCGCAACTTTTTTGACCGATCCGAAAGATATTGCAAAATTTATGGAGAAAAGGAAGAAAGCGAATGCAGGAAACAAATAAATATACAGTATTCAACATTCGTGAGTATTTGAATGGTCAAAACGGAGAACTCGGAGAGGATGAATTATTTCAGATTCTTTCCGAGTTCTCGTGTGAGAAGAATAAGGATGTGGAGAGGTTCGCAAAGAACCAATCAGTTGAATTTGCTAAGAAACAGCAATCTGTTACATACCTTGTTTTTTCGACAGAAGATGCGGAGCTTGTTGGATACTTTGCCATTACAATAAAGCCAATAACAGTAAATGCAGAGCCGTTTAGCAATACGGTCAGAAAAAAATTAGCCAGGGTAAGTGAGTTGAATGAGCTGAATCACACCTATAATTTGGCGGCTTATTTGATCGCACAGCTTGGGAAGAATTACCATAATGGCGCAAATGAGCGTATCACGGGCGAGGAACTGCTTGGATTAGCAATGAAACAGATAAAGCAGCTGCAATATTTAGCTGGAGGTATGGTAGTATTTTTGGAAACATCAAATGAAGAAAAACTGTTGTCATTTTATCAGGCAATGGGGTTTCAGAAATTTGACAGCCGATTATCAGAAAGAGCAGGCTATGAACCGCATGAACTTGTTCAGTTGTTAAAAATCATAAAGTAACTTAATGATGGGCATATGGAGGGTACAGATGTGACAATCCATATGCCTTTTTATTTTGGGAAATACCGTCCTGTGAAATATGCAGGGCGGTATTTTTCTGTGGAAAAAGAAAGGAATAAAATATGGCAAAAACAGAGAAACAAAAGGTAAAAAGGACAATCTTATTCTAACGAATGGGACTGTCCTTTTTTGTTATAGTCAATCATGAGCAGTCTCGGAAACTCAATAGCGAATAGGCAGGAAAGGGTTGATTTTCAGAAATGAGTGGGATAAGAGATGGATGATTGTTGGACCAGAGCGGTTCGGGGAGTATAAAGAGTAAAAATGAGCATGGCTTTTAAGCCTGTCGGGAAACAGGCCTGAAAGAATTACGGAACATGGTTTAAGCCACTGCCTGTACCTGCTGTTTATAGCGGGCATCCAAATGGATGCAGATTCCAATCATGGTTGTCATGAAAGAATAATGCTCCTTTGTGTGTATGAACATGCGGTGCAGACCGTAATCATTGAGGATGCGGTTGTTGATGCGTTCTGTGGCGGAGCGTTGGTTATAGATCTTCTTATAAGCATCCGTGCCGCAGGGGACATCGGTGTAAAGCCGGATATCCCATTCAGGGCGTGTCTTGACAACCCTTCCGTATTTGGAACCCGTGCAGCTGTTTTTACATTTGGAACAATGCTCCTTCCCATAGGGGCAGCGCCACATGAGGTAACCGCTGGATTTGTCATAACCATTGGGCTTCATACGCAGGTTTTCCTGGCATAAAGGAGTTCCGTCTTTGTCAATGGTGATGGTGTCAGGAATTGTTTTTGGCCGGCCGCATTTGTTGTTCAGGTCGATGAAGGCCCGTATCTGCTTTTTTTTGAGGAGCCTGTAAGTGGGATAATTGTCCATTGCGGAGTCCAGGCAAATGTTTTCAGGAGAAACAGCCGGCATATGTTTTTCCATTTCATGGAAAGCGACGAGGAAGCTGACGGAATCGTGCCGTTTTGCGCTGGTAAAACGCAGGAGCAGGGGGATATCTGTCCTAAGGTCACTGTTATAGCAGGATAACTGGAACAAAGTGTAGCCAAAATAATATTTTTCCAAGTCGCTGTCCCAGCCCCAGGAAGCATCGGGGTCGGGGAAATGCCGCAGATTATCCGGTGCGCCAACCCTGCGGTGGCCGCGTGGGCAGGCATGGGTATGCACGGCGGTGCCGTCTCCGGAAACCGTAAGGTGTTCCCCTGGTATGAGACCGGATTCCATGGAAGGCAGGACAGCCACATGATAGAAGAAGCGCTGTAGCCGCCCCTCAAAGTTAAAAGGGATATCCTTCCCGCCCATGAGCCGTTTTTCGATAGCTTCCGTGATTTTGGGTTTTGCCTCCTGTGCTTTTTGTTTTTTGCCTTTGGGCTTATCCGGCTTTTTGCTGTTCCGGGAAGCCGGAAGCAGTTTGTCCCGCGCATATAAGTCCGTAGGCGGTGCAGTCCAGAGCCTGTCCATGAAGTCAAAGTAGGAACCGAGGGGCGGGAGGGAATCCGGGGCACAGCCGATGAGTGCGGCGAGAACGCGGTCATGTTTGAGTCTGTCTACCCAAAGGGTAAGGGAGAGTTTGGTCAGACCATCTGAATATAGAAGGAAGAAGAGGATAAAAGACCTTAATATTTGCGGCTGGTTCATAGCAGGCCTGCCGGTGTTGGAGTAAAAGGGCAGAAGGAATTCCATGGCCTTATCGGTATCGAAAAGGCGGAGTTTCTGCCAGGGTTCCCAAAGCTCTGTATGGAGCCGGTTCCTTTCAGAGGAATCGAAATGGGCTTTGGATTCGGTGAGAAAGTACTTGTAATCATGCATGGACTGCCAGTACTTGATCATAGTGTGAACCTCCTTGTAGTTATTGCGCTGTGCGTGGGGCGCAGATGCTTCTTAACTACAAGGGGCGCGTTTGGTGACTGGCGTATATGGTCACCAAACGCGCCCGCACAATTTGAGGCATATGTCAATAGATATTGAAAAAAATATAGAATTTCTCTTCCGGAATATGGAGGATGAAATAAAAGAGAGGAACAGAAAAAGAGCGGAAATATGGGCTTTAAAGAGTTTCCGAGACCGCTCTTCTTATTTATTTGGAGTAAGCGCGCATAGAGCAACCGAATGTTTTGAAAGCCAACATGCCCTGAATGCAAAAACCTGGAAATGGGGGAATGCTTCTCCAGTCAAAGAGATTATTGCACAGATTTCTGGATTTGTAAAAACGCTAGATTATTCATCGCTTACTTTCAACCGGATGATCCACTCCGTATCAAGGCCGCAGTATCCCATGTGATGCAAAAGGCGGAAGAAGAGGGGCAATGCAGGATAAAGCGGTCTTTCAGGCGCTTGCGTATCCAGTATCGATCATCACAGGCGGTCCGGGAACCGGAAAAACCACATTGATCCGTATTATTTTAAGGCTCCAGGAGATGCTGGATCAGGATGCTATGATCATGCTGTGCGCGCCGACCGGAAGAGCGAGGCGGCGCATGTATGAAAAAACAGGATTTCCGGCGATGACCATGCAAAAAGCGGTGGGCATGACAGGCGCTGAAGGGGAAGAAGGATGGAACCACCCGGAAAAACTCCCGGATGATTTGATCATTGCGGATGAGTTTGGCATGTGTGACATGTATCTGGCACATCGTTTTTTCTTTTGTATTAAGCAAGGCGCAACCCTGGTCATGATCGGGGATAAAGACCAGCTTGGGAGTGTAGGACCTGGCAATTTATTTAAGGAAATGATTGAGTCCGGTGTGATCCAAGTCACAGTCTTAGACGCCTGTTTCCGGCAGGACGAATGAAGTACGATCATGGAAAATGCCAGGCGTATCAACCAGAGTCAGACACGGCCTATCTATGATGAAACATTCCAGTTCTATGCGGCATCCAAACCGGAAGACGCGGCGGAGATTATCTGAAATAATTGTGTTTAGGTGGGAATCATAGTATAATGGATTGCGTAATAGTCTTCATGTTCCATACGGAAAAGGAAAGGTTTAAAATGGCACAGATTATGGAGGAAATGGATACAAAGGACGATAAAAGGAAGAAGCGTTTCTCCATTTGGAAAAAAGTACCGGATTTAGTTTATGGCAGGCAACTGGCTACATATAGAAAGAAGAATACAAAATTGTAGAGAGGGACGGATACAATGATTATTTCAAATACTCTGTTGAATCAAGAACTTTATTTAGCTTGGATATAAAAAGTCTGTTATAATGTATTTAAACGAATAGGTAGAAGGAAAGCGGCTATTGAATGATGGAAGGAGTATGGAGAAAATGGATGTGCGGAAGAAAAAACTCCCGATAGGAATAGAAAATTTTGAGAAATTACGTTCAGAGGATTTTTACTATATTGATAAAACCTGGCTTATCAGTGATCTTTTGCATAATTGGGGAGAAGTGAACTTATTTACCCGCCCGAGAAGATTTGGAAAATCGTTGAATATGAGTATGCTGGAACACTTTTTCTCGTTGAATGGGGATAAGAGTATTTTTGATGGGCTGGAAATTTCAAAAGAGGCTTCGCTTTGTGAGGAATATATGGGGAAGTATCCAGTTGTTTCGATTTCTTTGAAAGGGATTGACGCAAGATCCTATGAGACGGCATATCAGATGGCAGTCCGGGTTATTATAGAGGCTGCCGCAAAGTTCTACTTCCTTTTGGACAGTGAAAAACTGAATGATCATGACAAAGCAGACTACAAAGATCTTCTGGATAAAAATATGAATGAAGGTATGCTTGGCAGCAGCCTGAAACTGCTGTCGGGAATGCTTGAAAAACACTATGGTGCAAAAGTGATTCTGCTGATTGATGAATATGATGTCCCTTTGGCAAAGGCTCATGCGAATGGGTATTATGACCAGATGATTTCTTTGATCCGAAGTCTCCTTGGAGAGGCGCTCAAAACAAACAACAGTTTGAAATTAGCGGTGCTGACAGGATGTCTTCGGATTTCTAAAGAGAGTATCTTTACCGGGCTTAATAATCTGAAAGTATTGACGATTGCAGATGAGCGTTTTGATGAATATTTTGGTTTTACGGATGAAGAGGTGAGGGAGCTTCTTGAGTATTATGATGTAGCGGATCATTATGATGAGGTAAAAAGATGGTACGATGGCTACCAGTTTGGAAATGTGGAAGTATACTGTCCGTGGGATGTGTTGAATCATTGTGACAGAATTAGATGCGAATCGAATGTGCAGCCGGAAAACTACTGGATCAACACCAGCAGTAACGATGCAGTGAAACGGTTTATCCAGGAATCGGCAAATGCTACGACAAAACGGGAGATTGAACGTCTGGTAGCAGGGGAAACGATTATAAAAGAAATCCATCAGGAACTTACGTATCCAGAGATTTATCAGACGATAGATAACATCTGGAGCCTGCTCTTTACAACCGGCTATCTGACACAGAGGGGAAGGGCAGAGGGAAGGCAGATGAAACTGGCAATTCCAAATCTGGAAATTCGGGATATTTATGTAACACAGATTATGGAATTCTTTAAAGAAAATGTCCGGAAAGATGGGGATACGCTGAACCGTTTTTGTAATGCCTTGCAAAATGAAGATGTAAAAAATGTAGAAAAGATTTTCACAGAATATTTGAGAAGAACCATCAGTATTCGTGACACAGCCATAAAGAAGGAAATGAAAGAAAATTTTTATCATGGTGTCTTAATTGGAATCCTGGGAGTGAAAGACCAGTGGGGCATTTCTTCCAACCGTGAAATGGGGGAAGGCTATGCGGATATCCTCGCGGAACCGGATACCGGAGATATGGGGATTATCATAGAAGTAAAATATGCGCATGACGGAGACTTAGATGCCGCGTGCAAGGAGGCGTTAAAACAGATTGCATATACCAGATATGAAGATGACTTGGAGGATGACGGGGTAGAGCATATTTTAAAATACGGAATCGCATGTTATAAAAAGCGGTGTAAGGTCATTTTTGCAGAAAGATAAATGGCTGAATTTGTATCATTTATTTTCAATCAAAATCTATACATTGTATTCAAATACATTGACAAATACAATATAATAAAACAGAAGTTACTTTTTTCTGTTCTTCCACACCTGCGGGCTCCTCTTTATAGTCCGGCATGTACAGCAACAGTGTATAGAGGTATTCGCTTACAGTTCACAGGCGCAAACTGCAACAAAAGGAAAAAAAGAAAGAGGCGGACATCCGGGATTTCCAGTTGTAAAGAGGCCCGCAAAAACGTATAATAAGAAAAAGGGCAGAACTTCCATCCGAAATTCACCCCCGAGAAAAAGAGAGTACTCAAAGAGTCTCATCCGGGACTCATACCCGCAGAAAGAACGCATTTTGAGGTGGCCTATGCAGTTGTTATTAAAGGACATTCCCCTTCTGGATATCCAGGAAAACGGAACCTGTACGATTCTGGATTTTGACCGGCTTCCATTTTCTCTCAGGAAAGAAAATATAACATTTATAGATTTCATCGAGTGGGCCTCGAACCGTACCTTGTCCATCGGGCGGAGCTTTGCCAAGGAGATACTGAATGCGCTCCGGCTCTCTCAGACCAACCGATATGCCGTGTGCAAGGCATGCCGGGGGCTGAGCCTGGAGGATGCGTACTGGATTCGGCAGGACGGGGATAAAAGGGTGTGGGACGAGGTGAACCTGTTCCAAAATCCGTTATCTTTATATATCACCGAGATATCCCTCTCCGGAGCCAGCGTACACTGCTCTGGGGAGACGCTTGACAGGCGGCAGGACATCCATACGCCGGAGCTTACCACACTGGGGGCAAGCGCAAAAGGTTGGATTCGGAAGAACGGGACTCTTTATCTGCACAAAGTCGGAAAATACGAAATTCCCGCAGACCGGATATTGACTGCATTGGATATTCCCCACATCCATTACCGGATTTCATCAGAGGAAGAGCTTTGCTCCTATCTGACGGAAGAACGGAGAGAGTGGATCGAAAGCGTGGGTGATGCCGTTGTGAATGCAGAGCTGTTTACCTCCCAGGAGGTTTCTATGGTGACATTTGAGGAATTTCAGATATTCTGCGGAAATTACGGGCTGGATGCCTATGAGGAAGCCGAAAAAGCGGACAGGGAGTTTTATCTGAAAATGCAGATTGCAGATTATATTCTGAACAACAATGACAGACATGAGCAGAACTGGGGATTTTTTATGGAAAATGCAACCGGGAGGCTGACAGGATATTGTCCCCTGTTTGATCATGACCATGCCTTCGCCGGCTACTCCCATGTGTTCTCACAGACCAGAAGAGAGCAGATGACATTGTACGAATCGGCGGCTGCGGCCCAGAAGGAGCTGGGAATGGATCTGAAAAGGGTGGAGGAAATGGAACGGCCTGAGTTTTTGACGGAGGAGCAGTGGGAAGGAGTTTTGGCGAGGAACCGGAGGCTGAAGGATTTATGATTACAAATGAAAGCGTCAACCAGGCAATCGACTATATACTGCGCCACATGGAAGAGGATGTGACGTTGGACGACGTGGCGGAATACTGCCATTTTTCCAAATATTATTTCAGCCGCCTGTTCAAGGAGCAGACCGGGGAAAGCGTATATGCGTTTATCAGGCGGCTGCGTCTGGAACAGAGCGCGTTCCGCTTAAAGACGGAGCAGGAGCGCAGGATCACGGAGATCGGGGCGGATTATGGCTACAGCTCGTCCAATTTCAGCTCCGCATTCCGTCAGCATTACCGCATGGCTCCGGCTGTTTTCCGGAAAAAATGCCGCAGATCTTCCATAGAGCACCCGTTTTTCCATCATGAGAAATGGCATACGGAAAGCTTTGAGGAATGCAACGCCAAGATCACAGTGGAGGAGATCCCGGATTACGAGGTGATCTATGAAAGGCGGATCGGCAGTTACGAGCGGCTTTCCAGAGACTGGGACGGATTTATCAAAAAATATGAGAAGTATATCACGGATGAAACGAAGTTTTTGGAGCGCACCTATGACGACCCGGCGGTAACCTCTCAGGAGCAGTGCCTTTATGATATCTGCATGAGCGTCCCGCAAGTCTGCCCCCTGGAAAATACGCTGCGGATTCAGGGCGGCACTTGCTTTGTGTATCATTTCAAAGGGCATGCAAAATATATTTACGCCGCCTATCAGACGCTGTTTCTGGTATGGCTGCCTAGGACCCGCCGTGAACTGGACTCCGGCAGAAGCGTATTTGACATTTATCATAAGATAGATTGTGAAACCATGTATATGGAACTGGACATCTGCCTTCCGGTGAAAAGCTGTTAATGTTCACACCCTGGCCGGGTGCTCACAGTAACGAAAAGCTGACCGTACATCCCACCCTGCAGCAGCCCGGATGGGATGCGCCATACCCGAAGGGCAAGAATCCAGAAGTATATAATCAATCTCCTCCTTATAATGGATACCGTATCAAAAGGGATTCATTGTAAGGAGGTTTTATTATGGAACTGAAACAGATCAAAAACAGTACGTCAAGCATGATCCTGCAGTTTTCCATACCGTCCATCATTGCCATGATGCTTACGTCATGGATCACCGTTGCGGACGGATTTTTTATGGGAAATTATGTGGGGAATGAGGCGATCGCAGCCGTGAACCTGGGACTGCCCATCGTGTATCTGTACCTGGGCGTGGGGCTGATGGTATCCATCGGAGGGGTGGCGATTGCCGGAATGGCCCTTGGCGCCGGTGAACGGGAAACCGGCAATCAGGTCTTCCGCCAGACGATCGCGCTCACCCTGTTCCTTTCGGCAGGGATCAGCGTCCTCATAGGTTTCGGCTTTGGGCCGATGCTGCGTATCCTGCATGCGGATGAACGGGTAATCGCTTATTTTCAGGAGTACTACCGGATCATGCTGCTGGAGCTTCCGATCATGGTGGTCAATTCTTCTCTCGGTATGTTCATCCGGGGAGAGGGCAGTCCCAGGTACTTTATGAAAGTCACGATCTTGAACGTGCTGCTGAATATCCTGCTGGATTACCTATTCGCCGGATGCTTTCACAAAGGGGCGGCCGGGATCGCGGCTGCGTCCCTGATCTCCGCAGCGGTGTCCCTGCTTTTTCTGTTATACTATTTTTGGAAAAAAGCCCGCATCTACCGCCTGGGGAAATTTCGCTTTTCCGGGGAGGTCTGTGTGCAGGCGCTTCTCAATGGAAGCTCGGAGTTTATCGGGGAAATCTCAACGGGGATTACAATGTTTGCCTACAATTTTGTGATCATGAGACAGATCGGCGTGGACGGGGTGACGGCTTTTACCATTGTCGGATATACGGCGTATGCATTCAGCATGGTCATCGTAGGATTCGGCCAGGGATCAAGCCCGCTGATCAGCTTCTGCTATGGGGCCGGGGAGAAAATGCTGGCTTCGGATATCCGGAAACGGACGAACCGGTATGTTTTCGGGGCAGGGGCGGCGGTATTC
This sequence comes from Lachnospiraceae bacterium, assembly GCA_009911175.1. Next base: position 8,771 of record QXWX01000120.1, on the reverse strand, counting down.
CTGCTGATGGCCTTAAGCGCAGACTGGTACGGCGGTCTTTTCGTACAGAATGAACATGTGGCGGGGATGGTCCGGTCGGGGATTCTGATTTTTATGGTTTCCTTTTTCTTTTCCGGGATCAACGCCATTACATCGTTCTATTTTACCGCCGTCGGAAAGGCAGCGGAGTCGGCCGCGATCTCCTTCTCCCGGGGGCTGGTGGTTTTGCTGGCCTGTATCTTCACGCTGCCGGCCCTGTTCGGGATGACCGGGGTCTGGCTGGCGGCGCCTGTGACGGAGGCAGTGACCCTGATCATCACCGGGGGACTTCTGAGCAGGGAATCTCTTCGGGAGGCGTAAAGAGAGGCTGAGAATGTCTCAGGATTCTCAATGGGCAAAGAAATGACTTTGAAGAATTGGATGCGGATCTTCAAAGTCATTTTTGTCATGTAATCAGCGTTATCAGATCCAAAGGACTCTTCAAAAAGTAATTTGCACGGATAGACTCCTGCCGGCTGCCCCAGACTGCCAGGGCAAAATCGATACCGGCATTTTCGGCGCACTGGCTGTCATAGGGGCTGTCTCCGATGTAGAGTACCTGCCGCTCGTCTGCCTCTGCTGTTTCCAGATATTTAAAAAGGGGAGCGGCACTTGGCTTATGCTCCCGGGTATCCTCCGCGCGGACGATGGTCTTAAAATAAGGACGGATACCAAAGGGGCAGAAGTTTTGCCGAAATTCTTCCCGTGTCTGTGACGTGACGATTCCCATGCGGCACCCCAGTCTTTGAAGATGATCCAACAATTCGATGATTCCGTCAAATACCCGAACAGTATCTGCATAACCGCGCCAATAAGTATCCCACAGACCTTGCGCCCTGGAAAGGTCTTTGATTCCAAGAATTTCCAACGCGTCTTTTCCGGTGATGCCCAGTGCAAAAGTCAGTTCAGAAACGGGGATTTCTTTCCCGGATATTGCCCGCAGGGTATCCTGCAGGGAATGCAGAACCGCATATTCCGTATCGATCAGCGTCCCGTCGATGTCAAAAACGATATGTCTGTACTTCATGTTCACTCCTAACGAAAACTATTTTCCACGATGCCCGGAAGCAGGCTATAGACAGAACAGCCCATCTTCTTTTCAAACATTGCTTTGATTTCCAGAATTTTTTTCCATCTGCCGATGGTCGCCGGGTGGACGCCGTAGCGTATCGTCACGTCCACAAATCGTTTTTCCAGAAGGCAGAAGCCGGTGGGCATAGCCAGAGAATCGCATAGCTGCACCAGCCGGTCGTAATCGTCATAGACCGCGTTTGCAACAAATTCCTTTATAAACAGGTAATCCGGTTCGCTGACGTCAAACTCCCCGATGGAGGTGTTCATATCCTGGATCATAAACGCATGGGAAATGCAGATCTGGGCTGCTTTTTCCCAACCACGCTCCATGCAGAAGCGGTAACCGTCGATCAAATGCCTTTCCGAAGTCACCCCGGCATAACGCCCGATATCGTGTAGCAGCCCGTAAAGATAAGCCTGATTGGCAGATAAATGTCCGCAGTGCAGCGCAATATGTTTGCAGGCTTCTGCCACGTACCAGGAATGGTCTGTCCAGGCCCCCGGATTGGATTTTGACGCTTCTTTCAGCGCCAGCTCTGCATTCTGTCTGTTGAACTCCATTTTCATATCTCCTCTATTGTTTCTTGCAGATATCATTATAGTGCAGGTCAGTATGAAAAAAATATCCCGTTTCTGCCGTTATGTATCACAATCCTGCCATCTTTTCCGATATTCTGAGGGCGTACAATGCGCGTATTCCCGAAAAACCTTTCCGAAATAGCTGCTGCTCCCCAGGCCGCAGGCATGGCTGATCACCGTCACCGGCTCCGTTCCCCTTGCCAGCATCCGGCAGGCCGTCTGCAGGCGGTATGTGTTCAGGTATTCCACAGGCGTCATGTTGAGACATTCACGGAACACCCGGAAACATTCCCGCTGACTCAGGAAGGCAGAAGCAGCCAGCTCCGCGATGGAGAGTTTTTCCGCGAAATGCTCATGAATGTAGATCATCATCAGCTTGATCTTATCGTTGCTTTTGCTGTGGGTCCGGCCGTTTTCCAGCATGGGGCGGGACAGTTCAAAAAGCATCAGCCATATTTCCGACAAGGCTTCCCGCAGCTTCATTTCATAGCCAAATTCCTCACCGGAAAAACGAAATGCTTCTGTGATGCGTTTCAGAATGGCTTCCTGCGCCGCATTTCCGGGAAAAAGAGGAATCAGTTCGATCTGCGGGGCTGCAGCAATGGGGGTGATATATTTTTTTTCAATTCGGCTTCCCGGTTCCCCGGAAAGCAGGGAGAGATCAAAAATATGGAGGAGCTGGATGTTTTCCTCGGTCTGCGGCATGGCCCTTGTCATATGGAGTACATTGGAATTTACCAGGCCGCCGCTTCCCGCAGGAAATAAAAGCTTCCCTCCGGGCGTATGATATTCCAGGCTCCCGCTTTTCATGTAAAAAAGCTCCACTGCTTTGTGCCAGTGCCAGGGTACAAACCGTCCGGCGTATTTGTCAAGCTCCACCCTTGAGGCGATATAGGGGAAATCAACTGAAAAATCGGGAAATAATTCTTCCTTGCTTCCGGTATGAAATTCAATATGATGTATATTGTTCATCTCTGCGTCCCCTTCTATAAAGTTACCGGTGTTTCACGATGCCCTTGATAAAATATTCCGCGTTCTTTAAGTCTTTTGGATTCGGATGCCCTTTTGCGATGCCGCCGATTTTTCCCCAGATACCATAGGTGTCATATCCCCTGCACTGAAAACTTCCGATATAGTCGGCGTTTTTCTGCCGAAGCAGCTTCTGTATGCTCTTCGTGTAATCAATGTATCCAACGCCGCATGTAGCCACAAGAAATACTTTCTGATGTCTCTCAAAATCGGCATTCTGGATATAGTGTTTCAGGCTGTCGTGAAATGAATGGAAATAGACGCCTGACGCAAATCCGATTATATCATACCCGGAAAGGTCCGGGGCCTGCTCCCGGGTGATATCAACCAGATCCGCCGGAAGCGCATCTGCCATGTATTCCGCTACTTTTTTTGTGTTTCCGTGATGTACGGAAGCGTAGATAATCAATGCCTTCATGTTTCTCCTCCGATTTCTTTTTGATTTAATTGTTTCGCCCGTTCTGCCATCGTATGAACCTGTTTGGTGAAATGAGCGATCTCCGATGTGTTCATCCCCTCTGTCATGGCAGAGATCCAGCGGGCTTGTAATTCTCGCAGCTTTGGTTCCAGAGAACGGGCCTTTTCCGTCAAATAAATTTTTTTTGCCCGTTTGTCGGAAGCATCTGTCCGGCGGAGTACCAGCCCCTTTTTTTCCATCAGCTGTATAGTTCTTGTGACAGCGGCTTTGTCCACGGTATATTCCTGGGCCAGGTCGTCCTGGGGGATGCCGTCGTTTGCATAAAGTGAGGATAAATACAGCAGCTCCGTCGAGGAAATATGGATATCGCTTAATTCACGGTTGAAATACAAATTGAGCTGGCGGAATAAGATGCTGATCTGTTTTCCTATCACGTGTAGATTCACCTCCGGTTGGCTGATGAACTCATCATACAGGAAAATAGTTGATATGTCAACTATAGTAAAACAGGTACGGGTAGGGAAAATGAAATATCTTGACAAACATACCAACAGTATGTTAATATATCATACATACCGGCGTGCGGTATTAAAAAGAGATATTTAGACAGTTACGAAGCAGGAAAAACAAAAACTGGAGGTTTCAAGTATGAATCAAAAATTATTTTCAAAGGATTTTACATTGGTGGTCATCGGTCAGATCATTTCTTTATTCGGCAATGCGACAATCCGGTTTGCGCTGCCGCTGTATTTATTAAATTTGACAGGTTCATCGGCGCTTTACGGAACGGTTACGGCATGCGCGTTTATTCCGGCTATTTTGCTGTCGCCCATCGGCGGCATTGTAGCGGACCGGGTCAATAAAAGAAATATTATGGTAATCCTGGATTTTTTTACGGCGGCAGTGATCCTGGCTTTTTCTCTGCTTATGAATGAAGTGAATCTCCTGTTTCTTCTGACGGTGACGCTGATGCTTCTGTACGGCATCGCGGGAGCATATCAGCCGTCCGTGCAGGCAAGCATCCCCGCGCTTACCAGCCAGGAGCATTTTATGGCGGCAAATTCCATCATCAATACGATCAGCTCCTTTGCGTCTTTGATCGGCCCTGTACTTGGAGGGGTTTTATACAGTGTATATGGGTTAAAGCCGGTATTGTGGGTCTGCATGGTATGTTTTATGATGTCGGCGGTTATGGAAATTTTCATTCAAATACCGTTCCGGAAACAGGCTTCGGAGGGCGGTATTTTGAAGACAGTCAGAACCGATTTTGCAGAGAGCATCCGATTGATCCGAAAGGAAAAGCCTGTGATTGGAAAGGTCGTTCTTTCGGTCTGCGGAATCAATTTGTTCCTTTCCGCAATGCTCATTGTCGCACTTCCATATCTGATAACGGAGGTATTGGCTTTCGAAGCTTCACAGGCAAACAGGCTGTATGGATTTGCAGAGGGAGCGCTGGCAGCAGGCGGATTGGCAGGTGGGATCGGAGCAGGCATTTTTGCAGACAAACTGGCGGTTCACAAATCGGGCAATTTCATAGTCGCTTGTGCGGTCTGCGTGTTTCCTATGAGCGCTTCATTGGTACTGTTTTCGTATGCAATCGTAAATTATATCATTATAACCGTATGCAGCTTTGCCATTACAACATGTTCAGCGCTTTTCACCGTGCAGATGATGTCCTTGATCCAAACAGAAACCCCGCAGAATTTAATTGGAAAGGTGATTGCGGTCATTCTTACCGTTTCCATGTGTGCACAGCCCCTGGGCAATGCATTCTACGGCATCCTGTTTGAAATATGCAAAGGACGTGAATATGCGGCCGTTCTCTTTTCGGGAGTTGTATCGCTTGTAATTGCCATTCAGACAAGAAAAACTTTAAAAGGATTGTCAGTATAAAAATCGAAAATCATACAGATATGAATGCCGAATCAAGGCGATAGGGGGGATAGAAGCAGATTCCCCCTATTATTTTTTTGAAAAATGCTATTGACATTTTTTTTGAATTAAATATAATTTGTATTAAGAATATTTAATATAACAGGGAGGTGGTGGAATGACAAATAATTTTTTGCTGATCATGTCACTTTCGGGAAGTGTTATTTTGCTCTTGTATTTACTCGTATCTCCAATTGCGAAAAGGTATTTTTCCGTGTCATGGAGATATCGTATTTTAAAGATTGCGCTTGCCTTTTATCTGATTCCGTTTCCGGTTATCTTATCTGAAATCAAGGATTCGATAGTTGGATTTTGTCCACGGGCGGTTGAGCTGTTAAGCCCGCCGGTCAGTCTTTTGAATACAAGCTATGCATTTTATGCAGATGGCAGTTCCTTATATGTATCATCAGCGTTGGAAAAAATGCTCATATTCATACTCGGGATGGGACTTCTCTCGTTTGTTGTTATTCCGTGGTATGCCCTTCGATATTGGAAAAGGAGAAAAACATGTCTGGAATATTCAAATATACCAGTGGAGCAAGAGCACCAGGATATGCTTCATGCGATAAAAAGCGAATTGGATATCAGGAGAAATGTAAAGCTTTTATGCTCTGAATATTGTAAGGCGCCGATCACGATGGGTATCTGTTCCCCGACGGTTATAATACCTCCATGGAATCGGGATGAGGCTGACCAGAACTTATATCATGATGTGCTGAAGCACGAGCTGGTACATGTTAAGAATCGGGATGTTCTTATAAGATTTTTAGGTATGGCGGCGATAGCGGTCCATTGGTTCAACCCGTTTACATATATCCTGTACAATGAGATTTTAAATATCAGTGAGATATATTGTGACAATATTGTGCTGAGAGGAAAAGAAGAACCGGCACGCAAAGCATATGGCGAATTGCTTCTGAAGCTTGCGGTACAGAAAAGTATGGCCGGTAATGAATTTTCTGTTGGAATTTTGGGGGGAAACAGTAAGAGAGCCTTTAAAAGGCGGATCGTAGAAATGAAAGCAGTTAGAAAAAACAAAAGAATTTTGTCTGCGCTGATAACGGCGCTGATCGGTGTGATGGGCGGGATTACGGTCTGCGCGTATGACCCGCCGGTGAATATAACGGATCATGGGCCTGTCTACGCCGAACAGGGATTTGATTTTCAGTTTACCGTGGGGGAATTAAAGCTGGAGGTTGAAGAACTTCCATATGAGCATTTTTTTGTTGATGATGCTGGAAATGTCTATGAGATAAAGGATGAAAACAATGATACAAGAGCCGCCTGCAAACATAAATATGCTGCTGGGACAACAACATCCCATAGTAAAGACAGCAGCGGAGGCTGTTCGGCGACAACTTATGAAGCGCAGAGGTGTACTTCTTGCGGCTATGTAAAAACAAGTGATGAAATTAGTCTTGAATGGTATGAAAAATGTCCGCATTGATGAAGGAAAGGGGAAGATTGTATGGGAAGAAATTACGGATTATCTAATACGGAAATGCTGATTATGGAGCTGCTGTGGCGGACGGGGGAACCTATGTCTTTTAAAGAGATCATGGACGTAGCACAAAATGAATGGAAAAAAACATGGAAAGCACAAACCTTAAATACGTATTTGATCAATTTACAAAAAATCAAAATGGTAGGAACAGACAGAAGTTCTACACATTATATGTATTATGCATTGTGCAGCAAGGAGGAGTTGATCCATAACTGGACACGGCATTTAGTAGAGGAATGCTTTGACAATTCCATCAGCCGGCTGTTTGCTGCCTTTATAGGCGACAAAAAATTGTCTGAGGAAGAAGCAGAAGAGTTAAAGAAATTATTGTGAATGGTATAGGAGGTATTTATTGATGGTAGGGATTTCTTATGGGAGTTATTCTTCGGCAGCAGGGCAGTTAAAACATCAGGCAGCGAATAGCAGCAAAAAAAGCAGCAGGAACGGTACCTATGGGACAAATGTGTTTCATGAGGAGCGCTATATTAAAACTGTATCGAGAGGAAATTTTGAAACCTGTGCCGAAGTGGATAAAATACCATGTAAGTATGCGCTCAAGGATGAAAAAGCGATTGGATGGCACTGGAAGGCTCCAGGGATAGAATACAGATTTTTTCATGCGGCCGAATCCACAGAGGAGAATCCGGTACTGGTTGCGAGAGGTGTAGATGAGCATGGAAAGTTATTTGAAGAAAAAATAGATGTGAAGCAGATTGATCCTTACAATACCACCCCTCTTGAAATAGACGCGCTGGCATATTTTAAACCGGGAGAGTATCATAAGATCAGTACCAGCAATCTCTATGGGAAGGAAGATGTGGGGATAAACGAACGGTTTGATTTTGTTGCCATGATTCGGGAGAGGCTTGCATCCTGCAGCAGGCTGCATTTATCGAAAGAAGCCGCCTGGCATGAAAAGGATCTGGATTTCGTGCTTGGCTTCACGGAAAATCGTACCAGGGCGGATCGGATTGGAAACCATATTGAATTGGGGCCAGATATTTTCAGTGATTTTGCCGAAGAAAATAAAAGAAAATTGGAACTATATTCCGAAGCAGCAAGAGAGCGGATGATATCTGGTATGGCAAGAAAATGCTCCGAAAGCAGATCTTGGAAAATAAGATAGAAGAACAGCGGGAGACTGGCCCGAGCACAAGCCGAAGCTGCAGAAGTAAAAGGTATCGGGGCGGTATCTCAGGCAAAGGGAAGAGGCAGCTCAGCATTTTTTTCTCTAAGTAATGTAAAAGGAGCAGCTAAAAATATGAAGATAAATAGGATTGAAAAGCAGAGTTTAAATGCAAAACCATATTGCTATAATACTAAAGAGACAAATTCTTTCTCTGAATATATTTATAAAGCAAATGAAAGGATCGATATTAAAACAGATCCATGGCAGATATTACGGAATAAATATCCCGATGTAGTATATAATGTGGGTGATATTGCAATGCTTGATAAAAATAATTTAATACCATATAGACAGGATTTTCCAGTATCAAAACTTTTTGAGGAAAATATCGATTTAGAAAAATTGGCATTATGGAAACCAAAGATAAACTCAAATATTCCTACAGGATTCGAAGATTATATTCAAGCTGACAGGGCACGCATTCCAAAAGGAACACGTGCAGTTATGATTCATCCTGATGTAAAGGACAGAATGGAAAAAGATATACAATATGCAAATGATATACTTAGTAAAGTTGATAATTTTTTTCAAAGAGAAATTATGATCAATGAGCAATTAATACCTGGATGTACTTTGGGAATGAACCAATTTGTTGCAGTAGATGCAGATGGGAATATAGGATATAATTGTTCAGTGACTCATGGGACAAATAATTATGAAGAACCCTGGCAGAAAAATATAACGCCATCATTAATCAGAGAAATGGAAGATTTATATAAGGAAGTGGATATAACATCAAAAAGCGGGTCGATACAGACTATAGAGAACAGCTTTAAATTAGATATGGCAGCAAACAATTATACAGAGGATTATCAAAGTATATTAGGAATAGCGAGTGAAGAAATGTGGAAGAAAAAGTATTTACTCTCTAATATATGAGGATTGTCCGATTCCTTTTCAAATAAAAATCAACTTCAGCAGCTTTGAAACAATATAGAAAAGGGAATCTGGTTTGGAACTGGAGAAGGCGGGGATTTTTTCCAGATTAGTCAGGATTCCAGCCGTGGAATTTCAGAAGTTGAAATTGA
>QXWX01000119.1 GCA_009911175.1 Lachnospiraceae bacterium | reverse complement strand
GAAGTAATAAGCGCTTGATGTCCATGTCAGGACAAGGCGGAGGAAGGAGGCGATGCCGGTAGCATCGTTGACTGACTACAACGCAGTAATGGCATGGACAGCGAGTGATTATTACTCAATTATTAATGCAACGCTGTACTAGCACTCTGCTGCAGGGCATCTGGCCGGTAAAGCAGCGGTTTCAGGCATCACACCTTTTGAAATCTGCCTGATCACGCAATCTTGCTCTTGACAATATCGAGTATCGATAATATAATAAAATTATCGATACTCGATATTCAGTTCTAACAGATTACAGAGCAAGACTGCCGCGCCAGATGTAATCATGCGGAGAAAGGAGGATTTATAATATGAAGAAACGAATCATCTTTATTTCTTTCAATTACAGAGATTGTGACGCGTTTGCCGAATATTTGCATCAGCAGTCCCTTCTAGGATGGCATTTTAAAGAATTTCGGTTAGGAATGGTTTTTGAGCAGGGGAATCCGGCCGATATTCATTATATAGTAGAAGTTTTTCCGAAGGGAACCGAGACGGATACCCGGCCGGAGGCAAGCACGGAAGAGTATGCCGAATACTGCGAAGCCGCCGGGTGGAAGCTGATCGACAGCAGCAGGAAGTTCTGCGTCTTCCGCCAGACAGAGGCGGATGCGGTTCCCATCGTAACGCCGGAAGAGCGGTTTGCAAATATCCGGAAGGCAGAATGGCTTCTCTGGCTAGGCGGCGCGGTGCCTGTATTTCTGCTGTCAGCGGTCTATCTGTCTCAGATGATGACCGAAAGCTTCAGCGAATGGATTTTCAGCGCTCCATCGCTCCTGCTCTTTCTTTTCCTGCCTCTTTTATGCGCAGATAGGATCTTCGGAGGCATCTATCTCCTGTTCTGGTCTGTTACGAGGAAGAAAATGATAGCTGCCGGCAGCGCCCCCGTATATGGAAAAAAGAAACGCTTCCCCTTGAAGGCCGCTCGGTCCGTGATACTCTTCCTGGTTGTCGTGGCGGCTTATACCCATTTATACAGCCACAGAGAAAGCTGCCTGCTGTATCTGATTCCCCTATTGCTTATACTGATCATACGGATGCCTTTGGGCGCATTGATCTCATTCTGGAGGCCGTCCAGAAAGTATAACCAGCGCTTTCAGGACGCGGTCGTTTGGGTTGCCATCTTCTGCTCCACATTGATCACGGCCGTATGGATTCCGGGTGCTGTCACCGGCTCAGAGGCTATTCCTGAGAGCGCGGAGGGCTTTCCTCTGATCCAGGCCGACTACCGGCAGATGAACGGAGCGGTCACATGGACATATGCAGAACATAAGGAAAATTTGTTGGGAAGCGTCAGCCATTTCTATGTAGATTATAGTATAGAAAGTCCTGAACATCCGTATCTGCACAGTGATACCGCCTATGACAATCTCTGGTATACCATCTATCAGAGCCGCTTTTCCCGGATCCTGGATAGACTATGGGAGGATGAATTGTCCGTTCCAAAGGACTATCCCGTAAACCGGACCAACATATGGAATGCCGTATCAGCAGTGAGCTATACAAGCGAGCACGGCATCTGCACCGAGCTGGTATGCTACCCGGACCAAATATGGATCATTCATACGGATAAGAGGCTCAATGACTGCCAGATCAGAAGCATCTGTGAAAAGATCCGTACTCCCGGAAACTCCTTGTACCCGGAAAGAACGTTTCCATGAGCGCTCCCATACAGAAGGCGGTGGACAGATTATGGCAAGAGAAGCATTTCAGACATTAACAGAACCTATGTATTATATTCTCCTGGCATTGACTGGGGAATGCTGCGGCGTGGATATCATGAATAAGGTAGAGGAGCTGTCGCACGGCAGGATCCGGGTCGGGCCGGGCACGTTGTATGCCATGCTGGCCCGATTTGAGCAGCACGATATCATCCGTCTGACTGCCGAGGACGGAAGGCGCAAATCCTATGTGATCACAGACACCGGCATCGATATGCTGACGAAGGAGTATGCCCGTTTGAAAACCATGGTTGAAGACGGCGCTCTTTATATGAAGGACTTTTTGTAATACTGCGAGGAGGGATTCTATCATGAAAAAACGTAAAATTGGTATCGCTTTCAATTACCGGAGCTGCGACGCTTTTGCAGAATATCTGCATGAGCAGTCGCTTCGGGGATGGCATTTTAAGGAATTTCGGCTGGGGATGGTATTCGAACAGGGGGACCCTGCCGACATTGATTATACGGTTGAGGTCTTTCCGAATGGAACGGAGATGGACACCCGGCCAGAAGCAAGTACGGAGGAATATGCCGAATATTGTGAAGCCGCCGGATGGAAGCTGATCGACAGCAGCAGGAAGTTCTGCGTCTTCCGTCGGACAAGGGAGGATGCGGCTCCGATCGTGGAGCCTGCAGAACGATTTGCAAATATCCGAAAAGCAGAATGGCTTCTCTGGCTGAGCGGCGCGGTACCTGTATTTCTGCTGACAGCCATTTACCTGGCCCAGCTGTTCACCTTGAATTTCAACAGATGGATCTTCAACAACCTGATGCTTCTTGTCCTTCTTTTCATGTCTCTTTCCAGTTTGGAGCGGATAACCGAGGGGATCCTTCTCCTCCATTGGTCTGTTACCAGAGGCAGAATGCTCAAGGAAGGCACTGTTCCGATCTATGGAAAAAGAAGCCTTTGGCCCTTTAAGACAGCCCTGTTCCCGATGCTCTTCCTGATCGCGGCAATATTTTTTTCTTATTATCAGAAGGAATATTCTCCGCTGTATGTGATACCGATCCTCACGCTGATACCGCTTCTGATCGTAACGGCACTGATCTCGTTTTTGCGTCCGTCCAGAAATGACAACTGGATCTATCAGATGGCGGCCGGCATATGCATTTTCTTCTACCTCACGGTCATCCTGACTGCAGTCGTCCTGGGCGCTGCCTCCGGCTCGGAAACAGCTTCGGACCATGTAAAGGATTTTCCCCTGGTTCAGGCAGACTACCGGCAGATGGACGGGATGATCATTTCGGGAAACGCAGACCGTATGAAAAGTGTACTGGGGAGTGCCAGCCATTTTTATGTAACATATGATACTGAAGCCTCTGAAACTTCCAGTACCTACAGTGAAGACACATCCGACAATCTTCAGTACACCATCTACCAGAGCCGCCATTCCTGGATCCTGGACCGGCTTTGGAGGGATGAAATGCCCAAGCAAAAGGATCTTCCCGAGGACAGGACCAGGGAATGGGACGCGGTGTCCGCAGTGAGACGAATCAATGGAAGCAATATTTACTGCGAGCTGATACGCTATACGGACAGAATCTGGATCATCAGCTCGGATGAAAGTCTGGAGGATGATCAGGTCAGAATCATCCACGAAAAACTGGAACATGTCTCATATTAAGGAGTATACAGCCGGGGAGCCGTATACTCCAGAACATCTGAATTTATGCGTCGGTTAGAGGCTCTTTAGAGCCGCCAGCCGTACAGGCGGCATTTTTTATAAAAAAGAGCGGATGCAGTACAGCGCGTAGATGCCAAGCAGGGTGATCCCCTGGATACGGGAGGATTTTTTCCGGATCAGGATCGGCACAAGCAGCACCGCCATGGCCCCGATGGCCAGCGGAATATCGACCAGAACGGTCTGCCGCTCCAACGGGATTCCCTGTACGGCAGCCGGAATCCCGATCACCAGCAGGAGATTGAGGATATTGGCGCCGATCACATTTCCAAGACCCACGTTGCCGTATCCTTTGATCAATGACGCAAGGGACGTCACCAGTTCCGGCAGTGAGGTTCCCAGTGCGATAAATGTCACGGCAATGACGCGCTGCGGTACTCCCAGTGTCTGCGCGATCAGAATCCCGTTATCCACCAGCAGGTTCGCCCCTACATAGAGCAGCGCGGCACAGGCGGCAAGAATCAAAAGCTGCTTTGGGATGGAAACCTCCTCTCCCCCTTCCGCCTCTTCCTCGCTCTCTTCATCGGAAGAAAGCCTGACATTCAGACAGGCATAGACAACAAATGCAGCCAGCAGCAGGATGCCGAACGTCCGTCCGTATGCGTTTTTCATCCCTCCGTAGATCTCCATCACCCCGATCACGAGGAAGAAAAAGAAGCTCCTCCATGCAAGAGAGGACGCTCCTACCCGCCCGGCGGGACGGATGGTCTGGCTCAGTCCGGCGATCAATGCGGTGTTGCATATAATAGAGCCAAATGCATTTCCGGCAGCGATCGCCGCAGAGCCGCCAAAGGCCGCAGTCGTAGATACCAGAATCTCCGGCAGCGTCGTTCCCAGGCTTACGATCGTGGCGCCCACCACAATCTGAGGAATCGCCATCTTTCTCGCAATGGCGACCGCCGCGTCTACCAGCCGGTCGCCTGCAATACAGATCAAAGCCAACCCGATCACAAATAAAATTACTGTAGAAGTCATATTGTTCCCTTCTTTTTTGCAATTCCCAGTCGGAGCTTTGCGGCTGTGCGGCAGATTGATCTGACATTCAGTAGACAAGCCCGATCAAATCACGGAAATGCTCTGTCTTATGCTGTCTCATATATGCTTCAATCCCTTCCGCCACCTCGATCGTTGCCGACGGATTGTAAAAATTGGCCGTTCCGACGGATACTGCCGAGGCGCCGGCCAGGATAAACTCCAGCGCGTCCTCCCCGCAGGTGATCCCGCCCATCCCGATCAGCGGAACCTTCACGGCCTGAGCCGCCTCGTAGACCATACGGACCGCAATGGGCCGGATGGCAGGACCGGACACGCCTCCGGTCTTATTTGCCACGGCAAATGTCTGACGATGGATGTCGATCTTCATCCCTGTCAGCGTATTGATCAGGGAGATCACGTCTGCCCCGCCGGCCTCCACGGCCTTTGCCATCTCCGCGATGCTGGTCACATTGGGGCTGAGCTTCATAATGACCGGCTGCTTCGCGTGCTTTTTCACTTCTCGCGTAATGTGCTCCGCCGACTTCGGATCCTGTCCGAACGCAATCCCGCCCTCCTTCACATTGGGGCAGGAAATGTTGATCTCCAGCAGATCCACCGGCTCCTCTGCCAGCCGTTCCACCACCTCCAGATAATCCTCTGTCGTCTTTCCGCACACATTGACAATGATCTTTGTGTCAAATTTTTTCAAAAACGGGATATCCCGTCTGCAGAAAACCTCAATCCCTGGATTCTGCAGACCGATAGCGTTCATCATACCACCGTAGGTCTCCGCGATACGTGGAACCGGATTGCCGGGCCAGGGCGCATTTGCCACGCCTTTTGTGACCACGGCCCCCAGCCGGTTCAGATCCACAAACTCACTGTATTCCTCTCCGGAGCCGAAGGTGCCTGAAGCGGTCATGACCGGATTTTTCAATTCCACCCCGGCCAGACTGACGGTAGTATCCAGATCAAAGTTTTTCGTGTTCATCAGATCTCCACCTCCGTACTTAAGAATACCGGCCCGTCCTTGCAGACCCGTTTGTTATGTACCTGGCTGTGCTCGTCGATCTCCGGCGTCCGGCAGATACAGGCAAGGCAGGCTCCCACTCCGCAGGCCATCCGCTCCTCCATAGATACATAGCATACAATGTGATTTTCTTCGGCATACTGCTTGACAGCACGAAGCATAGGTGCTGGTCCGCAGGCATAGATCACCTCTGCGTCCAGCCCGTTTGCCGCAATTGCGTCCATCACATTTCCTGGTGTGCCGGCACTGCCGTCCTCGGTGGCGATAAACAGGTTTCCGTTCTTTTGGAACTCTTCTGTCAGAAACTGCTCATCCCGATATCCCATCACAAGATGCTTCTCGGCATCCAGCTGCTTTGCCAGCTCCAGCATGGGTGGCACGCCGATACCTCCGCCGATCAGGAATACCTTTTTTCCGATTCCCGGCTCCAGCGGAAATCCATTTCCCAAAGGGCCGAGGATCTCAACGAAATCCCCTGGCTGCAGGCGGGAAAGCTGCTCCGTACCCGTCCCCTTACCGGTCACACGGAACACCACCCGGAGCTGCTTCCGCTCCCGGTCAATCTCGCACAGGCTGATGGGTCTGGGCAAAATCTTGCTCCGATCCTCCGTATACATGGAGATGAACTGCCCCGGCACCGCAAGCCCGGCGATCTCCTCCGTGCGGATCCACATGCTGTATATATCCCGGGCAATCTGCTCCCGCAATACGACTGCCGCCTTTTCCTTTCGTTTACAAGACATGGTTTTTCTCCTTTTTCTGTAAAGTTCGTTACATATTGGTCCTGGCCGCGCATGACTCTGTCCAGCACTTCCTCATCCCGGCCATACAGCCGGGATATCGTTATTTCTGATTCAGTGCGCTTTGGATGTCCGCTTTCATGGCTTCCACCGCTGCCCGGGACGCCTCTCCGAAATGCTCTGGACCGAACTGTGCGTAAGCATCCTGCTTGTAAGCCGCAATGATGCCCCGGGAAGAATTGACGATAGCGCCCAGACCGTCCTCATTGAAAAAATGTGCCAGATCCTTGCCCTGACCTCCCTGCGCGCCGTAGCCCGGCACCAGGATATATGCCTTCGGCATCACCTTGCGCATCACTTTTCCGATCTCCGGATAGGTCGCGCCGACCACGGCGCCCACATAGCTGTAGCTGTCTCCCATACACTGCGCGCCCCATTCGGCTACCATCTCCCCTACATGCTCATAGAGCGGACGGTTCTCGATCCGCCGGTCCTGGAACTCCCCGCTGGACGGGTTGGAGGTCTTTACAAGGACAAAGATTCCCTTCTTCTCCTCCTGGCAGACCTTAATGAACGGATTGATCCCGTCGGAGCCCAGATAGGGATTGACCGTGGCAAAGTCTTCATCAAAGGGGACATATTCCCTGCTTCCCACCCGGACCTTCCCCAGGTGCCCGATGGCGTAGGCCGCGGAGGTGGAACCGATATCCCCCCGCTTGATGTCGCCGATGACTATCAGATCCTTTGACTTGCAGTATTCTACCGTCTTTTGAAATGCTGCCAGCCCCGGCACGCCGAACTGCTCATACATGGCAATCTGGGGCTTGACCGCCGGAACCAGATCGCAGACATGGTCCACGATCTCCTTGTTGAACTGCCAGATCGCCTCTGCCGCTCCTTCCAGAGTCTCCCCGTATTGCGCAAATGCCTTCTGCTGTACATGCTCCGGCACATACGCCAGCATGGGATCCAGCCCGACTACGATCGGAGCCTCCGTTTTTTTGATCTTTTCTACCAGTTTGTTGATCATCGTTCTTTTCCTCCTGAATCTCATAATGATGTCTTTATTGATCAAGCCTGCCCGCAGGCAGAATCTGCTTCTAAATATGAAGGTTCTTCCCCATCTCTTCTCTGAATTCCCTGCCCTTAAACAGCACCAGTCCGGCCAGGAACAGCAGGCAGAAGCCCGCTCCCAGAAGACTCGGAAGCTTTAGCGAGACCGCGCCGGCCAGGACCAGGATCAGCGGGAGCAAAAAGCCGTACCCTGCCGCCATGACAAGATAGATCATGCATTCCCGGAGAGGGTACTTCTGTATATAGGAAATGACCATCATGGAGCACAGCACTCCGATGCTGAGCCCCGGCAGCACAAAGTCCACCGACCAGCCGTGCCACCCCGTCAGCAGATCCCAGACGATGCACCCCACCGTCACCAGCGCCAGCTGCCACATGGTATTTTTCAGCAGATTGTGCCTCTTGAAAAATCCAATGGTTGACGCCAGCCACATGCTGGCGATCCCGCCTGCCGTAAACAGAGTCCAAGGCACCTTCGGACGATGGTTCCAGTGAAGGGAGAACATCAGAAGGACCGCCGCCAGACACAGCAGACAAAATCCCTTATATACCTTCATTTCCAGCTCTCCCGGCACAGCAGGCTCGGGAAAGTCTGGCTCCACCTGTTCCGAATGGATCCCCTGCTCCCGGAGGATCCGGTAAAAATTGCGCTGGATATTTTCCGTGTCAAACCGGGACGTAAAGCCCAGCGAAAGCTTGTCCCCGAAGGAGCAGATGCACAGCTCCAGCTTCGGAGTGCTGGTATAGATGCCGAAGCGGTCAATATATTCCGCATACGCTTCCGGCATGGAAACCGCGCTCATATTGGAAAACACCGCCGTCACATTTTTCTCTGCGATCTTCGCCCCGGCCTGGATACACAGGTTTTTCAGTTCCAGGGGCGCAAGGCGCAGGATGGGGTTCATCTCCAGGGCAAGGAGTTCGCTCATATGCGTCTCCATCTTCTCCTTGGTCAGCTCCTGACGAAACTGCTCCCGCACCTGCTCCAGCACGGCTTCAAAGGAGCCGTCCCAGTTCCGGTAATCATATCCCGGCTCGATCCAGCCGAAAAAGTTGAGCATGGAATCGGAAGGGAAAAACTTCCGCAGGTTCACCGGAACCATCAGCACCACCGGCCATTTTTCCTGCTGCCGCGTCATTTCCTCATGAATGGCGCTAAGCAGCGCCGCGGTCAAGAATACGGTCATGGAGACTCCCTGCCTGCGGGAATGCTCCAATACCTCCCGGACGGACAAGATCCGCTCATGCACCCGGAGCCGTCCGTTTTCCTTCTGCGTTTTCTTCAGTTGGTACGCACGGCTCTTCCTTCTCTTCGGCCTGCGCGCCTCTTCGGAATAATATTTGACAAAGCTGTCATTCTCCTGATCCTGTACGGTCATGTCCTCCGGATGCAGGCTTATGTCCTCCAGGCCCTCGCCGCTGTGCGCCAGATACAGATAATCCTTGACCAGCTCCTTCAAAAATTCGGTTGCGCCTGTCCCGTCCGTCAGGACATGGAACACTTCAAAATTAATCCTTTTCTTATAATAAGTCACCTCAAACAGCAGGGACTTCTTGTCGCGGATATAGATCCGGCTGCAGGGCTCCTTGTATTCCTCCCGGACTACCGGGTGAAGATTGCTTTTTTCCAGATAATGCCAGAACAGCCCCTTTCGGAGCACCGAACGGAACAGCGGATAGGTCTCCAGGGCACGTTCCAGCGCCGCTTCCAGCAGATCCGGGCGGACCTCCTCCTTTAATTCACAGTAAAAACGGAATACCCGGGTGTTCTGCTTATTGCTTGCCGCTGAAAAGAGCTTTGCCGCGTTGTCCAGCCGCCGCCAGTGTCCCCACTTCTGCTTCACGGTCATTTCCTCCTAAAAACTCATTGATATATTGGAAGCTTTCCCGCACATGCAGGTGCTTAATCCCCAGTGCGAAAAATCCGTGCAGCGCGCCCTCGATACGCTTCACCCGCACCTGATTTCCCGCTTCCGAAAGCCGTTTTCCATAGGCCTCCCCTTCATCCCGGAGAGGGTCATACTCTGCCGTCAGGATCAGTGTGTCCGGCTGGTCATGCAGATCCTCCGCCAGATAGGGCGCAAAGTAGGGATTCTGCCTGTCCGCCTCGCTTCCGGCATAGAGATCCAGATAATCCCGCATCTTCCCCGCAGTCAGCAGGTAGTCCGTCCCGTTCTCCTGAACCGACGGGAAGGGGGAATTTTCCGAATAGTCGTTGTAGGTGGCCGGGTAGACCAGGATCTGCCGCCTGGGCAGAAATTCTCCCCGGTCCCGCGCCAGCAGGGACAATGCCGCCGCCAGATTGCCGCCCGCGCTGTCTCCGATCAGAGTCACATTCCCGGGGTCCACATTGAGAAGAAACTGCCGGGAAAAAATGGCTTTCGCCGCGGCGTAGCAGTCCTCCAGCCCGGCCGGAAACTTATGCTCCGGGGCCAGCCGGTATTCCACCGCTACGACGAAGTGGTTGGTTGCGTTGGCCAGGCGGGCGCAGATCCGCTCGTAATTGTCAATGCTCTCCGTCACCCAGCCGCCTCCGTGCAGGAAGAGCAGGATTTTTTCCGGATCCGCCTGGTTTTTCTCGTAGGCCCGCTCGCTGGGGAAAAAAATCCGCACCGGAACCTGATGGGCGCCGTTGTAGATCTTCTGGTCGATGGTCCGGTAGAAGATCTTCAAGGGGTCCAGTTTTTTCAGATCTGCCAGATGACGGGAGGCCTCCACCTCGATTCCGTCAAAGGACAGTGCTTTTAATATTTTTTTTGCTGTGTTGTTGATCACGTGATACCTCTCTCAGACTTTTTCTTACTTCTTTTTCACCAAATTTTTCAGTATAAGAATCCATATCCAAAACCAGCATATTTACAAAACCTCCCGGTTTCGGAATCACATTTTCCAACGGGCTCGCAAAAGGAGCTTCCCTTCCATCCTCCAATTCATCCAGCCCCCATCCGGATGCCGCATCCATAGCCATGAGGATTGCTTCCGCTTTTAAAATTCATCGCCAAACGGGTACTCCTCAAATTCTTCCATCAGCTCCCGTTCCACCTCTTCTTCATATTGTTCCAGCGTTTTCTTCATCTGCTTCGCAGTCTTTTGATCCCCTTTTTCCTCGTACAGACGCACTGCCGCACGGTAGATCAGTTCCGTATCCTCCGTACATTCGTCTTCTTTTGAAATATACTTCTGTACTACCTCTTCTGCCCCGGTATATTCATTGGCGTCGATTCTGGCATAGATCAACGCTGCGGCTAAAGGCTGGGATTCGGTATTCTGCCTGTGCCACTTCTCACAAAGTGCGACAGCCTCCTCCGTTTTTCCCTGGGCGGACAGTGCCGAAGACATTTCAAACACAAAATCCTCCGGCAGCTGCTCTTTCCAGGCAAATAATCCAATGACCTTTTCACAGACCTCGCAGCGTTTTTCATGTAGTTTCCACATCCCCAGCTCATCCAGATAATCCATCAGCCAATCGTCTACGCCATATTCAAAATCTGTCTGTTCCTCTACCTCATAAAATTCTCCCGCAAAATCAGGATTCCTGCTCCGCGTCTCCTCAATCGCACTAACCAGGGCATCGAACGCCTGATGCCACTGCGTCATGTCTGTCTTACCTATATTGATATAACAGTCTGTTGATAAACGCCCAAAATCTTTCCATCGTTTCTTCATAATCTATCTCCCTCGTATCTCTTCTATGATTTTCTCTTTGCAGTCCGGCCGAAAGCATCCTGTTCCGCCGTGTCTTGTTCCATTATAACAGAAGTCGAATCAGAATCCTATCATTTCTTTTACACATTTATCATTTGCTATGATCTATGGTTACTGTTCACACCCTCACCGGGTGCTCACAGCAACGAATCCGGCCTATTGAAAGTTGCCTTACGGCAAGAGGCCGGATTCCAGCCCCGGTACTATACTGCCTGTGACCGTGCAGTGTAGTGCACGGCCCAGGAGTGAACAGTAACGATCTATGGTTACAGTTCACGGCCCAACCGGCCGCAAACTGTAACGCATCCAGCCCATCACCGGCAGTCTTTCCACATACGTGATACTAAAAAAGGGGGCTTTCCGCCCCCCCCCGTCTTGATTCACGGTTCTTTATGATTCGTTCACCAGCTCTTTCACAGATACCCTGTGGATGGCCTTTACGACCGCGCATGTACCCAGAGCCATACAGACCGGAAGCAGACACATGCTGACCAGCATTCCCGCCGCCGAATTTGAAAACGGAAATTTTACAAGCCCCAGTCCCTTTGCATAAGGTGTGAGCAGTTCCGGTACGAAAAACACTCCTGCCGCAATTCCCAGGCAGCTTCCAAAAAGTGCGGCCAGGCAGTTCCGCCGCAGATAGATCTTTAAGATCTGCCAGGACGTCATTCCGACGGCTTTTAAATATCCGACCAATTTCTGCTCCCGCCGGATCAGTAAAACGGTCAGATTCATCGTGATCAGAACCGTGATCGTCAGCAGCACTGTCAGGACCAACGTGACCGCAGGCACCAGAACCCCCGTGATATGCTCTCCGTTGGATTTGGCGGCGATAAAGGAAAACCTTCCGTCATACCGTTCGGTCAGCTCCTTTGCATAGTTCCATTTATCACAGTTCTTTGCGAGTACCAGCATATAATCTCCGCTGATGCCGTCTGCTTCTACGGATCGGTCCAGATCCTCCGTGACCATCCGTATGACATTCCCGTAATTGGAAAGTGTGCGGAAGATGCCGGTGATTTCAAATTCCTTCTTTTCCCCGTTTACATACAATTCTATGCTTTCCCCGACCTCAAATCCGTATCTCTGGGCCAGCGCCGTCCCCACGCTGATCTCATCCTCCTTCTGCGGCCTCCTGCCATACAGGGATTGGTCCTCTATTTTTTCATTCCACGGCAGTTCATAAAGCTCCGTTACCATGCTTTGCCAGGTCTCTTCCTGATCCGGCTTATATTGGGAATAAATTTTATTGACCCCGTAGACATATTCGACCTCCAGAGCTTTTTCCAGGTCCTCTGTGACCGTACTTACCGGTGTGCCGTCCAGGGAAGTCACATAGATATCTGTCTTTAAAATCCCCCATGCTTCCGGCTCCCGGTCGATATGTCTGACGGCATTCAGGCAGCCGAAGCAGACCACGGCCATACAGCCCAATATCAGGGACACTGCCGCGATATATACATACCCTGCTTTTTTATTCTGCATGCCCCTGACCGCATAATACCATTCAAAAGAGCACCGGCTGCAGCAAAATCGATTTTTGGGCGCCATCCGGACCCGCCCCCTGGTCTGCCATGTCCCACTTCGGATGGCATGTGAAACATTGCAGGTCCGGATCTGAAATACCGCACAGAGGCAGATCAGCAGGACCGCCGCCAATACAGTCAGACACACGCCTGCCTGATACGTGCCCGTCCTGATCGCAAATGCCGAATAAATTCCTACATTTCCAAGGATCTGTTCCAGAATCCTGTGGTTCAGCCAGCCTCCCAGGATGCTCCCTGCCGCTGCCCCTGCAAAGCCTGTCACGCCGTAGCAGACAAGATATGCGCCTGTGATCTGCATTCCGGTCATGCCTAATGACCGGTAGATTCCGATCGTCCTGATATCCTCGTCCATGTCGCTTTTTACCAGAAACAGGGTCAGAACAAGGATCACCCCGGCCAGGATCACGCTGACAAGGCAGAGAAGATTTCCCAGCATCTGCCATGCGGAGGTATAGCCGCTTTTGATCTTATCATATGTATACAGCGTATCGCCCAGCGGCATTTGAAAGTAACTTTCCGCGTCACGGATAAAGCGCTGCTCCGCCTGCCGGCTGTATTCCCGGAAGCGGACTTCCAGGTAGCTGATCCTGCGGTTGTCCGCCGGCGGAAAATCCGAAAGCCTGCCAAAACCGCACCACATCCGATACACGTTCGTATTGCTGCTTCCAAAAACAGGATCCGCAGCGATCCTTGCGACCTTCGCCTTCACGGACTGACCTGCCGACTGCAGCGAGATCTCGTCCCCCACCTTCACCTTCAGGATATTCGCGATCTTGGGCGTAATCCAGATCTCATCCTTTTGGGGCATCTCAAGCTCTGATCCTTCTAAGATTTTAGGGGAAAGCATGTTCCCGCCGATAGTTTCGGGCAGCTCCAGCAAAATACCATTGCCAAGCCTGACACCGTCCTTTTCCATATATTCCACGGGTTTTGTATTTTCCGTGATCTGATACGCAAGGTCTTCCGGCGAATCCTCCAGATACTGCCTGACACGGTCGGAGGAAACCATCCCGTGGTTCCACAGGCCGCACAGCTGCGCCCCTTCCATTCCCTCATAAGCCCGGTCAAATACCGGATTTAACTCTTTTAGTAAGATCAGCGCGTTCACGAGCAGCGCCGCGGTGAACAGAATGCAGATCCCCAGCAGCAGGCCCGGAAGCTTTTTTCTTCGCAGCTTTGCCAGACCGCACATGAATATTGTCTTCACCATTACCACCCTCTCTCCTGCAGAAAATGTATCAGCTTCTCTTCTCTGTCCTTTATTGTGCATACCGCCTCCGTTCCGGCAGTATCCGGGACGGAACCCGGATGCATCTCTGCTCCGTTTGGAACGTGCTCCGTAAAATCCAGCTCTCCCTCCACGTGTCCGTCTTCAATATAAAGCACCCGTTTTCCCCTGACTGCCACCCGGATATCATGTGTGACCAGGATGATGGTCTGCCCGTCTTTGTTCAATTCCTCCAGCAGGTCCATCACAAGCTCCGTCTGTGCCGAGTTCAGGCTTCCGGTTGGTTCATCGCAGAGCAAAAGCGGCGGGTGATTTGCGACGGAACGCAGGATCGCCGTCCTCTGCTGCTGTCCCCCCGACAGCTGGGAAGGATATTTTCTGACATGCTCTTTCAGTCCGAACCTCCCGCACAGATTCATGATCTTGTCCTTCTTGAATGCGTTTTCTTTCCTGTTCCTGTCAAGCATCAGGGGCAGCATGATATTTTCATAAACCGTGAGATCCGGGATCAGGCATTGCTGCTGGAACACGAGCCCGATGTTGACACGCCGGAACATAGTCTTTTCTTTTTCATTCATACGCGCAAGATCTGCGGGCCGATTCCCGCCGGACAGCCCGTGTCTCTTGCTCCTGCGGGATGGGCCTATTTCGTCCGGCAAGGTATACCCAAGGGCACACCTGAACACATGCCCTGCGGGCCGGCGGACTTCGTCCGGTAAGGTATATTTTATTGAGCCTTCACTGCAGGTATCAATTCCTGCGATCAGGTGGAGTATACTGGTTTTTCCCGAGCCGGAAGCCCCCATGATGATCACAAATTCCCCTTCATCCACGTCAAGGCTCACATGGTCAACCACTTTGCTTTCCGCCGTTCCTTCTACATACTTTTTTGTCAGGTCTCTGACCTCCAATACTGTTCCCATTCTGTTGTCTGTCCTCCTTCAATTCTGTTCGCCAAGATTATTTCCATCTGCATAGTTGGATGCTCTAAAGAGCCTCCAACCATACAGGCGTGATTATTTTTTCAGCAGCATATGCTTCATCTGAAACAGCAGGATCGCATAAACGGTTTCTTCTACTGCCACATAAACGAATGTCAAAGTAATCTGCGCAAGGGCAGGAGCAATCATGGCGCCCCACTGTTCCGTATAATTCAGCATCGAGAAGATTCCGATGGATGACGTAATCCCACCGATCGTAAGTGTCAGGACAGCCGCATATTTTACAGCCTGCACCGCCGTCTGGATGTCCTTTTCCGGCAATGCCTTTCTGGAAGCGCATATTTTCCATGCGTTGAAATAGTGGTGGATCCAGCCGAAGGTCGATAAGAGCAGGCATTTGATCCCTGACAGATAGAGCAGCGTCGGCAGATCGAAAATGTCGGTGAATCTTCGAAGCGAGGAGCTTACCATGCTCAAAAATGCAACGGCAATACATAAAAAGCCGATGATCGTACCCACCCTGCTGCTCTTCCTCTTTTTGTCCATTTCATTTAATTCCCCAACCAGATTGACCAGATTGCTTTCTGATCTTTTCAGATATTCTTCCGTGGAAAACTCTTCTCCGGCGAGCAGCTCATTGACATCAATCTCCAGCGCCTGGCTCAGCTTCAGAAGCATCGACGCATCCGGCATCCGGCTGCCTGTTTCCCACTTCGAGATGGTCTTATCCGTCACATCGATCTGCTCCGCCAATTGCTTCTGCGACCATCCCTGCTTCTTTCTCCTGTATGCGATAAACTTTCCTATTTTGATCTGATCCATAATCTTCGCCCCCTAATTCGGTAAATATCTGATTGGCTGACGGGCCTGCCGTTTCATCAACTAGTTGTACACTCGCTGCGTAGCATCGTGCAAACGGCAATGCCTGACACACTCATAGTATGTAGCATGCGGCTTCTCAGTTCAACCCCCAAATGGGAGAATCGCTCTCCGATATGGAGATTATGCCTGATTGTGCGCTACATTTGACTGATCAGTTCATGCATGATATGATTACTTTTAACAAAGCTTCCAAAAAACAGAAGAAGGAGAACATGGTACAATCATTTGAAACTGCTTTTAAAGTTTTTAGGTGAAAATCATATTGAAATTTATGATGAAGCGCATAGTATAGACGAAGATCGCTTTATCACAATTGGATTGGTAGAAGAAATTTTGTTCGTTGTATATTCAGTGCGCCATCCAAAAATCAGATTGATTTCCGCACATCTGGCAACCCTCAAAGAGCGTATATTATGGTAACGTATGAATTGAAAAAAGACGCAAAATTAACTGACAGTGAACGAGAGGCTTTAAAAAAAGCGAAAAGCATGCCTGTCATTTATGATGATGACTCTCTGGAAATGACGCCCCGTTTCCTTTCTTTGGCGGTATCTGATTCACTCAAATAGATTCTTTCAATCTTTATCCCCTTTACGGTAAAGACTTGTTTGCTTTTCGATTATATTTCTCAATTCATCAGCATAGCTATTGTCAGCAATCTCTTTATAATCAGGCAGCTCTTCATCCCCTGTTTCGGCAATGATTGAAGATTCATCCACCCATAACGTAATCTGTACATATGATATGCCCGCCTGCGGATCGCCGATCATTATGACCGCATCCGCGAACTGTTCCGTGATTTTCGGTTTTTCAATTGATCTGGCCTGCAGTAAGGAAAAGAGCACGGTATTCCTATCCTTTTTTCCGTTAAAGGTTTTGATTTTTGATAATTAACCGCTGCGGAATCATCCTCACCTTTTACAGGAACGCCTATCAATATTTCGTAATCTGATTTTTGAGATTCGTAGATAAAATACGCATTGCTTATGATCAAAACAGTCACAAGAATAGCTGACAGTATTTTTATTTTCATGCTGCAATCCCTCCCTATGGCTTATCGTGAAAAGTCATTTCCTCTGCATGAATCAAGGGATTCCAGGTTCTGCCAAATCCCCTACATTTATAAAAACCGCATCCCTGCTCATTCTGCCCATCGGGATATCCTTATCCTGATAGTCCAGCAGGACAACCTCATCCGACTCCTTGTCATAAACCAGCTTTGTTTTTGACAGGGTATCCTGGGCGGTCAGTCTGTAGATGATATCCTCTTTGCCTGTTCCTGGCAGGAGCGGCTCGAAGGTTCCCTTTTCAAGGATCTCTAATTGCCGATAGATCGTATATCGGCCGTCAGTCTGTAGGACAAGGTACAGGCTGTCCGGCAAGGGCCCGTTCCCTGTGCTGTAGGTTCCCCATGGATGATGCGGCATCGGCGCAAAATGTATGACATAAAAGACCATTGTCATACCCATGGCTATAAGAAGCAGAGGCATCCATATCCATTTTCTTGTTTTTTTCATGATCTCATCTCCTTCCGATAAGAATAGCTTCCATTTTTTCTCCGGCTTATTTATTTTTTTCTAAGAGTCTCTTTCCTTTTCAAAATCCACTTTTTTTCTGTTTTTCACATAATTCATTCCCAGCCTGATCAATACCGGAAACAAAATCAAACACGGAGTCAAATCATAAGAAAATACCTTAATAAATCTCCAGTACAGATCCATCTTCGCATACTCTGTGATCAGCTCCATGACCGATCTGAAAATCCAATAGCCGGTGAACTGTGTCAGCCAGAAAATCTCATGCAGCCGTAAATACTCGGCAGCACAGATGCGGTTTGCGATCAGCAGAATTGCGGCAATGATCATAAAGCCAAAGCACAAATACACAAACCCATAAGATAGCAGTTCATTGGTCCGGCTCATCTGCGTTTGGCTGACCCCTTTCGCTATCAGCCGATAGATTGCCAAAAACAGTGCTGTCAGGTGCGTAAGAAGTGTAACCATTGCATAAATGAACGTTATTATTTTGATGCGTTTTAGAATTTTCATCTTGATCTCCTTTTCGATACTCCCCGCGCCCCGTATGGTATATAGGACGGTTATGAGCACAGTGAAATGAACGACTGGTTACGAATAATCCAATGATAAAATGATCTGCGACAATTCCAAGAACAAGGTTGTTATGTTTATTTTAACACGGCTGTGGATTTTATACAATGAGGAATGAAGCGATTTTCATATATATATTTCTCAGAATGTTACTGTTCACACCCTGACCGGGTGCTCACAGTAACGGCATCCAGCCCATTAAAAAAGGTCACTGTTTTTATAAGACACTTCACTCTATCCTCCTTGTACTATGTTTTGAGAACTTCAAACCGCATAAAATAAGGCTTTACCGGCTATTTGTGTGCTACAAGTGTGTTACGAAAAGCCATTTTAACCTATTTTTGAACACTTACAGACACTTTCTTTAATCCCACATTAATTTATATTCCAACACATGGCTTAACAATTTTCTTGGTTCAACATTAAACTGCTTTGCTAATTCCTGTATTCTCTCATCCAGCAAATGAATATTTTCTTCCTCACATCTACGAATATCCGCTTCCTCATGCAACAAAAATT
>QXWX01000118.1 GCA_009911175.1 Lachnospiraceae bacterium | reverse complement strand
CGTTCGTTGTAATAGTTAATTTTTTCGTATCTCAATGCCATGCGGCAGTATGTCACAAACTGGCGCACCACCCTGTCTTTTTTATCTTTGTTTATCAATGTCCTGTCCTCTATTTCTGAAAAATTGATTTATCTGAAACGAAGTTAGGACTGGCGGGGAACGGCAGTGTATTGTTGCTTTTAGAAACAGAAAAGCGCTCATTGGTTTTCTTCCAACAAACGCTTTCCCGCCTAAGTTTCAGTGTAAATATTCCTTTTTCCTAATTTGGGACAACTTCCAAATCAAGCTCTTCTGCAATTTTTCTTATAGTTTTTGCCGAATTGTGAAGTTTCTCCATTTCCTTTTCATTCAAAGAAATAGGAACATGGGTTTCGATTCCGTCTGCCCCTATAATAGCGGGCATACTAAGGGCAATTTCTTTAATCCCATAATTTCCATGCATGATAGAAGATACCGGAAGAATAGATTTTTCATCCCTTACAACGCATTCACAGATACGCTTAACCGACATAGCAATTCCATAATAAGTAGCCTGCTTTTTAGAAATAATATCATAAGCGCTGTTTTTTACATCTTCCGCAATCTCCCGCATTGCTTCCTCATGGTTGAAATGTCCACGCATCTCACAAAAATCATTCAATGGAATACCAGATATATTCGTGCTGCTCCATGCTGCAATCTCACTATCCCCATGTTCGCCAATGATAAAGGAATGAATGCTACGGCTGTCTACCCCTAAATGTTTACTAAGCGCATATTTTAGCCTTGCGGTATCAAGAACCGTTCCGGAACCAATTACTCTTTTTTCAGGAAACCCGCTCAGCTTTACAGCAGCATAAGTAAGAATATCAACCGGATTTGATACAATCAGCAATATTCCTTTAAAATTGCGCTTTGCAATTTCAGGAATGATGCTTTTGTAGATAGCAACATTTTTATGTACTAAATCGAGCCTTGTTTCATTCGGCTTCTGGTTTGCCCCGGCAGTCACAATGACAATAGAAGCATCCATCAGGTCATCATAGCCTCCTGCATAAATCTTCATCTGTCCGGCAAACGGAACGCCATGCGAAATGTCCTTTGCTTCTCCGTCTGCTTTATCATAATTTGCATCAAGAAGCACCATTTCAGTGAACAGCCTGCTCTGCATCAGTGTAAATGCTGTTGCAGCGCCTACAAATCCACAGCCGATGACTGCTGCTTTTCTTGGGTTAATTG
Source organism: Lachnospiraceae bacterium (assembly GCA_009911175.1). Next base: position 7,244 of record QXWX01000118.1, on the reverse strand, counting down.
TTTTTATCATCTCTATTCCTCCCATTCAATAGCGGAAACAGGACAGGAACGAACGGCATCCTGTACCATGCTTTCGTTTTCCGGTGCAGAGTCCTGATACCCCTCCGCCTTATCATCGTCATTCATACGGAATACATCAGGTGCCATCCCAACACACAGCCCGCATCCAATACAAGCATTCTGATCTACATTCACCCTCATGCCGCATCCCCCTTTCGCTAAAATACAACAACCAGCAACATTTTAAACTGCTCTTTACCCAAGACCGCATGAGGGTGTTTTGCGGGCATTACGATAGATTCTCCCTCATGCAGTTCATACTTTTTGTCATCAATCGTAATCTCGCCAACGCCATCCAAACAAATCACAAAGGCATCACCACTGGACTCATGGCTGCTGATTTCTTCTCCCTTGTCAAAAGAAAACAATGTGACACTCAGCGCATTATTTTGTGCTAAAGTCCTGCTTACAACCTGATTGCTTTGGTAAGCAACCTGTTCTTTTAAAACTAAAATTTCTGCCTTGTCTATATTTTTTATTTTTTCCATACTGTTCGTTTGCTCCTTCCCTCAGCCTGATTTTTAACCACCCGTTCAAGATGTTTCTGTTTTCACCTCAAACCCATGTTTCTCAAAAGTTTCAAAAACTTTGTCCATAGGAATATTTTTTATGGCAGCTCCATTTGGTATCGTCATTACCTTACCCATTACAGCTAAAGACATAGGCTTTATAATTTCCTTAAACCCTGCTTCTGCCAATACCTCTTTTATTTCAGGATTTTCACTTACCAGCTCTGAAACTGTTTTTGTGAAATCAACAACTTTACCCATTCGCCTATCTCCTTTTTTCTAACCATGTAATATATTTCTCCTGTATGCCGTCCTGTTCCGCTTTTTTCTCAAACGCTCTTGTCTGTTCATCAATCTGCGCTTTGCATTCCTCTGACAGTGTTCGTAATGCATAAGTGTAGCAGACGGTATCTTCTTTCTCAATGTGACGCTGCAATAAATCCACATAACCCGATGCATGGGTGACGATATCCAGCTTTCCTTCTGTAGTCGGAACACTGGCATACTGCTTAACTGCGTTCTCCAATTCCCCGATATGGAATCTTCCGAAGTCATGTTCCACCAGCATTCCATTGCGCACCAGTTTTTCTGCAACAGGATCGGAATTATTAAGCATAAACCGAAACAATATCTGTTCTTCCTTTCCATGATGATGCTTGTCTGCATAAGTTCTTGCAAAATCAATACACTCCAGAAACTCCTGAACATCAATGTCTGCCCCCTCAATCACAGCACAGCAGGTTCTCCTTAAATGCTTAGTCAGTGCTACGATATTCTCATGTTCTTTCATCAGTAAATCAATTCCATACATTATTTATCCCTCCTTAATCAATGTGAATGTCTGATTTCCTAAATATTTGTAGGAAAAACCGCTGCCCTCCAAAATACCTGCGACCAGCCTCTCCTTCAGGTCATAATAATGACTGACATCTCCTTGTAATGCTTCCCAATATGGCAAATGTATATCCACAGTCTGTTTCCATACTACTGCCTCCTGACTTATGGAAACCACAGTATTAACCCTGTCACAAGGCATTCCGTTCAATAGCAGATTATCCAAATGCCTATAAACTTCTTCTGCGCTTGTTTTCCCCGACAGTTTCCTGCTCCGTCCATACTCATATGCAGCATTCGCAATATCCGGCATACATTCAGAATGGGCATCCATCGTTGAGATGACCAGAAAAGCAAGGCGGTTTTCAGCGGCAGCGATTTTATCCTGTAACCAGCCATGTATATTACTGTTATCAATCATATTTTCAAGACTGCCTTTCTCCACCGCCCCATACTTTTGTTCCATTTCGGAAAGAATGCCATCATCATACCCGTTTTTGCTTATCATATCTGATAATCTTTCAACTAGCCCGTTTTGGAACTCTATTTTTCCGTATAGCCAGTGATGAATCGAACCTAAAAATGCGCTCATTGCACTCCTCCTATGAATTCAGCTTTTTCAAGAGTTCATCGGCATCCAGCCCATGCACCATGCAGGCATCCGCAAGGCTCTCCATCTGTGAGGACGGGCACCCTAAACAGTGCATCCCCATCTGCATCAACACCTCTGCCGCCTCCGGTTTGGTTCTTAAAATTTCTCCAAGTAACATTTCCTTTGTGATTGCCATATTATTTTCCTCCTATCTTTCTTTCCTGTTACAACACTTGCACTTCCTGATTTTTTTCGCCAAACTTTTCTTTTATCTCGGTGCAGATTTCTTCCCTGCTTATGCCTCTTTGTTCCTGCGTCTTAATCATCTTATACGCTTGAAAAAGCGGTGAAGGTCCAATTTCCGAACTGAAAAATCCGATCCCCTGATTCCATGCCAAAAGTTCAAACACATCATCCAGCGCTGCGGATTCAAGACCATAGATATATGCCTTTACCAGTTCCCGCACAGCCTGCCTCATTCTTCCTGCGCCAACTGCATTTGTCAGGGAAAGGAGCAGACGCATTTCATAGGGGAGAGTGCGCTTCTCACTCTGCCATGTTGCCTGCCAAAAATCCGCCGCGATACGCCCTAAGTCCTCATCAATCATAGGATAATTCAGCAATGTAAGCGGACGGTATGGTGCAGAGCCTTCCGACTCTTTTTCCTCTGTCCGGTAAAACCAGACATGAAACTCATTTTCTGCCAGCTTCTCTGTATGATGTATATACCCCAGCATATCCATCTCCTTATATAGCGGGTAAGGTTCAAAAGTCTGTATGACCTCAATTCCCTCCCCGGCTTTTAGCGTCATGGCACGTCTTTGTAAGCCGGGAAAGAAATTTCCCTGCACATGGCGTACATCCACTTTGAAGAAGTCTTTCTTTTTATCCTTCCATTCCTCGTACTTTATCATGATATCCTCCTTTATTTATTTTCTTGCTTTGGTGATTACATTATAGTAAAATAAGCAGAGCAAGTATGTTTGAATTCAAACAAAGAGGTGAGATTTTGGAAAAATTTTTAAACGTATTAAAAAAATGCCCGCTGTTTGCAGGATTATCCGATGACGAGATTTTAACCTCGCTAAAGTGTATCGGAGCAAAAGTCAGAAAAAACGCCAAAAATCAATACATCCTTCAGGCAGGAGATTGTACGGACTGTATCAGCCTGCTTGCGTCTGGGACTGCTTTAGTCATTCAGGAAGATTTATGGGGAAACCGGAACGTTATGACAAATCTTATGCCGGGCGACTACTTTGCCGAACCCTTTGCCGCCATTCCTGATGCAGTTCTCAGCGTCAGTGTTGTTGCGACAGAAAATTGTGAAATTGTGGAAATAAATATGAACCGCCTGATTACCATGTGTTCCGCTGCCTGCAGCCATCATAACCGCCTGATTAAAAACCTGATTACAGCTTTTGCCCAAAAGACCCTGTTGTTTAACGAGAAGATAACGCACATAAGCAAGCGAAAAACACGTGATAAGCTGCTTTCCTATTTATCTGCTGAAGCAGCCAGACAAGGATCACTTTCTTTTGACATTCCCTTTGACCGCCAGCAGCTTGCCGACTTCCTCTGTGTAGAACGTGCAGCAATGTCTGTAGAATTATCAAAGCTGCAAAAAGAAGGGCTTCTGAAAACCTTTCATTCTCATTTTGAATTAAGTCCAAATGCCACAAATTAAAACAGGTCAATCTATACATAGCAGATTGACCTGTTTACAAAATACATATTTGTTATCAAATCAGCGGTTGCCTTCTGCAATCCCATAAACGGATTGCAGAAGCATTTTTCCTGATGATGTCTTAAAAACACAATCTATAACATTTCTGATATTGGCTTCCTGATATCCGGATTCGTCAGCATTAACCAAATAATCAGCTTCCAGCAAAATCTGGTAATCAATCCCGTCAACCTCCTGAAAAGTATGATGATGTGCGACCAAAAAGATGATACGGTTCACCATCTCGTTCGACAGCCCTGTACCCTTCAGGAATTCTTCAGCTAATACAGCGCCTTCTTTTTCCTGAAGTTTTCCATTTGTATTTCCGTATTTTTCCCGGCACAAAGGACACGCAATATCATGTATAATAGCCGCAATTTCTATTATTCTCTGTTCATCATCCGCTACTTTCTCACACTCTGCAATCGTTTTTGCATAGGCATACACTTTCATAAAATGATTGATATCATGAAGATTTCCTTTTGAATACTTTACCATTTTAACCATGATTTCTGAAACAGTCATATCATTTCCTCCTGTTATCTATACATCGTCTATAACCAATAGTCCACAAACTTACCAGTCACATCGTACAATTAAAAGCCAACCTTATGGCGAATCGTCATCCAAAACATCAATCCGTTCTATTTTAAAGACATTTAATGTGTCCACATCAGGGCAGGCAAAAACCGCTGTCCCCTTCTCCTGTCCGGGTATTTCGCCGCCGTATCTTAAAATATCAATATATGGAAATGCAACATGCATAGTCATAGGACAGAGTTTTCCACGCTCTGTATCAAAATCAAAACTATCACCTATTTTGTGACCCCTATGACATCCTTTCGTGCCTTTTTGATCAATCAATGTGATCTGGATTCCAGGTTTTTTCATATTTTAAGCACCTCCAACTCCTTCTCAATCGGTATTCCCTTATATATATCTGTATTGTTTCTATTGTTTTCAATCAGGCTGCTCACAGTGTCCATGGCTTTTTTTGTACTGTCATACAGGCTGTTTCCCTCCATCAGTTTTCCCAATAAAACGGAAGAAAAAATATCGCCCGTACCCGGAAACCTGACCGGAATGTTATAAAAAGGAATTGTAAATCTTTGTTTCGTTTTATGATCGAAGCCTGCAACCACATCTTTGCCATCCTGCTGAATGCTTGTGATGATTACCGATTTTGCGCCCATATTACCAAGCCTTTGAATCATTTCATCTACCTCCGAGATTGTTGCAGATTCATGATACTCCACTCCTGTAAGTCTGGCCGCTTCAGTATAATTTGGTACAATATAATCGGCTACTCCTACCAGTTTCTTCATATGTGCAACCGTTTGCTCTGTAACTCCATTGTACAGGGTTCCTTCATCTCCCATAATTGGATCAACAAATATCAGGGTTCCTTTCATGCTTTCCTTTCGACAAAATTCTTCTATGATTTTTACCTGCTCCTCTGAAACAATAAAGCCTGTCGCTATCACATCAAAGCAGAATCCCAATTCCTCCCATACTTTAATAGTGTTCTTCATATAATCTGTTGTTTCAAGAATATCGAATTTGCCATAATCCAACGTATTTGATACTAACGCAGTGGGAAGATTATATATTTGGTACCCCATATATGACATCAATGGAAGCATGACCGATAATGCCACCTTTCCATATCCTGCCAGATCATTTATCAACAATACTTGCTTGCCCATTTTCATCATGCCTTTCAGTTAATTCAATTCATCTATAATGAAATAATTATATACAGGGAGCAGGTTTTCGTCAAGATTTGTGTATACAAGCACCAATATATACATTAAATATCCGCCACACTCCGGTATTTTATGGATTTCTGTTACGTGACTGCTTTTATTGACTTTACCCATTTCACTCAATCCGAAATTCTTATCCCCTGTTCTGCAACTCCCGTAAATGTCTAAGCTGAGCTTCGCTTAATGTTCTCGGTTTCCCAATCCTGACAAGATTTTTGGGTAAAACATAGGTCTTACTTACTTCCGTCCATGACTTTAACCTTATTACCTCTGGAAACTCTTTACATAGCTTATCCATTTTCCGTATCCATGCCAGATTAGCTGTGTAAATTGTTGCTTCGCTTTCATCTGCATTAAAGTTGATAACAACCTCCTGCTCATATCTTGATAATTTCATTCCATGCTCCTTTCTCCAGTACCGAAACTGGCACCAATCCAATTTAACGGTACCCTTCCGGTACCAAATAAATATACTCAATCTTGGGCGGTTTTCTATCATTGCTGTTTTCCCCTTGCTGTTTCCTGACAGGCAACCCTTGTCGGCACTGTGTCGTCCAATATTGGCGCTCAAATTTTCTTAAAATTGGTCTTGGCGGTTTATATCAGCTTGGACAGTCATTCAGTTGTACTGTCATTATCCAACAAAACGCCTTGCTTTCCCGTATATCCACCATGTCAGAAATCTTCCAAAAAACAGATTTTTTCTATCATGCTGGAAATTTTCGGTAGGAATCCGCCTGTTTGTGTGATATTCTGTTTTCGTAAAGGAGAGATTTATCTATGAAAACGCAATTAAGCATACAGGAACGCCTGAAAGACCTGCGTGTAGAAAAGGGAATGACTTTAGAACAACTGTCACAGCAGACAAAAATTCCTGCTTCCACGCTTGGCTCTTATGAATCTGATGATTATAAAGAAATACCCCATAGGAACATCATCGAATTAGCAAAATTCTATGAAGTATCAACGGATTATCTGCTTGGTATGACTGAAAACAGACAGCTTGACAACATTGCCCTGTCCAATCTGCACCTGAGTGACGCTGCCCTGACACTTCTCAAAGACCGCAAAATCAACACACTGCTCCTGTCAGAGCTTATCACTCATGAACAGTTCCGAAAACTCATGCTTGACTTGGAGATATATGTTGACGGTCTTGCTGATATGCAGATCAAATCACTTAATTTTGTGGTGGACACAAGCAGAAAGGCACTGATGAAGCGGCACAATCCTGATGAATACAACCTGCAATTAAACACGCTGAAAGCACAGCACCTTGAACTGAATGAATACTTTTCCCATGTGATTGATGACGATATGCACGCCATTATCAAAGACATCAAGAATGCCCATAAAGGCGATATTGATTCTGCCCCTCCTAATTCTCTTTCCACAAGATAATTCCCTTACACTTCATCTTTAGAAGTATATTATCAACAATATTTCGTAAAATCAATGGTAGGGGACTTCATCTTTAGAAAGTTGGTGGTAGGATATTAAAATCTATTGGAATAAGGAAAACAACTCCAAAAACCTAATCGGTCAAAGGGTTATGGAACTGCGGACGGAAAGGAAGCTGTCACAGAAAGCCCTTGCCGAGCAGCTCCAGCTTGCCGGATATGAGTTTAGCGACCTGACCGTTTTACGGATTGAAAAAGGGACAAGATTCGTCCCGGATTATGAAGTGGTGGCTCTGGCAGAGTTCTTCCATGTATCCTGCGAATACCTCTTAGGCGTACAGGACAAAAAATAAGCAGCAA
>QXWX01000117.1 GCA_009911175.1 Lachnospiraceae bacterium | reverse complement strand
TCTGTTTTCACATCACAGACTGCTGCTTAAATTTTTGTTGAACCGATAGCCAATGCCCCATACGGTCTGTATGTAAAGCGGCTTGCCCGGATTGTCCTCTATTTTCTCCCTTATATGGCGGATATGGCTCATGACAATATTGTAATCGCCGGAATACGGTTCCTGCCAGACAATATCATAGATCTGCTCTTTGCTGAATACCCTGCCGGGACTCTGCGCTAACAAATACAGTATTTCAAATTCTCTATTGGTAAGCATAACCTCCGCACCATGTATGACCACATTTTTCTCTGCTAAGTTCAGTTTCATTTCTCCGATACTAAGGTGTTTTTCCACTTGAAGCACATTACAGCCTTCAAAGCGGGGGCTTTCGCTTATAATCTGCAACATTCTCTGGCAGACTTCTTCCTCATCCTCCGAAAAAGACAGTATCATCACCTTACCCATTATAACCACCTGCCTAACACTGATAAACCAACTTGTCTTATCTTCATTCTGACCTCCAAAACGACCTCCCTTCCCATTATGCTATGCTGCTTCTCATTCCAGTTTATTCACTGGCATTTTGTTTGCGGTATTCTGCAGGTGTTATCTTCAATATATCCCGAAAAGCTGTTGAAAACTTGCTCTGGTTCTCATATCCCACCTGATTTGCGATCTCCGCTATTGTGCTTTTCGTCTGCCTAAGAAGCACAGCCGCCTGTTTCATGCGGTATTCTTTCATGTAAGTTCCGATAGGCTGTCCATAAATCCCTTTAAATGTGGCTTTTAAAGTAGCTGTATTGATAAGGTATTCTTTGGAAAGCTCCTCAATCGTAAAACGCTCCTGCAAGTTGGAAATTAACTTTTTATGGATTTCCTTGACAATCTCCACCTGCGGCGAAGTATACATTTCCCGCTGTTTCTCTTTTGTTACGTCCACCATACAGAGGAAAAGAAGAAGTTCCTGCACCTTTAGCTTAAAATATGGCTTTTGCAGACAGTCCGGCACAGAATAAAGCTCCGAAAAGATATGCTCGATTTCATCCTTCGCCCGCATAATAAAGCAGTTTCCATCTGCACAAAACTTTTCCTTAAATTCCAATATATCAATTCCGCTTTCTGCCAAAGTCTGCGGCGGATATTCTGATACCAGCTCCAAATTGATAACAACGGAAATTCCCCGGTAATGCTTTAGTGGAAACGCCATTTCGGAAGCACAGTTATCCATAGTATGAATGGACATATCACCCTCCCCAAGATACAGACAGGAACCGCTTAACAATTTGCTTCCCTCACGCCCTTCTCTGCAATGGTTGATTTCCAATATATTCTTCCCAAGCGTACCTTCCCATTCACAGCCTGTTGCTTCAAAATCATTGTAAATAAGCTGTATGCCCGGATAAACCTGATAAACGGTCATCAGTCCTAAACCATCGGCACAATCCATTTTATAGACCGTACAATATCCGTCATTATCCTTTGGAATAACCGCAGACAGCCCTTTTGTGTTTTTCACTAAGTTTTCCTGCATGGCAGTCCTCTCTATTCCTTCTATACCGTTAATCTGTTCCGCCAGATGTTTTCTGGCATCCTCTATTATATATCTTTTCTTCATAATATACTGCTCCAATCGGTAGAATTTACACTCCAATTAGAATTATATTCTATCTCCACCGATTGTGCAAACAAAGAAAAGAGCCAATACCTTATCAAATAAAGTATCGGCTCAATACACATTTCCTTACTCTATTTTGTTTCCGGCATCTTGCGAAACTCTGAAAGCATCATCAAAACCGTAATCACAACCAGAACCGCATCGGTCAGGGCAATCGCCAGCCAGACACCACGAATCCCCATGCCGCCAATCATCGGCAAAACTACACAAAGCGGGATAAACAAAATAATCTGTCGGAACAATACCAGCCAAGTAGCCTTATTTGCCTTTCCTAATGACTGGAACAGCGTTACCGCAATCAGGAAACTACCCTGTAAAATATAGGTACTGAACATGATCCGGAAATTCGTTGCCCCCGAAGCCGCCACGCCCGGTGTTGTAATAAACATAGAAAGCACCTTATCCGGGAATAATTCAACCGGAATGTAGAACAGTAAGGACAACACTGTTGCCGCTGTAATGAATACACCTGTCAATTTCTTTACCCGGTCATAATCTTTCGCACCGTAGTTTGTCCCTGCGGCTGGCTGAAATCCCTGACTGATACCCCAAAGAGGAACGAACGAGAAGTTCCAGAAACGCAGTGCAGCTCCTAACAATATCTGTGAATTTTCCCCGCCATACACAGACGCCACACGATAAATCACCGTCTGCTGTACCAGCGTCAAAACCTGCATCAGCAAAGCGGAAACCCCAACCGCCAAAACCTGCGGCAGTAATTCCCCGTCAATATGTATCCGTCCGATTTTTACATTTACGCTTTTCCTCTTGAAATACCATAATGTAATCACCGCCTGAATGAACTGTGAAAAAATCGTTGCGTAAGCCGCCGCTTCCACTCCCAATCCGTAAGGCTTTAAAACCGTAATAAAAATCGGATCGAGGATAATGTTCAGGATTGCCCCACTTGCAATAATCATCATTGCCTTTTTAAGCTGCCCCTCCCCACGAATGACCATATTCGCACTCTGGAAGAAGTTCACAAACAGGCTTCCCGCAAACACAATACGCAAATACTTTTCCGCATAGTTCAGGATATTGTCGCTTGCGCCTGCCAGAGATAAAAGCTGGCGGGTAAATACCATACCTATCACAGTGTAAATAACAGACAGCAGAAGCACCATTGCAATCAAGTTTCCCATAATCTTTTTTACAGTGTCCTGATCCTTCTTTCCAATCGCACGAGATAGCACCGAAGCAGAGCCTACCCCCAACATCGCCGCCGAACCCGCATTGATGAGCGTAAACGGATAAGATACGGATACCGCCCCCATTTGCGCTGCGCCTACCATCTGCCCTACAAAAATGGAATCCATCATGTTATAAAGCCCTACAACCACCATGCCAAGAACCGCAGGTATACTAAGCTCCAGCATGAGGGGAAACGGACTTTTCGTCAATAATTTTGTCCTTGTATCAAGTGACTGTTTCATCATGTTTCCTCCTTATATCTATATTAGCCATGCCTAACCATATAGAGTATATTAAAAGTCAATCCCTTTTGTCTGCTCTTATCCGAAGGACTTTTGCTCCAATCGGAAATATCTGCTCTATTGCACCATTTTTTCCAATAGCTGCAACGCTTCCTCCAGTTTCGGGTTTTCTGCATCGGTCTGTAACGCTTCTCGGACACAGTTACGGATATGTGCCTGTAAAATCTGTTGGTTAGCACTCTTTAATAGTGCCTGTGTCGCTAAAAGCTGATTTGATATATCCACGCAGTAACGATCTTCCTCTATCATTTGCAGGATACCGTCTAACTGACCTTTCGCAATTTTCAGTTTATGGGTGACATTTCCTTTTTTCGCTTTCATAGGCAACCCGGCTATTGAACACTTATGAGCTGATAGCCAGCATCTTCAACTGCTGTTTTCAGCCTGTCCTCTGATACCGCATGGCGCATCTGTACCAATGCTGTTTTTGCTTCCAGTTGCACTGTGACATCCGAAACGCCCTCAATCTCCATTAACGCCTTAGAAACGTGTTTTACACAGTTTCCGCAAACCATTCCTTCAATCTTCAATAATTTTTCCATGTTCTTTTCTCCTTCACCTTTTTTTGATAAAATTATCTGACTGCTGTTATATGTTTCTTCCTGTTCCGGTCTTGCAAGATGTTTTGCTTTGAACCAGCGAAGCCGCAGAGCATTTGATACCACAAAGACAGAGCTGAAACTCATTGCAAAGGCTCCGATCATTGGGTTTAACTTCAAGCCGAATGACAGGTAAAATACCCCCGCCGCAACCGGAATACCAATGATATTATAGATAAACGCCCAAAACAGGTTTTGCTTGATGTTTCGGATAACCGCCTTGCTTAACTGGACAGCGGTGGACACGTCCAAGAGGTCACTTTTCATCAGCACAATATCCGCTGATTCAATCGCCACATCCGTACCTGCCCCGATAGCAATTCCTACATCTGCCCTTGCAAGCGCAGGCGCATCATTGATGCCATCCCCAACCATAGCTACCTTCCTGCCCTTTTCCTGTAAACGCCGGATTTCCTTTTCCTTATCCTGCGGGAACACTTCGGCAACCACCCGGTCTACGCCCACCTGCTTTCTGATTGCTTCCGCAGTTTTAGCATTGTCCCCGGTAAGCATGACAACCTCCATTCCCAAGCCGGATAATTCCTGTATTGCCTGCTTACTGGTAGGCTTTACCACATCTGCCACAGCAACCACACCGATAAGCTGTCCGCCCCTCGCAAAGAATAATGGTGTTTTTCCGTCCACAGCCATTGCTTCCCCAAGCTGGAGCAGCGCACCTCCCTCTATGCCCTGTGCGGACATCAGGCGGCGGTTTCCAGCAAGGCAGATAACATTTTGGATTTCTCCCATAATTCCCTGTCCCGGAATCTGTTTAAAGTTATTTACAGGCAGAAAACCTAAAGCATTCTTTTCTGCTTCCTCCACAATCGCATCCGCAAGTGGGTGTTCCGACATTTTTTCCAGAGAAGCGGCAACCTGTAGAAGTTCATTCTGTGAAATCCCCTCTTTTACAAGCACATTCGTTACCACAGGCGTTCCCTGTGTGATTGTCCCGGTCTTATCCAAAACAACCGTATCAATGTTATGCGCCACCTCCAGAGCTTCCGCCGACTTAATCAAAATGCCATTTGATGCCCCCTTCCCTGTGCCTACCATGATTGCGGTAGGTGTTGCCAATCCAAGTGCGCAAGGACAGGATATAACAAGAATAGAGATACCGATAGAAAGGGCAAACTCAAATCCATACCCCGCAAGCAGCCATACTATAACTGCAATTAAGGCAATGCCGATAACCACCGGAACGAATACCCCGCTGACCTTATCCGCCAGCTTTGCGATAGGCGCTTTGGAACTGGTTGCTTCGTCCACAAGCCGCACGATCTGTGCCAGTGTGGTATCATCCCCTACCTTCGTAGCCTGCATTTTAAAATAACCGGATTTATTGATTGTTGCACCGATTACTTTATCCCCGGTCTGCTTTTCCACAGGTATGCTCTCCCCGGTCAGGGCTGATTCATCCACAGAAGAAACGCCTTCCACGATAACCCCGTCTACCGGAATGGACTCCCCCGCTTTTACAACTAAGATTTCTCCTGCCTGTACTTCCTCTACCGGAACCTGTATTTCCATTCCGTCCCTCTCCACTGTGGCGGTTTTGGGCGCAAGGTTCATCAGTTTTGTAATGGCATCCGAGGTCTTTCCTTTTGCACGAGCTTCTAATGTCTTACCCAATGTTATAAGTGTCAGAATCATACCAGCGGATTCAAAATACAAATCCATCATAAAACTGTGTACGGTTTCCATATCACCATGACCGAACCCTATACCGATTTTATAAATGGCATAGGTGCCATAGACGATTGCCGCCCCGGAGCCAATGGCAATCAGGGAATCCATATTCGGTGAACCATGAAACAGCGTCTTAAAACCCATACGGTAATATTTAAAGTTGATAAACACTACCGGAATCAACAATAGAAACTGCGTAAATGCAAAACTCATCGCATTTTCCATGCCGAGCAGCCCCTCCGGAAGTATCCACCCCATCATATGCCCCATAGATATGTAGAACAATGGAATGGTAAACAGTGCGGACAAAAGCAGCCGCTTTTTCATCTGTCCATATTCCTTCTGCGCTGTGTTTGCTTCCGGCTGTGCTGTTTTCGCAGAAGTGTTTACTCTCTGCTCCTTATTCTGAACCGATTTAGGAAATGCCCCGTACCCGGCTTTTTCAACTGCCTGAACAATTCCCACCGTATCCAAAACAGACTCATCATAAGAAGCAACCATGCTGTTTTTCAGCAGGTTTACGGATACCTCCTTTATTCCCGGCAGCTTTGCTACACTTTTCTCAATTCTTGCAGAGCAGGCGGAACAGGTCATACCCGTAATGTCAAATTGCTCCTTTTGCAAAATTATCCCTTCTTTCTTTCTAAATTTGTAACAGTATATTACCCCTCCCCCGTAGGGGAGTGGAGCTGTTACCGTTTTTCATTATAAACACCCGATTTTCTTTTTGTCTGCTCTGAAAAGGAGCTTTTTTTATCCGAAAAGCAATTTCTTTTTTTACAAAAATCCAATCAGGAGGTTTTATGCTCCAAAGAGGAATACCGACTTCAAACCCATTGACTTATAGCCGATTGGTGACTATACTTTGCGCAGAACGATTAAACATTTCTTTAATTGTTCAGCCATGCCAAACCAACAAAAACATTTTTAGAAAGGTGGATTATTCCCATGAAAAAAACAATCAAACTTATCGACTTGGATTGCGGTCACTGTGTAGATAAGATTCAGAACGCAGTACAGAAAATTGACGGTGTAACCAGTGTATCCGTCAACTTCCTCGGTCAAAAAATGGTGTTGGAAGCACCCGATGACAGGTTTGACGCCATATTGAATGAAGCAAAGGCACTGATTAAAAAAATCGAGCCGGACGTAACGGTAAAAGCATAAAAAACTCAGGCATAACCGTTAGGTTGCATCTGTCAAAAGTATCGTGTTCTTTTGCGGGCATGATGCAGCACGAACTGGACACCGGCTGTCATTTCTGGCATCCGGTGTTTTTTCAAAATGAAAATGCCTGAATTATGAAAGGAGTATTCTAATGACACGAAAGCAAAAACATTTATTGATCCGCATTATTGCGGCGGCAGCCCTGTTTCTTGCAGGCAGTCTGCTCCATCTTCCGGAGCTGGCGGAAATGGGCATATTCTTAGCCTGTTATGTGGTAATCGGTTGGGATATTGTCTGGAAAGCCATTACAAACATATTAAGCGGTCAGGTATTTGACGAAAATTTCCTGATGACGATTGCAACGATTGGCGCACTGATTTTAGGGGAACATTCAGAAGGCGTAGCAGTTATGCTGTTTTATCAGGTAGGGGAATGGTTTCAGTCCTATGCAGTTTCCAAATCCCGTAAATCCATTGCAAGCCTAATGGACATTCGCCCGGATTACGCAAATGTGGAACGGGACGGGAAACTGGTACAGGTTGATCCGGAAGAAGTTTCTATTGGAGATACCATTGTTGTAAAACCCGGCGAGCGAATCCCTCTTGACGGTATCATTATAAATGGCGTTTCTGCTTTGGATACCTCCGCACTGACCGGAGAATCCATGCCTCGTGAAGTTGCTCCGGGTGCGGAAGTTATAAGCGGCTGCATTAACCAGACAGGCATATTATCTATCCGCACAACAAAGGAGTTCGGGGAATCCACCGTAGCAAAAATCCTTGATTTAGTAGAAAATGCAAGCGATAAAAAAGGCAGGACAGAGAATTTTATCACACGTTTTGCACGTTACTACACCCCGGCAGTGGTATTTGCTGCCCTGGCTCTCGCCATATTGCCGCCTATTATCACTGGTCAGTCCTTTAGCATATGGATTTATCGTGCTTTGACATTCCTTGTAATCTCCTGCCCCTGTGCGCTGGTAATCTCTATCCCGCTAAGTTTCTTTGGCGGCATCGGCGGCGCATCGAAAATCGGTGTCCTTGTAAAAGGCAGTAATTATCTGGAATCCTTAGCTCATGCTGAAATGGTAGTATTTGATAAGACAGGCACACTCACAAAAGGCTCTTTTGCAGTCAGTGAAATCCATCCAGTAGGCATGGACGAATCACAGCTTTTAGAACTTGCCGCATACGCAGAGGATTATTCCAACCACCCTATTTCTGCTTCTATCAAAAAAGCCTATGGCAAAAAAATAGCCCCGAACCGCATATCTGATGTTCAGGAGATTGCAGGTCATGGTGTGCAGGCAGTCATAGACGGAAAGAAAGTCCTTGCGGGAAACGCAAAACTCATGGAACGGGAACATATTCGCTACCAGCCTTCCGGCGCTGTTGGAACAGTGATTTATCTCGCCTGTGACGGAACATATTCCGGTTCCATTGTCATAGAAGATGAAATCAAGCAGGACGCTCCGTCCGCAATTCGCCAGCTCAAATCCTCCGGCATACGGAAAACGGTTATGCTGACCGGAGATGCTGACGCAGTAGGGCAGAAAGTTTCAGGGCGTCTTGGACTGGATCAGGCTTATACTGAATTGCTCCCCGCCGACAAAGTTGACCGGGTGGAAGCACTGTTAAGGGAAAAAACAGAAAAAGGCAAACTTGTCTTTGTCGGGGACGGAATCAATGATGCCCCCGTACTGGCAAGGGCAGATGTCGGTATCGCTATGGGTGGTCTTGGCTCTGATGCCGCTATCGAAGCCGCAGATGTGGTCTTAATGACCGATGAACCTTCAAAAATTGCCGCAGTGATGAAGATTGCCCGAAAAACAATCCGTATCGCTAACCAGAACATTGTATTTGCTTTGGGAATTAAGTTTTTAGTGCTGATATTGGGAGCTTTGGGATATGCCAATATGTGGGCGGCGGTATTTGCCGATGTAGGCGTTTCCGTTATCGCAATCCTGAACGCAATCCGGGCAATGCGGGTAAAGGTGTCAACCGTTTCTGAATAAAGTAAATTTAAAAAGAACAACGAGAAATGCGCTACACCCCACAAGGTAGCGCATTTTCTTAAATATCAGTTGGACAGGAGATTTCAAACAGGGCATCTATGGAACGGTGCAGCAATTTTGCCTGCGGCGTTTTAGACAGGGAATAGTATACTTCCTTTCCTTCCCTCCGGCTTGATATAATCCCGCTTTTCTTTAAAACCCGAAGGTGGTGCGACACAGCAGGTGCGCTCATATCAACAGCCGCCGCTATATTACAGACACATTCCTCACAATGGCATAACAGCCACAAAATCCGCAGCCTTGTAGGATCGTCTAACTGCTGGAATAAAAACGCTATATCTCTGAACCGTTCTGCAGGTGGAATCTTATCTAGGACTTTCTCAATATTCTGTCCATGATTGTGAGGTAAGTTATAGTGTGGCATTTAACCACCCCCTTCCAGATAAAATTATGATACTCATATACCTTTGGTCTGTCAAACAGCTTATACATAAGATTGGAGCAACATTATGAATCAAATAAACAAAACCATTTTTTCTGTCCCCAATTCTTCCGAACTGGAACAATTAACAGAATTACACAAAGCAATGGGCGATTACACCCGAATGAAAATACTCTGGCATCTGATGAAGCAGGAATATTGTGTGAGCGAGCTTGCAAAGAAAATCGAAGTCACTGAATCTGCCATATCCCACCAGCTACACGAACTTCGCATTGCAAGGTTAGTCCGTTCCCGCAAGGACGGTAAAAAGGTCTTTTACAGTATTCAGGACGAACACATTCAATGGATTCTGGAAGAAACCTATGCGCATATTTCTGAAAAACATCCATAAAGCACAACGGACAGTACGCTGTGCGCACTGCCTGTCATGTTTAAATATTTGCAATCGCTCCTATTACAGATTTTCGTAGGATACCAACTGGCTTATCGGAATACGCATATCTTTATGGCGTTCCGGATCGGCGGCTTCTTCATCCGAATAACCAACCGCAAGGATATTGACGGGTTCCAGATTTTCAGGAAGTCCAAATTCCTTTCTGATAACATCCGGCTTGAAATAGCAAATCCATACAGAGCCAAGCCCCAATTCCGTTGCCTGCAGCATCATGTGGTCTGTCAGAATAGAGGTGTCAATATCACCTGTCTGCTTCTTATCAAACGGGCGCACCCAAGCCTTTTCATGGTCAGCGCAGACGATGATTGCCAGCGGCGCACCATAGAGGTTTGCCCCCTGTCCTATCTTTTCAAGTCCTTCTTTGCTCTGCACCACAATCAGATGCACAGGCTGGAGGTTTGCGGCGGTTGGAGCTACATGGGCAGCTTCCAGAATCTTATCCAGTTTTTCCTTTTCCACCGCCTGATCTGTGTAGCTGCGTACAGAGAAACGCTGTTTTGCAATGTTTAAAAAATCCATAGTATCAAGTCCTTTCTTATGTTATTGCTTTCTCAAAACATAAAAATAGAACGATGTATTTTGATTTTGGGCATAAACATTGAGCCTGACGAT
>QXWX01000116.1 GCA_009911175.1 Lachnospiraceae bacterium | reverse complement strand
TAATAATTCAACTATACACGAGGTATCTTTTTTTATCAACTCCCTTTGCACTTTATATTATACAGGAAGCTTTCTCTACCGTTCTGTTTCCAACAATGGTATAATGTCTGTACAGCTATAACCTTTGCTTACGCATATACTGTAATATATTTGAGAAGTTGGATTCCAGTCAGATTATGGTTGGATTTCTAAACCTGACGAAAGGAGAAAATCTCATGGCAGATATCATCACCACTTCCGCTTTCCTTCGTACCTTATTAATGAAATGCATTGGCACTGTTATGATTGAATGGGAACAATGGGATTTCCCCCAGCCCTCCTTTGACAGAGGCTATTTTAATGACCGGCTCAAGCGCCCGGTTCCGGTAAATACCCTCACACGACAAAGGCTCAAACGCCTTTTTGAAAATGTCTTTTCTCCCGATAACCGCAAGGGAAGATTTCAGGAGCCACAGGCAGTTGAAGCGGCAAATGCCTTCATTTCCCTTGCAGAAAAATATTTTCATATCAATCTATCCGTCTGGGAAAATAATTATTCAACAGACAACAGTACCAGCCGCTCCCATCTGCTTTCCTGTCTTGATGTGGTTCTGGGAACGATAGAAGGGACCGAGTTACTGCCGTCAGAAAAGATTGCTGATTCCCTAAATAACTATATGACAGAAATCAATTCTGCCGAAAATATGCCTGCGGCCACATATCCAAAACTACTGTCCTCCGCACCCTGCCAACAGGCTTCCAACTTTTTTGGCCGCCAAAATACAACCTCTTTCCTGATGGAGCAGTTACTTTCCGGACATTCCTGTTACTTGCATGGGATAGGCGGTATTGGTAAAACCGAAATTGCAAAATCAGTTCTGAAACAGATTCTAAGTATGACCTCTCCCAGTTCTGGTTTCACCCACATTGTATGGGTGAATTACACAGATGGAGATTTCGCCCTTTCCCTCGTGCGCGCCCTGAATCTGGATGGGACAATCAATAACATGGAACAGGCATTCCAGAAGGCCGTTTCCATCATAAACCAATACCATGAAAATCTGCTGCTAATTATAGATAACGTAGAAAATGCTGATGATGAGCACCTGCTTGGACTCTGCGGATACCTTAACTGCCGTTTTCTGATTACGAGCCGCTGCGAGGGATTCCCGTCTTTTACCAAAATTCCTGTCCCGGCGCTCTCTGAGAACGATTGCATGACTTTATTCTATTCCTATTATTTTGGCCAAAAAGATGATATCATGCTCAAGAAGATTATACAGCTTGCAGACCGCCATACCGTTACCATCGAGCTTCTTGCGAAAATTGCAGATTCAGAGGAAGTTCTCTTATATGAATTCTACGATTCTCTGGTTCAATGCGGCTTCCACATCAGTGCCGAAGAGGTGACTGCCACTCATGAAAAGATGCATTCCGAAGGCCGGATAATCGAACAGTTGAAAAAACTCTTTGCCGTGTACGGCTGCAGCCCTGAAGCACAGCATTTACTGATTCAGATTTCGACCATCCCCAATATTCAGTTCGGATTTGAGAAAGCGAAAAAATGGTTTGACTTAGAAAACCGTACCCCGCTGAATCAGTTAGCCAAAAAAGGCTGGATAAAAAAAGAACCGCTTTATGACAATGGCCGGCAGCATTATCTCTATTACATGCACTCTGTTATAGCATCCGCAATCCGCGCCCAATTTACAGAGCAGCTTTATCAGGCATGTCAGAGCTTCATTTATGAAATTACATTGGAAATGAAGGAAATCCGCTCCCAGAATGACGCGACTAAAAAGGAATTGATTCAGTTCAGCTGGTCACTGAATGATATTTTCCAGGGGCAGTTCCATTCAGAAAACGACTGCGGCTTTCTGTGGGCTTTGGCTGAAATCTATCGGGATATTGGTTATTATAAACGTGCCGTTCCCCTGCTGGATCTGCTTTTTAAGCTTTATACAGAGTTGTACGGAGATGACTGTATCCAGCTTGGTTCCGTCTTCAACAGCAAAGGGATGATTGCATATAACCTGTCCCATTTTGATGCAGCACTGGATTTTTATCAAAAAAGCCGTGATATTATAGATGAACATATTACCCCTGAAGCAGTTTCTTCCTTGGCAAAAATAGAACTTGCAAAACTTGACCTGAATATTGGAAAAACATATTTAAAGACCGATTATCACAAGGCAGGTACGTTCTTTGACCATGCCTATGACGTGCTGCTTTTGGAAGAAGGCAGGGAAAGCCAGCTTACACAAAACGCCCTTGCACATAAGGCAATGTTTTTAGAGGATACCGGCCACTTGCTGGAAGCAGAAAATATATATGAAGAAATATATAATCAAAACAAAGAAGATACGGATGATTATGACACACTGTTGCTGCGCGCCTCCGTTGCTCATCATATCGGGAATATATACTCGGACTATGCCCCTGATAAAGCAATGCCTTTCCTGATGGAAGCGAAAGATATTTTATGGAATATCCTTTCCCCTACCCACCCGGATACCCTGGATGTCCTGAATTCTATCTGTTCTCTTGAACTTACGACAAAGGACAATTACCCGGAAGTCCTGTCTGACCTTCAGCATCTGCTGGAATTATTCATAAAGGCATACGGACCAGATGACCCACAGGTAGGAACCATCCACAACAATATCGGACTCTGCTTTTATTACATGGGACAGCCTGCAGAGGCTGTCAGGAATTACAGAAAAGCCATACAGATCAACATATCTGTTTATGGCGAAGACCATCCCTCAACAGCATATATTTATAATAACATCGGCGCGGCATATTCAGAAACAGAACATCCTGAAAAGGCTATTCCGGAACATGAGCATGCCTTAAAAATCTATAAAACGGCATATCCTGACAAACTCAATCTGGATTTTGCCCTTACTCACGCAGATCTTGCAGGCGCTTATTTATTGGAGGGAAGCGGGGACAAGACAATGGAACATCTAAATGAAGCATTTGACATATATCAGAAAATGCTTCCGGAAAATGCGCACCAGCTCATTTATCCATACTGTACCCTCGCCAATCTCATGACCACACTGGGAAACTATGAGACTGCCATTACCAGCTATTCTCACACCATCTGGCTCCTGCTTGAAAATGGTTATACGGAGGATTCCCCTGCGGTTCAGGAATTTGCTGTCAAAATAAATGATTTACAGCAAATACAAAACAGCGAGGAACCCGATAGCAGTTTATAAGTTTTTATTATTTCTTATACCAAAACGGCGGCTTTTATTTTTATAAATTCAAGCTGCCTAATACCTGTACAGCACACAAGGGCGGCATATTCATTGATAACTGATATTTTCACTCCCCACTACAAGCTTAAATCCCTAATATGTTGTGCACAACCGTAAATATTTCAGCTTCCATTTGCTCACATTTTGTATAGTCGATAATATTACTTTTTTCCCATTCTGCAAAGGCTTCCAGTTTTCCTAATATCAAATCGGGAACGATAACTTTGTTACAACTTGGACATTTATAAGCAGGAACATTCATAGCCTTTTTCGTTATACCGTTGTTTTCATAATCAAAGGTTATAAAGAAATCAGACATACGCATTTTACAAGATTTGCATTTCATTTAATCAACCTCTTTTCCTGTTACGATAAGCAATAATGGAAATCTTATATGAAAGAAATTGGATAATACAGCTTACTACTATACCAACCACAATCAAAATACTTCTATGAGTTTGTATAAACTCAATAATGCCGGATAACGCTGGAACGAAAGCTGGTATCGCCACCAAAGCCATCACTGCAACAAACGGAACCATAGACCAAACCTTTGCTTTTGTATAGCCCATTTTGAAATATATAGGCATTTGTATTCCCGTAATAGTAGAGAAAACTAAAAATGACGCACTAAATCCAAGCACAATTTCAGATAACTCTATTGTTCTGTCTTGAAAAGTTGCAAAGCCAAAATGCAAAATAATCACTGCGAGGAAGGATATGAAATAGTTTAGAAAGGAAAAAACATATCGTCCCCGCACTATGTCTTTCAAACTAACGGAAACCGAACCATATAGGCGGTCAAGGTTGTTCTTTTCTTGTATGGCAAAAATGTTAGATGACATAAGAGCCACAAACCATGCACCAGTAATACACAATATTGTAACAGATGACCCCATGAGGCCAAACATCATCACGACTAGCGCCAATGATAAATACATGACAAGTTGTGATTTCATTGTAAATAAATCCAGTTTTGTAATCCTCAAAAAACCTGTCATTTTCTCGCACCCCCTTTACTAATGCTGATAACAATATCGTCAATCGTTGCGGTATCAAGGACGCAATTCTTATATCCTGCCGCTTCTTTTGCGCTGATAAGCCCCTCAAAGCCTATATCGGTTTTACGCAAACCGATGATGCTTTTTTCAAGTTCGGCTGTTAAATCTCGCGGTCTGCCCTTAATAAACCGGTAACTGCTCAATAAATCCTCCATGCTGCCAGTAAAAATCAATTTCCCACTATTCACAAGTGTAATGTAGTCGGCAACGCGTTCTAAATCTGTTGTGATGTGAGTGGAAAACAAGATGCTTCTTTCGCCATCCTTTATATATTCTTGCAGGATTTCTAAAAACTCACTTCTGGTCACAGGGTCGAGGCCACTTGTCGGCTCGTCAAGTATCAGTAATTTTGCATTATGCGAGAAAGCGCAAGCAAGCATTAGCTTCATTTGCATACCTCTTGAAAACTCTCCCAGCTTTTTACTTTGCGGCAATTCAAAACGATTTACCATTTCGTTGAAAACATCATGTTTCCAACCTTCATAAAAAATAGATACTGCTTTTTCTGTGTCCTTTACCGTCCAGCTATCCACATAAAACATGCTATCAAACACAACACCAATATCCTGCTTGATGGCGTTTTCGCTTTTTACATTATCATTTCCGAAAACCAAAATCTCTCCAGCGTCCTTTTCCAGCATATTGAGAATAAGCTGTATCGTTGTTGTCTTTCCTGCTCCATTCGGGCCGACAAGCCCCATGATATACCCTTTGGGCAAGGAAAGGCTGATATTATCAAGCTTGAATCCAGAAAAGCTCTTGCTTACACCCATTAACTCCAAATAATTATCAATCATTTTCTACCTCCAACAAAAGCCGCAACAGGCTGATAATTTCATCATTAGTCATTGCAGCTCGCCCTGCTGATTGTATCGCTCTCGTGAGGTTTAGCTCCACATCACGGATAAGCTGTTCGCGTATTAAATCTGAGCCGCTTGACATAACAAAAAAACCTTTACCCTGTCGGCTTGTTATAAATCCTTCTTGTTCCAATTCGTTATATGCCCTTGTAGTCGTCAGCACACTTATTTTCAAATCTTTTGCCAACTGCCGAAGTGAGGGTAACATTTCATCTTCGATCAACTCGCCGGACAATATCTGCTCCTTTACCTGATCTTTAATTTGCGCATAAATCGGCAAGTCAGAACTGTTTGATATCACGATGTGCAATTCATCATCCCTTTACTATACTGTACTTTATATAACAAGTACAGTATAATCAGAAATAGCAGTTTTGTCAAGGGGATGTCTGAAAGTTCATGGTTGGCGAATAAGCAATTAGAAGTTATAATAGTCCCTTTTCGCACAAAAGCAAACAGAGCGAAAAGCCCATTTGAAAATAGGTTTCCCACTCTGTCTGTAATAAACGCCTCTTCATACGAATTATTGGATCAACGAGGAAATAACAGCTACAAACTCATCTTGTGTTAAGCCTTCCACTATGAATCGGAAACCGACATTATGATGCAGGAACTCAGCAAAATAATATTCGTTATTCGTATCCTGTCTGATTGCCACCTCGACATTGTTGATTATGGATTTTTCGTCATATTCATCCAGAAAAACGCAGTCACTCGTGGGCAGAGAGCCCTTTTGAATTTCAATATTTATTCCTTTTGAGAACGTTTCGTTGGAATAATTCAATATATTAAAGTCAAAATAAATCTCTCCTGTACCGCCGTTCCGTTTGTAAACACCAAATTCTTCGTCCTCCCATTCCTTAAGATCATCGGGAACGGTCGGAAAAATATTGATTCCATAATACTTGTTTATTTCCGCCTTGCTCATAACCACAAAATCATCCTCCTGAACATCAAATTTGATTTCATCGGACGGGCTCCAGTCGATCTGATGAACGATGATTTTGTTGTTGGCGGCCAGATTGCCAGGGGATTCGCCTTTGCTTTCAATAGAGGTCTCTTTTACACCCGGATTTAATGCGTCTGCTTCGGTCTGTTCAGGCAGTGCGGTCAACATTCCGCTACGCCAAACCCCGAATCCCGTCAGCGCAACCAGGCAGACACAACAAGCAGACGCTGCCATTCGGATAATCGTCTTCACCCCCCTTCTCCTCACTATTCGCTCACCACCAGATCTGCCAAATACTCCTCCTGTACCGCAGCTTTCCTGGCATGTACCCTTTTCAATGCTTCTGTTTCCTGTTCTTCCATCAGCTTTTCTATCCTTTCATGGCGTTTCTCCCACCATGATTTTTCATTGTCTGTGTTAAGCGGCGAATCATCTTTAACAGGTATCCCTTCCCCGTAGCACTGCTCCGGCGTTGCTCCGATGACCTGATTCCCAATCATCTTAGAACCCATGAGACCGGTACTGGAATACATGTTCCTTACCATACCCAATACTGTTTTCTCCCACTCCGGATCATTTTTCATTCTCTCAAAACATTCTTCCGTAATTGTCAGTGTTCCTCCCACGCAGGTAGAGCGATACCATCCGCTGACGGGCATTTGCGACATTTCATTCATGAACCACTGTTTGTATTCGTCCATGGTCATTTCTTCTTTGGATTTCTTAGATACGCTGTTGTCATATGTAAAACCAGAATAATTCGGCGGTTGGGAGACTACCATATCCCCCGCCCATGAAGATGAACCGTTTTTTTGAGCCGCATTCTTTTTTTCCGAAGCCCCCGGCGTCTTTTGGGCAAAATTTTTCGTACCTGCCGTTTTCTTTCTGCTGCATGCGTAGTCATATGGGTTCATCCCTATGCTGCTTAAATTAGTAATACTCATACCTGTCTCCTTTCCTGTAAGACCAGTGTTACACTGAACTTGATTCACTTTATATTGTTGCCTTCGTCTCCCCTGAAACCCTCCTATGATCATTAAATTCTTTAGCGGACATAATATTATGCTCCCCATCAATCTGGATTACCTGATCGTAAAAACCACGCGCCAGCTCCAGATTATGAACCGAGAACAAAATCATAGCTCCCTCGTCACGCCGCTCTGCCAATATTCCCTTTAATGTCGAGATACTCTCCGGATCAAGCCCGTTAAACGGTTCGTCCAAAATAAAATTCCCTGCCCCGGACAACAGAGCGGCGGCCATGTATATTTTCTGCTTCATCCCCAAAGAATAGTTCGCAATATATGCATCCAGCGCCCCATCGAGCTTAAAAGCCCCCGTCAATCCTCTTTGCAGAATCTCCGCTTTCTCCGGTTTCTGCCGGTACAGTTGGATTATAAATCTCAAATACTCCCTTCCGGTAAGATTCAGAAACATCTCCTTGCTGTCCGGGACATAGAAGAGACGGTATTTTGATTCAAATATGCTGCTCTCAATATGATCAATCAAAACCTGCCCTGAATCCATGCATTCCGGCTGTGTAATCGCCCGGAGCAAAGTTGTTTTCCCAATCCCGTTCATCCCCACAAGGGCATAGATACGGCCGCTTTCCATCTGGCAGGATACCCTGTCAAAAATCTTCCGGCTGCCGTAGCTTTTAGACAATTCATGAATCTGTATCATAAAAATCTCCTTTGCAGAATCTCCAGTAACCGTACTCCCCCGCCGCCACTCCGGCGCCTGTCAGACAGGCGAATGGAAGAAGCGGAATAGGAACCCATTTCCCGCCGGACAGAATGATTTCCCCGACTGTTAAACTTGTTGCCGTAATCAATACAATCACTTTACTTATGTTCCCATGGAGCAGTTCGTTCGTACTGTTTACGGTCCTGAGCATTTTCAAATCAATACAGACTCCCAGCCACGCACATACATAATTCATCGAAGTGCCATAAAACAGGAGCAGGAAGGTGTCCACAACCGGCGGCCTTTCAAAACCGATCAGGATGAACCAAAATAAAAGTACGGTAATCTCTCCCCACAGAAATCCCTGTATTGTTTTCCATAAAAACAGCCTCCTCCCGGAAATAGGAAGAAACGCATAGCAAGATTTATTGTCATCACTGGAATAGGCCGTACTGGAGATGGTGTTGACCGAACAACAGGACATCAGCAGGAACAGTTCTTCAACATAGGTTCCTTTAAGGCCAAACTGGCTGAAATTGTGTAACAGGAGTCTGGACAGGATTACCACTGTTATAATGTTCTTGATATTGGAGAAGAAAATCAGCTCCTTGTTTCTGGTAACGCGTTTCCACTCCAGCAGAAAATACGGGTGTTTAATATGGGATACTGATGGTTGTTTCTCTGTTTCTCTATGGCGGAAGCTCTGTACATTCAGATATCCCCGCACATACCAATGCTTAGCGGCAAGCTTAAGAACCGCCATTAAGACGATCATGCCTGTCAATGCTGCGCCCCAGGTCCAAAGGATACTCCGTAATTCATATCCCTGCATGGCGGCCGGACTTTGCCCGGTAATGTATCGCTTCAGAACTCCGGCATTGTCAGATAAAAATCCAGGTTTATGAAAGCATGAAAAAACTGTATTTCCCGCAAGCCAGGCAAGTATTAGAAAAAAACCGTATTGAAATACAACAAAAGCATATCCCACGATATCACTGGCACAAAATCTGCTGATCAGGATCGAGAACAGGATAACTGCAATATCTAAAGCGACTGTCAGGATACAGCAGAATAGCATTGCCAAAGCCGCCTCTTTCCGGTGATGTGCTTCAAAGAGGAAAAACGGGTAAAGGAATGTGGCACAGATACCCGATTGCAGCAGGAAAACCCTCATTCCCACGACACTTAGTATCGTCCGTACCTCCACTGGATAACAAAGAATCGTTTGAATCCGGCGGTTCATGCACAACTGGTCCGGAAGCTGATAGATTCCCAAAAATGCACAGAACCAGGCCGACAGCAGCGATACCAGCACATAGCTGTTATCTGCTGCCGAAGCCGGAAGATAATGGTTCAGTATGTACCAGACTAAATATCCTATATAAGCACCTATGAAACATAGCGAAGCAACGACCACCGGATTCGCCTTATTATAAAATAAAATTTTGCATAAGATACGTTTCATAGGACAGCCTTTCCGAATACAGCCTTCACATCATATTTATATAGGAAACCATCATAGCTGCCAGAAGGATCACAAAGATGGCGCTGTTCATCTTAGACAGGCGGTTCTGCCGGATAAACAGCAGGTTTACAATCAATGCAATCACCGGGAACAGCCATACTCCTAGAACACTGGGAACCGGATAATAGGTTGTACCCGAATGCAGGATGGAAATCTGCTCCGGCAGGAAAAACAGCATAATGCCGGATAATACAAACATCAGCAGAATGATACCAAAATTTACAGCAGCCAGTTTTGCATTGTTTTCCGTAAAGTTTTCACCAAGAATGCTTTTTAATAGTCTCCGAATCATAATATACCCCTTTCTGGATTGCCACTGGATTGATTTATCTTATCAAGTGTAATCGCTCTTTACAAGGAGTAGTCCCTCTTTTGCAGACTGAGGGGCGGTTTTTGCATATGCCCTAAAACAAAATTAGGAAAATTAATCCGAGCTATAATTGTTTCTATCTTGCAGGCATCTGAAATCCGTCAAGCGCTTTGTTCAGATAATCATTAAACGGCTTCATAATACGGAACAACCTCACCGTTTCCTCTATAAAAACCTCGGAATCATTCAGTGCCTCATCTGCCACCGGATACTTCAGATACCAGCTTTTAAACTTCAGGTATTCTGCCTGCGGATGCTCCTTATCATACCCGGCAGGAACATTTTTCAGCGCCGTACCCTGTACCGCAAAATATTTTAGGAACTCAGGAGAATGAATGATTTCTCCAAACTCGTCTCCATGTTCTGCAATATAATCCCGGATCATAACAGTCGCATCCCTGAACATATTCGTAGACAATCCGCCCCTTAGAAAAGACTGTCCGCCCGGCCTGATCATGAGGTAATATCCCACTGGAACAGGCCGCTTTCCCTGAACAGAAATATGCGCACGAAAGGATGGGTTAAACGGTGACCTATCATGGCCAAACCGGGGATACCGAACCAGCTTGAAAATACAGTCTTCCGCCTGATTATGCAGAATAGCACTGTCAAATTCCCCGATACGGAAAATGGGCGTCCGCACCAGTTCCTCAAACTGTGTGCAGGCCGCTTCACTTTCCACTTTATGTGCATGATATCATTCCCGGTTATTATTTTCACTTAAATCATCAAGATATTTTAAGACCAGTCCCATATCCATTGTCCGTATCTCCCCCCCCTTATTTCTTTACAGCTCTTTAATCGAAAAGAACATATATCCCTCTCCAGTCTGCGGGCAGCCATCTTTCTTATTCCTACGATTTTGTTCCCCCTATAGTTCATTAATCGTATCCGTAATCGCCATATTTCGAATCCGTTTTGTAGGAGCGTATACTGCCACGGCCGCACAGGTCACCACAAACACAGCAATAACACACAGCATTGTCACCGGCGGATGCCATACCATTCCGAAATACCGTGTGATCAGCAGAGTATGCAGGAAATAGCTGAGTGGAAGTCCGATTCCGCAGCCAGCCACGAGACCGGATACGGCATAGGTAAATGCTTCCGCCGTTATCATCCTGGTAAGCTGATCGCTGTCCATGCCCACTGCCCGCATGGCGCCATATTGTTTCGTCCTCGCCGCCACACTGATAGAAATGCTGTTAATGATATAGAACAAGGTAACCATTCCTATAATTGCCAGAAATCCATAGACGCCCACCTTTACAGTAAGATAAGTGGTATTACTTCCCTTATTGCTTTCTCTTCCATCTAAAAACATCACATCGCTATCGGCAAGCTTACTGATCTGCCGTACTGTCTCGTCATCCGCATCGCCGCCAAGCTGCACGCCGACCATTGTAAGTCCCTGCTCTCCGGTCAGTCTTTCAAAAGTTTCCTGAGAACAGATGACAAGCAGTTCACTTGGAAACAGGGCTCCCGTGACAGAACAGGTGATCGTAACCTCTTTTCCTTCAATCTGAACCGTATCTCCTACCTTCAGAGGATTATCTTTATTATAAACGGTCATAACCATATCGCTGTCTCCATAAATATCAGACAAATTTCCTTCCACCACCTCATCTTTTACGCTTTCAAATAAAAACTCATCGTAGGACTCCAGATTAATATGGTCGATTCCCTGCCGCGAAGAAACAGCCGGAACATTGTCCAGATAGGCGGTTCCGAAGGCGCTCTTAACACCGGGAATCCCCAGCGCCTTCTCTTTTACATCCTGTTCAAGTACCAGCGCATTGGCATAACCGTTCAGGGTAATATCCGGCTGCCAGGATTTCAGCGTCGGCATCAGCCCCTTTGCAAAATCCATACCAATCGAGAAACATAGAATCAGAATAATCGTAAGTGCAAAAGATGCCGTCATCAGAAACCAGTTCTTTTTAGAAGCGGTTGCATGATGAATACCCAGCGTCCTTTCTACTCTTCCAACTTCCCGTTTGATCGCACGCCGCCTCGCCGGGACGGTTTCTGAATTACCGGAAACCGCTGCAACAGGGGAAACCTTAGCCGCTCTCTTTGCAGGTGACTGCGCCGCTAACAAAACAGTAACAACACCGACCAATACGCCGCTCAGCAATCCGACAGGACTTATGGCAAATACCTGCATGGCGGCAAATTCTCCTCCGATACCATAGCGCAGGTACGCGCATATCCCCCAACTGACCAGTGTGCCTGAGATGACTCCCGCAGGTACAGCCGTCTTGCACCAGTTCAGGGCTTCCAGCCGCACAAACTGAATGATCTGCCGGCGGCTTGCTCCAACACAGCGCATCATGCCAAAGAATTTTGTCCGCTGAGATATATTACTATTCAGGCTTCCGGATATCATCAATACTCCTGCCAATAATACCATGACAAACAACACTGCTGCGATTCCATATATATTTTGTATAGATTTATTCTTGCTTTGCCCTGACAGTCCCATCGTAGCAGTATTGTCAGAAATATCCTCATCTGCCAGTCCATATTGCTCCCTGATCTCTGCGGCAGTATCGGAAGACGCCTTCTGAAACTGCACATAGCAGGATGGATGTTCTCCCACTGTATTTGCCTCCATGATTGCATGATACGCCTCTCTTGTCATGTACACGGCAGCCAGATACGTCTGCCCCCTATAATATTCTTTATCATCGGAGCCAAAGCCAGATACCGTAAAAACCGTATCCCCGGCAGGCGTATGCACCGTCACCTGGTCGCCGGCCTGTACGTCCAAAGCAAGCTTTGCATTGCTGCTTAACATCACTTCATTATCGTTCTGCGGAACACTTCCCTCTTCAAGCGCATTGACAAGCTGAGTGATATAGGTGTCGTCCACGCCGTACAAGGCGGCTTTCTTTTCACCGATATAATAGGGCTGATCCGCATCCACATTAAAGAAATCACACCAACCGATGGCCGCGACATCTGAACGCTGCGCGATTTTTTCTGCAGTCTCCTGTGAAATACCGTTGACCCGGATATGCCAGTTTCCGTGTTTCTCCTGCAGGGATTCGCTGTTTGTCCGGACAAACATATCAGCCACACTGAAAATAGCCGTAACAAGAAACACTGAGATGATAATACACAGAAGTGTCATACGATTCTGCCGCCTGTGTACACGTGCAGAGATCGGAATCAGGCTGAGATAACTTTTCATTCCCTGTCTCCTTTCCATTCCGGTCCGTGCATAACAGACGTCCCCCGGACGTCTTGCACCCTCCCAAAATCTGTCATTTCTCCGTCCGATACCTGTAAAATACGATCCGCTGTCTGTGCTATGCCCTTGCTGTGGGTGATCATGATGATCGTCTGTTCATATTTTTTTGAAGCTTCTTTTAAGAGTCCGATAACCTCCCTGCTGTTCTGCGTATCCAGGTTCCCGGTTGGTTCGTCCGCCAGGATGAGAGCGGGACGGGTAATCAGCGCCCGTCCGATTGCCACTCTCTGCTGCTGACCGCCTGAGAGCTGGCTCGGCAGGTGATGCCGGCGTTCCGTAAGATTCAATACTGCCAGCAACTCCTCCAGGTATCTCTGGTTTGGCTTCTGGTAGTCGAGCAGTACCGGAAAGATGATATTCTGTTCCACCGTCAGCTCCGGAATCAGATTAAAACTCTGGAAAATAAACTTCCCCGGTGCAAGCACTCAAATGTCCACTGGACATTTGCCTCCTGCAATTCTTGCAGGAGCGGGGTATTAGCCCCAGCTTCGCCCTTCGTTACGCAGCAAGCTACGGGGTATTAGACCCGAAGGGAATAAACCCGATATTCCTGCGCCGAAAGACGGTAAGGCTTTTCTCCTTCATCGCGAAGATATCCTTACTGCCGATATATATTTTGCCAAAGGAAGGCGTATCTAACGCGCCGACCATATTAAGAAGGGTACTCTTTCCGGAACCGGACTCCCCGACGACTGCCACAAATTCTCCTTTCGGCACCGAAAAACTAACTTTCTTCAGGGCATGTACAGCGGTATCGCCCTCTCCATAGACTTTAGAAATTGATTTTACTTCCAATAAATTCACAGATACAACACCTCTTTCTTCATATAAAAATTCGTACATCGAAAATGAATCCGGAAGTTCACTTTCCATGTACGAAAATCATAGCACGCAAATCCTACTGTAGTATTGCAATAATCCTACAATTTTGCAGGATTCTGCCTTGCGGTGTTGTCTGGTTCAATCTCGGCGGCTTTGGGATTGTTTTTGCCGATTTTCTTGGTGGGAAGATAAACGCTGTTCTTATCAAATACCTTTTGAGCTGTTCTTCACATCACCCCTACTCACCGGAAATAAACCCTGATGAAATGCTTAAACCACAGTTTAAAACAGAACATACACAGCGGAATAATTCCGCATACAAGGGAGCAAATTCGTAATAAAGCAGAAGATTTATACATAGATTACAGAAATGCGAAGATAAAGTATCCTGCTATTTTCGGCATCAAAAGCTAAAATACATTGAAAAGTACGGCTATTAAAAATGTCGATTTTTAATAGCCGTAGTAATATATCTGAAAATTCTTCCGATTTTGATTCAAGCAATCCATGTGTAGTGTCTTTCATAATAAACATCTGCTTGTACGGAGCGTTTATTTCGTCAAAATATTTCTGTGCAAGGCTAAAGTTCGTCTGATAATCCCTATCTCCGTTTATATTATAAAATGGCACTTTATAGTCAGTTTTGCCAAGTAATGAAAATTTTTCAAATTCCTTTGAGCCTAAAAACTCCAAATACACGCTGTAATCCGAAGTGATGTTATTGTAAATATCTCCAAGTGAGTAATATGGATTAAATACAACTGCTGCAATTATGTTATAATCCGTCGGGATATTCAAGAACAAGGTTACATCCGAAATATGTTCCCCAAGAATGACCAAGCAAGGTTATCTTATCCTTACCAAGATAGCCTAATAGATATTTTTGGGTTTTTCTACAACGATTGATGAACCTTTTGATTTATCGCCATTCAGCCACTGCCATTGTTCTGACAGTTCTATTCTACCATCACTTAAAATCTGTGGTACACTGTGACATTTCCCAATTCTTATCTGGTCGCTCAAATTAATATGCTGATAATAAAAATCTATTTCTCCATTCAAAGCAACCGTTCCAACTATATTTCCTTTTTTTATTTCTCCGCCATAGTAATCCGCCCATAAAATATTCTCATTTTGATGATATAAAAAAAGCGTTTGATTATCCACTTCACCATTTTCAGTATTCATCTCTGGTATAAAACATTTTCCATCATAAAAAATATCTGTATTAGGAACTGCTATATGTTTCTCCATTACTTCATAAGCTAACCTTACATTTCCATTGATAAATAATTCTTCATGCTTTAAAGTTTGATATCCCCTATGCTCATAAAAACAGGCTGCCGCAAGCGAAGCATCTAAGTAAATACTGGTGTTATTAAGAGATATTTCTTTTTCAAGACATTGCATAATATAACTGCCATATCCTTTTTTCTGAAAATCGGAAAAAACAAACAGTCTTGATATATGATTTTCCTTGCAGCTTCCTGTTCCTACTAAACAATCACCCGATAACAAAACTCTAACAAAGCCATTTTCTATATCTGCAGCAATGCTTTCCTTTGAATGAAGCCCACGGAAAAATTCAACTACTCCTTGAGGATAATATAAAGGATAAATAGCGTTAATCGTGTTCTGTACCAATTGATAAATTTGTTCAATGTTCTCTTTTTTTGCTATTTCGTATTTCATTAACACACCTCCATTAGCCAATTATGTCCTCTCCGCTTTTTCCAATGGAGCCAGTGTATACCTTCTCCATAACCTACCTTTCTGTAGAAATCATCACCGCCGCCAGTCATGTATTCTGCCCCTAATACTTTTAAACGTCTATAATGCTGTGTCAGCGCTGCCGCTGCCAATCCTCTTCTCCGATATTCCGGCACCGTACACAACGGTTCCATATAGGCAAGCTTATTCTCCGGAACCCACCACATTCCTGAAAAACACACGTAATCTTCATTTTCATCGGCAATAATGACATTATACTCATGGGTTGCGTGTGGCGGCGGCGCGACCGCAGAATTCACCACACCAGTATATGCTTTATGCGGATTCCAAGGTGTTTCGGAATCCGGAATATTCCAGTTTTTAAAAGGTCCAAGTTCCTCGGCGTTGAAACCATTCCATGTACATTTGGCAAGTTTCAGCAAATCACACTTAAACGGGTCAACAAAATGAAATCCCTCCGGGAGATCATAACTTAATCCCGATTTCCTGAAATCAAAGAGAAAGTCCGCATTTTCATATGATACCTTATATCCCTCCTTCTCTGCCGCCCGTATCAGCGCTTCCTGGCCTGAAAAAATCACTAATTCTCTTTCTCCGCCCAAATCCGGGAAGCTGTTCTGTGCATACTCAACCATTTCATCAGCTAGTCCTTCGTATCCAGGGCGTAAATTAAAAAAGACACTCGTGACAACAGCTTCCGTAAATACAAACCCCACTACTATATCTCCAGCCATCCAGAGCCTGTTCAAATGGAGATATTCTTTATCCATCCATTTAGATGTAAGCGCATACTCGAAAAAAGGAGCTGCCGCTCCATTAGCGAAATAAGGATCGTATATATCTGTCATAAAATTCCATACAAGATTAATATCGGTTAATATCTGAAATTGCTTTGTTTTTATATTCATATTCATCATCTCCACTAATTATATTTCATCCCTGCATAAATCATGAGCCCCAATCCACCGATAAAACAACCTCCAAATGCAATCCCCCCATCCAGTCTGTGTAATAAAATCAATAATTCCTGTAAGAATGATTCCTATTCCAATTGTGATCGCACCTTTTCCCATGAGTGCTGTATATGCTTTTTTATCCGCTTCTGCTACATTCTTATAATGGTAGTTATGTATGAGATTTATCTTCTCCCATTTCCAAATAAGCCAGCCGATTATAAAAAAAACAATACCAATTACCGATAATACTATAAACTCTAACAACATTTTATACTCCTCCACCATCCAAACACCCCATATCTCTTAGCAGATCTTATTCATTCTCTGTCTTCATAATTTCCTCTGGAATCATAATTTCATACTCGCAGGTCAAATCTCCGTTCAGCACAGATCGTACCACTCTGCCCTCAAGCTCACTGTCAAGGAACGCCTTAATCCATGCCGCACTCTGTAAAGAATTCTCCTTACAGTTTTCTCATCTGCCATCGTTTCTAACCGGCTTATAAATGAATACATGTTGCGGCACTTGCAGTCAGCCTCGGTTTCCATATCCGGCAAGGCAAGGCCATCTGCCAGCTTCAGCCAAAATGGTTCGCCCAGTTCCGAGCAAATCATCCTCTGCAGCCTTAACTGCCAGGTTTATTTTCGGCTGTTTCTCCTGATTCCCCGTCATCCCTTGCCAGTTCCTCCGAAAAGCCTACTCCAATATACTCTCCCACCGTACAAAGCATCCCATAGCTGTGCCGGATAGATTCCTCTGCCGTTTTTGCCTGAATAGTATGTAAGTATTCCTCACAGATCCGGAGCGGTATGTCCTTTTCTTTCTGCAGCTTCAGTAAATCCTGAACTGCATTTTCAGGCCGCGGTGAAAGTAGTCATGGTTGTAAATTGCTACGGCATCAGCTAACTGCATAATGATATGTCCGGCCAGTTTCCGGATCTCCGCAAGCGGATTCGGCTTACATATATCCTGATACAGCTTATAAGCAGCTTCGGCTCTTTTTCGTGCAGCGGCCTGCGAGACCTGCCTGTCTGCCAGATTGTGTTTCATTTTGGCCTGCAGCCGCTGAAACCGCTTTAGTTCTTCTGCTGAAGAAGAATAAATGATCTTCACATCTCCGACAAGCGGAATCAGACATTCTTCCAGCTCCGCAATGTTCCCGGCACGTTCCCAGTCCATCAGGAAGATATCATACCCTACGCCCGCAAGGATAAAAGTCTTTGCCAGCTCATACCCCCGCTCCGTCCTGGGACTAAAATAACAGTCTATATCTGATTTAGGATTTGCAGTTCCATTTATGAATGACCCATACAGCAATACCAGACTGATATCCTCTGCATATTCACGTTTTACTTTTTCTTCAATCCAAACCACTAATTTCTCGTTTATTGCCTTACTCACGTATTAATCTCCTTTCGGCCAGGATGACTTCATATGCAGCATTGTTCGTTGTTTCCATCAATGGCGTAAAACCATTTTTCAGCCAGAAATGTTCCGACTGCGGGTTTCCCTTTATCCAGACCAGCCGAACCGACTCATATCCCAGGGAGCAAAGATGTCTGCACAGATAATCAATAATCTCCGTTCCTATTCCCTGATTCTGCACCGAAGTATCTGTCATGAAAAATCCGATATATGCGATTCTCTTTTCCGGATAACCATCAATCAGATCCATGATCGCAATCAGCTTCCCATCCTGATAGAACCCGATATAATATTTATCCTCAATCACTTTGCCAGGTGGCAATATCCTCATATCCTCCTGAATGGCCTGCCGCGTAACAAAAGGCGGGCAATATTCATAGAACAGAACATTCTGGCTTTGCAGATTATATATTTCATCTATGTTCTTGTTGGTAAGTGTATGAACTTTATATTTATCTGAAAATAATTCTATCTGCATGATTGCCACCTCAGTTTTTCATTCTATCACTTACATTTGCCCAAAACAACAGGCCTTTCCATTTTTGCAGAATGAGAGGCAATTTTTGCAAACCTTTTCATCCATTCATATACTTGGAGCATTACCAAAATTTCCTGCTTTGAAAAACCTAAGGAAGAAAGATTTGTATATAACTGATTATGAAACACAGAAATTTCCTTAATACGCTCTCTTTCAATGTAAGAACAATTATCATTTATCCAAAAACCTAACCCGGATAAACCGGAAAAGTTTTTTTGCATTTCCTCCAAATTTCAAGTACAATAAAGAAAAATATTGGAG
>QXWX01000115.1 GCA_009911175.1 Lachnospiraceae bacterium | reverse complement strand
TTTCACTTGTCAGTCAAAAAGATTATCCCACAGATTTTAGAATATGTAAAACCGGCAGGTTATTCATCGCTTACTTTCCACCGTGGGGCAACTATGCCCTTTTGCGGATAGCCTTTTTCACCGTTTCCCCCTTCCCACACCCTACCCCTTT
This sequence comes from Lachnospiraceae bacterium, assembly GCA_009911175.1. The sequence continues at coordinate 18,636 of QXWX01000115.1, read as the reverse complement.
CCATTACCAGTCGAATACCAGCCGAAAAAACAATAAGGAGCCGGTGGCTATCCTTTTTCTGGCTGGCACAACAGAACCAGCAGTTTACCAACCCTGCATACCGCAGGGATTTTTTTATGCCAAAAAATAAAATGGAGGTAAGTAGATTGAAGAAGTTAAAAGAAAGATTGAAAAGAGGGCTTGCCCTGATGATGGCGGCGGCATCCATTGTTTCCGTGCTTCCGTCCATGAACGTGTCGGCGGCGTCGCAAACAGCGAAGATTACCTTTGCGTACTGCCATGACGGGGCAGGCAACGCCATCCGCTACCAGCAGACCGTCACCCACGACGGGAGGGTATGTGGAGAGGCGGGGGAGGCAAGAACCCGTATCTATGCGGACGGGGAGCCTGCCTTCTGTATCCAGCCGGGCGTGTCGCTGCACACCGGGAACACGTTGCAGGCAAATGCGTCCGAAACATGGAACGCCTTAAGCGGGAGCCAGAGGGACGCCGTGAACCTTGCGCTTCTGTACGGTTCGCAGGGCAGCATGGGGAGCCTTCCCGGTTCCGAGGATGAAAAGGTGGTTGCCACGCAGATGGTCATATGGGAGATTGTGACCGGGTGCAGGAACGCCAATGCTCCGTATAACCAGACAGATGGCAAGTTTTATAACAGCATCTGCGCAAACGGGGCAAACGGCGGTGTGTCCGCAGCGTACAGCCAGATTGTGGCGGGTATGCAGGAACACGGGACAATCCCCAGCTTTGCGTCTACCGACAGGAACGCAGTTGTAAAGGAGCTTTCATGGGACGGGGATAAATACGTTGTGAAATTGACGGATACGAACGGGGTTTTATCAAAGTATAACTTCACCTCATCCAACAGCAGCGTGTCCGTGAGTGCGTCCGGGAATACCTTAACCATCACGTCCCAAAAGGCGGTGACGGAGGACGTGCTTTTATCCGCAACCAAGAGAAGCCCGGCAGTCAGCGGCACACTGGTAGCCTATGGCGATGCGTCTTTGCAGGACGTCGTGGTGGGCATGGAGAGCGCAGCCGACATCACGGTTTACCTGAGCGTGAAAATCCCATACGGCCATGTGCAAATTGTGAAAACGTCCGAGGACGGGATTGTGGAGGGTTTAAGGTTCCAGATTACGGGCAACGGAATCAACAAGACCGTGGTTACGGGGAAGAATGGAAAGATTAAGGTGGAGAACTTGAATCCGGGAACCTACACCGTGACCGAATTGACAGAGGAACGCTATGAGCCGCAGAAATCACAGAAAGTGACCGTTGCAGGCGGGCAGACCGCAAAGGTGGAATTCTCCAACATCTTAAAGCGTGGGGATTTAAAAGTAATCAAAGGCTCCGAGGATAATCTGGTGGAAGGCGTGAGGTTCCATCTGTTCGGGACTTCCCTCTCCGGCGCAACGGTAGATGAGTATGCAGTGACCGACAGGAACGGCGTGGCGATGTTTTCTGGCATCCTGATTTCTGGCTCCACACCATATACCCTTGAGGAAGTGGACACCGCAGTCCGCTATGTCATCCCGGAGAAGCAGAGCGTCACAATCAAGTGGAAGGAAGTCACCAGCGCAACCGTGACCAACATCTTAAAGAAGTTCCGTGTCAACGTGACAAAAACAGATAAGGAAACCGGGGAGCCGCAGGGTGACGCAACGCTGGCGGGCGCAGTGTATGGAATTTATGACGGGGACACCCTGATCGACACCTACACCACCGACAGCGAGGGGAAATTCACCACGAAATATTATATCTGCGGCAATAACTGGAGCGTCCGGGAGATTACACCGTCCGAGGGTTACCTTTTGGATGAAACCGTACACCATGTAGGGGCGGAGCCGGAGAATTACACCATTGAGCTGAACACCACGTCCAATGACGTGACGGAGCAGGTCATCAAAGGGCGCATTTCCATCATCAAGCACACCGATGACGGAAGCACACAGATTGAAACGCCGGAGGAAGGCGCAGAATTCCAGATATATTTGAAGCGTTCCGGAAGTTTTGACAATGCGAAAGAGAGCGAGCGGGACACGCTGGTATGCGATGAGTACGGCTATGCGGAAACAAAAGACCTGCCTTATGGCGTTTACACCGTCCACCAGACCAAAGGGTGGGAAGGCAGCGAGCGGATGAAGGATTTTGACGTGTATGTCAGCAAAGACGGGGAGGTTTACCGCTACCTGATCAACAACAGGCCGTTTGCGTCCTATATCAAGATTGTGAAGAAAGACGCTGAAACCGGGAACACCATCCCCCTTGCAGGCGCAGGCTACCAGATTTATGACAGCTCAGGGGAGCTTGTCACCATGAAGTACACCTACCCGGAAGTGACAACGCTGGATACGTTCTACACCGGGGCGGACGGATACCTGATTACGCCGGAGGAGCTGCCCTATGGGGAGTACACAATGGTTGAGGTGCAGGCTCCCTATGGCTATGTGCTGGATTCCACGCCCATCCCGTTCACCGTGGCGCAGGAAAACTCCACCGAGGAAAGCGGCGTCACCGTTGTGGTGACGGAGCAGAAGAACGTGCCGCAGAAAGGAAGAATCCTTGTGTCAAAGACCGCCGAGGAGTTTGCAGGCGTGCAGATTTCCGGTGACGGCTTCATCGACAAAGACGGGGATTTAACCGAGGACGGCAGCATCTATACCCCGGTCTATGAAGTGACCGGGAAAGCGGGGGCGGTATATGAAATCATCGCCGCAGAGGACATTGTGACGCAGGACGGAACTGTGCGGGCAGGCGCAGGGGAAGTCGTGGACACCGTCACCACCGATGAGGACGGGAACGCAGAGACGAAAGAGCTGTATCTGGGAAAATATAAAGTTGTGGAAGTGACTGCGCCCGATGGATGTGTGCTGAATATCGAAGCCCATGAAATTGAGCTGGTCTATGCGGGGCAGGAAGTTTCCGTGACGGAAACTGACACCGCCTTTTACAATGAGCGTCAGAAAGTGACGGTTGACTTAACAAAAACACTGGAGCAGGACGAAGCCTTTGGCATTGGGAACAAAGGGGAAATCCAGAACGTAGCATTTGGGCTGTATGCCGCAGAGGACTTGACCGCTTCCAATGGTGACGTCATCCCGGCAGACGGACTCATTGAGATTGTGTTCTGCAGCACGGACAGCATGGCATTTTTCGCCAGCGACCTGCCTTTTGGCAGTTACTATGTGAAAGAGGTATGCACCGACCAGCACTATATCCTTTCCGATGAGAAGTACCCGGTGGAGTTCTCCTATCAGGGGCAGGATGCGGCGCTTGTGAGCATCCATGTGCAGGACGGGGAACCCATTGAAAATGAGCTGCTCCGTGGAAGAATCGAGGGAATCAAAGTGGACACGGAGGACAAGCCGCTGGAAAATGCCACCATCGGCCTGTTTTCGGCAGGCACGGAGGAATTTACCGAAGATACCGCACTGCTTGTGTCCGTAACAGACGCAGACGGGGCGTTTGCCTTTGAGGACGTGCCGTTTGGAACCTATATCGTGCGGGAGATTGCGGCACCGGAGGGGTATGTGCTGAACGAAGCGCTGCATTATGTTTCTGTTACGGTAAACGAAGAAGTGATTGAGGTTAAAATCACGGATAAGCTGATTATCGGCAGCGTCCGTCTGACAAAGGTTGACGCAGACTACCCGGCAAACAAGCTGACAGGCGCAGTCTTTGAGCTGTATCAGGACACGGACGGAAACAGGAAATTCAACCCGAAGAAAGACGCACTGGTTGCTGAAATCCCGGAAATCTCCGAAGGCATTTACCAGACGGACGGGTTATTGTATGGCGGTTACTTTGTAAAGGAAAAGACCGCACCAAAAGGGTTTGTGCTGGATGAAAACGCCTATTTCTTTGAGATAAACGAGGACGGGAAGATTGTGGACGTGGAGAATGAGGCAGGTGTAGGGTTTATCAATAAGCCGATTACCGGAAAGCTGGAGCTGACAAAGACGGACGTATCCGACGGGAAACTGCTCCCCAATGCAAAGTTCCGCATTAAGGATGAGGACGGGAATGTAGTTGCAACGGGCGTGACCGATAAGGACGGGCTTGCCACCTTTATGCTCCGCTATGGCAAGTACACCTATCAGGAATATGACGCACCGGAAGGCTACCTGATTGACGAAAGGGAGTTCCCGTTTGAAATCAAAGAGGACGGGCAGGTTGTGAAAGCGGCCATGACCAATGAGAAAAAGCCAGTGGAGATTATCACCACGCCAAAGACGGGCGATGAGAGCAACGTGGGGTTGTGGATTGCCTTATCCGCCTTATCCGTGGCGGGGATCGGCGTGTTCGGCGTTCTGGCGGCAATGAGCAGGAAAAGGAAGGAGGACTAAGGTTATTATGAAAGCAAAGACAGGAATCAGCATTGCGCTTGTGGCATTTATTGTGGTTGCAGCGGTATTCTTAAAAATCCGCAGGAAGAAAGGGTAAAACAAACCCATGCAGTAATTTAGGCTAATCTTTGCAGGGAATGTTGTGGGGCGGCATCAGGCCGCCCCCTTACATACCGGAGGACAGGAGGTTTTCGAATGGCAGAGAGATTTAATTCCGGGATGGCAGAGAGGTTCGGCATAACCGCCGCCCTGCTTTTGGAGCATATCTGGAGGGAAGTGAAAGAAAACGAGTTCCACCATAGACATTGCTATGAGGGGAACACATGGATGAGATGCAGCAAAAAGGCGTTTACCGTCCATATGCCCTATCTCAGCAGGGGCATGATAACGTGCGGGATTGGCAGGCTGAAAAAAGCCGGGATTCTGGTGCAGGGCGAACACAACGGGAGCCGCTTTGACCGGACGGCATGGTATGCCCTTACTGAATATGGAAAGAAAGTCATGGAAGAAAGCGAGGACGAGGAGCATGGGCGGTGAAAAAGAAAAGCGGATGGTAGAAAGCTATGAGATTACGCAGGGTATCCCCATTGGGGATAAAGAGGTTGTCTTAGGCGTGGATGAAAAAGCGGAAATGCCATATCTTTGCGCCTTTTATACCAGCAATGAGCTTTTCAGCTCTTATACGGACTGCATGGTGGCAGATGACTATGTGGAGATTGTGGAGATGTTTGCGGAGCGTGTGAAGGCGCAGTGCGTGAAGATACGGGAGGAGCAGACGAAAGTTACCGTGCCGAGGGAGGTTATTACAGCCGATATGTGCCTGCCGCTTAAAAACGATGACAGTCTGGAGGGGAAGGTTGCCGCAGTCAGGACAGACAGCATCCGGCCAGAGTACCGTTCTGCAGAACACCAGTTAGTCTTAGTGACGGGCGGGAACGGTGCAAGGGGAGGCGCACGGGGAAGTGCCTGCTTCTGCACGAACCTTTACACCGGGGAGAGGAGCAGGTGGGAGAGGTACGACATCCAGGGCGAGGTAAAGCCGGAGTGCCTGCCGGAATGGGCAAAGGAACGCTTTGCGGAAATTCAGAAACAGGAGGCGGCGAAAGCTGCCCCGAACCAGAAACAGAATAAGGATATGGAGGTGCGTTAAATGGACAGTTTCAGAACCAATGCGGGGTTTGTCATCACGACATCCATCCCCGTGGGAAATGCCGAGTTTGTTTTGGGCGTGAACATGAAGAACCCCAATTCCTTTGTCACATGGGAGTGCAAGGGACAGACGGATTACTTTTGGGGGCATTATACGGACAGCCTTTTAAAAGCTACAAAAGACTTATGCCAGCGGGCAATGGATGAAATTCTGTATCTGGAGCAGAGGGAGGAAAAAGCGGCGCAGAGGAACCCGGACAGCGGGTATCATCTGGAAGCATTCGTAAAATACGGGGACAGCAGTGCGGTGATCCAGTTCCCAACGCCGGAATTGGCGGATGTGCTGGGGAGCATTGGAATCACACAGCCACCGGAAAAGGTATATCTCAAAGCGTATTCCGACATAGAAGTGCAGTTACAGAATGGCGGGAATAAAGTGTCCGACGCACTGGTGCGGCTGTTCCGGGACGACAATTCGCTCCGCATGGTGAACGAGGTTGCAAAGGCGGTGTTCCATTCTGATTGCCGGGTATATGAATGGGTGGAAAAGAACCTGCGGGATGACCGCTATAAATCCGTGGAGGACGTATTGCGTGACGCAGTGGACTATGGGAAATATTTAAAGGACGTCTCCCATAAACAGAAAAAGGCAGGCGGAAGGGAGGAACGCTGATATGGAAATCCGGGCAATGGAGCAGGAAGAACAGAAATACACTTACAGGCAGAGTATGCAGATTCAGGGGCAGACCGGGAGCATCGGGTATCTCCGTGGCGATTTTGGGAGCCGGGGGAATGAATTTTACACCACATGGAACGACCACAGGCAGTCATTGAAAACGGAAGAATTTCAGGCGGAATTTGATGAGGTGATTAACGCCCTGCGCTCAAAAGAGTATGGGCTTTTGGAGGGCAGAAGCCAGATGAGCGCATATGCGGGGAAATGCCCCGGCAGCGCATTTTTAGGGAATTGTGGCACAGAGTACGGCTTCCGGGTGGATACAGAGAAACACGCCTACCTGATACGGTGCAACCCCGTAAAAGGGGACTATAATTTTTACTGTTTCTGCTATGTAAAAGAATGGCTGGACAGCCATATGAAAAAGGCAAGGCAGGGCATACGCTTCATTGATCCGCACTACAAAGAGCTGTTCCGCATCCCGGACGGGGAAAAGATTCTCATTACGACCGGATGGGGCGAAAAGAATGAACGGGTTTGCAGGTTCATTGACGAGTACCACAGCGAGATTGGCAGCAATTTATACCATATCTGCGAATTTGCCGAACGCATGGAGCGGAGCGGGGCAACCTGTGAGCCAGTGCAGGCGGAGCCGCAAAAGAACAAAAATATGGAAACACCCTCCGGGTATCCCTCTATGTGCAAAAAGACGCACAATCATAAGGAAAGGTAGGTAATTTTATGGCGCAGATAAACAATAAATATGTCCGTTCCCTCTCAAAGCTGATGGAGGCGGGATTTAGCGATGAGAAAGCAATCCTTGCCATGACGATGGACGACATTCTGGCACTGCCGGGCATTTCCGTGGCGGAGATTGTGATGATAAACGGGATTCAAAAAGCGGTGAAGGCAAACAAGGTCATCACATTTTTGGGCGGCGGCGAGGTATAGCGGGAAAGGCAGGTGCAGTTATGGCGAGATATAACGCAATGGAAGAACATTTTGAGGAAATCACGGTGCTTGATAAACCTGCATTGTTCACAGGCATCCGCATAGAACGGGACACGGTGCCGAAAGGCTTGTATCTGTATGAGGTGCGGGGCGATGATGACGGGGGCAGCGATCCGGTGCAGATTGCAAGGGGAATCATGGTAAACCATTACGGGAGCATTATCACCCGTGAGCCAATCAAACTGCCGCAGGACGGGTATCTGAACATTGATCCGGAAAAGGATTGGAACTTTGCGGGCGGCGATTGTCGGACGGTAAAGGAATTTCAGGAGAAATACCCGCCAGCGAAGAAAAAGGAAAAAGAACGGGAAAGATAGGAGGGAGGCACGTTGGCAAAAAAGAGATTTGATGTTATCACGGAGCTTTACGCAGAAGCCGTAAAGGAAGTGGCCGCAACGCCGGAAAACTGGATGGCTTTCTTAAACTCTGCCTGCCGCAATTACCGCCTGCCCTTTGACGAGCAGTTGTTAGTCCATGTGCAGCGTCCGGACGCTACCGCAGTCTTACAGATGGAGGACTGGAACAGGAAGTTTGGGCGTTGGGTGAAGCGGGACTCCAAAGGGATTGTGGTCATTGACAAAAATGCGAAAACCATGCGCTTAAAGCACTACTTTGACATTTCCGACACGCAGGAGGGACGCTACCGCCGTTTGGTGCGCCCCGTTCCTTTGTGGGAGGTAGGGGAGAAATACAGGCAGGACGTGCAGGAAACCCTTGCAAATGCCTTCGGCGTGTCCGGGGAGAGCTTAGATTTTGCGGGAACCATACTGGAGGCGGCGGGGAATGCTGCGGATGACAATCTTGCAGATTATTTAAAGGATATTTTAGATTACCGCAGGGACAGCTTTTTAGAGGAACTGGACGAGTACAGCGTGGAAGTGCAGGCAAAGAGCCTTTTATCAAGCAGCATAGCCTACATGGTAATGGTGCGGTGCGGCATAGACACAGAAACTTATCTGGATAAAGACGATTTCCGAAACATCACGGATTTCAACACGCCGGAGCTTGTGAACCTGTTCGGCACAGCCACCAGCGACGTGGCGGAAATGGCGTTGGGGGAAATTTCCGACACCATCCTGAAACTGCAAAAAGAGGAAAAAAGAAGGAGCCGCACATTTGCCGGGGAAAATGCAGGCAGGTATAATGAAAGCGAGAAAGACAAAAACAACACTTCGGAAAGGGGTTTTGATGATGAGAGAGATAGCTTACAGCAAACAGGGCGATTACCTTCTGCCGGACATCACCGTACCGGACGAACCGGAAGTACACCTTGGGAAGTACGGCTCACTGCGCCGGAATTACCTGAAAGAGCAGCATTACGGGATATTCTTAAGCCTGCTGACGCAAGGGAAGCTGAACCAGCACCTGAAGGAAACGCAGGAGGAGGCGCAGGGCAGGATGGAGCAGATCATGTCACAGATGGCACAGTCGCAGGAGGTGACGGAGGAACTGAAAGCGAAAGATCAGATGTTGTGGCTTTCGATGATGAACAACATCCGGCAGGCGGCGGAGGAAATCGTGATGAACGAACTGGTTTACGCATAACGTCCAAAGAACCGGAGCCGCAGGCAGAAGGCGGTTTGTCGGCGGAAGGGGAGCCAGAGGCACAGGAGCCGGAGCCGCAGGCGGACGGTGACTTGCCCACAGAAGATAAGCCAGCGGAAGTTTTAGCGGTTTATGACAGAAGCAGCGAGGACAGCTCTTTTCCTTTTTTCGGGGAGGATGAGGACATCAAATCGCTGCTTTTGTCTACCCCACATCTGAAAGCGGACAAAGGGGAAATCCGGGCATTTTTTGAAAGCCATGAGGATAAAAAAGAACAAACGGAGTATATCAAAGGGATATTCAACAATGAGTACACGGAAATCACGCTGGAGGACGGCAGGCGTGTAGGATATAAAACCTACCAGAACGTGCTTCATATGTGGGAGGGGAGCTATCTTTCCCGCACTTCACAGTCCTATTTTGACTGGGGAAAAATCGCAGGGTATTTTGAGGGTATGCGGCTTTTGGGGGAACTGAAAGATAAGATGAACCCGCTCCCGACCGTGGAAGGGCAGCTTAGCCTGATGGAAGATTTGGCAGAGGAAAAAACCTCTGCTTTTTCTTTTTCCCAGGAAATCATTGATACCGTCATTAAGACCAGCGCCGATTTGAAGCCGGGGAAATACGGCATTTATGTCTATTTCCTGAAAAACCGCACGAACCAGCAGAAGGCGGACTATCTCAAAAATGCCTATGGCTTTGTCGGCGCTTATCCGGTAATTACGGGAACCGGGATTGATATGCTTGCCAGCAGTGAAGGGATGCAGATCATAAAGGGTGAAACGGAAATCCTGCTGAAATGGGGAAAGGTTGCAAAGCGCATTGACGAGCTGATTGCCGCAGGGCGGTATATGACGGAAAAAGAAATGGAGTACCTGCCGGAGTATGAAAAAAGCGTCCTTACGGCTGAAATCTACCATTTTTATACGAACCAGCCGGAGGAAGTGGCGCGCCCCTATCCGTTTGGTTCGGAGTACCGTGCAGGCGTGAAGGCAATCCGGCCGCAGATTGACATCCCGGAGCGTGTGGAAGAAATCTTGACCGTAATGGCGGAAGTGCTTAATAATACCGCAGATTATGACAACCGTTATCCATTCATGCAGAAGGTGTACCGTGACCTTACGGACTACCGGGACGGGAAATTCAGCCTGATTTCGCCCATACCAGCCGAAACAGAAACACCGTCCCTGCCGGAGCCGGAGCCGCCCATTCCCCCGGAGGGGAAAAAGGCAGAGCCGGACAGCCTTGCAAAAAGGCTCAATGAGCTTTATAAGGAAACCGACCTGCGGGCATATGAGGCAAACGTGGAGCAGGGGGAATCCGAGCAGGAGGCGATAGCGCAGATTGAAAAGCAGCTCCTGAACCCGGATGAAGTTATGGCGATTCTGGATTACCTCATCAGCGTCCAGCAGGCAACGGAGCCGGATGTGGCAGCGTATCAGGAGCTTGCGGGACTGATTGAGGAAGTGCAGGGGCTTCCGGCCATGAACCAGCCCTATGACCTTCAGCCGGAAGCCGTGGTGTATATCGGCATGGAGAAATATGAAATTCTTACCATGACCGACAGCATGGTGGTATTGCATGACCTCACCTACCCACTGTTCACGAAAGATATGCCCCGTGAGGAATTTGACCGCAAGCTGCGTGAAAACCCGGCAAATGACCATTTGAAAATCAAACGGCCATTGCCGGAACCACCAGCCGAAAAGAAAAACACAGAATCCCTTCCCGCAGGGGACGGGCAGGGAACCGCTTCACCAAAGACAAAAAAAGAGGAAATCCCGGAAGAAAGCCTTACCGTGGCACAGAGAAATTATCGTGCCCTCATGGAGCTTGCGCCGGAGGTGCTGCGTGGGGAAACGGAGTCAAAATCGTTTGAAGCGGGGCAGTCCTTTATGCCGCTTACCGTGGAAAGCATCGGGGAGAACCGCATTGCAATCTCCCATTATTACACGCAGAACGGGGATTCCCTTGCCGATCCGGACATGGAGTTTGTGTTCGACCATGAGGCTAAGACCTTAAATGCAAGGACATTCCAGCAGGACAACTTAAACCGTTTTGACAACGTAGTGACGGATGGTGTTGTGGACGGGGCACTGGAGAGCGAATTAAATGATTTTGCAAGCCAGTGGTTCCAAAATATCCGGGAACAGGGATATTTGCCGACCAGAGAGGAAAAGCAGCTATCGGAAAGCGACGTCCCAATCGGCACGGAAAAGGAAAGCAATGAACAGGCAGACCTTGCGCCGGCGTGGGAGAAGAAAAAGCCGGCGGGCAGGATACGGGGCTTTGACCTGCACCCGGAAATCCCAAAGGAGCAGCGGAGCCAGTACCGGATTACCAATGACGAGCTGGGGCATGGGACGCCAAAAGAGAAGTTCCGGGCAAACATTGCCGCCATCCAGCTATTGAAGAAGTGCGAGGAAGAGGACAGGTACGCAACGCCGGAGGAGCAGGAAATCTTATCAAAGTATGTGGGCTGGGGCGGCTTGCCGGACGCATTTGACGAAACCAAATCCGCATGGGGATATGAGTACCCGGAACTGAAAACCGTATTGACGCAGGAGGAGTACGCCGCCGCAAGGCAGTCAACCTTGACCGCATTTTACACGCCGCCCGTTGTCATCCGTGCCATGTATCAGGCATTGGAGAACATGGGCTTAAAATCCGGCAACATCTTAGAGCCGTCCTGTGCGGTGGGCAATTTCATTGGCATGAAGCCGGAGAGCCTGTCAGACTGCAAGATATACGGGGTGGAGATTGACAGCATATCGGGCAGGATTGCAGGGCAGCTTTACCAGAAATCCACGGTTGCCGTGCAGGGGTATGAGGAAGCCGAGCTGCCGGACAGTTTTTTTGACGTGGCAATCGGCAACGTCCCGTTCGGCCAGTTTAAATTATCTGACAGGCGGTATGACAAAAACAACTTCCTTGTGCATGACTATTTTTTTGCAAAGACGCTGGATAAAGTCAGGCCGGGCGGCGTGATTGCGTTTATCACGTCATCGGGGACGATGGACAAGAAGAACCCGGCGATACGCAAATATATCGCACAGCGGGCGGAGCTTTTGGGAGCCATACGGCTTCCCAACGATACGTTTAAGAAAAATGCGGGGACGGAAGTGACCTCTGATATTTTATTTTTGCAGAAGCGTGACCGCATGGTGGAAACGGAGCCGGACTGGTTATACCTTGATGTTGATGAAAACGGGATTACGCAGAACCGCTATTTTGTGGAACATCCAGAGATGGTGTTGGGCGAGATGGTGATGGAAAGCACGAAGTACGGCATGGACAGCGCCTGCCGCCCGTATGAGGACGCCAGCCTTGAAACCCTGCTTGCAGGGGCAGTGGAAAACATTCAGGCGGAGATTGCGGAACAGGAAACGGACGAATTAGTGGAGGAAGAAGATAACTCTATCCCCGCCGATCCGTCCGTTGCCAATTTTTCCTTTACCGTTTATGACGGGAAAATCTATTACCGGGAGAACAGCCGCATGAAGCCCGTGGAGCTGTCCGTGACCGCCGCAAACCGTGTAAAAGGCATGGCTGCCATCCGTGACTGTGTGCGGGAGCTGATTGCTTACCAGACGGAAGGGTACGCCGATACGGTCATCGAAGAACAGCAGAGGAAGTTAAACCAACTGTACGATGCGTTCCAGAAGAAGTACGGGATACTGAATGCCAGGGCAAACAGCATGGTCTTTTCGGACGATAACAGCTATCCGCTGCTCTGCTCTTTAGAGATTGTGGCGGAGGACGGCATACACGCACGGAAAGCCGATATGTTCCATAAGCGCACCATCAAGCCGCATCAGGCGGTGACAAAGGTGGACACAGCCAGCGAAGCATTATCGTTATCTTTGTCCGAGAAAGCCAGAGTGGACATGGACTATATGTGTTCCCTAACCGGGAAAAGTGCGGAGGAGATCGAGCGGGAGCTGTCCGGCGTGATTTTCCGTCTGCCAAATGTGGCGGGAGGGGAGCCTGAATTTGTTTCGGAAGATGAATATTTATCCGGCAATGTCCGGGAGAAACTGAAAGAGGCGAAGCTGGCGGCACTGGCGTCCGAAGCCTATCAAAGCAACGTGGAGGCACTGGAAAAGGTACAGCCGAAGGACTTGACCGCATCGGAAATCAGTGTGCGGCTGGGAGCCACATGGATTCCTATCAGCGATGTGTCAGAATTTATGTTCCAACTGCTGGACACGCCAAACTACAACCGATGGAATATCAAAATCCATTTCTCTAAATTCACCGGGGAGTGGAACATTGAGGGAAAGAGCAATGACAAGGGGAACCCGAAGGCGAACAATGCATACGGGACGCACCGTGCCAACGCCTATAAGATTATCGAGGATACGTTAAACCTGCGTGACACCCGTGTCTATGACTATATCCCCACCGAGGACGGGAAGAAAAAGGCAGTCTTAAACAAAGAGGAAACCGCCATAGCGCAGGGCAAGCAGGACTTAATCAAGCAGGCGTTCCAGGACTGGATCTGGCAGAACCCGGAGCGCAGGCAGAGATTGACGGCATATTACAATGAGAATTTCAACGCCATCCGGCCGAGGGAATATGACGGGAGCCATTTAAATTTCTATGGCATGAACCCGGAAATTAAGTTAAGGCAGCACCAGAAAAACGGGGCTGCCCGCATCATTTACGGGGGGAACAGCCTGCTTGCCTATGTGGTGGGAGCCGGGAAAACCTATACGATGGTTGCGGCGGCGATGGAGTGCAAGCGGTTGGGACTCTGCAACAAATCCATGATTGTGGTTCCAAACCACATCATAGAGCAGTTTGCCGCCGAGTGGCTCCAGCTTTACCCTGCCGCCAACCTGCTTGTGGCCACCAAAAAGGATTTTGAAACCAAGAACCGGAAGAAATTCTGTGCGAGGATTGCGACCAGCGACATTGACGCAGTTATCATCGGCCACAGTCAATTTGAGAAAGTGCCGCTCAGCACAGAGAGGCAGCAGCGTATGCTGGAGGAGCAGATGGATGAAATCATAGACGGGATAGCGGAGGCAAAGCGGAACGGAGGGAGCAGGTTCACCATCAAGCAGATGGAGAAATCAAAAAAATCCCTGCAAACCAAACTGTCAAAACTCAACGACCAGAGCCGGAAAGATGACGTTGTTTTCTTTGAGGAACTGGGCGTTGACCGCCTGTTTGTGGACGAGGCGGACGGCTATAAAAACCTTTACCTTTACACAAAAATGCGGAATGTGGGCGGCATTGCACAGACAGAGGCGCAGAAATCATCCGATATGTTCATGAAGTGCCGCTATCTGGACGGGATAACGGGCGGGAAAGGCGTGATATTTGCCACCGGAACCCCCGTGAGCAACTCAATGGTGGAGCTTTACACCATGCAGAGGTATTTGCAGTACAACACCCTTGTGCGGAACCATTTGCAGCATTTTGACGCATGGGCGTCCACCTTCGGGGAAACCGTCTCTGCCATAGAATTAGCCCCGGAGGGCAGCGGCTACCGGATGAAAACGAGGTTTGCAAGGTTCTACAACCTTCCGGAGCTTATGATGATGTTCCGGGAAGTGGCGGACATCCAGACCGCCGATATGCTGAACCTGCCCGTGCCGGAAGCGGAATACAAGGTGGTGGCGGTAAAGCCCAGCGAGATACAAAAGGATATGGTACAGATATTGGGGGAACGGGCGGAGCGTGTGCGAAACGGCATGGTGAACCCCATGCAGGACAATATGCTGCTGATTACCAATGACGGGCGCAAGCTGGCGTTAGACCAGCGGCTTACGAATGAAATGCTGCCGGACGAGCCGGAGAGCAAAGTCAATGCCTGCGTCAACGAAGTCTACCAATTTTGGGAGGAGGGGAAAGAGCAGAAATTAACACAGTTATTGTTCTGCGATTTGTCCACGCCAAAGAATGACGGGACATTCAGCGTCTACAATGACGTGCGGGATAAGCTGATTGCAAAAGGAATCCCGCCGCAGGAGATTGAATTTATCCATGACGCAAACACGGAGGTGAGGAAAAAGGAGCTATTCTCAAAGGTACGCAGGGGAGCCGTCCGCATCTTAATGGGCAGCACGTTTAAGATGGGCGCAGGCACAAACGTCCAGAATTTAATCATTGCCAGCCATGATTTAGACTGCCCGTGGCGTCCGAGAGATTTAGAGCAAAGGGGCGGTCGAACCATCCGTCAGGGCAACCAGAACAAGAAAGTATTTATCGTGCGGTATGTGACTGAGGGGACATTTGACGCATATATGTACCAGATGATTGAGAACAAGCAGAAATTTATCAGCCAGATCATGACGTCCAAAAGTCCGGCACGCACCATCGAGGACATTGACGAGGTAGCTTTATCCTATGCGGAAATCAAAGCCCTTGCCACCGGGAACCCATATATTAAGGAAAAGATGGACTTAGACATCCAGGTGTCAAAGCTGCAACTCTTAAAGCAGAGCTTCCTAAGCCAGCGTTACGAAATGGAGGATAAGGTGACAAAATACTATCCTATGGAGATAAAAAGGCAGAGCCAGTGGATTGTGGAGTACCAGCAGGACATCGAGCAGGTGAAGGCGCACACGCCGCCAGACCGGGACACGTTCCCACCTATGCAGATAAACGGTATGACCTATGGGGAGAAAAAGGAGGCGGGACAGGCGATTATTGCAGCCTGCAAAGCCATGACTTCCCCCGATCCGGTTCCGCTGGGAGCCTACCGTGGGCTTGCGATGGAGCTTTCTTACAGCACCTTCAGCAAGGATTTTGTCATCACCCTGCAAGGGAAACGGGCGTACCATGTGACGCTGGGGACGGACATCCACGGAAATATTACCCGTCTGGATAATGAGATAGAGAAGTTTGGCGACAACCTCTCCCGGTGTGAGGAACATCTGGAAACTTTAAAAGCACAGCTTGAAAATGCAAAGATAGAGGCAGTCAAAGAGTTTCCAAAGGAACAGGAATTAGCGGAAAAGACCGCCCGGCTGGGGGAGTTAAATGCCCTGCTTGATATGGACAAGAAAGAAAATATCGTGCTGGACGTTGAGCCGGAGGAAGAAGAAACGGAGCCGGAGAAAGGCAGCAAAGACCGGGAACGGTGAAAAAAGCGGTATTGGGCAACCAGTACCGTTTACATAGCGGACTGGAAAAACTAAGAGCGGTTCGCATATTTGTTGTTGCGGTGAAAAATGGGTATATTATAATAAAAACGAAAGGGTGATAAAAATGAACGCAGCAACAGAGGGATACAATGATTTAGTAAAGCGTATCGAAGATGGATTTATGGAGATAGACAACTATATAATCGTAGATTTGCGAAAGCAGGATGACAGCTATGTGGCACTTTGCAGGCAGATCGGGGATATGGAAAGGGACTATCCGTTCATATTGAATGTTACGGAGGGTGAGGGAGAGATTTCTTTGACAGCAAAAGAACACAAGGTATTGGTGGAGTATTTTAGGCTTAGTCTGAAAAAAGATAATATCGAGAGAAAGCAGATTTATTTTCGGGGGCATACGGATGGATATGCTTATTTGAAGAAAATAGGGGTGGTTTAATAATAACTTTTCTAAAAGTGTGGCACTGATACTATCCATACTATCCATTATATAGTTGACTTTGTAGAAAAATTTACAGATATATGATATATTTATGGAAAAAGATATGGAGAAGATTTTGAAATGGAAACAAAGATAGTTAAAGTTGCAGATATATGTATAGATGGAAAAGTAGTCGATATAAATGGAAAGGTTCGTGCAGAGGCTTTCGTTTATGAAAATCATTATAGTGAAACACAAACAAAAGATATAATAAATAGGATTATGAAAAAAGAAATACCTATTACAAGAAAGCTGGAGAGAAAAGGATATATTTTTAATGACGATTTAGAGATAGTATCTGTTGAGGCAGAAGTTATTCAGTATTTATTGGAATATTGCTTAAATAGAAAAATAGAATTTGGGCAAGAATTTGGGCAACAAGCAAGAGCAATTTATTATGACAAGAACTATATAAGGCAGGATGGGAGAAAGATAGGAAATATGGTAGAGGAATTATATAATGAACATTATGGTATAAAGTAATTGGGAGGTAGAAGTGAAGGTTAATTTTTTTGATAAAGGGAGTGTAATAAAGGCGTTCTCTGAACTGTATGGTATGAACGATGGAGAGCTAATACCATTATCCTATAAAGCAAATTTAGAGGATGATCCAATCCATTACTTTTTAGAACATTATCCGATTCAATTAGATATGATTGATATTTCCGATATAGAGTTACATTGTAAACATATCACAACATCGTTTGATAGAATGGAATCCTTCAAAAAATATGGATTTTTGACCTTAAATAAAACATTAAGTCAGGAAACACCTTTAAAGAAATTTCTAAGTGACAGAGGTATTTCTTTTGATTTGGATGAACGTAAAATAATCTATAATGGAAAAATAATTCATTTAATTGAAGGAGATCAAGAATGTAAAGAGTGTTTTTACGGTAAAGAATGTCAATATTTAAAATCAATTTTTTCTGAGGAAGAACCGTTAGGATACCGTGATTTTGCTTGCCCGTATAGGGATTCTATAAAGATAATTAGAAGCAAGCTGTTTCATGATAAAGGAGAAATAGAAGTACATTTATCAGGTTCTTTTAAAGATGTGCATGATTATTCAGAAGTAAAATATAACCCGGAATTTCTTGTAACACTTGAAAATATGATTAACAAGCTGTTTGATGATAAGGTTAGATTAGTCAGGGATTGGAGAAATCTTACGGGAGGAAAATATTATTGCTTAGAGTTTGATGTAAATATCGAAGATTTTGAGTATATAACATCATCTCCACAGAATGATTGGTTTTGGTATAATCAATTTTTTGATTTATGTGTAAACAATTATTATTCACTAGAAGAGGTCAATAAAAATTTTTACGGAAATTTATATTTGTTAGGAGTTGGTATCCGAATAATTTGTGATGATATTCCTGTAAAATATGGAAAAATCAAGAATGGAGTTGAAATACCAATACAAAATATGGATATAGTTGAGCATAATATAAAATAAAAGGAAAGGATGAGCAAGCAAGTGGAAGAAGATAAAAAAGCTAAATTATTGAAAGAAGTAGCAGATATAAAACATGAACAGGAGCATATAAAAGGTTTATTGAGAGACAATAAAATGCAAGAATTGAATGATTATCTGCAAGGTGAATTGACGCAAAAGCATTATGTAGAAAAGGCATTACATAATATGATGAATCCCAATATGCCAGTTACTATTTATGACAATGCAAATAACGCTTTTAATTTTTTAGAAATATTAAAGCGAGAAAAAGAAGCAGAGTTGGCGAAAGAGACTTTAGATTCTGATAATTGAATTATATTTACATAGCCGATTGATTTTCAAAACGAGAATCAATCGGCTATTTTTATGCCCGGATATTCAAAAACAGACAGCAAATATCCAATCACGGGCAGGAAAGGAGCTGAGATTTATGCCATATATCGCACCGGAAATCGTGCAGGAGGCGAAGCGGATGGACTTGTTGACGTATCTGAAAAATTATGAGCCTTATGAGCTTGTGCATTTTTCGGGCAACACCTACACAACGAAAAACCATGACAGCTTAAAGATTTCCAACGGGAAATGGATGTGGTGGAGCCGTGGGATCGGGGGCAGGTCAGCGGTTGACTACCTGATAAAAGTCAGGGACTATACCTTTATGGAGGCGGTACAGACGATTGCAGGGCAGGCGGCGATTGCGCCGCCTGTTTCCCTACCAGCCGAAAAGACAACAGAAAAGAAACTGCTCTTACCCAAACCCAACCGCTACCAGACTGTTGTTTTTCAGATTAAAAGAGCATTCGATTTGCAGATTATTTTTTTCTAAAAGGAGCTCCGTATAGACTTTTCAT
>QXWX01000114.1 GCA_009911175.1 Lachnospiraceae bacterium | reverse complement strand
ATCTGCGATTAAAAATCAAAAATACAAGATATTGTGGTTAGTAGGAAGAATAATATTTAAGTTGTTAACATTGCTTTTCATATAGCTGATACCGATCCCAAAAACAGATGTCACCAACACGGTAGTCAGGATGATTGCAATTACCGTAACCATGTTTCTCTTTTTATTTGCGGCAAAGCTTTTATGGGCCATTTTTTTCATCATTGTCTGATTATTGTTCCCAAATAAAATATCGTTCAT
Source organism: Lachnospiraceae bacterium (assembly GCA_009911175.1). The sequence goes on along the minus strand of QXWX01000114.1, from coordinate 18,970 downwards.
TTTCAGCCATCCTCCTTACTCCGAGATTCTGCCGTCCTCAATACGGACAATGCGGTCAGCCAGCTGGGCAATCTCATTATTATGCGTAATCATCACAAGAGTCTGGTCGAACTTGTAGCTTGTAGTTTTCAGGAGCCCCAGAACATCGCTGCTGGTCCGGCTGTCCAGGTTTCCAGTCGGTTCGTCCGCCAATATGATTGCAGGTTTTGACACAAGCGCCCTTGCAATTGCCACTCGTTGCTGTTGGCCTCCCGAAAGATTATTCGGCATACTGTTCAGCTTGTCATCAAGGGCAAGCAGTCCCACCACTTCCATCATGAATTTCTGATCTACAGTGTCACCATCCAGCTCTACTGGCAGCACAATATTCTCGTATACATTAAGAATCGGAACCAGGTTATAATTCTGAAAAACAAATCCAATATTGCGCCGGCGGAAAATCGTGAGCTGCTCGTCTTTCATCTGGGATAATTCCTTTCCTTTTACCCTGATACTTCCAGAAGTCGGATTATCCAGGCCTCCCATCATGTTTAATAAGGTTGATTTCCCGCTTCCGGAGGTCCCGACAATGGCTACAAATTCTCCTCGTCCGATGGTAAGGGTAATCCCGTCCAGCGCTTTTGTTATATTCGGCTCCTGGCCATAATATTTTTTAAGATCCGTCGTCTGTAAAATGCTCATATGTCCACATCCTTTCTAATAATTCTGGAAACTTCTTTTTCCGTTCCTGACCATATCATAACAGCCAATCCTCTCAGAAATCTCACCGGGAACAGGTAAATTTCAAAGATTTGACTATGAAATCTCACAATTTGGTGACATTTCAGTTCCAATGAAGATGTCCAGACAGCTATGCATTCCTCTCTCTCAGGAGAAAAACAGAAAAAACAGAACCTTTACCCGCTTCCGACGCAACCTTAATATAGCCTCCCTGCATCGTAATAATTTCTCGTGCCAGATACAGACCGATTCCAACCCCTGAGGTATCATGCACACCATTTTCCCTGTAAAAGCGTCTGAAAATCGCGCCATGAAGATTTTCAGGTATTCCCTTTCCAGTATCTGCAATATCAATTTTCAGGTATAATTCCTGGCCTTCAACATGGATATCTATTTTGCCGCCCTTTGGCGAGTATTTCACAGCATTATCCAGAATATTAAACAATGCCTCGCCTGTCCACTTCCGGTCATGATATGCCTTTAAATCAGCTGGACAATCCACGGAGACTTCCATCTGCTTTTTTTCCGCATGAAACAGGATGCTCCCAAGCGCCGATGCTAACGTGTCATAAACCGGCTGTATTTTCTTCTCCAGTGAGATAATGCCTGTCTCTAGCCGGGACGTTTTTATCATCGCCTGCAGCAGGAAATCCAGTTTGTCAAGCTCAGTCTCGCTATCCAGCAGGAATCTGGTGCGTTTCTCCTCTGACATAGGCTCTTTTTGCATTGTTATATTTACCATCTTAAGATTCGTGATAGGCGTTTTAACCTGGTGGGAGATGTCAGAAATCAATTCTTTCAGCATAGTCCTCTCCTTTGCAATGCTTTCGCGCGTTTTCAGCATTATTTCATAAAGCCTTACCAGCCTGTGGTTAATCTTATAGAACAGGTTTTCTTCCATTTCGCTCTCAATCAGTGCTGTCTCTCCCTCTGCCATCCGGTCTAACTGCTGACAGAGAGTGTCCGAAAATAGCAGAAGCTTTTGGCGGATCAATGCAAGGAAAAAACTCACACAGACAAGCACAAGGAAAACATAAAGAAGCACCACAAGAAGCACCGCCTTTTCCCCTGTCAGCAGATAAATCCCTGCAAGCAGGGCGGCAGAAAGTGTACAGAAAATGCCTAAGAGCACCGCACTGGCCTTGTTTATAGAAATGTCTTTTGCCTTCATTTGATACGTCCCCCAATCCACATATATCCCATGCCGTAAACAGTCTTAATATATTGAGAGCCATTGCGCTCTATCTTGCTGCGGATACGGCTGATGGCAACTGTAAGGGCATGCTCATCTACAAAATTACGGTCGCAATTCCACAGCTTCTCAAGAAGTACCTGACGGGTCAGGACCGTCTGCGGGTTCTGTACCAGCACCTTCAAAAGGCGGTATTCCATGGATGTAAAAGCAATCGGTTCTCCTAAAAAATCCGCCGTCATCTCGGAGAAATGAATGGACAGATTCCCGTCATCATAGGTCTCCCCTCCAGCCTGCTTCTGTATCCGTGCAAGCAGGGCAGAGACCTTTTTGCGGAACACACTGATATGAAAAGGCTTTGTCACATAATCATCCGCCCCCAACTCATACCCCTTTAACATGTCACTTTCCATATCATTCGCAGTCAGAAAGATAACGGCAGTGTCCGGATACTTTTCTTTTAACTCCCGGCATAATGTGAATCCGTTTCCATCCGGGAGATTGATATCCAAAACAGCCAGCTCATACGCCTGTTCTTCACAGTATTTCGCTGCTTCTGCTTTTGTCTTTGCTGAATCTACCTTGTAACCGCCTGCAGATAAATTATAGCAAAGTGTACTATTTAAAAGATGGTCGTCCTCCACCACTAAAATCCTCATATATTCACCTTCTCCTACTATTATTTTTCTCCTGATTCCATCGGATTATATAATATTATCACCCAAATGTCACAGAAATCTCACAGAAGCCTGTTTATATTAGAAACATCAAAAAAGAAACACCCCGGAAAGGAACTGTCCGCTGCCCGTCGGTGTTTCTATTATCTGCTGGTTTTTCTTATCCTCCGCCGATTATTCTGCCAATTTTACGTCTACCGCAATATTTCTTTCCTTATCGTCTTTCTCGATTCCATATGTTACGGCCTGCCCTGATCTGAGTGTCCGGAAGCCATCCATCACAATATTGCTGTGATGGACAAAATAATCATTGCCGTCTTCCCCTGTCAAAAAACCATAGCCTCTCCTTGCATTAAACCATTTCACTGTTCCATATTCCATATGAGTTCCTCCATTCTTAATCTGTCATGCCGCAGTTATAAATCTACGACATCCTTTTGGGTTATAGGAGCTGCCGCAAAATATTTAACGGCTGTTCCTGCCTTACCAATAGAATAAATCCCGGAACCCCATATTTCAAAAGCTTTTCTATCCCATATCAGATGGATTTGTCATATACTGTTCTAAATTATACTCACTATGTTTTAGCAGTATAATTCCAGCCACAAAAAATGTCCCTGCCAACACACCCCAGATTATGCTCATAAAAAAACTGTTCATCCACTCTAAATCCAAAATAGATTTCTGGATCTTCATCAGGTATTCCATACCATCTGCCTTTTCTTTCCATAACTCCGTCCAAAAGGTAAAATCAGACCATTTTTCCGGGATATGGTCATATGGAATCTGCACCCATTGCCTTATAAAAAGCAATGCCAGTATGAGCAAAACCAGCGCTGCTGCAGCCATCACCGCTTTCCAGATCCACTCCTGTTGTTTTTGATAGCTTTTGTAAAAATTCTGGAGGACAAATACACATACCATAACCGGAACCAATAATACAAAAAATCCACTTATCCCCCGCAGAAGCTGTAAATCAAGAAGTGTTGCCGCGATCCCATACCGGCTGTATAGTGACGATTGCAAATCATTCATCGAGACTGCCGCTGGTTTTAACACCGTAATCCTGCTTAGGCAGCTGTGTTTCTCTTGATTCCCCTCCCCTGCTCCCTCTCCCAAATTCAATCCATCCTGAATGCCTGATGTCCGTCCTTCCATGCTGCCTGCAGGGAAAACCGCAATTTTCTTCTCCCCAGGAATGACCTTCCTGATCATGTAAGGAATCCCTTCACAAGTAACCTCCATCCCTGTAACCTGACTGTCCCCAAACAATTCCCATGCCGTCTGCTCGTCTACCAGGCAGCCCCGTATATCATCCGTTGCCGGTACCCTGCAGCCCTCAAACAGCAGTTCTATATCTCCGCAGAATAAGATTACATCTGCTTCCGTTTTTCTTGAAAGATTTTTATTTTCCAGAACGGCCTGTTTTTTCTCTCCCCAGATACAGACGCCGGATATTGCTTCTGGCTTTTCGTAACCGCTTTCCTTCGTAAATTCCTCATCCCGCTTCAGAAGCTCTGCCGCTTCCCGGCCGTCTATAGACTGTTCCAGACAAAACTGGATCTTATTTTTACTATACAGCAACTCTCCCCAGAAGACGGCTGACTGGCAGAACAGGTATATCCCTATCCCAATCACTGCTATTTTCGCCATAAATTTCCCGTATGCTTTCATACTGCTTTTCTTCATTTTTCCTTCTTTCTCACCCGGTCTCCTTCCTGGAGCATCCTGTTTGAACTGCTGACAACCTCCTGTTCCCCGGACAATACCCCTTCTTCCAATGCCGCGGCAGTGCCGTTTTTATCCAGTACTTCCACATCAAAACGCCGTACCGCCAGTTCTGTTCCCAACACTCCCTGTTCTTCCTCCAAAACCAATACGTAATAACCGCCCCTTTCCTCATGAAGTGTCTCCACAGGCAATGTCGCCGCGTAGTTTTCCGGCTTGCGGACAATCTCTGCCTCCGCCAATGTCCCTGCTTCCAGTACTCCTCCCGGCAGATGAATCCTTATATCCAGAAGCGTTTTGTCTTCCTTATTTTCAACGATATCCGTGACCGTATAATCACAGATCTTCTCTGTCTTCCCGGAAGCCTTGATTTCCACGCTGCTTCCTGCACTTATAAATTCTCCTTCCGTCCTGTCCACAGAGACAGTCAGACAGCTTTCACCAGAAGCATCTGCCATGCGGATCGCTGTCTGGTCAGAGGTAAAATCTCCTGTCGTTATCATAATCTCTGTCACTGTTCCCCGAACAGGCGCCTGAATCTTCCCTTCGGCCGCCTTAAGCTCTATAAGTTTATTCAGTTTCAATTCTTCCTGCTGTCTGGTAATCTCATTCTGCTCTAGTGTACTATCTAAAGTTAATCCCTTTGATGAATCCTCCAGCGCCCGCTTCGCTGCCAGTATGTTCTGATCATTGGATGAAACCGCCTCGTCATATGCCTGTTTCGCATCTGCCGCTGCCTGCTCTAACTCAGACTTTCTCACTTCCCATTCGGCCCCGGATTCCTCACCTCCGGCACTGTCATCTGTCTGTCCAGACAGACTGCCTTCCCCGGATATCTCTTGCTCCTGACTATATAACCTTTCATCAGCACTGCTCTCAAGGAACTCCCGAAGAGCCCCTTCTGCCACCTCCCATGCGCTTTTCGCCTCTGCTATGGACTGCTCCCCTTTCAGCACTGCCGCATCATAATCTTCTGCCGCCCTGTTCCTTGCCGTTGCCTGATCCTGCTGTTCCTGATTTCTGCTGTTTAAGATATCCTGGTTCTGAAGCCTCATCTTTTCCATATCCTGGCGGGCGGCAGTAATCTGCTCTTCCAATTCGGACAGACTGATCTGAAAAAGCACTTCCCCTTTTTCTACCATCTGTCCCTCCCTGACAAAGATTTCTTCCACCCGCTGCGCGCCTTCGGTATATACCGCGATCTCTTTTCCTGCCTCTACCCTGCCGCTTGCAGACACCCTATGGTCAATCGTCCCCGTCGATATCCTGACTGTCTCCACCCTTGCCATTGAGGCGCCGCTTGCCGCTCTTGACAGAATTGTAAATACAAGCATAACCGCAAGAAAACCTCCGAAAATCCCAAAAGCTTTTTTACGGATCATTTTCATCCACCTCACTATTCTTTTACCGCCCCTGCCATAATTCCCTGTTCCAGATAATCCCGGCCTCCCATAAATACTATGATTGCCGGAAGGAAGGTAACAACCGATACGGCAAACAGAAACCCTGCTTTCCCCGTCATCGTAAGATCCGGCAGGAAAACAGACAATGGCAGCTTGCTTTTATCCTTGATAAATGTCAGAGGCTTCTCAATCAGGCTCCAATATTCCAGAAACCCAAGCACCAGCGCCGCAATAATCCCGGAAGATCCCATGGGAAGTGCAAGATACCAGAACAACTGCCACTCCCTGGCCCCGTCAAGCCTTGCCGACTCGATTAAGCTGTCCGGGATCTCCGCAAAGAACCGGTACATGATAAAAACCGGGAATGTAGAAAACATACCAGGCAGAATGACTGCCCACAGACTGTCAAGCAGCCGCAGGCGGTCCAGCAGCAGATAATCGGAAAGCATCAGCACCTGAAACGGCAGCAGCATGAGTACGATATAGAGCAGAAAAATCCCTCTTTTACATGGAAATTCGTATCTGGCAAATCCCCATGCCGCCATGGTTCCTGCCACAAACTGCCCTCCAAGGACTCCGAACGTGATCAGGATAGAATTCCAGAACATGACGAAAAACTCCGGCGAATCCAAAAGTACCTCTACAAAATGCTGAAGCGTCGGATATTTGGGAAGTACCGGAAAGCTCGCATATCCTTCCGCCCCGGAAACCACCGCCCCGAGACAGTCTTCCAGTTCATCTGCCCCCATAAGTGAGCCTGCGCTTAGAAAAATCACCGGATAAACCGCCAGGAGAGCCAGCACAATTAAAAGGATCCATACTGCCTTTCTTCCTAAATGCAACCGAAAATACATCAATCCATCCTCCATACTTTCTGTAAGAGCAGAATCACAAACAATAGCACTCCGCCCTCCATCACCGCCGCTGCCGATAATTTGTCAAGCGAAAAGGACTGGAACCAGTTATTAAACAAATGCTGCGTCATATAGATACTTTCATGGGGATAGTTCCCCGCAACCAGATAGGCTTCCCGGAACACCTTGAATGAGTTCAGGAAAGACAATACTGTGATGGTATACAGGGAAGATTTGAGATTCGGCAGCGTGATTCTTAAGAAACACTGCCATTCACCCGCCCCGTCTACTCTCGCGGCCTCATAAATGCTCTCCGAAATCCCGGAGAGCCCCGCCATCCACAAAATGATGTCATAACCCAGGTTTCTCCAGATATAGCTGGCCACCAGTATCCAGAATGCTTTCCCGGTATTCATCCAGTCGCTCCCCTCCATACCAAGCCGCCCCATCCACTGGTTCGCCAGACCCTGGGAATGGAACAAAAGCCGCCACAGCAGAGCCACAGAGACTGCCGGCAATGCCATCGGCATCAGGAACGCACTCTTTATAATCCCTCCATATTTACTTCCAGACAGAAGGATCGCACACAGCAGGGATGCCAAAATCAATATAGGAATGCAGACCAGCGTAAACCGAAGCGTATTCTTTAATGCCAGTAAAAACGCCGTATTCCCAAGCACATTCCTGTAGTTATTAAGCCCCGCAAACTGTTCATCCACCGCCCCGGTAAAGGAGCGGCGAAATACATCCAGATAGGGCAGGAGATATAAAACAGATACTCCAAGAAAGCTCGGCAGAATCCACAGCAGACCCCTCAAATCCTTCCTGCCCCTGGTTTTCATTTTCTGATTCATCATCACAGCCTCACCGAAACTCTCTATTCCGCCAGATAAAGATTCACCTTCTGTGCAACCGCGGCTGCCGCTTCCTTTGGATCCGTTTCTCCACCCAGCACCTTCTCCCCTTGCTCCAATACCGCTTCCTTGATCACTTCATCCTGCAGTGCGGGCGTTTTCAGTGATTCTGCCAGTCCCATGAGCCTCTGTATCTCTTCCTCCGTCCTTGGGGCCAGTTCAAAACGGATTCCTTCCTCCAAGTCCACCCAGGATGTATTTCCCTCGTACTGATGTCCGTCAATGGTGCTTCGAAATGCTTCCTTTTGCACCGGCAAACCGCTGCCCTGCGAAATCTTCTGCATTTCCCCGCTGAAGAGGTATTTCACAAACTGTTCCGCTGCCTCCGGCTGGCTGCCTTTACTGCTGATTCCCACAGTCACAGACGGTACGAATACATGCTCTGCCTGCCCCGGCATGCAGCCAAAGTCCCCGCCATCCAGATGTTCTGTTACTGCAAGGAGAAACTTATAGTCCGGATTGGCGCCAAACAGCCCCGCACTGATCTTCCAGGTTCCTGCAAGCAGCCGGAAGTCCCCCTGCATGATGTCTGTGCCGGGCAGTGCGGAATCTTCCTTTTCTTCTGCGCCCTCCGGCGGGTCTCCATAGGCCCTTTTTAATCCTTCAAAAAATTCCTGAACCTTTGATTCATCCAGAGTCTTATCTTCTTTTTTCCATGCCGCGCTGCTGCTGTACCAAAATCTGGAAATCACCTCTTCCGGCTCCATATTCTCCAATGCGCCCACCCGTCTCGTAAAAGTATCAAAATCCTCACCGGGTACATAATATGCACTGCCAGCCTGAACCATAGGGATTAGAAACCTTGTAGGCACCGCGCATAATTCTTCTTTATTTCTGTATGCGTTCCGCACATCTTCAAAATATTCCTCCTTATTTTCCTCAATCACAGAGGACAAATCCCTCAATATGCCTTTTTCCGCATAGGTTTCAACCGGCATCCCGTCCAGGACCAGCACATCAGGACCTTTTCCCGCCATAATTTCCGTAGTCAGAGTCTTTAATGCGTCTGAGACCGTCATGCCGTCTTCTCCTGACAGTGCAGCCTCATAGTGAACATATACATCTGCATGCTCTTTCTGAAAACCGCCGACGGCCTGCCGTATCGAATTGTCCTCATACAAAGAATATACCTTCAATTCCTTATCAGGCTTTGCGGGCGTATCTTCGGAATATGCAAATTTTAATATTCCCGCCCTTGATCCTGCTTCTTCATTGCCGTCGCTCTTTGCCGCCAACAGGTTCCGTTCATCCAGCATAAGCAGCGAACCCACATCCACAGAAAAACTGCCCAGAGAATTCAGCTCTCCGTCTATAAGCTGTTCCACAATGCTTCCCCCGAATCGGTAATGGTACATCCCCTGTTCTGTGACATAATAAATGCTTTCTCCAGCGTCCAATGTATCAGCTGCACGTATCATGCCGCTCTCTGTAAGTCCGTTCTGCATCGCTTCTCCAGGACTTTGCTGCTCCCCAGTCTCGCTGTCATACAGAAGCACCTCTGAAATGCTCTGAAAAAGCAGCATTTTTCCCATTGCAAATGCAACGTACATATTTTCGGAGTTTCCAAACTCAAATGTCCGTACTACGCTGCCGTCTGCTACGTTTACCAGATAAAAGATCCCCTGATCGTCACAAATCAGAAGCCGGTCATTTCCCACAAACAAAATCTGTCTGACCAGGTTTACATAGAGCTCCTCCGCCTGCGGAAGTTCAAAAGGAATCCGGCCAAATGCCCCGTCCGGTTCCATAAGATAGAAAATCTCTTTCATGTCGGCATCCGAGCCTTCATCATATACACACGCAACCCGGCCTCCTGATGATACAGCCGTATCCCGGACGTCATCCTGGAGCTCTTCTGGAAAATCGTATACCTTCTCCCATGATATACCCAAGTCCTTTGTCTCCCACACGCTTTCCCTGTCTTCACTGCATCCGGCTATCCGTATGGAGCCGTCTTCCAGCTTTTTCATATCATAGATAGAAGAAAATTCTGCCGGAAGGGACAGTTCTTCTTCCATATAGCGCCCCATTGCCCGTCCGCCGCTGTCATCCCCGCAGGCACCGTCCGAACTATCTGATGTTCCCTTTTTTTCACATCCGGCAAGGATTGTAAACACCAATGCCGCCGAAAGTAAAATACATATCATTCTGTGAAAACCCTTATATTTCATCTGCTTTCCCTCCAATCATTTCGGTTCTGAAAGCAGAATATCATACTTTTCTCTAATCACCCTCTAAAATACCATTTATTTTTAGAGATTTTTTAGAGTGATTGGAATGGGCTATTGACTTTAAACTCCTAAAACTACTAAAATGATGTAGCGGAACAAATCATGAAATCGCATTTAAACTGCACCCTAAAAGGCAGATGATACAAGGAGCAATATAATATGGAACGTATTCTGATTATCGAAGATGAAAAAGATGTCAATCAGCTATTGGCACAGAATCTGCAAAACAATGGATATGAAACCGTATCCGTCTGGGATGGACTTGACGGTGTCAGGCAGTTAAGAAACCAGCACTTTGACATGGTACTGCTGGATCTGATGCTTCCCTACAAGAGCGGAGACGAAATATTAAAAGAAATCCGAAAAGACTGTGACATTCCGGCTATTGTGATTTCAGCAAAGGATTTGGTAGGTACAAAAATTGATTTGCTGACACTTGGAGCAGATGATTATATCACAAAGCCATTTGATTTGGGCGAAGTAACCGCAAGAGTCATTTCCAATCTGCGGCGATATCATATGAAAGACCAGAAAAAACAACTCTCCTATAAAGAACTGACGCTGGATACCGAAAGCAAAACGCTCACTAAAACAATATCGATCTCAATGGGCATTGAACCATGTCAATCTGCGTCTGCAGCAAGGAAAGATTTACGGCTTAATTGGAAAAAACGGCGCCGGAAAGACGACACTGATGCGGATGATCGCAGGGCTTGGATTCCCGACACAGGGCAGCATTCTATTATTCGGCACGGAAAACCGCAGCGGATTGGAAACAGCGGGCAGACGCATCGGTTCCCTGATTGAAGCTCCGGGGCTGGTGGCTGGTATGTCTGCAAAAGAAAATATGCACCTGCAGTGTCTGATGAAAGGCATACCAAATTATGAATTTGAAAATGAACTGTTGGAGCTTGTTGGTCTTAAGGACACTGGAAAAAAGAAAGTTAAAAACTTCTCCCTCGGAATGAGGCAGCGGCTCGGAATCGCCGCGACACTCATCGGAAATCCTGACCTGCTTATGCTGGACGAACCCATTAACGGCCTGGATCCGGCCGGTGTCATCGAAATACGAAACTTAATTAAAAAACTAAGCACATATGAAAATAAGACAATTCTGATTTCCAGCCATAACCTGCCGGAATTATATCAGGTTGCCACGGACTTCATCATGATCCATGAAGGCGAGATCCGTCAGGTTCTTTCCCACGAAGAGCTGGACGACCGGTGCAGATGCTATATATCCTTAGAAGCTGTCAATGTGAACCAATTGACAGCGGTACTGGAAGAAAAGCTGCATACCCAAAATTTTCAGGTAATGCCGGATAACAGTGTCAAGCTGTTCGATTTTCTGGACGAAAGGGAACGAGTGGGGCAGATATTGCATGAAAATGACGTCATTATCACAAAAATTTCCGTGTGTGAGACAAGCTTGGAAGATTATTTTATGAATGTGATTGGGGGAAACAAAAATGCTTAGTTTATTACGCTGTGAATGGTATCAGGTACGGAAGTCACTGCCTTTGAAAATTGTAGTGATCATTACAGTAATTGCATCTGCCGTATTTGGATTCAAGTTGACTGACCCAGCCAATGTGTCAGAAATCAAAGCATTAGATAGAATGTATGACCTTTATTTTGGAGGTTCTATTTGCGGCATAATGGGGGACAGCGCAATGGCCCTGCTGCTTGCCAGTTTATTTGCAGGCTGGATGATCAGCGGAAGCTTCGAGAACCGGGTGATTCAGGAATCGATCTCCTATGGAAAAAAACGAAGCACTGTCTATCTGGCTAAAATGCTGATGTATTCTATGGTTGTGACCGTACTCTGTCTGATTTACTGGTGTGTGACAGCGCTTCCGGCAGGAGTCAAAAACGGCCTGGGCACAGCGGACATCTGCGGAAATTTAACTCAGATTCCCTATATTATTGGAATGATCGCCGCCGGCAGCGCGGCATATATCAGTCTGTTTACAGTCTGCGGCATTATCGGATTCTTTGCGCGAAAAACCGGAACCACAATGGGCATCTGTTTTGTGGGCATTTTATTCGGAGGGAATCTTCTGGCATCCATCCTTTCCGAAAAGCTCCTGAGGATTGTCAATTACACTCCCCTTGGGCTGTATCGACAGGTACTGAAATTAGACGTGACATGGGCTGATATCTGCCAGACAATCGGGATCAGCCTGATATGGACCCTCCTTATTGGGACAGTTGGATATCTGAAATTTCAAAAAACAGAATTAAAATAATGGAGGAAACGATGATGCCTGCAGTTCTTGTCATCAGTGCGTTATGGATCATTTTTATCATTTATTTTGCAGGTTTGAAATTGCAGCTGCGAAGCCTCAGGCGTCAGCTGGAATCTCGAATCAGCGCCCCGGTCAAAAAGCCGCTTGCACTGGAAATGCAGGATAACGACCTGAAGGCAATGACTGCAGCTTTAAATCAGATATTCAGACAGGACGAGGAGTTCCGACAGCTTCAAAAAAGGAATGAAAACGAATATAAAGATTTGATTACCAATATTTCCCACGATCTTCGGACTCCTCTGACCGTCCTGAGAGGATATCTGCAGCTATTGGAGCGCTGTGAGACTGATGATACGGGTAAAAAATATCTGTCCGTCTGTTTCCGGCATACGGACGAATTAGAGCAGCGGATCAGGCAGTTTTTTGAATACTCCTATTTGATGAATCAGGAGCAGGAGCCGCAGCTGAAAATATTAAATGTAACCAACCTGATTGCCAACATTATGACAGATTTTATACCCATGTTCGAGGAAAAGGGTCTCACAATGCGCTTAAGCCCCGGTGCCATCTACAAAGGCCTGGCGGAGGAAGAACTGCTTAAGCGGGTGATGCAGAATCTCCTGAAAAACTGTCTGCAGTATTCTGTTGGAGAAGTGGTGGTTTCCATCACAAAAGATACAGATATGCCTGTGCGTCTCCCACATAACCATGCACCAGGAGACTTCATCTGCATCTGTGTCCAAAATCCAATTGCCGAAGATTCAAGGCTGGATCCTTACAAAGTATTCCAACGGTTTTATGTGGAACGCCAAGAACGCAACCAGTCTACCGGCCTGGGATTGTCCATCGTAAAACTCCTCGTAGAAAAAATGCAGGGGGAAGTATTTGCCATACGTGATGAAAATCTGCTTCATATTGGATTTTATCTTAGAATCGGTTTCTGAAATAGACCAATCCCTTTCTCCTTGTAACTGGTAAATCGTATTACCTCGCTTCAAAGGGAAGCCTGCCAAGAAAAATGATTGCCGTACCACTTCCCAGTAATAACGGAACTTGATATACACATACGAGACCGCCGCATATGGCAATGAAGGTTCTTGCCCAAGATTAGGCATGAACCGCAAAACCTAGCGGCGGTCTTTACATTTCACTGATATTTCATGTTATTACTTGTTTTTTGAGGCATTTTCTGAACAGTCTCTCCATTGCTCCATACTCACAGAGGAAAGTCTCCCTGCTCGCCTCCAGCATTTCATCTTTGTCCGCATTCACGAAATTTATCACATATCCATTATGCAGCGCCAGGCAGCGGATGAATTCCCTCTGGCTCCGGCCGTTGCCTTCCCGGAACGGATGCAGGGCATTGATTTCTGAAAAATAATATGCCAACCGGATGGCAAAGCCATCCTCTTCCAGCCCATGCAGATAATTCTCCGCTTTCAGCTTCCCAAAAATCTCCTCCGCCTGCCCGAAAAGAAACATGGCATTGCAGAACATATTCCCCTTTGCAATATCAAGGTAGCAGTATAACTCATCCGGCATACGCTACTTTGCACCTCCCAGAATTTCCCGGCGCAGGTCATCACCCGAAACATCACCATTCTTATAAGCATACAGCATCCGGACATCCTCTTTTGTCAGATCCATGTTTTCAAACGCCATTGTCGCCCTCACTTCGTCTACCGCCTCTTCTGCCGAATACACAGGACGGCCCATCTTTACCTCAAACGGAATCCCTTCCGTGATAATTATCTGCTTGATGAGCATATTTACAACTGCTGACAGGTTCGTCCCCAGCTTTTCCAGTATCGCGGATGCCTTTTCCTTATCCTCTGCAGAAGTCCGCACCTGCAGTAATGATGTGTTTGCCATAATCATCCCTCCTACAGCCATTATACAACATTGTCATTACATTGTAAAGCAGAAAAAGCTTCGGGTGCTCTCCACGCCCCACACTGACAACAATTTCAAATAATATCCATCCGTTTCTTATTCCTGCCCGTATACAGACATGAAGCAAAAAAGGCAGGCATCTTTTTTTATAATCAATCCTAAAATACTTCCAATGCTTAATGACACAATAATGTATATGGCAAGTGCAAAAAAGAAAATCGGAAGTTGTGCTGGTAAAACTGCTTCAAATAGCACGGGAGCCAGCAGCACTATCACAGCACAGGAAATCATCAAATGTATAAATGCGGAAAGAAACATTGTAACAAGACCTAAATAGACAGGCACTCCGTTTGTTTTATAAACTTTGTTTATATCGCTTCCATATGTTTCAATCAGCGATGGTGGCAATCCAATAAACGCCCCCATTGAAACACTCATTACAACCATAGATTGGATGAGCGTACATCTCATATCGGGCATAACAGAAGTGAAAATACCGCCCATAAGAAGAAAAAATATAAGCGGAATGACATAGCAGGTGACTAACAAGGATTTGCTTCGTATATCCAATTTCCACTGTAACGCAACGCCGTATAAAAACCCACTCATTCTGATCCCCTCCTTGTCATTTCCATAAAATGCTGTTCCAGTGTGCCACAGTCAAGTTTAATATCTATCACATGGGTTCCCTTTTCTTTCAACTCACCAAGCAGAGCAATCAAACTATCTTCTATATTGTCCGTTTCAAAAGTCCTCTCCCCTTGCTGTGTTTTGATATGGATAAAATATTTTTTCCCAACCTTGTCTGTAAGTTCCGAAGCTGTGCCGCAAAAAACAATATTTCCGTGATTTAAAATGGCAATACGGTCACATAAGGCTTCTACCTCCGCCATATCATGGCTTGCCAAAACAATTGTTTTTCCTTGTGATTTGAGCTTTCGGATTTGCTCATGAAGTGAAAGTCTGCCCAGGGCATCTAGCCCCGCGGTCGGCTCATCGAGGAAAATAATATCTGGATTGCTGATAAGCGCAAGGGCAAGATGCAGACGCCTTTTTTGCCCTGTGGACAGCCTGGCATACTGCTTTTTCTCAATTTCTTTGATACCAAGAGTATGAAGCATAGAGTAGTCAATCTCTGTCCTATTCCATTTTGCAAACAGCTTTATAGCCTCCATAGGTTTGATGTGAACGGGCAAAGATGATGATTGCAGCTGGATACCCATTTTCCCATTTACGATAATTGTACCGCTGTCGTATTTCTTCAAACCCTCGATACATTCCAGAGATGTCGTTTCTCCTGCTCCATTTACGCCAAGCAGAGAAAATACTTCTCCTTTTTCGATTTGAAAATTAAGTCCCTTAAGAACAATATGGCTGCCATAGCTTTTCCTTAACTCACTAACTTGTATTGCACGGTTCATCATTCCACCTCCTCAAACGGATTTACTCCGAGTTTTGAAAAGTAAACTTGCAAAGCTGGCTCTAAATAGTCGTTTACAATTTTTTGTCTTTCTTCCCAGGCATTTGCAGCAGTATCAATATTTCCTATTTCCATCAATTTCGGCAGCATACTCATATCGCCATTTGTAAATTCCATAATCAGGCCCCAATATTCTTTTACAATCTGCTGACACTTTTCACTTTCGGGGAGTACATTTTCCTTTTGCAATTGTACAATTTCATCGCTCAAACGATTAAATCTGTCCATAAAATCTAAACCACTTTCTCTGTCGAATTGATTACGTATATGGTCAAGCATATCGTCATCGAAACGCTTAATAAGATAGTAAGAGTCATTTTTTATTTGCAGATTGACAATAATATCTGCATATTTCTTAAAATTGACTGTCCGCATTTGTAACACTTCTGTCTTTAACTGTTTGATTGCTGTCAAAGAAGCTGTTAGCTGTTCTATTTTCTCTTGTATGCTATCTGCCTGTTTGGTAAGGGCAGTTGCTACATCAGTCGGTGTTTCTAAAGGAATTAAGCGTTGCTTTATATCATTCAAAGAAAATCCTAATGATTTCAAGGACAAAATCTGATGAAGTATAACTAAATCTTTATCCGTATAAAGCCTGCGCCCGCCCTCACTTTCTGCTGATGGAGAGAGTAATCCCTCTTTGTCGTAATATTGCAAAGTTCGGACAGTTGTTCCTACTTTCTTCGCAACTTCACCAACTGTCATATATCCGTCTGGAATTGCCCTGTATTTTGACATAGTCCTTTACCTCCTGAAACGTATTATAAATCATTACGCGACGTAACAAGCAAGATATTTTTGAGAAATTTTTAGGCGGCAAGATTCCTCTGCCGCCTTTCGTACTTATGCAAAAATAATTTCTGATACCTCTCTTACTGAACAAAATTGATAAACAGGGCAAGAACAACAATCCCCGCCATCATCAGAATCCACAGGACACTAACCACCATAGAAATGATATTTACGGTACTGCGGCTTTCTTTGTTTCGTACACAGACCACCGACAGAAGCAGCCCCAGCAAGACAAAAATAATATTTGAGCCAGCCCATACGGTACGCACCCCATCCGACAGGGTAATTTTAAAAAAAGCAGGAATCAGTGCTGCTGCAGGCAGGGCACTCACAATGAGCGCCACCATGCTTAAAGATTTCATTTTCTTATTTTTCATAGTTTTTACCTCATTTCTTTTTTACCAAATTGTGTGACTGCCAGGGCGAATACCAGGCTAAACATCAATATCGCACAGGGCAGGAACGGAAAATACGAAAACGCAGTACCGGAGGATTCTGCTGTAAAGTCATGAAGTGAGCAGGACACCAGATAACCGCTGTAACAATACGGGTATGCAATCCAAAGCGGCGTATTCGCTGCCAGAACGCCGGGAATTACAAGGAGCAGGTTCATTCCCACGGAAAGAAGCGGTTTTTCAAACAATACGGTAATCGCCCACATCATCGCTACACAGGGCAGCATGGTAAGGAATAAACCAACACACCATTTCAGTAAATAAAGAACGGGCAATGTTTCCGTAATCCCCATCGTGTGCGTGGCGTACAGCCCTGCTGTTACGAATACTACAAGGAATACAACCATTTCCATGAACAGGTAAAACACCAGCACACAGAATTTGGCGATAGAAAGCATATGCCGGCTGACCGGTAAGGCCAGCATTTTCAGGATGCCATTGTTTCCCGTTTCCCGTCCCGCAATCATCACACAGACCACGATCATGCTGAACGGAAGCAGATAGTAAGCGTAAACCAAAGCGCTTTGAATAAACATCGCAGGCCACGCATTTGTATATTCCGGCGTGAAATAACTGCTCAGATTCGCGATCCCGGAAGCGACCACCAACAGCGGGGCAATAAAGATCAGGGGCACGATTTTGGATCGTTTCACTTTCATAAACTCGATTTTGAGTAATTCCAAAAAACTCATTTCAGTCATCCCTCCTATTCATAACGAAGATTTTTTGCCATCCATAGGCCGATGGCAAGAAACAAAAGTGTTTCAATCAGAGAAGCAATGATAACGGTCCCATCCGGCTGTGCGCTCATTGCAACCGCCGGTTTCAGCATCACAACAAAAGGGTGTGCCATCAGAATATCCATATCCGAATTTGCCAGCGCCATACCACTTAAAAATCCCGCAACACCAACGCCGAGGGGAACCCACATGTTTTCAAACCGTGAGGAAATCAGCAGCATAAAGGCCAGTACCGGCATAGCGGTAATAAACGAATATGCCGCAAAACGAATCACCGTCATCATTTCAAATGAACCCTGCGGCAGGTCTGTCATCCCGATTTGGGCAAGCGCAAGATTCTGCAGAATTATCGCTGCCAAAAGCATAAAGGTCAGGATCAGAAATTTGCAAAGGTACATCCCCGGAACGCTCATAGGCAGCATATACATTTTTTTGACCGCGTTTCCCTTAAACTCCATGTTGTAAGCCATGCAGGAAGCGACTACGATCCCAAACATATTCAGAACCACAATCATGCCATAAAGCTGTGTCAGCAGAACATCCATAGGAGCCAGCGGCAGGTTCAAAAGCGTATCTTTCCGCACAATAAAGTTGACAAATGCGTATGCAGCTCCTAAAATGCCTACGGCCAGCAATACGGAGATGACGCCGGTTCTTTTCTCTTTCCGAAGTTCGATCCCAAGTGCGTTCATAAGTCTGCCCTCTGCTTTCTGACGGCGTTATCCTTTTCCACCATAGAGAGAAACATATCTTCCAGATTATCCGCTGCAAATCCAGAATGCAAAGCTCTCTGACGCAGATCGTCTAAACTGCCCTCAAACAGCAGCCGTCCATGATTGAGGATACCGATGTCATCTGCCATCAGCTCAATTTCTGACAGCATGTGAGACGAAATCAGAACCGTACAGTCATACAGGTCAGGCAGAGACTTTACCAGATTTCGGATTTCATGGATACCGGAGGGGTCGAGGCCGTTCGTCGGTTCGTCCAGAATCAGGATCGGTGGCCTCCCCAACAGTGCTCCGGCAAGCCCCAGACGCTGTTTCATACCCAGCGAATATTTCTTTGCCAGCCGTCCACCAAATTCGGTCAGGCCAACCAAATCCAATGCATCCTCAACGGCATCTTTCGGCAGCCCCAAAATTCTGCGGATGATGTCAAGATTTTCCCGGCCGGTCAGATTTGCATAAAAAGAAGGTGATTCAATGAATGAACCAATCTCTTTGAGAATGGCAATCCGGTCATCGGGAAAGTGCTTTCCGTCAATGGTAAAGCTGCCCTTTGTGGGAGCGGTCAGTCCCAACAGCATTTTCATAGTCGTAGATTTGCCAGCGCCGTTGGGACCTAAGAAACCATAAATACTGCCTTTTTGAATGTGAAGCGAAACATTGTTGACGGAAGTAAAGTTTTTGTATTTTTTCGTCAACTGTTCTGTTGTAATAATGTAGTCCATACAAACATCTCCTTTCGATATTTCTATGGTACAACATCAATCTGACATCTACGCTCCCACGTCCTTACTTTTACCTTACTTTTTCAAAGAGCCGTTCACAAGGCAGACAGGCTATGTTATTGCTTTCTCAAAACATAAAAATAGAACGATGTATTTTGATTTTGGGCATAAACATTGAGCCTGACGATT